>CAWELU010000024.1:0-39196 GCA_963809965.1 uncultured beta proteobacterium
TGAGAATCGTCGTCGTCGGTAGCGGGGTATCGGGCGCTCATGCGGCGCTGACGCTGTTGGAGCGCGGCCATGCCACCGAGTTGTGGGACGTCGGCCGGAAGGACGCGACGTTTCCGGAGCCGGGGGTGACGTTTCACGAGATGAAGAGCCGTCTGGCTGACCCGGTCGCCTACCTCCTCGGTCCGGATCTCGGCGCCCTGATTCCTCCGACGGCGCCCGAGTTGCTCCGCTACCCGCCTTCGCGGCGATTCCTCGTGTCGCCTGACGATCCGGACTGGAGCTTCGCGCCCGATGGCTTCCATCCCCAAGGCTCCTTCGCCAAGGGTGGCTTGGCCAACGGCTGGGGGGCCAATGCGCTGTCGTTCGATCAGAACGATCTCTCGGACTGGCCCGTGTCCATCTCCGAAATGGAAGCGGCCTACCGGACCGTGTACAACCGAATACCCGTGGCCGGCCCGATCGACGACGAGCTTTCGCCACACCTCCAAGGGGTCCATCCTTCCCAGCCCCCCGTTCGGCTTTCATCCTCGGACGAGCGCCTCTTGCAGTCGTATCGGCGATCGAAGCGGAAGCTCCAAGCGCTGGGTGTGGCGATCGGGCGGGCACGACTGGCGGTGGTGACCGACCCATCGCGCGCGGATGCATGCAACTACTGCGACCGCTGCCTGTGGGGATGCCCGATGGCGTCGATCTACAATCCCTGCGTAAGCACGCTGGAGGAGTGCGAGCGTCACAGCGAGTTTCGCTACAGGGAAGGGACGCCTCGTTCTCTCGCTTCTTTCCAGCGCAAACAGGATCACCGGCATTCGCTATCTCGATACGGCGACCCAGGCGATTCGCGAAGAGCCCTGCGACGCGGTGTTCCTTGCTGCCGGCGCATTGCAGACCGGTGCAATCTTCTTGCGGACGCTCAAGGCATCCCGGATCGACGTGGCCGCTGAATCCGAAGGGTTGATGGACACCGCGGTCGTCAAGATTCCTTTCGTGGCGCTCGGAAGGCTTGGCCAGAAGCCCGACGCGCGCGCGTTTCAGTTCAACCGGCTGATCATGGGGATCGTCACGGAATCGCCTCCCTGGCCACGGTATCTTCATGGCGAGCTGCTCAACCTGACCAGCCTGATCTACTACCCGTTGATCGAACGGATGCCCTTCGATAGCCGGCTCTCCAAGAATCTGTTCTTTGCGCTCAAATCAGCGCTCGGCGCCTTGACCCTGTTCTTCCCGGACAAGATTTCGCCCGGCAACCAATTGGTCCTCGTCGACCAGCCAGGCCGGTGGGAAGGAATTCGCCTGCGTTACCGGGAAACCGCGGACAAGGAGGGTCACATCGGTCGATTGGTATCGACGGCGCGGTCCGCGCTCCGGCGACTGGCCTGTCTTCCGCGAGGCCTTGTTCAGTCTCCGCCGGGAGCGGGAATCCACTACGCCGGGACCGTGCCGATGGGGAGAGGCCCGCGACGATGCGATTCCAACGGACGATCCAACCTGTTTTCGAATCTCTACATTGCCGATGGCGCGGCTTTCCCGTCGTTGCCCAGCAAGTCGATTACGATGTCGCTGGCTGCTCACGCGACCCGGGTTGCACGAATCGCCGGGCTTTGACGGTTCACGCTAGAAAAATGATGCCCGCGGCGGCCGCTGCACACTCGGGATTGACGACCGGACTGATGTTTCCGCTCTGGCAGATCGACCGGCGGGAATACGACGCGATCTGTGCCTACTTGCGCATCACACCGAACGAGCGCCTTTTCGCCTATTCGTCCGACTATCTGGCCAAGGCTGCATTTCGCTTCCCGCCTCCCGAGGGGTTCGCCCTGCACCTGGCCAGACTGCGATTGGGGCGATGGCGGATTGCGCGCCTTGATCTCGTCACCAAGTTCTTCCTTCCGAACCATCCGCTGCGGCATGCCGTGAATTGCGTATTGGCGCTCCACGAATGCGATGGCGAGGGGTATCGGGAGCTTGCCGCGGCACCACGCGGACTCGCAGCCAAGTCGGCCTTGCTCGGCTGGGGGCTCGGGTTCCTCTTCAATCTCGCCGTCGCGCTCCCCTGGCTTGGCTGGCAATTTCTCAGCTATGCGGTTGGCGCGCCGTTTCGCGCCAAGGACAATCTCGCGGGAAAGCGTGTCCTGATTTCGGGCGTCAACCGCGGCCTCGGGCGAGATCTCATGCTCCACTGCCTGGAGGCCGGCGCCGAGGTAGTGGGCATCGTGCGAAGCCCGGAGTCGGTCGATCACCTCAAAGCCCAGCTTCCCGCGGAAGCACCGGTGTCGCTCCTGATCGCCGATCTGACGCAATCCGGGGCCATCGTGGACGCTCTGCGGCAGGCGAGGATCCCGCCCGAATCGATTGCGATTGCCATCCTTTCCGCCGCAACCAAGCACGATGGACAGTCCGTCCTGTCCTTGCCGGAGTTGCGAGACACCTTCCAGGTCAACTTCTTCTCCGCCGCCGAGTTAGCGGAGTGGCTCTGCGCAGTTGATGGCCATGGCCTCCAACGCCCATCCGCTCCGCAGATCACGGAAGTGAGCACACCAAGCGCGGGCGCGGGGGCGGTGACGTCCCGCGCCCAGTCCGGCGAAGCGCGAAAGCGCAACTTGTCGTCTGCGACCCGCCTGGTGCTGATATCGAGCATGGGACGCTGGCATGGCATGCTTTTTTCATGCGGCTACAATGCCTCCAAAGCCGCATTGAGCATCTGGGGCGAGAGCCTGGACATGGAATTGCGACAACTCGGCCTTGGGCAGATCACGGTGACGGTCGTGGAGCCGGGAATTTTCGCGTCGGACATGACCCGGCCGACAGTGTTGACCCGATTCCTGTTCGCGTCGAGACGAAAGGTTGCCGGCCGCATCGTCGCCGGCGCTCTTGCCGGCAGGCGGTCGATACGACCGCCGTTGTGGTTTGCCCTGCTGACCTGGGGTGTCTGCCTGATGGGCAGGGATTTGCGTTATCGTCTGTTTGCCCGTGCCAGGCCGCGCGCAGATCGTTGATGGCTCCCGGCATCGAGGGCGCGCGGCTGATCGTCAACGCCGACGACTACGGATATTTTCGATGCGTCAGCGAGGGCATCCTGCAATCGGCCGCGCACGGCATCGTCACGGCGACCGGGGTGTTCGCCAACACGGCCCATTTCGCCGAGCATGCCGCGTGGCTCCGAGACTGCGATCGCCTGGATGTCGGCATTCATCTGAACTTGACCGCCGGGGTCCCGCTGACCAGCCGCTTGCACGAGCGGCTCTCGCGATCATCCGGACATTTCGCCGGAAAATTCGCGATGGCGCGAGGAATACTGTCCGGAGCAATCAAGGTGGAGGACGTTCGGCTCGAATGGCGCGCGCAGATCGAGCGGTGCCTCGAGAGCGGGCTGGAACTGCGATTCGTGAATTCCCACGAGCACATCCACATGCTGCCGACGCTTTTCTCCATGACCATGGCACTTGCACATGAGTACGGAATTGCCCACGTCCGGTTTCCCAAGGGGGATCTGCTGCGGAGCGGGTCGTTGGGCTCACTTTTCCGCGGCGCCATAATGAAGACCCTCGAGACGATCAATCGTCCTCACCGGGACACTCCGACCGCCCATTTCTTCGGTCTCGAGAGGAGCGGCCGACTGGACCTGCCCTATCTTCAGCGGTGGATTCCGCGGCTTCGCGCGGACCGTGTCTACGAGCTGATGTGCCATCCCGGCCTATTCGACCCCCAGGAGGTGACCGACCCGCGACTGGTTCGCTATCACGACTGGGAGGGCGAACTCCGCCTGCTGACCAGCCCCGTCGTTCGCGAACTACTCGATCGCCACGCCGTGCACCTCATTGGGTACCGGCATCTCGAAGTCGAGGGCGATCGGCTCGTCACGCGCGAGCATAGCGACTTAGATTCGGCGCATGACCAAGACGAGGATGAACGCACATCAACCGAAGCTGCTGAGCATCGTGGTTCCGGCGCACAACGAGGCGGCGGGAATCGCACACGCGGTGAGCGTCATCGCCGATGCGGTCGTCGCCCTGCGGCATGCAGTTGGAGATCATCGTCGTCGACGACGGCAGTCGGGATGGGACGTTCGAGAGAATCGAGGACCTGGCGAGGAGGGATGGCCGCATCAAGGGGCTGAACTTCACGCGCAACTTCGGCAAGGAGGCGGCAATCCTGGCGGGGCTGAGGGTTGCGAACGGCGACGCCGTGGTCACGATCGATGCCGATCTTCAGCATCCGCCGGCGCTGATCCCGCAGATGATCGAGGAGTGGCGCAAGGGATCCATGGTCGTCGACGCCGTAAAGCGCAACCGAGCCAGCGATGGGTTGCTCACGCGGTTGCGCGCCGGACTCTTCAATGCCGTGCTTTCACGGCTGGGCGGAATCAACCTGCACAACGCCTCGGATTTCAAGCTGCTCGACCGACGGGTCGTCGATGCGATCGCTCGGATGCTGCCGGAGCGACAGCGGTTCTACCGCGGCCTGGCGGACTGGGTCGGCTATCGCCACACGAGCGTGCCGTTCGACGTCGAGGCCCGCGCGGAAGGGGCAGGGAAAGTGGACGCTGTGGAAACTCGTCGAGCTCGCAACCACGGCAATCGTGTCGTTCACGAGCGCTCCGCTCCGAATCGTCACCCTCCTGGGAATGGTTACGCTGATATTCGGGTTTCTGGTCGCGGGGGAAGCGCTGATCGGGTGGTTTCAGGGGCGCGCCGTATCCGGCTTCACGACGACCATCATCACGATGCTGATGATCGGCAGCCTCATCATGATCAGCCTCGGGATCATCGGCGAATACATCGCCAAGATCTACGACGAGATCAAGGCCCGGCCGACCTACCTGGTCGAGAGCACGGTCGGCATTGCGGCCGACGGCGCCGCGCCGCGCGATCTCACGGCGTCGGTGCAGCGGACCGGCGGCGTACGTGACGCGGTGCGTTAGCGGGCCTTTGGCTCAAAGGCGTTCGTCTCGCGTCAGGTACCGGAAGATCGCCTCGCTCGCCACTTGGTGACCGCGCGCGTTCCAGTGACCGCCTTGCCGGTAATACGTGCGGTACCAGGTCGACTGAAAATGCGGGGCGAGGTCGTAGTAGTCGATGCCGCGCTTTCGGCACAAGTCCGAAATGTCGGTCTGATACGGCACGGAATCGTCCAGTCGCGCGATCTCGCGATTGGAAGGAATGAAGAAGACGATCAACCGTGCGCCCCTTCTTTCCACCTCGTTCTTCAATTTGTCGAGAATTCGGGACGTCACCGCGAGGTCTGCCGCCTTGTCCCTCGTCAGCAGCTCGTTGCCTGCGTTTGACGATCGATACAGGCTGTAACGAAAGTGGATGTCGTGGATGAAGTGCGAACGGAACAGAACCCGGTCAAGCCTCGTTCTCCAGGAATCCGATTCCCATTCAGGAGGACGAGTATCGGTCCAGTCCTCGATCTTCGGGACGGGTACGTTCGTCAATAGCAGCTCGTTCTCGACCACCCGGTACCTTGGTTTCGGCTTGCTGTAACGCATGCCGGAATTATTGTCGTCGACGTCGTTCTCGCTGAACATCAGGACCACCCATTCGAGCGGCCGGTTGTAGGGCCAAAGTGCGAAGGTGAGATATTCCTGATCGGTGCCGTAACCCCGGTGAGCGAGATTGAAGATTTCGTAGCGCGGAAGCAGGGCTCGCAGCCGATTGACGAACATGTCGTGGAACTCGACTTCATAGCCCCACGTGAAGGAATCCCCAAGGAAGACGATGGCAGGCTTCCTGTCGTCGGAGTCCTGGTGGTCGATGTCTCGGTACCCATGCCGGTTGTGCTCCAGCCATACGCTGTTGTTTTCCGTGACGAGCTGCGCCTTCCCCCCGGGCACGCCCTTCCACCCGAGCGTCTCGTCATAGGTGGACAGGTTCCCGTGCTCCGTATGATTGATCAGTTCGCGACCGAAGAAGGGAAACGGGTCGAAGATGCGATAGCCGATCTCGATCGCGAAAAAGCAGAAGAGCAACGACCCGAACGCAAGCGCGATGTTCTGATACGTAGCCCGGTTCAACATGGCTCTTGCGTGCTCGACGAGAGAAGCGAATGCCCAGGAAGCTCGGCCAGCGGGAGTGGCGCACTCGCCACCATCCGGCGCAACACGAAAATCGGCCGCGTCAGAACTTCGTCACCCTGACGGTAACGCCTTCCGGCGTGGCGCTCAACGTCTCGATCCGATGTCCAGCCTCGATCCAGGTTTCCCCGGGCAGAATGGATGAATCGTAGACGTCGATGGTCTGCGGCTTCGTGTCAACCAGGCATGGATGGCAACTGAAGCGCGATCCCGGCACGGGACCGACCCGCGTCACCAACGCACCCCGGTCGAGACGCAGTATCCACTCCTTATCGGTCCGGTCGATGCCCACGGGTTGCCGATATTCGATCCAGCTCGCGACATCGAACTGCGGCGGGTCGCGGCTGCCGCCGCCGAGCCGCACCGCCAGCAGGCCTTCGGGGGACGCGAGCGGCTTGATGGTGTAGTCCACCGGCACGCCAACGGGAGCCCCATGCACGGCGTACCGACTGGAATCGATCAGCCCGAGTTGCAGCTTATGCACGGCATTCGACGACCCCATGTAGGTCCCCCGGCCCATGATGTCCGGGTAGTAGCCATAGTCGTTGACCGCGCAGCTACCCCTCGACGGGCAACGCACGCCCCGGCGTGAAGCAACCCGTTTGGAAAGGCATGTCCGAACTCGTGAGCGACGTAGCCGATAGCAATAGTGCCATTCATCACGATGCGGCCGTCGCCGCCCTGTCCCTTCCCGCCACAGTGCGAATTGCCGGATTGCACGACGACAAAGAACTTGAACCGGGTGAGATCGACGCCGGCGGCCTCCAGTTGTTCCTTCGCCTCGGCAGCCATCGACCCGTAGCAACGATTCGCCGAGAGCGGATAGGCCGAAACAAGCACCGTCGGATGAACGGTGCCGATGATATTGACGGCACCGTAACTGTTCTCCCGCCAGAACGAGGCGACCGATACCGGTCGTAAGCGGAGTCGCCGAACAGCACACGGCTCAACATCGGCGGCGAAGCCGGCGGCGACGCGTCGCTCGCGCGGATGATGACGCCGAAGGTCGGATAGTCGGTCGCCACTGAGAATGTCGAAAGCGCCGCTGAAAGCAAGGCGCCAAGGCAACGCAGTACTTGCTTCATCGACGCTGATTCAATTACCGGGTATCGGGCGACGGTCGGCTGAAGACCACGACGCCCATGCCGTCCACGACGCTCACACTGCCGGGCGCTGGCCAGACGGGATGCGTCGCGGCGTATTCGAGGACGGCCGGCATCGACTTGTCCGCAACCACGAAATCGGCCTCCTCGCGCATGAGGCGCGCCAGGTTGGCCATGTGCTTCCCGTCCATGTATGACGTCGCCACGCCGGTCGCGAGTTTGAACGGATAGTCGACGGGCATCTTGTACGTTCCGACGACGGCGATCTTCCTGCCGTCCCAGCTCGCGTCCGGTATCGAGCGCACGCGCGCCAGCACCTGGGACATCGTCGCGACGTGGGCGAGCGGTGTTGAGCGTAGTTCACCGTCGAGATCCAGTTGCACTGCATTACGTACCCCGCGATCAGGATGGCCGTGAGGACGATGGTCAGGTTGCGGCCGGCCGTGCGCGCCGCCCTGAGGACGATCATGACCGCCCCGGCAGTGACGAGCGCGTAGGCCGTAAGGGCGAGATTGTGGAAGTGGCCCTTTGGGGCGAGCAGCTGCAACGCTCGCGGTGCGAGCATCGCCAGAAGCAGCAGTCCCACGGCAGCGAACTTGCCCGAGAGCCGCCGAGGCAGACGCAGGCAACCGACCAATGCCGCGGCCACCGCCGCAAGCTGCAGCGTCTTCAGATAGGCGGGAAAGTAATTCTCCGGCCAGCGGAAGAATCGTTGCGTGCCCTCCACGATTTCGCCGAGCCCGAGCAGGGGGCTCAGCGCGCCGCGGAGGTGGAACGCTTCGTCCGACGAATGGATGGTGTCCGGCTCCAGGTTCATCATCGACACCGCCGCCAGATAGACGATGCCGCCGGCAATCACCGATATCAGCGCCGCGATCGTCGCTCGCAGCGTGCTCCGGGAGACGAGGCTTTCCTCCTCTGCGCCGAAGAGCTGTCTCGCGAGCAGCCAGACGACGAAAATCGTCGCGGCATTGGCGGCGACCGACTGGTAGATCGAAAACGCCGCCACGTAGAGGAGCGCGGCGAGCGCCGAATGCAGGAGTGTTGCGCGCACCGACAGCACCACCGCAAGCGCCGCCAGCAGATGCGCGGCGGGGTACGCGGCCATGGTGGTGTTGTACTGGAACACCTGCGCCATGTAGGGAAACGTACAGACAATCGCGGACAGCAGGGCGAGGTCCCAGGATTTGCGCGCGCCCCAGAAATAGGCCACCAACACGCCATATGCGCTCATCAGGATGATGCCCTCCGCCATTTGCAGGAAGGGCATCACGTAGTGGTTCTGGAGGACGTAGTGAAACCATCCGTGGCCGAAGCGCCCGAGGAAATGACCCAGGATGGTGTCCTGGATCAGGATGTGAACGACGTCGTCGTGGTGCAGGGTGAGATTCGTCATCTCGAACCCGAACGCCAGGATGTTGACGCAGACGCTGGCGAAGAAGGCCTTTCTGCAGGCGTCGTCGATGCTGTTCCACCACCCGGCCAGCGTGTGTTCCAGTGGCGTGCTGATCAGTGAGCTCATGCGCGGGATTCCCGGGAGTGCGGCGAGTTGCGTAACGCCAGCTGGCGCAACTGCTCGACGCGCCGCCGGTGCGTGAAATTGTCGAGCACGCGTGCCCGGGCGTTGCGGCCCATCTGCTCGGCTTCGGCCCGATTCGACAGGAGCCGGGCCAAGGCATCCGCGACCGCCTCCACGCTGGCTCCGTCGACACGCAGGCCGGTGACACCATCCACGACGGCGGAGCCCGTGCCGCCCGCCGTTCCCGCAAGCGCCGGGCATCCTGCCGCGGCGGCCTCGAGGAACACCAGGCCGAAGCCCTCGGTGTCGCCGCCGATGTCGCGGTTGGGCATCGCGAAGACCTCGCTTGCGCAGTACCAGCGGGGAAGGTCCTCGTAGCTGACGTGCCCCAGCAGGTGCACGCGATCTGTCACGCCAAGTTCCGCGGCCAGCGCGCGCAGCCGTTCTTCGTCCGCGCCAATCCCGATCACGGCGTGATGCGCATCGATTCCGGCCTCATGCAGCAATGGAAGGGCGCGGATCACGTTGTCGAACCCCTTCCTCTGCATCAGCCGGCCGACCGACAGGATGAGATGCTGCCCCGGCTCGACGCCGATCGACGCGCGCAGATCGTCGCTCGGCCGACCGGGCTTGAACCGTTCCTCGTCCACCGTCGGATAGACGATGGAGATACGCCCTGGCTCGACGCCCATCAGGCCCTCCAGCGTGTCGCGCGTGAAGTCGCTGTTGGAGAGCACCGCGTCGGCGTGTCGCAGGACGAAGCATGACATCCGGAATTTCCGGCCACGGCCCCAGCCGGTGAGCTCCTCGCCGTGCGCATAGACCAGTACGGGCCGGTTCGCGAGCCGCGCAATCGCCCAGGCGATCAGGCCCTCGGGCAGCACGCGCCCGGCGAAGATCGCGACGAAGCGATGCCTGAGCACCAAGGTGGCGGACTTGAGGAACAGCTTCGCGTACATCGGCAGCGACTCGGGCTTGAGCCAGGCCACCCGCTTGAGCGTCAGCCGATGGATGCTGTTGGGATGGGTCAGGTCGAATTCACGGGCACCCGGGACATCGGCCGTGATCACGTGGACTTCCTTGCCGCCCAGCCGACGGAAATCGTCGTCGAACGACATCGCCGTTCCGCCCTTGGTCGGGAGGAACAATTCGGTCAGCATGAGGAACGGCGTTTTCGCTTCGGATTGCACGGGGCGAGCGTATCGAATGGCGCGGCGGCGGCGGTCGCCGGTCAGTGGGCGTCCCCGCGCGGAACGCTCGCTTGCGCCAGCATTTCCATCACGCCCAGCGGCGTCATCGTCGTGCCGCCCAGCTCGTGCAGGAAGAAGTCGAAATAGCGCCGGCACTTGTCGAGGAACCGCGCGAGATCGGCATCGTTTCGCACGTACGGCGTGCCGCCCGGCATCACCGACGGCGAGTGGAAGCTGAACACGAACACGCGAACGCCGTCGGCGAGCAGCGCGCGGGTGAGGCGGCGCATCTCCGGCTCGCTGTAGTCCTCGGGCGAGAGGCGGATGCGCTCCAGCATGCGCAGCCGCGCGACCGCGCCGGAGAGCCGCATGCGTCGCAGCCAGGGCCGGGTCAGCCGGCGGTAGAGCGGCGTGCCGCCGCTGCGCAGCCACCCGACATAGCCGCCGGAGCCGGGCAGTCCGAGCAGGCGGCGCGACCGTCCGAACCAGAACGGATGGCTCGTATAGCCCGAATAATCGGGCCCACCGTCGGCGCTGTAGTCGATCGACGCCGCGACGCTGATGTCCACCTCGTAGCCGAGCGACTCCAGGATGTCGCCGGTGTTCGGTCCGAAGCCGTACCGACCGGCCAGATAGGTCAGCGGCGGCGTGCCGAACGCCGCGGTGATCCGGTCGGTGAGCACGCGGAGCTTCTCGTGCTCCAGCTCGCGCGGCAGGTTGCCGGGATAGGAGTTGCGGGCGTTGACTTCCTCGTCGAAGGGCGGCGACACCCACGGATGCAGGTGCGCGCCGATCAGCGCGCGCCCGGCGTCGGCATAGGCCTTGAGCGGCGTGAAGGCTTCGGGCTGCGTGGCGATCGGATAGTCGATCACGTAGTTCGGGACGATGCCGAACGCATCGAACACTTCCTGCGCGCGGTGGATGTGGCGCATGTGCGCCACGCCCGTCGCGCCGCGGTCGTGCGGCTTGTCCCAGTCGAACTCCTCCTCGGTGTGGATCACGACGACGAGCATCGGCCGGGCCTCGGTCGGAACGTGAATGAGCTGTCGTTCGATCATAGGTCCAGCGCGACGATCTCGGTGTACAGATTGCTGATGTCCGCTTCGGTCAGCGTGTCGCTCCGGAATACCTTGTTGCGAAAGCCCGCCAGTTCCTTCGACGGCGTCGGCACCCGGGGCAGCAGGCGCGACTCGACGCGAGTGTACAGGCAGCCCTGCCACAGCAGATGCCCCGCCAGCGGCAGGCGATAGCGCAGGAACAATTCGGGGTCGCTGAAGGCCAGCACCATCGCGCCGGGAATGCCTCGCAGCCGGTTCGGCTTCCAGACGACGTGACAGAACGCGCCGGCGCGACCGACCGCGACGTGGCGCAGCCACGGCAATCTGGCGGTGATCGCGGAAGACCTTCGCGTCCGCCGGCGCGAGCGACCGCCTCGATGCGATCGGGCCCGGCGATCACGCGCACGCCGCCAAGCCGCGCGAACGGCCACGGAACATTCGGCCACACGGCCTGCCGCTCGTTCATCGGCTTGAACTTGAGGAACTGCAGCGTCTTCGACACGACTTCGGTGGGCGTGAGATCCGTGAAGTGGAAGCCCGGCTGCGACACCACCGCCATCGCGAGCCGCATGCTCTGCGCCCGGTACGGCGTCCAGCACGCACCAGCTGGTGATGTTGCAGAATCGCTCGGGGCGGCCGCGAACGGGACGCTCCGCATAGATGGCGCCGATGCCGCCGACGATTCGTCCCCTGATCGCGGATCACGAAGCCGTTGTTGGGCTTCGCCACGCCCCAGTCCTGCCGGAACGCCTGCGCCCATTGCTCGGCGCGAGCGCTCCGAGCTCAGGTGCTCGGTGAGAAATCGGCAGAACTCCGGCAGGTCCGCGTCGCGTATCGGTTCCAGCGTCGGCAAGGCCATGGTCGTGCGATGTCCGTGTCGGCGGAGAGCGGCACGGACGGCGCCGCATGCGCGTCGCGCCGTCTCACCCCTTGCGCGCGATCAGAAAGTCCGCCATCGCATCGATCGAGCCGAGGTTGTCGATGTTGATTTCCTCCTGCTTGATCGGGAAGTCGTAGGTCGATTCGAACCAGACGACGAGCTCGAGGATCGCGTTGGAGTCGAGCAGACCGGTGGCCGGCAGGATCGTCGTCGTCCGCGACGCCGCTCGCGTCCATGTCGAGCGCTCTTCGCGAGCGTCCACCACCTTGGCGCGGATGGCGGCCTTGATCTCGTCGCGATTCAAGCATCGATCCTTCCTCGTGTCGGCGCGGCTCAGCCGGCGTTCCTGTGCGCAGAGTTCATGCGGATGGCGCTCACGCGGGCGGCCGGGACAGCGCCTGCAGGACCTGCAGCGACGTCGAAGCCGGAAAGCAGGCGGTGGTCGTAGCTCGCGCCCGAGCACCGCGTGGCCGGCGTTCTTCGGCGCGGCGTGGGCGACGATCAGCGACGTCTGCGGCGGCAGGATCGGGAATGTGGCGGCTCACGTTCCAGCGCGCCATGCTGGAGAACGACAACGTGGCGCCGGTGGCCTCCTCGCGGCGGCAGCTTGCGGGCCATCGCGTGCCGCTGCACTTCGCCCAGGGCCTCGATGAAGCGCGCCGCGTCCATCTCCTGCGTGTCGCGCACGACGGTGAGATAGAGCGTCTCGCCCGACCTGCACGGTGAAGCCGAGGTTCACCGGCCCGATACTGATAGCGGCGCTCGCCGACGATCGTGGCATTGATCGTGGGCCGCTCGCGCGCCAGCACCGCGAGGCGAAAGGCCATCAGCGGCAGCAGCGGCGAGAGCATGAGCTTGTGCTCGGCGGCGTAGCGCTGCGCGTGTTCTTCCCACGGCTTCGGGTCGTACTCGAGCTCGAGATAGGCGGCCGCCGCGCGGTCGCGATGCCACAGGACCGTGTGCAGCATGCCGGCGGCCTCGGCCGACAGCTCCTGAAAATCGCCGGGAACCGACGGCGGCGGCTCGTCGATCTTCGCTGCGGCCGCGGAAGCCGGCGCGTCCGCAGCTACCCTGTTGCCCGCCCCGCGCGAACCACGCCTCGATGTCGGCGACCGTCAGCCGCTCGCCGCGTCGCGGGAATGCGCGCCGCGTCGAGATCGAGCTCCTTCAGCATCGCGCGCGCCTTGGCGGTCGGCTCGTTGCCCGGCGCCGGACGGTTCGGCAGCCGACGTCGAGCCACTTCGGGCACCGGCTCGTCGGCGGCGTCGCCGAGCCAGAGCATCACGGAGCCGACCGGCACCTTCTGATCCTGCGCGCAGACGATCTTGAGCACGTAGCCGTCCTGCTCCGCCGACCACGTCGACCAGCGACTTGTCGGTTTCGACCGCGCCGATGACGTCGCCGCTGCCTGACGAACTCGCCCTGCCTCGACGTTGATGCTGACGACCTGCACGAACTCGTCGTTGATGTTCACGCAGGGAGCGGTCTGCGGGTGGGCCATGGCAAGCGAGCTTCAGAACAGAGCGAGGACTTGTTCGACGAGCAGTCGCTCGTCGGGAATGATGCTTCGCTCGAGGCTGCGGGCCGACGCGATCGGCACCGGCGGCGTGCCGATGCGCAGCAGTCGCCCCTTGAAGCCGGACTCGAGCATCGCGGCGGCGATCTCGGCGCCGACGCCGAAATCGTGGTGCGATTCCTCGACGATGACCACGCGCTCGCGCGTGGCGAGGTGCCGGATCAGCGACGCCTTGGGCAGCGGCGAGAGCAGCGACGGCGCCACGATCTCGATCGCCAGTTCCTCTTCTTCCGAGAGCCGCCGTGCCGCCGCTTCGACCACGGTCAGCATGCCGCCGTAGCTCACCAGCGTGACGTCGGGATCGGATCGCGCCGCGACGCAACGTCGGGAAAAGGTGCGCGGCGACGTCGTCCGCCGCGGGCAGCGCGACGTAGTCGCGCGGCATCCATCTTTTCGCCGTAGAGCAGCTTGTGCTCGAGGAACAGCACCGGGTAGCGCCAGCGCAGCGTGGCATCGACCAGGAGCTTGCCGATGTCGTGGCGATGGCTGCCGTAGACCACGGTCAGCCCCGGCACCGACGTGAACAGGTGCTCGGGGCTCTGGCTGTGCGTGGGGCCGTAGCCGCGGCGGCCGCCGCACGGCGTGCGGATGACCAGCGGCACCGCGACGTCGCGGAAGACGCCGGGGAACTTCACCGCGTGGTTGTAGATCTGGTCCATGCACAGCGACAGGAAGTCCGCGAACATCACTTCCATCACCGGCAGGAAGCCGTCGAGCGACAGGCCGATCGACGCGCCGGTAATGCCGGCTTCGCTGATCGGCGTGGAGATCACGCGACCGGGAAAATCGGTCGACAGCCCTTGCGTCACCTTGAAGGCGCCGCCGTAGGGGTCGTGCAGATCCTCGCCGAGGAGCAGCGCGCGCGCGTCCGTTTCGAGCAGGTGCCGCAACGCCGCGTTCAGCGCCTGCCGCACGCTGCTGCCGGCCGCGATGCTCGGATAGCGGGCGACGGGCGGCTCGATCGGCGCCGCGTAGATGTGCGTCGGCGGGTCGGGCAAGCGTTGCCTCGGGCGACGCGTTCGCGGCCGTGCCGCACCGTTTCGATGAACTCGCGGTTGCGCGTCTCGATCGCGTCGCGCGCGGATTGCGGCAACTGCCGCCCGAGCGCGACCAGCGGATCGCGGGCGCGAATGCCGTCGAGCTCCTCGCCGTCGCGCAGGTCGTCGCCCTTGCTGTGCGGCCCCATGCGCCGGGTGTCCAGCACCAGGAAGCCGGGCCGGCGGCTCGCGCGCACCTCGCGCGACCACGGCCGCGACCTTCCGGCAGAACTCCGGATCGTCGTCGCCGAAGCGCCAGGTAGCGAGGCCGAAGGCCGCGCCACGTGCCTCGATGTCGCCGCCGAGCGGTTTCGCGGCGTGTCGGTGGTCTGGGCGATGCCGTTGTTCTCCACGACGAAGAGCAGCGGCGCGTTCCAGACCGACGCGAGGTTCATCGCCTCGTACAGCAGGCCCTGGCCGAGCGTGCCGTCGCCGATGATCGCCGCGACGATCCCGCTGCTGCCGCGCAGCTTGTGCGCGAGGGCCATGCCGGCGCCGATGCCCGTCATGCCGCCCTGCACGCCGTTGCTGTGGAAGTGGCGATAGGCGAGATGCTGGCTGCCGCCCCAGCCGCCGCAGACGCCGGCCTCGCGGCCCATGATCTCGGCGACCAGGCCCGCGAAATCGCCCGAATAGGTGAGGAAGTGCCCGTGGTTGCGGTGATTGGACAGCACGACGTCCTCGGGATCGTTCAGCGCGCGCACGACCGAGATCGCGGTCAGCTCCTGGCCGAGGCAGGTGTGCGTGGTGCCGGAGACGAGCCCGCGCGAGAACTGGTCCAGGATCAGCTGTTCGGTCAGGCGGATCAGGTGACCGAAGGCATACAGGCTTTCCGCGTCGAGGCCGATGCGCGGCTTGCCGTGCGGGTCGCGCGCGATGCCGGGCAGCGCTGCCGACACGGCCTCGGCGTTACTCTGTTGCACGCTTGCGGCGGCGAACTCGACGGTTTCGTTCATCGCTGTGTCTGTTGTACGGTGGCCGAAGCATCTTCGCCGCGGACGGCGGGCACTCGCCCTCAAGTCTGCAGGAGGAGTTTCCCCCCGACCACCGCCAGCATCACTGCGATCGCGTTGCGCACGTACACGCTGTTGACCTTGATGCTCAGGCGCGAACCCAGAATGATGCCCGGAATCGACCCGACGAGGAGGGCGCCGAGCAAACCGAAGTCGACATTGCCGAGGCTCCAATGCCCGAGCCCCGCTACGACCGTGAGCGGAACGGCATGCGCGATGTCGGTGCCGACGAGCTTCGCGGGCGTCAGGCGATACGGATACAGATACACGAGCATCACGACGCCAAGCGCCCCGGCGCCTACCGAGGTAAGCGTGACCAGGAATCCGAGCAACGCGCCGGCGATCACCGTCAGCCCCGGTTGCGCGCCTTTGAAGCTGGTCGGCGACGTCGTCCGCAGTCTCTGGCCGAGGCGATGCAGCGTCGGCTGGAACAGCATCGCCACGCTGGTCAGCGCGAGCGCGACGCCCAGTGCCGGCAAGAGCAACGCCCGCACCGATTTTCCTGCGGAAAGTAGTGCAACAGAACCAGCGTCAGCAAGGCGGCCGGCAGGCTGCCCGACGCCAGCCGGCGCAAGCACCAGCCAGTCGATCGATCCGCGGACACCGTGCACCCAGCTGCCGAAGCCCTTGGTGATCGCGGCGAACAGCAGGTCGGTGCCGATCGCCGTCTGCGGCGCGACGCCGAACAGGAAGACGAGCAGTGGCGTCATCAGCGCGCCGCCGCCGACGCCGGTGAATCCGACCAGCATGCCGACGAGAAATCCCGCAACCGGATTGAGTAGGTCCATCGCGGGGGCTGTCTATCGGGTTCCGAGCACGGCGAACTTGCGGCAGGCCTACTAAACAGCGATCATTCGACACTCAAAGGAGATGGTTGCGGGGCTGGCTGTAGTGAACATCGATGATACGCGACGTTCCGAACGGCACGAAGTAGGGAGGCGTCGCCGGCGTCATGTACCCGCGAGCGCGAACTCGATCGTGCCGTTCGCTCCAGTGTCCTGTTTCGGACATTGCCGGGCGGCTATTCGACCAATAGACTTGACCCGCGCTGCGTCTCCAGCCCCGTTCCATCCCCGGTTTCCGTGATGCCGATATTGCCTTTCCCGTGCCGTGATTGCTGTCCATGAAGTTGACAGCGCTCGCCACCGCCGCGGCGATCGTCTTGACGGCGTGCTCGCGCGGACCCGGACGCCGAGTTCGTGACGTCCGTGCCGTGGGCGCTTGCGGGCGGCGCGCGCGTCGTGCTCGATTCGCATACGCATACCCGTTTTTCCGATGGATCGCTCGAGCCGGCGGCGCTCGCCGTGAAAGCATTCGAGGGCGGCTGCACCGCGCTCGCGATCACGGATCACGGAGACCTCGCGGTGCGCGCGGCGACGCCGGAGTATTTCGCGGACGGTGGACGCGATCCGCGCCAGGCATCCCGGAATGGTCGTGTTCGCGGGCCTCGAGTGGAATATTCCGCCGTACGATGGGCGCGAACACGTAACCGTGCTGGTCGAGCCGTCGCTCGAACGCCGGGTTCTGCCCGAGTTCAAGGCCCGCTTCGAGGCCAAGGGCGCCGCGGTCGAGGATGCGTTGCGGTGGCTCGCGCAACAGACGGGCCGACCGGATGATGTCGCCTTGATCTACAACCATCCGAGCCGCCGCGACTTCTATCCGGACGAGAATTTCCGCGACTATTCGCTCTGGCAGGCGCAGCAGGACCTGTTCGTCGGCTTCGAGGGCGGCCCGGGTCATCAGAAGGCCGCGCAGCCGGGCGACTACCAAGGCAGGATTCGCACCAAGGACCGCTGGGATCCGGTGGTAGCGGACATTGGCGGGACTTGGGATCAGTTGCTGGACGCAGGCCACCAGGTCTGGGGCGCGCTGGCCGTCAGCGATTACCACGGCAAGATGGATCACGAACCGTGCGCGTTCGCCCGAACCCATCTTCGCGTTCCGCAGCGAGACGCGCGGGGGGTGCTGCAGGCGCTTCGTGCCGGGTCTTTCTGGGCGGGCCACGGCCGAGTGCTGGACGATCTCGTGTTCATCGCCGTTCATCCCGCGCTGCCGTTGCCGGCCGTGCCCGGCGAGGCGCTGCGGCTGCGGTCTTCGGCAGCGATGCCGGCATTTCGCGTCGCGTTCACGCGCGGCCCCAACGGAAACGATCTTCCGCTGACGGTGGAAATCATCGGCAACGGGGTGTCCGGAAAGCCGGAGATGGTGGCCGGCGGCGAGGTGGGTGGCGAGAGCAAGGCATTCGACTGGACGCCCAAGGCGCTCGTCCCCGGCCAGGACGGGCGGAGCGCCTATTTTCGCGCCCGGGTGACAGCGCGACTGGCAACGGGAGAGTCGCTCGTCGCCTACACGAATCCGATCCGCGTCATCTTGCGTGACTGATGGTGCCGCATGGGCCGTTCGCGCAAACTCCTGATCGGCGCGGGCTTCGCACTGCTGTGCGGTGTTGCGGCAGGGATCTATCTGTTGATGCGTGACCAATGGGGTGCCGGGGAGCGCGATTGGCCGCCACGTGCGTACGAGGCGATGACCGGAAGTCGTTTTCTTCCGTTGCCAGGCAATCCGTTCCAAGCTCCCACCGTGCGCGAGCTCGACGTGCCGACCTTCGCCGACGCGAATGGCATCTGGGGTGCGACGGGCGCGATGACAGGGGCGAAATCTGGATCGGCGTATCGGCGAAAAGCGCGGGCATGAGCGCCCACCTGATGCGCTACGATCCAGCGACCGACACGTGGCACGATCGCGGGGCAGTCGTCGACCAGTTGAAAGTGGTGGGCGTCCATCGCGACGGCGAAGGCCAGGTCAAGATCCACTCCAAGATCATTCCGGCGGATGACGGTTGGCTCTACTTCGCCTCGATGGACGAGGATGGGGAGAATCCTTCCGCGAGCACGCCGCCGCGCTGGGGCGGGCACCTCTGGCGCATCGATCCTGGAAGCGATCGTTGGCAACACCTGGTCGCTGTTCCGGAAGGTCTGATCGCGACGGCTGGCGTTGGACGCTACGTCTACGCTCTCGGGTATTGGGGTCACGTCCTCTACCAGTACGACATCGCGAGCGGCGCGACAAAGCGCACGGTCGTCGGCTCCGTTGCTGGCCACGTGTCGCGAAACTTCGTGGCCGACGTGCGCGGCCATGCGTACGTGCCGAGGCTCGCGGCCGGGCCGGATGGCCGGGTGAGCGCCGCGTTGGTCGAATACGACATTGCCCTCGAGGAGGTTGCGGCGACCCCGCTCGAACACTATCTCGGCACGGGGTCGCCTGGCTCCAACCACGGCATCGTCGGCCTTGCGTACCTCGCCGACGGCCGGATCGTGTTCACCACGCATCGCGGCCACCTCTATGTGATCGACCCGACGCGTGGTGGCCCAGCAGTGGTCACGCCCGTGGGCTGGTTTCACCCACAGGGCGAGGCGTACGCCCCGTCGCTGTTTTCCTTCAGCGGAAAGAGCCTGCTAGCCGGAGTGACCCAGCGCAGGGGGCGCTACGAATGGGTCGTGTACGACCTGGCAACCGGCATTTCCGCCGCGTTTCCGCTGGATACCAAGGACCTGCGCAACGTACTTCTGTACGGATCCGTGAGTCGCGACGATGCGGGGCGCTTCTACGTCGTCGGCTGGGCCAAGTCAGCGACCGGCGACCAGCGCCCGCTGGTATTGCAGATCTCGGCAGCGCCCTGACCGCGGCGGGCCGCTAAGCCGAATCGAGCACCCCCGTCTCGCGCAGGTAGGCGATGATCTCGTCGGCCGCATCCTCCGGTGCTCTCGCGACGGTATCGATCCTGACCTCGGGGTGCTCGGGATTCTCGTACGGCGAATCGATGCCGGTGAAGTTCTTGAGGTTGCCGCTGCGCGCTTTCTTGTACAGCCCCTTCCGGTCCCGCTGCTCGGCGACGTTGAGCGGCGTATCGACGAATACCTCGCAGAATTCGCCGTCCGTGACCAGGTCCCTCGCGAATCTCCGTTCAGCCCGGAAGGGCGAGATGAACGACACCAGGACGATCAGGCCTGCGTCGACCATCAGCTTTGCAACTTCGGCTACGCGACGGATGTTCTCGACGCGATCGGCTTCGGTGAAGCCGAGGTCCTTGTTGAGGCCGTGGCGGACGTTGTCGCCGTCGAGCAGGTACGTATGTCGCCCCAGCGCGTGCAGCTTCTTCTCGACGACGTTGGCGATCGTCGACTTGCCCGATCCCGACAGGCCGGTGAACCACACGACGCAGGGCTTGTGTCCGTTGAGCGCCGCATGGGCCTCCTTGTTGACCTCGATCGCCTGCCAGTGGATGTTCTGCGAGCGACGCAGCGCGAAGTGCAACAGGCCCGCCCCGATCGTGTTGTTGGTGAGCCGGTCGATCAGGATGAAGCCACCCGTGTCCCGGTTTTCCGCATAGGAATCGAACACGACCGGCTGGTCGAGATTGATGTTGCAGATGCCGATCTCGTTCAGATGCAGGGTCCTCGCCGCGAGGTGTTCGAGGGTGTTGACGTTGACCTTGAACTTCGGCTGAACCATCGTCACGCCGGCAGTCTTGGCCCCGATCTTCATGAGGTACGGACGCCCCGGCAGCATCTCGTCCTCGCTCATCCAGATGATCGTCGCCTCGAACTGGTCCGCGATGCCGGGCGGCGAGTCCGCGGCGGCGAGTACATCGCCGCGGCTGATGTCGATCTCGTCGTTCACGGTCACGGTAATCGACTGGCCTGCCACCGCGACGTCGAGATCGCCATCCTTCGAGACGATGCGGGCGACGATGCTTTCCTTGCCGGAGGGTAGCGCGCGAATGCGATCCCCCGGGCGAACCGAGCCGCCCACGACGCGGCCCGAGAAGCCGCGGAAATTCTGGTCCGGGCGGTTCACCCATTGCACCGGCATGCGAAACGGGGCGTTGCGCAGCGCGTCCTCGATTTCCACGGTCTCGAGGTAGCCCATGAGCGTCGGGCCGTGATACCAGCGCGTGTTGGCGCTGGCCACGGTGACGTTGTCGCCCTTCAATGCCGACAGCGGAATGCAGACCACCTCCTGAAGCCCGATCTGATCGGCAAACGCGCGGTACTCCTCCTCGATACGCTCGAACACATTCTTGGAGTACCCGACCAGGTCGAGCTTGTTGACGGCCAGCACCACCCTTCGGATACCCAGCAACGCGACCAGGTAGCTGTGCCGGCGCGTCTGCGTAAGCACACCCTTTCGCGCATCGATCAGGATCACGGCGACTTCGGCGGTCGAGGCCCCGGTGACCATGTTGCGCGTGTATTGCTCGTGGCCCGGCGTGTCGGCCACGATGAAATTGCGCTTGTCGGTGGAGAAGAAGCGGTAGGCGACGTCGATGGTGATGCCCTGCTCGCGCTCGGCGGTGAGCCCGTCGAGGAGCAGAGCGAAGTCGAGATCGTCGCCCTGCGTGCCGAACTTCTTCGAGTCGGCCTCGAGCGCCGCGAGCTGGTCCTCGTACAGGAGCTTCGATTCGTACAGCAGCCGCCCGATGAGCGTGCTCTTGCCGTCGTCGACGCTGCCGCAGGTGATGAAGCGGAGCAGGCCCTTGTGCTCGTGCGATTCCAGGTAGCGCTCGATGTCGCTCGCAATCAGGTCGGAGACGTGTGCCATCAGAAATAGCCCTCCTGCTTCTTCTTTTCCATCGACCCGGTCGAATCGTGGTCGATGACCCGTCCCTGCCGCTCGGACGTTCGCGCGAGCAGCATTTCCTGAATGATCGCGGTCAGCGAGTCGGCGCTGCTCTCGATGGCGCCCGTCAGCGGATAGCATCCCAGCGTGCGGAAGCGCACGCGCTTCATCGAAGGCGTCTCGCCCGGGTCGAGCGGCAGACGGTCGTCGTCGACCAGGATCAGCGTGCCGTCGCGCACGACGACCGGGCGCTCCTTGGCGAAGTACAGCGGAACGATCGGAATGTTCTCGCGATGGATGTACTGCCAGATGTCGAGCTCGGTCCAGTTCGAAAGCGGAAACACGCGGATGCTCTCGCCCTTGTTCTTGCGCGCGTTGTACAGGCGCCACAATTCCGGGCGCTGCATCTTCGGGTCCCAGCGATGCTGCGCGGAGCGGAACGAGAAGATGCGTTCCTTGGCGCGCGATTTTTCCTCGTCGCGGCGCGCGCCGCCGAAGGCCGCGTCGAAGCCGTGCTTGTCGAGCGCCTGCTTCAAGCCCTGCGTCTTCCAGATGTCGGTGTGGACGGCCGAGCCGTGCGTGAAGGGGTTGATCCCCATCGCCAGCGCCTCGGGATTGATGTGGACGATCAGCTCGAGCCCGAACTTCGCCGCCATCAAGCCGCGAAACTCGATCATTTCGCGGAACTTCCAGGTCGTGTCGACGTGCAGCAGCGGAAACGGCGGCTTCGACGGGTAGAACGCCTTCATCGCCAGGTGCAGCATCACCGAGCTGTCCTTGCCGATCGAATAGAGCATGACCGGGCGCTCGCTCTCGGACACCGCCTCGCGCATGATGTCGATGCTTTCGGCCTCGAGTCGGTCGAGGTACGTCAATGTCGTCATCGATCTCCCTGTTTTTCTTCGAACGTCAGAGTTGCGAGCGCAGCCATTTTCTCACACGATCGAGCCAGCCCTCGTCGACAACGACCGGAGCGACTTGTCCTGCGACCTGGTGCCTGCGCGTTTCGCCGTTGGCGGATACCTCGATTTCCGCTCCGTTGCGGCCGCGCTGGAACCACCACCGCGTAGTTCGCGATGGCCCGGCAATCTCGCAACCGATACGCTCTCCCGATTCGAGCAGACGCACCCGATGGGGCGCGCGCGCATCGGCAACAGTGGGAAGGAGGACGACGAGAAAGACATCCTCCGCCGCATCCGACGACGGGCTCACCTCGATGCGCCACGCACCGGGTTCGGCCGGTATCGGGCCGGGCTTCGCGAGTCTCTCCTGCAGGGTGCCGTTCTCGTCGTAATTCGTGTTGTCGACAAAGAACTCGAAACCACGGCCGCCGACGCGATTGATCTTGGCGCCCCTGGGCAACAGTACCTTGGCACTCGAGGCGGCCCCCCGCGTGCCCGGGGCGATCCTGGGGTGTCACGCTGACCGTGAATCCATCGGGCCCGACGATGGGCATTTCGAGCGTGTGCAGCAGCCAGCGCTTGCGGAAGGAAGCCTTGGTCGCCGTCACCTGGTCGAACACGACGATCACGTCATCGATCCGGTCGTAGCCGAACGTGCGCCAGAAGCGCTCGACGCGGCGTGTCCGATGCGAGAACGTGCCGTTTCCCGATTGGGCGTTGGTGTAGGCCGGCGTGATGTCCGCCACGGCGACCGTCAGGCCATCCCGATCGAGCACCTGTTCCATCGTCGCCGTGTGGTAGATGTCGCGCTTGGCTTCCCACTCGGCACGGTCGAGCGGCGCGGCCTCCACGCCCCACCCCGAGCCGATCCGACGCTGGCCACCATCGTTGGCGATCGGCCGGGGCTCCTTCCTGGTCGGTGCCGGGACGTTGTCGTTCGGGATCGGTCACCGTGACCGTGTTGTGGGCGATGGTCTGATACGTGTAGTTCATGTGGTGGTCGGAGCCGTATGCAGGGCCGTAGAGGCCGCTGTCGATCGCCAGCTCGCCGCCCTTGTAGATCGTGAAAGCTCCCTGGTCGAGATGCACGTGCGACCAGAAGTTGTCGCCGGCCTTGAACGTCACGTAGGTCGCGTCCGAAGACCAGTCGCTGCGCATCACCACCATCCCGATGCCGTCGAAATGACGTGTCAACGGGAGCCGCTCGCGCGCGGTCGGATCGAGGAGCGATGAATCGGTAAACGGCCCCCAAGGCCAACCCGTCGGTGCGGGCGCTCCCCGTGGCCCGCGCAGGTTGTAAGCCGGCGCATGCCGCATCTCGAGGCGCCAGCGGGACCGCGTCGGGCACGATTCGGTCGAAGGCGGCGGCGTCGCCCCAGCGGAAGTGCGTGCCGTCCGGCCGCGTTCGGTAGACGAGAAAATCGAGAAAGCCGCGAATGCCGGGCTCTGTGGCGAAGATGTCCTCCCCGGTCGCGTGCCGCCACATCGCGGGAAGCTGGTAGATCGCCTGGCCGATGCCGATGCCGACGTACTCGCCGCCTTCGTGCCAGCCACCGTTGCGTCCCATGACCTGCCGCCAGGCAGGCAGCACGCGGTTTTTCCACAGATCGTTGGTGAAGCGCATGATGGCGTCGCCACGCGGGTCGTCACCGTAGATCGCCAGCGCGCACGCCATCAGGCGCCTGCAGAGGCGCGTTGTAGAGAATCACGTTGTAGGGTGACAGACGCTCCTTGCGGATGCGTTCGATCAGATAGTCGCAGCCTTCCGCCAGCTTGGTGCGCAATTGCACGCGCTGCGCGTCGCTCCACTGCGGGTACAGCCAGTCGTAGGCGATCGCCAAGGGCTTGACCTGCTCGTGGCCACGCCACGAGAACGTGCGCGCCATGAGCCGGTCGATGCATGAGGTCGAGGTCCACGCTGCCCGGTTCGACGAGCCCCTGCAGGGTCGCCGCGTCGAGATCGCCCTTTCCACCATTCGCCCGAGAGCGAATGGTCCCGCAGGAATTCGCGCCTGCCGGTGCGCAGCATTGCCAGTTCGGCGGCGGTCGGGGCGGGCAGCCGCGGGTGGGCGAATCGAAATCCGGGCAGGCTTGCCGGCGGCAGCTCCTGCGGCGCCGGCAACTGCGGGAGCTTGCTTTCGTCGACCCGGACTTCCACCGGGTGCCTGGCAGCGACCGTGGTCAGGGCTCCCGCCGCGATCGCCACCGTCAACGCAAGCGCGCCGAAGAGCATTGCGGGTCGAACCTCGGTGCCGCGCTTTGCGCCCGGTGTCGGGCCGGATTGCACGGCAACGGCCTTCGACTCCCCGACCGGGATCGACCAGAACAGGAACCAGGTGACGGTCATCAGCACGGCGATGGTGACGTCGCCGTAGCGGCCCGGAACGAACTGCTGGTACCACTCCAATGCGAACGCGACCATCGCCAGCAGGAGTCCGCCGATCCATGCGATCGTCCAGCCCCACCCTGGAGGGCTGGCGAATCGGGCGAGGTAGGCGAGCGCCGCGGCGGGCCACAGGCTTTCGAGGATCGATGCGAATCCGATCAGCGTGTTCTCGAGCTGGCCGCGGAAAGGCATCCAGTTGAACGCGTGTGTGGCGCCTGCGGCGTCCGCGGCCAGGGCGGCGACGACGAATCCGCCGACGATGAAGAGCGCACCGACCCATGCACGTTCCCGCGCGCTTGTGCCGAATGCTGCGAAGGGCACGGCAACGGCGGCGGCGCCCACCGCGCCGGCGAGTGCTTCCAGGGAGAGTTGCCGCGTGATCACCGGAATCTTCAGAAGCAGCACGCACGCGACGAACGCAAAGAACCGCACGACGATGGACTGGCCGGGTTTGCGCAGGGTACTTGCGAGCAGCGCGAGGCCCGCGATGTAGAAGAGGTACGTCGCCCACTGGACCGGACTGAACTCGGACGGGTGTTGCAGGATTCGCCAGATCGGCGCGACGCCCTGGCGCAGATTGCCGACATCGAGCGAAGGGACCAGCGGAGTGAGTTGCGAGAGAGCCCAGAGAACGACGGCGACCAGACCCAGGTCGGTGAGCCGGCCGGGAGCGAACCATCCGTGACGCAAATGCGTCAGCAGTCGTCCGCCGGCACTGTCGGTGCGAACGAACGATGCGAGCACGGCGCCCGCAAAGGTTCCGAGCGCGTTGGTGACCACGTCCACGATCGATGTGACGCGGCCCGGCAGAAACTGCTGCAGGAACTCGACCGCGATGCTCAGTGCGGTGCCCGCCAGCGTTGCGAGCGCAACGGGAAGCACGAGGGAACGCTGACGGGCCGGAAGCACGAGCAGAAGCCCCAGCGGCACGTAGGCGAGGACGTTCGTGATCACGTCCACGCGCGATACGCCACGTGGCCACTTCGGCACGAGGAACTCGAAGGGTGTGGACGTGCGCAGCGTCCATTCCGAGAATGGGTAGAGGCTTCCGTAGACGATCAATCCGCCATAGGCGAGCGCGAACACGCCCCAGGGGACTTTGGCGGTCTCGTGCCGATCCGCGATCCTGCTCATGCCTGTGCCCGGCATGCCCGGTTGCCGCCCGGGCAACGCGTTACGCACGTCTCGAATGGCCGTTGCGGAAGTGATTCCATGTTTCCTTGCACACTACAACGCGACCGCGCGCCTGATTCGATCGAACCGAATCGATCGTCGAGCTTCGGCGGCGTACCACGAATGCACACGAGCGAGCTCGCGCAGCCGAATGATGGCATGCGTGGATCGGATGAAATATTGTCTTGCGACCTCAGGCACCCGACTTCAAACTTCGACATTGGATGGGTTGTCGCAAGCGGATTGGAATGAGGTGTCGGATTGCGGGCCGTCCGCGGTTCGCGCGGCGAGCCATGCGGAAAAGCCGGAACGCAATCCGTATGCCGGAGTTCGGGCGAGGACCGAACCTTGTCGAGAAAATTGACACCCGACCGTTGTTGTCCGGTCTCGCGGATGTGGGTTTTCGTTCCCCAGCACGGGATTTCCCGCATCAATCAGCCGGATGCGTGCTTACGTCTGAATTGGAACGAGTTTTGCTTTGGCATTGGAACCATCTTCGCGTTTCCGCCGGAATCGATGGTTTGGGGAACGCGCCCGGCAGGCGCGACGAATGCTTGTGTCCCGTGAGCCCTGAATGGTCGAATCGTCAATGACTGATCAACCGAAGCGACCCGCCAGCGACCAAACGAATGCTACGTCCGAGAAGGACTCGATGCGTCGTGCGCCGGACGTTGCCGGTGGACGGCGCAGGTTGCTTGTCGGCGGATTCGTCGCTGGACCGGTGCTCTACGCGGCCTCGACCCGATCTGCCCTCGCGCTGGAGTGCCGGTCGCCATCCCAGATCTTTTCCGGCAACCTCAGCCAGCCGGGGCCGCTGACCTGCACGGCCGGGAAATCGCCCGACACTTGGAAGCAGAGCTTCACCAGCTGGGTTGGAGTCGATCCGCCAACCATTCAACGCCGCTCCGGGACCACCTGGTCGGACGCGGGCGCCAACGCGGGCAATGATGCGCTGACGGCCTTCTCGGGCACAAGCAGCACGCAGGCGTTGGCGCGCATCAAGAATACGGCCGGGACGTATTGCGACGGCGTTGCGTTGTCGAACTGGGATTTCGGCGCGACGTTCGCGAGCATCTTCGGCGTCGGCTCCGACGCCGGACTCGTGAGCGTCGTTCCGACGATGCGTGCGCGCGGCTCCGCCTGCAACGGCGCTTTCCACTACGACGTCGATGCGCGCCCCATAAGCCTGTGGGAAGTCCTGGCCTACCCCACGCTGATCAGCAGCACGTCGGTGTACGGCCTCGGTCTCGGACAGCTTGCGAGCTACGTAGCCGCCGCTATTCTCAACAAGCGACTCGATTCGGCTTATCCGCCCACGATCGAACAGATCATTCATATGTGGAACGAGGGCCGCACGCTCGCGGGTTTCTGCCCGACGTCGGGTTGCTCCGCTTCGAGCGCGTGGTACGCGCCCCGGATCGCGCAATACCTGATCGGGACCTGGACGTGACCGCGGCCCGCTCGGCCCGCGATCGCCTCGTTTCCGATAGGCACGCTTGCCCAAGCAGTATCGCGCCGCGGTTCAAGGTTGCCTGAAGTTCTCGCCCCTCTGGGACGCCGAGTCCGTGGTGTTCAACCCGGAATCGACGGAGATCTTCGTCGTCACCGACGTGGCCGCTCGCCTCCTGCGGGCAATCCAGGGACACGCCGCGCCGGTGTCTGTTTCCGATCTCGTCACGGAGCTGGCAACCGATCCGAGAATTGCCGCTCAGGGCGATGTGCAGGAAGAGGTCGAAGCGATGTTGGTAGAATTGGAGCGTCTCGGTCTCGTTGATTCCGCCGCTCCTTGAATGTAGGTGATCTGCCGCCCGACCTGTTCGCCGCCAAGCTTCGAGCGGAGGGTCTGGCCATCGAGATCCCTCCCGTCGTCACTTGCATTCGAACGGCGCTCCCGTCGGTCGTCCGGGGCCTCGCGCTCTTCTACGCGGGGTACCGCATAATCGACGACGGATTCTCCGATTTCCACATCGTCATCGCCCGGCCGTCGTCGGTCCGGCGCTGGTTCAGGCCGCAGGTCGATTTCCTGTTCGACGGAACACGGCCATTCAAGCCGCTCCCGGCGGATCAAGCGTACCCGGTGTTCGAATGGGGGCTGAACTGGTGCATCGCGAACCATTGCCACCAGTATCTGATGCTTCATGCGGCGGTCGTCGAACGAGCCGGACGTGCGCTGCTGATGCCGGCACCGCCAGGCTCCGGAAAGAGCACATTGACGGCTGCGCTCGTGATTCGTGGCTGGCGCCTGCTGTCCGACGAGCTGGCCTTGATCACGCCGGCGACACTCGGCCTGACGCCGGTTCCGAGACCGATCAGCCTCAAGAACGAGTCGATCGACCTCATCCGAGGCTTTGCCCAGTCCGCCGTCATCGGCCCCGTTTCGTACGATACGCGCAAAGGTAACGTCGCCCACTTGAAGCCGCCAGCCGAGAGCGTCCGGCGCGCGCGCGCTGCGGCGCGTCCGGCACGGATCGTATTCCCGCGCTACGTGGCGGGCTCGCCGGCTCGCCTGGAGCGGATCTCGAAGGCGCGCACGCTGGTGAAGCTAACCGAGAACGCGTTCAACTTCGCGTCGCTCGGTGACGCGGGCTTCGATTGCCTTGCCCGTATCGTCGATGCAAGCGATTGCCACGAGTTCACCTATTCCGATCTCGACGATGCCATTGCGGTCTTCGATTCGCTCGAATCCCCGGGCGCTTGATGGACGCGCGGTGGCTGCTCGCTTCGGTGCTCGTGCGCCCCGAGCGGATCCGCGGCATTTCGCTCGGCGATTGGGATCTGCTGATTCGCCAGGGCCGTTCGGCGTACCTGCTCGCGCGCTTGCACGTCCTGCTCGACGAGCGGGGCTTGCTGGAGCAGGTGCCCGAACGGCCGAGGTGGCATCTCGAAGGCGCGCGAATCGTGGCCGATCAGCAGCACGCCGCCGTGGTTCGGGAGGTGGCCGCCATTCGAAAGGCCTTGGTCGGCACCGGCTCGCCGATCGTTTACCTCAAGGGCGCCGCCTATGTCCTGGCGGGTCTGCCGGCGGCGAGAGGACGGACACTTTCGGACATCGACATCCTGGTCTCGAAGGCGACGTTGCCCGATGTCGAGGCCGACCTGATGTTCGCCGGGTGGGCGACCGGGAATATCGATGCATACGACGAGCGCTATTACCGTACATGGATGCACGAGATTCCGCCGATGCGACACCTGAAGCGCGGGACGACGATCGATGTGCACCACGCGATCCTGCCGGAAACGGCGCGCATTCGGGCCGATACGCAACGGATGCGATCGGCGGCCGTGGGAATTCCCGGTTACGGGGACGTCTACGTGTTTTCGCCCGCCGACATGGTCCTGCACAGCGCCACCCATCTTTTCCACGAAGGCGAGCTCGACAAGGGGCTGCGGGATCTCGTCGACATCGATCTCCTGCTCAGGGATTTTTCGGAGCAGAGCGCGGGCTTCTGGGACGCGATTGCTCGCTCGCGCACGCGAGGTCGGCCTCACGCGTCCGCTCTTCTACGCCCTGCGCTACGCGGTAAGAATCCTCGGGACTCCGGTGCCGGCTCCCGTGCTCACCGCTTCGCAGGCCGGAGCGCCGTCGCGCCCGCTGCGCTGGCTGATGGACGTGCTGTTCCTTCGCGCGTTGCGACCGAACCACGCAACCTGCTCCGACTGGCTGACGCCCTCCGCGCGTCGGGCGCTGTACATTCGCGGCCATTGGCTGCGGATGCCGATGCCGCTGTTGCTCCGACACCTCGTGCGCAAGGCCTGGATGCGCGGGAAGGCTGTCGAGGCGCAGCCGTAACGTCCATGAAAAGCGAACGCGTGCGAATTGCGTTGGCCCTGGGCGGCGGCGGGTGGTCGCGTGCGCTTGACTCGGAGGTTGCGACGCTGCGGATATAATCCGCGATCCCCGATTGGATCATAGACCGCGGTGGTGCGCGACCCATGCCCGTCATTCTCCTCACCGGCGGCACCGGTTACATCGGATCGCATACCTGCGTTGAACTGATCGCGGCCGGTTGGACTCCGGTCATCGTCGACAATCTCTGCAACAGCTCGGCACTGGTGGTTCGATCGCATCGAGCGGATCACGGGACGTCGACCGGCGTTCGTCGAGGCCGACATCCGGGATCGAGCGGCGCTCGATCGAGTCTTTTCCGACCACACGGATCGATGCCGTGATCCACTTTGCCGGCCTCAAAGCCGTCGGCGAATCGGTGGCGGACCCGCTTCGCTATTACGAGAACAATGTCGTGGGCACGACAACGTTGCTCGGCGCGATGCGGCATCATGACGTCAGGCGCATCGTCTTCAGTTCCTCGGCGACGGTGTACGGAGCAGCGGAGAAGATGCCGCTTACCGAGGAATCTGCCCTCGGGCCGACCAATCCGTATGGCAGGACGAAGCTGATGATCGAGCAGATCCTCGGCGACGTGGCGGCCGCGGAATCCGGCTGGCATGTGATGCTGCTGCGCTATTTCAATCCCGTCGGCGCACACGCCGAGCGGCCTCATCGGCGAGGATCCGGCGGGCATTCCGAACAATTTGATGCCATTCGTGGCCCAGGTGGCGGTGGGGCGGCAGCCACGGCTCAGGATTTTCGGGAACGACTACCCGACGCCGGACGGGACGGGTATCCGCGATTACGTCCACGTGGTCGACCTCGCCGCCGGACACGTGGCCGCGCTGGCAAGGCTCATGGATGGAGAAGCAGCGCGGGAAACGATCGTCAATCTCGGGACGGGACGAGGGCACACGGTGCTCGAAGTCGTCCGCAGTTTCGAAGCGGCGAGTGGTCGCAGTGTGCCGTACGAGTTCGTCGATCGCCGTCCAGGCGATGTCGCGACGTGCTACGCCGACGTGTCGCGTGCGCGCTCGATCCTGGGTTGGGAGGCACGCAGAGGCCTGGACGAAATGTGCGCGACGCGTGGCGCTGGCAGTCGGCCAATCCGAATGGATTCCGCGAGTAATCTCGGGTCACGCCTGTATCATCGTGGCGTCGCGACTCCCGTCGGATAGACGCAAGCGAGTGACGGACGGGAAAGCTGTCCGAAAGTTGCAAGCGATTGTCGGACGGGAATGGAGTCCCGGTTGTCGGCTACATGTCGTCGACGACTGCAGGCGTTGGACAGCGCACGCTTGCGCCGCGCTGCCGTGTATCGGATCCCTCTGGTGCGATCAGTAATTCGCGTATAACAACGCGCGGATCGATAATCGAGCATCGCGAGCTCTTGCGGTTCGGCAGGGCACGCAATCTGTGCCGTTGATTGCCCCCATGACCGATCTCCTCATTTCGAATCTGGAATCGAAAGCATCCTCGAAACATGGAGTTAAGACACCCAGTCGATCCGCTTCCCCATATGGCACGCTTTGTGCAGTACCTGCGGTGACATATTCGCAAGACTCCAGGAGCGATTCATATGGCAATCATCATTTCGATTCTCAGCCGCGCAGGGATTTTTTCTTGTCATGCACAGCACTCGACTGTCGAATTTTCGTCACCACGGACGATGTCGGTCATGGCAGATTGGAGTCTGGGCAGTCTCCTGAAGCTTCGCGTTGGCGGCGCTTGATGCGCGTACGCGTCGGCCGATCGATCGGAACATTGAAGTCGTCAAAGCGCGATTGACGAGCGCAGTCGAGCATGGTCCGTCTCTTCAATCACTGGTTCGTTTCGAACACCCTGCTGCAGATCGCATTCGATGCGATTCTGCTGTTCCTGTCCGTCGTGATTGCGGCAGCATTCCTCAATCACGGCGGCGGCTGTGAGCATGGAGTCGGTGATTCCGGACGCATTGCTGTTCGCGATCACGATGGTCGTGCTCAATACCATCGTCGGACTCTACCATCGCAATCCCGGCCGCACGATGGCGCAGACGACGGCGCGCATCGTGCTTTCGGTCATGCTCGCGGTGCCGGTGGCATGGGCGATATTCAGCATCATGCCGCACGGGGACGCTTGGAACGAGGCGCTGCGGCTGGTCGTTCCGCTCGCCTTCGTGACACTGGTGGCGATCCGCGGGCTTGCCACGCTCAGCGGCATGGCGCCGATGTTGGTGCGCCGCACGCTCGTGCTGGGAACCGGTGCCGAAGCCGCTGCCGTCGAGAAATCGCTGAGCGAGCTCGGGCCCTCGATCCGGTTCGTCGGGTTCTTCGCCGCCAAGAAGAACGATGACGGGCAACGGGTCCCGAGCCAGAAGATGGTGGCGGGGGGATCCGATCTGGTCGAGACGGCGCGGCGCCACAACCTGGACGAGATCATCGTCGCAGTCCGCGAGCGGCGCGGCGGCGTGCTGCCGCTGCGCGAGCTGCTCGATTGCAAGCTCATGGGCGTGCGCGTGCTCGATCTTTCGAGCTATTACGAACGCGCGGTGGGGCAGGTGCGCCTCGATACGCTCCACGCGAGCTGGCTGATCTTCGGCGACGGCTTCCGGCAGGGGCTGTTGCGCACGTTCGTCAAGCGCGTGTTCGACATCACGACGGCGTCGATGCTGCTCGTGCTCGCATTTCCGGTCATGCTGGTGACCGCCTTGGCGATTGCGATGGAAAGCGGCTTTCCGATCCTCTACCGGCAGGAGCGGGTGGGGCAGGGCGGGCGCCTGTTCAACGTGATCAAGTTCCGGAGCATGCGCGCCGATGCCGAGGTCGACGGCAAGCCACGGTGGGCGGTCGAACAACGACACGCGTATCACCCGCGTTGGCCGCATCATCCGCAAGCTGCGCATCGACGAGTTGCCGCAGCTGATCAACGTGCTGAAGGGCGACATGAGCCTCGTCGGCCCGCGTCCCGAGCGCGCCTACTTCGTCGATCAGCTGGCGCGCGAGATTCCGTTCTACGCGGTGCGCCACAGCGTGAAGCCCGGCATCACCGGCTGGGCGCAGGTGCGCTACCACTATGCGGCATCGCTGGACGATGCGGCGCAGAAGCTGCAGTACGACCTCTACTACGTCAAGAACCACACGCTGTTCCTCGACATCGTCATCCTGTTCGAGACGGTCGGCGTCGTGCTGACCGGCGAGGGGGCGCAATGACGTGGAGCGTGCGATAATGTGGCGCGTTCGGCAAAGCTGCTCTTAGCGGTAGCCGACGTTGTACACATTGCCACGGCGAAGCGATCCCGGAATCGTCCGTCGTCGGCGCCGTGGCGCGATGCGGCGTTTCTGATTGTGCCGCCGCCGGGCCGCCACGATCACTTTCCGCCGGACGACCGCAAGATGTCACGGTCACACGGCGCCACAATTCGTGACGCATGCGACCGCAAGTCGTCGTTGTCCGGTGCGATCCACATTCGACGCGCTTTTCGCGTCAAAATACGCCCCTTTTCCTGAATCGCCCCCGCCAGGGCAATGAACACCGAACTCGCCACGGTCGCCGCTTGGAGCTATGGGCTTGCCGGATTCGGCTACGCCGCATTCGCCGTATACCTGTGGTTCGCGTGGCGTGGCGGATTGCGGGGGCTCGCGCTGATCCTGGCGACCGGATTGACGGCGATATGGGGCCTGGTCGCTTTGGCCTTCGCGTGGACCGAGGCGAGGTCCGTCCTGCCGTTCGTGTCCATCGCCGATGTGGTGCGTGTCGGCGGATGGTACCTTTTCCTGTTGCTGCTGATCGAGCGGCCGCCCGCGTCGTCACCCTCCGATGGCGAACCGATCCCCGCGCGCGCAGTCACGGAACCATTGGCCGCAGGCGCCTCGAGCGGTGCGACAACGGCCGAACTTCCGCCATTGGCCTCGCCACGCATGGACCCGGCGAGCGGCGGATCACGGCGGTTGATGTGGCTCGTTCCAGTCGCTTCCGCGCTCGTCGTGATCGGATTGCTTGCGCAGCTCGCGTCGGCGTTGCGATTCACGATGTTCGGCGATCCAGGGCGCTTGGCGGCGTTCGATGGGCTTGCGACGTCGATCTTCGGACTCGTGCTTATCGAACAGCTTTTCCGCAATGTTGCGGACGATGCGCGGTGGAACATCAAGCCGCTCTGCCTCGGGCTTGCCGCCGCATTCATCTTCGACCTGTACCTGCATGCCGAGGCACTGTTGTTCAGCAGGTTCGATGCGGAAGCGTGGAGCGTGCGCGGCTTCATCTATGTGCTGGTCGTTCCGTTGCTGGCGATGACCACGGCGCGCAATCGAGAGTGGACGCTCCGGATCGCCCTGTCTCGGCGTGTGGCGTTCCACACGACGGCGCTGATGACGTCGGGGCTCTACCTGCTTTTCATCGCAGCCGCGGGCTACTACGTCCGCTACTTTGGTGGCACGTGGGGAGGCGCACTGCAGGTCGCGTTGCTGTTTGCGGGATTCCTCATCCTGGGCGCGCTCGCGTTCTCGGGATCGATGCGCGCCAGGCTGCGCGTGCTCGTAAGCAAGCATTTCTTCAGCTACCGCTACGACTACCGCGACGAGTGGCTGCGCTTCACGCGCGCGCTGCGGGACACAGGATGGGCAACTCCAGCTGGGCCAGCAGGTGATAAGGGCGTTGGCCGACCTGGTGGAAAGCCCTGCCGGAGGTCTTTGGCTGGCTGACGCGTCGGGGCGATATTTCGCGCAGGCGGCGCGCTGGAACATGGCCGTGAGCGCGGCAACGGAAGAAGCGGAGGGCCGATTCTGCCGGTTCCTGCGCGAAAGCGGCTGGGTCGTGAATCTCGAGGAATTTCGCGCATCGCCCGAGCGCTACCGGGACTGCGACCTGCCGGCATGGTTGTCGCAGCTGCCCAACGCCTGGCTGATCGTTCCGCTGGCGACGGTCAACGAGCTCATCGGATTCGTCGTTCTGGCGACGGCTCGCGCCAAGGTCGACGTGAACTGGGAGGTCAACGATCTCCTGAAGACCGCCGCGAGACAGGCAGCGGCCTTTCTGGCGCAGACGCAGGCGACGGAGGCGCTGCTCGAGGCGCGCAAGTTCGATGCGTTCAACCGGATGTCCGCGTTCGTCGTGCACGACCTCAAGAACATCGTCGCCCAGCTGTCGCTGATGCTCAAGAACGCCGAGCGCCACCGTGCCAATCCGGAGTTTCAGCAGGACATGTTGATGACGGTGGGGCATTCGGTGGAACGGATGAAGCAGCTGATGCTGCAGCTGCGCGACGGGACCACGCCGGTGGACGCGGCGCGTGGTATCGATCTTGCTGGTGTCGTCGATCGTATCCAGCGGACCAAGGCCGGCCAGCTGCCGACGCCCGAGTTCCAGTGCGAGGAAAGGGTGGTGGCCATCGGCCACGAAGACCGGCTGGAACGGGTGATTGGTCACATTGTACAGAACGCGATAGACGCAACACCCGACGACGGCCGCGTGTGGATTAGACTTGGCAGGCAGGACGGGCAGGCGCTGGTCGAAGTTGGCGACACCGGGCACGGCATGACGCCGGAATTCGTGCGCGATCGCCTGTTCAAGCCGTTCCAGACGACCAAACAGGGTGGCATGGGCATCGGTGCCTACGAGAGTTTCCAGTATGTGCACGAACTGGGTGGTCAGGTCCAGGTGGACAGCACGCCCGATGTCGGCACTTGCGTGCGTCTGCTGTTGCCGTTGTTCGGCGCTCCGGCCGGCGCTGCGACGATTTCGCAGCGGAAGGCGGCGGCGTGAGCCAGAAGGCGCGCCCGCTGCTGATCGTCGAGGACGATCTGTCGCTGCAGAAGCAGATCTGCTGGGCGCTCGACCAGTACGAGACGCTGCCGGCGTCGGACGCCGAGAGCGCGATGGCGCAGGTTCGTCGGCACGCCCCGCCGGTCGCCACGATGGACCTCGGCCTGCCGCCCGATCCCGACTCGGTCTCCGAAGGCTTCAGGCTGCTGGAGCAGATCCTCACCGCCGCGCCCGACACCAAGGTCATCGTGCTGACCGGGCAGAACGATCGCGAGAACGCCGTGCGCGCCGTGGGAATGGGCGCGTACGATTTCTTCGCCAAGCCGTTCGAGCCCGAATTGCTCGCGCTGACGATCGACCGAGCGTTTCGCCTTTACGACCTGCAGCAGGAGAATCGGCGGCTGCAGTCGATGCGCCATCCCGATGCGTTCGCCGGACTGATCACGCGCGATCCCGAAATGCTGCGCATTTGCCGGCTCGTCGAGAAGGTCGTCGGCGACCAACGCCACCGTGCTGCTCCTGGGCGAAAGCGGCACCGGCAAGGAACTCTTCGCCCGCGCGCTGCACGATCTGTCACCGCGACGTGCCGAGCGGTTCGTGGCGATCAATTGCGCGGCGATTCCGGACACGCTGCTCGAAAGCGAGCTCTTCGGCTATGAAAAAGGCGCATTCACGGGCGCGGCCAAGCAGACGATCGGGAAGATCGAAACCGCCAACCGCGGCACCCTGATGCTGGACGAGATCGGTGATCTTCCGTCCGGCCTGCAGGCAAAGCTGCTGCGCTTCCTTCAGGAACGCGTGATCGAGCGCGTCGGCGGGCGCGCGGAGATCCCCGTCGACGTGCGTGTCGTCTGCGCGACGCACCAGGATCTCAAGGCGCTGATCAAGGAGGGGCGCTTTCGCGAGGACCTCTACTATCGGCTGGCGGAGATCGTCGTCTCCATTCCGCCGCTGCGCGAGCGGGTCGGCGACGCGGCGCTGCTGGCGCATGCATTCGTGCAACGATTCGCCGCCGAGCAGAATCGCGGATCGATGTCGTTGCGTCCGGACGCAATCGCCGCGATCGAATCGCATTCGTGGCCGGGCAACGTGCGCGAGCTGGAGAATTGCGTCCGCCGCGCGGTGATCATGGCCGAGGGGAACCAGATTACAGCGGCCGATGTCGGACTCGACGCCGCGCCGCAGGATGACTTGGACGGGCTCAACCTGCGCGCGGTGCGCGACGAAGCGGAAAAACGTGCGGTCGTGCGGGCACTCGGCCGGGTCAACGGCAACATCGTGAAGGCGGCGGAGCTCCTGGGCGTGAGTCGGCCCACGCTGTACGATCTGATGAATCGGCTGGGCTTGAAATAGCTGCCCGCGTTCGCTGGTTCGATCCGGCGCGGGTATGCCATTGCGTGCGTTCGGCAAATGGACGAAGAACAGGAACATACATGAAGACGTGGCGTTCGAGAGGTATCAAGGCAACGGTTGCGTTGGTCGCGGCAACACTGCTCGCGGGTTGCGGCCCCGGCACGCCCGAGGAATTCGTGGCTGCTGCGAAGCAGGAACTGGCGAAGAACGACCGCGCGGCGGCCATTATCCATCTGCGGAATGCGCTCCAGAAGAATCCGGACTCGGCCGAGGCGCGATTCCTGTTGGGCAAGGCGATGTTCGACGCCGGCGATGCATTGGCGGCGGAAAAGGAATTGCGCAAGGCCATGGAACTCGGGTACCCGGCCGACCAGGCGATCCCGGCCCTGGCGAGGGCGATGTTGATGCTCGGCCAGTCCGAAAAGCTGATCGACGAATTCGAGAAAGCGGACCTCGGGTCGCCGGAGGGTACGGCCGATCTGCAGACCACCATCGGGCTGGCGTTGCTGTCGCAGGGCAAGATCAGCGCGGCGCAGGCGGCGTTCACTGCGGCGCTCGCGGTGCAGGCGGATTACCCGCGGGCGCTCTTTGGCGAGGCTCGCATCAAGGCCGGTGCCGGGGAGTTGCAACCGGCGCTGGATCTCATCGAGAAAGCCTTGGCGAAAGCGCCCGACCTGCTCGAGGGCTGGCGGCTCAAGGGAGGCATCCTGGCGGTCCAGCGGCAACCCGACGCCGCGCTTGCGGCCTTTCATAGGGCACTGGAGATCGATCGCAGGGACGTGGCGTCCCACGCGGCGATCATCGCGATGCTGCTGGGGCAGGGGAAAACCGAGGAAGCAGGCAAGCAACTCGAGGCAATGAAGCAGGTCGCTCTGCGGCACCCGCAAACGCAATTTCTGCAGGCCCGGATGGCCTACATGCAAAAGGATTTTGCGGCAGCGAACGAGGCCATCCAGCAGCACCTCAAGTCCTGGCCGAACAATCTTGCCGGTCTGGTGCTTGGCGCGACCATCGACATTCAGCTCAAGTCCTACGCGCAGGCCGAAGCCAAGCTCATCAAGGCGCTCAACGCCTATCCACGGAACCGTATGGCGACGCGACTGCTGGTCACGACCTATGTGGAGAGCGGCCAGGCGACCAAGGCGATGGCGGCGCTGCGGCCCGTATTGCACGCGATCGAAGAGGATCCGGACATGCTGGCGCTGGCCGGCGCGACGTTCATGCAGGGCGGTGACGTGGACGCCGGCGTCCGCTACTTCGAGAAGGCCGCGGCACTCGACCCCGAGAGTACCGGCAAGCGCACCGCGCTTGCGCTCGCCCAGCTGCGCAAGGGCGATACCGATCGGGCCCTGGACGAGCTTGAAGATCTGGCGGCGTCCGATTCGGGAACGCGCGCCGACATGGCGCTGATCGCAACATACCTGCGCCAGCGGCAGCCCGACAAGGCGCTGGTCGCGATCGATGCCCTGGAAAAGAAGCAACCCGGAAGCCCAATCGCGCCGAACTTGCGTGGCGTGGCACTCCTGGGCAAGGGCGACACGGCCGGGGCGCGTCGGAGCTTCGAGCGTGCGCTTGAGCTCGATCCGGCATATTTCCCGGCGGCGAACAACCTGGCACGGTTGGATCTGCTGGAGAAGAAGCCGGATCAGGCGAAGAAGCGTTTCGAGGCCGTGCTCGCCAAAGACCCGAAGAGCGCCCAGGCGTACCTTGCCATTGCTCAATTGCGCGCCAGCGCAGGAGGCACGGCGGAGGAGGTCGGCGACTTGATCGCCAAGGCGGTCGCGGCGAATCCAAACGACGAAGCGGCGCGCCTTGCGCTGATCGAACATTACCTGCGCAACAGGAACGCCACCAAGGCGGTCGCCACCGCGCAGGAGGCGTTGGCGGGGTTTCCTAACCGTCCGCCGTTGCTCGACGCGCTCGGTCGCGCACAGCGTGCGGCCGGCGACAACAACCAGGCCATGATCGACGTATCGCAAGCTGGCCGACCTGGCGCCCGGTTCGCCGCATACCTCACCTCCGCATGGCCGAGATCCAGCTTGCCGTGAAGGACAAGGACAAGGCATTGGAAAGTCTTCGTCAGGCACTGGTCATCCAACCGGACTTCGTGGCGGCCCAAAGGGGGGTCATCGCGCTGGATCTTGATGCAGGCCGGCTGCCGCAAGCCGTTGCCGTGGCCCGCGAAATCCAGAAGCAGCGGCCGAAGCAGCCCGTGGGATACCTGTTCGAGGGGGACATCTATGCTTCCAAGAAGTCCTGGACCGAGGCGATCGCTGCCTATCGCGCCGGATTGAAGGCACCGGAATCGCGTCGACTTGGCCATGAAGGTTGACACGTGCTGCGGCGCTCCGGCGACCACGCGGAAGCCGACGAGATTTTCCGCCGCGTGGCTCAAGGATCATCCGAAGGATGAGGCCTATCCGCCTGTCTTGGCCGATCGGCTTTGCGCGAAAAATTTCGCTGCAGGGATCGCACATTATTCGGTGCTTGCGAAGCCCGCCCGAACGAGACCGGCCTCATGCTCAACGACCTTGCGTGGGCCATGGGCGCAGACGAACGATCCGCGGGCGTTCGCGTACGGCGGAGAAGGCGTACAAGCTCGCACCGGACAGCGCGAACGTCATGGACACGCTGGGTGTGCTGCTGGTCGAAAAGGGCAGCACGGCACGTGGGATGGAATTGTTGCGCAAGGCCTCGGACCTCGCGCCCAAGGTCGCCGGCGATCCGCCTAAATCTCGCGAAGGCG
>CAWELU010000025.1:0-12727 GCA_963809965.1 uncultured beta proteobacterium
GCTTCTTCGTGCCGAGCCACACGAACCGGCACTTGCGGGTATCCACATCCGGCTCGAACACGTCCTGGTAACGGGCACGAATCGCGCTGTTGATGCCGTCGCAGGCGATAACGAGGTCGGCACCGTATTGCGCGGCGACAACGCGTTCGTCGTCGACGGTGGTCTCGAATACCAGCCGGACGCCCAGTTCCTCGCAACGCTCCTGCAGGATGTTGAGCAACCGCTTCCGGCCGATCCCGCAGAATCCGTGGCCGCTCGACGTGACCTTGTGCCCTTTGAAGAACACATCGATGTCGTCCCAGTGATTGAACGACTGGAGAATCGTGCGCGCCGTCGTCGCGTCGGCGTTGACGAGGTTGCCGAGCGTCTGGTCGGAGAACACGACGCCCCAGCCGAACGTGTCGTAGGGGCGGTTGCGCTCGATGACGACAATGTCGTGGGCCGGGTTGTGCTTCTTCATCAGCAGGCCGAAGTACAGGCCGGCCGGTCCCCCGCCGATACAGACGATGTTCATACGCATCCTTTGCTGATACTCCGAGAGCGCCGACGTTCGGAGTGCCGGAGCGTGAGGCCCGGACGCAGTTATTTGACATCTAAACATTTCGGATGTCAATAGCACCGGCAGGCCATCGAGCGGCACTCGCCGCGGGGCTCGAGGCATTGCACCGGACGGTCGGAACCGCTCCCTCACCGGATCGTCGGGATCTGTTGGCGCCGATGTTAGTCTGACCCGCGGCGACGGTTGGCTTTTTGTGGGCGCAAAAGGGATCGCGTCGGAACTCGGTCGATTGCATCGCGAAACCTCAGTCTCTTGGCCTCGACCTTCGCCACTCCCAAGGCGCCACCGGCTTGGAATCGCGCCACAAGCCGCGGCGTTGTTCCCTGGCCTCGCTCTCGATCTCGCCCAGGGTCGCATCCTTGGCGTATTGGCGAGAGACCCAGGCCATGCCCTGCCGCACCAGTTCTGCGTTGACGTCCAAGTCGCCGCGATAGATTCTGCCGACCGTCCGGTGGTATCGGTCCTGGCCGCGTTCCACCACCCGCACCTCCTGGCCCTTCACCAGGACCTCCAATGCCTGCTTGGATCGGTTCGCGAATGCCTGCCCCCTCTCCGGCGCATCGATCTCCGCCAAGCGCACCTCTGTGGGCTCCCACCCGCGCAGTACCGTGATGCTGTCGCCATCGGCGACTCGCACCACCTTGCCCCTAAAGTCCGCCCGAGCCGAGAACGAAACTGCGAGCGCGAGACTGGAGACGACGGCAACGACGAAGCGGACCGTGTCAGCGCAGGGTTGACGCTTTGTGGTCGTTCGCTTCGACACGATGACGGTGTCCGCCGGCAACGCGCGATGCCGTGAGCGATGCCAGGGACGATGTAGGGTCCCTCGCTGGCAAATCATCGTCGGCAACACCGGCGTAGGGCGCGAACCGGAGACCAACGGGCGTACCCGCCCCTTGCCGTCGTTAGGCTCGCCGGGGAACTAAGCTCGAGTCGATTCTTCGTTTCCAAAGAGGATATGGTCGCACGTCGCCGGCATTCTCCTGCCCCACATCGCAAATTGGCGCAGCTGGGACCGATTCGGCGCCACCCTGCACGGCGGAGAGCGAAGGCGAGGCCTACTACAAGACAGCCTCATCAGCGTTGGCTGAAGCTTATTCGATCGCGCCATGCCGCTGACAGCACGATCGCCCGCCGTAATCGGTTCGGGGTCCCGGGCAGGAACCGGAGCGCGGACCCGACGCCCGCTGCTGCGCGGGCGCAGCGCACGGCGACTAGAATGGAGGAACGGAGCCTGGCGCGGATGGAATGCGCGTCGGGTGCGTTCGCAAGATGTCCGCCGATTTGTCCCTGTCGTCATCGCCACCCGCGAGCCGCCGCTGGTTTCGCCGGCTCGTGATGGCCGCCGGCGCGCTCGTCGCGCTCACGCTGCTCGCATGGCTTGCCGTCCCGCCGATCATCCGCGGCCAGCTCGAGTCGCGCCTCACCGAAGCGCTCGGGCGCGAGACGACGGTCGAGGCAGTCGAGTTCAATCCGCTGCAGCTACGCATTACCGTCCACAAGCTCGCCATCGCCGAACCGGCGGGAGCCGTGCCGCTCCTTGCGCTCGACGAGCTTACCGCCAACCTCTCGTCGGCATCGGTGTGGCACCGCGCGCCGGTACTCGACGCACTCAAGCTCGTGCGCCCCACCGTCTCGCTCGCGCGCGACCGCAATGGCCGCTACAGCGTGCAGGACTTGATCGACAAGGTGCTTGCCGGTTCCGAAGGACCGACGCCACCCTTCTCGCTCAACAACATCGAGATCGACGACGGATCGGTCGAGTTCGACGACGGCACGACCGGGCGAAAGCACCGCGTCGAGAAACTCGCGATCGGCATCCCGTTCCTGTCGTCACTTCCGTACCAGACCGACATCCGCGTCACCCCACGCCTCGAGGGTGCGTTCAATGGCTCGCACTTTGCGCTCGGTGGCACGACGGTGCCATTCGCCGAGCCGCGCGAGGCCGCGATCGACGTCGAGTTCGACGCGCTGCCGCTCAGGGACTACGTCGCGTACCTGCCGCCGAAGCCACGCGTCGATCTGGCCGGCGGCACGCTGACGACTCGCCTCAGGATGGTGTTCCTCGACGGCGCGCCCGGGGAGCGCAAGCTCGAGGTGCGCGGCGACGTGCGCATCGATGGGCTTGCGCTGAGGCGTCTCGACGGCTCGTCGCTCGCCTCCGCCGAGCGGATCGCGTTCGCGCTTGACCGCGTCGACGTGTTCGCCCGCGAAGTGCGTATCGCATCGATCACCGTCGACGCGCCGGCCGTCGACATCAGGCGCCTGGGCGACGGCACGCTCGAGCTCGCTCAGCCGTTGTTCGGCGTCACACCCGATGCGGTCCCGCATTCCGCCCCCACGAAGCCAACTGCCGCCGCAGTCTCGGCCGAGCCGTGGTCGGTCACCGTCGCGAAGGCCGCCCTCACGCGCGGCACGATCGCGCTTGCCGACGAGACCTCCACGTTCCGCTCGTCGCTCGCCGACGTCGTGGTCGATGCGACCAACCTGTCGACGAAGGCCGGCGAGAAGGCGCATGTCACGCTCTCGTTTGTCTCGCAGGACCGCATCGCGACGTTCAAGGGAGAGGCCGACGTCGAGCTGTTGGTACCCGCAGCGACCGGCACCTTCGACCTCACGAAGTTCTCGCTCGGGTTGCTGTTCCCGTATTACAAGGACGTGCTTGCGGTCGACGTGCAGAAGGGCTCGCTCGACCTCGCCGGGCATTTCGCCCTCGGCGCCGACGGCAACGTCAAGCTGTCCGATGGCGTCGCGTCGGTCGTGGACGTTGCGCTGGCTTATCCCGGAAGCCGGCAGCCGATCTGGCGCTTTCCGGCCGTCACCGCCGGAGGTGTCGCCGTCGATCTTCGCGAGCGGAAGGTGAACGTTGCCGAGCTGCAAAGCCGGAACGCAACGATAAAGCTCCAGCGCGATCGCGACGGGTCGCTTGACGCCGCGCGTCTGGTGAAGACGACGGAAGCAACCGGTACGGGACAGGACGAAGCCACATGGACAGCCACGTTCGGTACGCTCGTTGTCGAGCGCGCGTCGATCGACGTCGAGGATCGCATGCCGGAGCCCGCGGTCAAGCTCGCAGTCCGCGACTTTGCGCTCAACGCCTCGGACTACACGAACGCCCGGGGCGCGAAGTCAAAGATGTCGCTCCACGCGCGCGTGGGCCAGCGCGGGCGCGTCGCGTTCAACGGGTCAGTAGCGACAAATCCGGTGTCGGCATCCGGGCAGCTCGACGTGTCGGGCCTTGACCTCGTGACCGTGCGGCCCTATGTCGAATCGCATGTCAATGTGTCGCTGACCGGCGGCACCATCGCCGCGAAGGGCAACGTCGCGGTCGACGTCCCCGAGGGTGCGCCGGTCAAGGCGGCGTGGAAGGGCGACGTCGCCCTCGCCGACTTCGCGGCGCTCGACAAGCCGACGGCCACCGATCTCGCACGCTGGAAGCGCCTCACCCTCGACGCCATCGACGTCGCGACCGAGCCCTTCCGCGCGACCGTTGGCCGCATCGGCGTGGAGGACTACTACGCGCGCGTGATCGTCTACCAGGACGGCACGCTCAACCTCGCGCGGCTGCTGACGCCGGGCGCCGAACCCGAGCCCGGCCCAGACGCCAAGTCCGCCGTGCCACCTGCCGACGGGGTGCCTGCGCGCGAAGCGCTGCCGATCACCATCGGTCGGATCGATCTCGCACGCGGCAGCGTGAACTTCTCCGACTTCTTCGTGCGCCCGAACTATTCGGCCAACCTCACCGACGTCACCGGCAGCGTGACGACGATGTCGGCCGAGCAGGCGGGCGACATCGCGATCGCCGCGCGCATCGACAGCACGGCGCCGGTGGAGGTGTCCGGCCACATCCATCCGTTTGCGAAGGAACTGTCGCTCGACATCGCCGCGAAGGCACGCGATGTCGACCTGCCGCCACTCACGCCGTACTCCGTCAAGTACGCAGGCTACGGCATCGAGCGGGGCAAGCTCACGTTCGACGTGCATTATCGGGTCGAGAACCGCAAGCTCACCGCCGAGAACCGCCTGGTTCTCGACCAGCTCACGTTCAATCCGCAGCGCATCGACAGTCCGACCGCAACCAAGCTGCCGGTGCTGCTCGCGGTGTCCCTGCTCAAGGACGCGCGGGGCGTGATCGAAATCCAGCTGCCGATCTCGGGATCGCTCGACGATCCGGAGTTCTCCGTTGGCGGCCTCATCATCCGGGTGATCGTCAACCTGATCGCAAAGGCGGTGACCGCACCGTTCGCGCTCCTGTCCGCCGTGTTCGGCGGGGGCGAGGAACTGTCCATAGTGCCATTCGCGGCAGGGAGCGCGGCGCTGGGCGCCGAGGCGCAGACGCGCCTCGACACCCTCGGCAAGGCGCTTGCCGACCGGCCGGCGTTGAGGCTCGACATCGGCGGGCGTGCCGATCCGGCAGGTGACCGCGAGGCGCTGCGCCGCGCGGCGGTCGAGTCTGCGCTGAAGCGCGAGAAGATGAAGTCGTTGGCGGCGGCCGACAACGCGCCGGCATCGGTGGACCTCGTCGTGATCGGGGCAGACGAGCGCGCGCGCTGGCTCACTGCCGCCTACCGCGAGTCGTCGATCAAGGAACGCCCGCGCAACGTGATCGGCATGCTCAAGGACCTCCTGCCCGCCGAGATGGAGGCGATGCTGCTCGCCGACGCCAAGGTCGACGACGACGCGCTGCTGCTTCTCGCAAACGCGCGCGCACAGGGTGTGAAGGACGCGCTTGCGGCAAAGGGCATCGCGGGCGAGCGCCTGTTCCTTACCGCGCCGCGGCTCTCCGCCGACGGGACCGTGCCGGCTGCTGACGCCGGTCCGCGCGGCGCAGCGGCGCCTTCCGCGACACCTTCGCGCGTCGATCTCGCGCTGCGCTGACGTCCGGCTTTCCGCCGTCGGGCGGGACGGCTCATGCCCGAGCGTCAGAGATCGGTGCTGCCACTGCATCGGTTGCGGATCGGAGCTTGCGAACCGTAGCCGCGAAACACGTCAACGCCGCGCCCTTGTGACGACGCACCAATTGCCGTCACCGCCAAGATGACGGGTCCCCGCGCTCAATCAAGTTCAAGCAAGATTTCGTTGCGTCGCAAGAACCATGGTTTCCAGGGTGGGTCATACCGCGCCCAGATCGCCTCCCCGTGCCAGATAAGACCGGCTTTCGCCATGGCGTCCTTGAGCTTCGTCAAATTCTCCTCATAGTTGCTCTGCGACCAGGTCCCGGAGTAGCTGATGACAGCAACTGTCCTTGCCGGGATCTCCCGGAATGTCACACGAGCGTCGGTCGGCTCCGGAAGGGTTTCAAGCGTCCATTCTCGGGGCATCGCGAACTGGATGACGTAACCACCGGAGCTTGCACTTTGTGCCACGGGTGCCGTCATCGCAATCGTCGCGGGCGTTTGCGCCACCGGAGCGGTCATCTCGATCTTACGCGACCCTTTGTTCTGTCCGAAAATGTACCCAGCGAGGATGCGAAAGCCCTGGTTCCCGGCATCCTCGGCCGCAGCGTTGACAACAGTTTCCGCCACGACATAGGGCTCGTAGCGGCGCACCTCGAACGCGTCATCCGTGCGGACCACCGTGTATGCGGGCTCGTCGATTGCCATTGCGGAACTCCAGGTCACAAGCAAGATGCAGGCAGCCAGGTACCGAGACGGAGTCATCGACGTACCTGGGGAGATGGATACCGGGTCAAGACCGAGATACGACATGTCGACACTTGGCTGAACTGCGTGGCGGTTTCAACGACGTAATACATGAATGCCGTCGATTCCGTTGAATCGTCTCCTCATTCGCTGCAACTGCGTGCGGTGCAGAACAAGAGCACCTTGCGTCCCGCTCCGCCAAATTAAGTTTACGCTGACGTAGAGTTGAGATCCGTACGACGGCGAACACACCATTCGGCAAGGGAAACACCCTTTCTCGCTGGCAACCCCGTCGCGTGCTGCGGCACCGCTGGATTCGGGATAGAGTGGAAGTCTATCCAATTCCGAGCGACGATCCATGACCGCCCATCTCGCCGATCCCGAGCACAACCCCTCGTTCACGCGGGGCGTCTTCCTGGGCGAGATTCGCGAGGACCTCGTCTTTCCCTTCCCGGAGCTCGCCCCTGCGGACAAGGAAAGCCTCACCGCGATTCTCGATTCCTTCCGCGCGTGGGCGTCGGCCACGGTGGACACCGCCCGGCTCGACCGCGAGGGCCGCTTCGGCGACGACGTTCGCGCCGGCATGGCCGAGCTGGGGATGATGGGGCTCAACATCCCCGAGGAGTACGGCGGATTCGGCGCCTCGGCCCTGCTCTTCAGCCGCGTGTTCGGCGAGGTCGGCACCACCGACGCCTCGCTCGCGGTGTACTTCGGCGCCCACCAGTCCATCGGCTGCAAGGGGATCACGCTCTTCGGCACCGACGACCAGAAGCGACGCTGGCTCACGCAATGCGCGACCGGCGAGCGCGTCGCCGCCTTCTGCCTCACCGAGCCCGGCTCGGGCTCCGACGCGCAGGCCATGCGCGCCACGGCCACCCCCAGCGCGGACGGCACGCACTACCTGCTGAACGGCGAGAAGATCTGGATCTCCAACGCCGGCTACGCGGGCGTCTTCACCGTGTTCGCCAAGGTGCCGGTCGAGGTGGACGGCAAGACGAAGCAGCGCGTCACCGCGTTCATCGTCGATGCGCACGCGCCCGGCATCACGCTGGGCAAGATCGAGGAGAAGATGGGCATCAAGGCGAGCGACACGCGCTCCGTGTCGTTCGAGAACGTGCGGGTGCCGGTCGAGGACCGCCTCGGCGAGGTCGGCGACGGCTTCAGGATCGCGCTCGAGATCCTGAACTCCGGGCGGCTCGGGCTTGCCGCCGGATCGTCGCGCGGCACGCGCAGGATCCTCGACTACGCGCTCGCCTACGCGAAGGAGCGCAAGCAGTTCGGCCGCCCGATCGGCTCGTTCGAGATGATCCAGCACAAGTTCGCGCTGGCCGCCGCCGACTGCTACGCGGCGGACGCCGGGTGGATGACCTGCGCGTCGATGGTCGACCGCGGCGGCATCGACTTCTCGCTGGAGACGGCGGCGTGCAAGGTGTTCGCCTCCGAGCTCGCCTTCCGCGCGGCGGGCGATGCGCAGCAGATCGCCGGCGGCATCGGCTACTCGAAGGAGTACCCGTACGAGCAGGCCGTGCGCGACTCCCGCATCATGCTGATCTTCGAGGGCACGAACGAGATCCTGCGCGCGCTCATCGCGCTGTCCGGGACTGCAGCAGCCCGGCGAGCAGCTGAAGGCAGCTGGGCAAGGCGTTCCGGGATCCGCTGCGCTCGCTTGGGCGCCATCGGCTCCTACATCGGCGGGCGGGTGAAGCGGCAGCTCGTGAAGCCCGACTTCACGCGCGTGCACGAGGCGCTGAAGGACGAGGCGGAGATGGTGGCCAAGGCCGTCCACGACCTCGCGCGTCGCCGTCGAGAAGCTGCTGATCGAGCACGGCAAGGACGTGATCGAGCGCCAGTTCCACCAGGAGCGCCTCGCCAACGCGGCGATCGACATCTTTCTCTCGACGGCGACGCTCTCGCGCGCCACCTGGGCCATCGGCAAAGGCGGGCGGCGTGGACAAGGCCGCGGCCGACCTCGACAACGCGCGCATCTTCATCTCGATGGCGATGCGCCGCACGCGGCGCGCCCTGCGCGCGCTGGAGCGCAACCAGGACGCGCGGCTGAAGGCGCTGGCGGAACGCGCGCTCGAAACCGGGTCACTGACCGTCGACACGCCCACGGACGCGTAGCTTCCATCGCTACCCGCGAGCACTGAGCATGCTCCCCAGCGTACTTCAGGTCGTCCTGTTCTCGGCGATCCCCGTGGGCGCTGCATTCCTTGGCGCGACGGCTGCCGCCCTGCGCCCGCCCGGCCGCATCATCCGCAGCAGCATTCAGCACTTCGCGGCCCGCGTCATCTTCCCGGTGTCGCGGTGGAGCGGCCGATCGAGGCGCACGAGTCCGCGGACACCGCCGATGCGGCGCGAGCCATGCGTCAAATTGCGGCTCTGACGCAAGAGCGGTGCTGACAGCCGGTACTACGTCGTGAATAATTGCAGATGTCCGGCGCGATCCTGCGCCGACGCCCCAATTCCCAGACAGGAGGAACCATGGCCACGCGTCGTACAACCATGAGAAGCCGAACCGGCACCAAGCTCTATGCCGTCCGCGACGAGAGCGGCCAGTTCAAAGACATCCAGACCTACAAGCGCGCCCACACCGCGGACATGCGCCACAAGTCGAAGGCCGAGAAAGAGGTCGCACAGGGCCCCATCGAGAAGAAGGTCCGGAAGGCGGCGAAAGATGCCGTCAAGTCCGTCAAGAGCTCGGTGCGGGGCGCAGTGGCTGCGGTGGAAAGGGTGGCGAAACGAGCCGTGAAGCAGGTATCGAACCCGCAACCAGCGCGGAAGGTGAAGGGCGCCACCATGAAGACGGCCAGCGAACCGGCGGCCAAAAAGACCGCAAAGAGGGCCGTGGCAAAAAAGACCGTCAAGAAGGTCGCCAAGAAGACCGCGAAGAGAAAGTAACACCGCGCTCGTACCACGGCCTGCAACGCGCATCGCAGACGTGTCCGCAGGCCTTTTTCCGGCGGGTTTCCACTCGTCGCCAGGACGGTCGCGTGCTCAGTTGCCCCAGGCCTCGATGACCTGATCGAGCCCTTCCCGGTAGTCCGGAAACTTCGGCTTCCATCCCGGCACGTGTGGCATCGGCGCCCGAGGCGGCATCGGGAGTGCCGTTTGCTGCATGTGTTCCTCGCGAACGATCACCTTGGCCAAGGGCTTGGAGAACAACGGCAGGTGCAGCGGGGTTCGCCGGCCGACCCGATGCGCGAACGCATCCATCAGCTTCATGAACGGGACCGCGTGACCGTCGGTGGCGTAGAGGATCTTGCCCGCGTTTCGCGGTCTTGCCGCGGCGACCAAGGCCGTGGCGGCATCGAACTGATGGAGGTGGTACTGCCGCGCCTTGGACGGACCGGACCAGTACGGCCGGCCGAGACGAAAGGCGGTGCGATAGGCGCGCAGATCGGCGCTCTCCGGGCCGTACAGATAGCCGAGGCGCACGACGCAGGCGGGCAGCGGACCCGACAGCGCCAGCGTTTCGCATTCGAGTATGGCCTCGACCGACGAGCGCAGCGGTTCCTTCAGCGCTGGCGCCACGCTCGACGGCATGCACGAAGGCAAAGCTCGCGTGCACGAGCATCGGCGCGCCGCCCGCCTGCGCCGAGCGCATCGCACGACGTGTTCCGGCCAGCGCGGTGCGGGCGAAGTCCTTCCAGGCGTGCCCGTCGTGCAGCAGCGTGTTCGCCTGCTGCCCGGCAACGTTGATGTGCGCGTTGATTGCTGCGCACCGCCTCGCGTTGCCGTGCGAGGATGCCGCCCAGTTCGGAGCGCGCACCGGTGATCGACACGTCGGGTACCAGCGCCTGACGCCTTGCCATGCCGTCCGTGGTCCGAGGAAGTACCACAGGATCAAGCCCAATACAGGCAGGAGCACCACCGCGATCGTCCAAATCAGTTTCTTCTCATTGGAAACCGCGCTTTGGAAAATATTGATGATCGCCCAGATGTCGCCTGCGAGTATCAGCACGCCCAAGAGGCTGTGGTATCCGAAGTTCATCATGCTTGAATCCTTCCGTCTGATGTCACAGTCGCCAACCTGTGATCCGCCCCCCCTGGCACTGGCTTCCCGCCCGGGCGCGACGAAGTTGCTTCTGTTATCGATTGGCCCTCATTGCTTCTCGACCACCACTCGCCCCTCCGCGTTGAGGAAAACGTGATAACGGTTCCCATCCTTGCATGATGCAATGTGATCGTTTTCGGCTCGCGTTGTGATGCTGACGACCTGACCGCATGGCAGGCCCTGCAAAGTGATCACGGTAAACAAGTCCTTCCTTGTCGATTCGTCGTCGGCCGCGAGCGAAGGCGTTGCGAAACATGCGGCGGTCAAGATTGCAATCGCCAGAGCCGTCGCCGGTTTCCTCATGGTGTCTCCCCCCTCGAGTCAGATCTTTGCGAACTTCGCCGGATCCGCAAGAATGCCCCAAATCGCTTCGCGCGAAGCCACGATCGCCGCGGCCAGTGCCTGATCGCTGTCCTGCAAGAGCGACAATACTTTGAGAACCAGGAGATCATACGATCGCCGGAGATTGGCCAGGTCGGTCTTGAACTTCCCCTGGTAATAGGCTCGGAATTGATCCAGCAGGTCATCGACCTGGTTCTTGAGGGCGATCTTGGTGAGCACGCCAATGGCCTTGGTGTCCTTGAGTCGCTGTTCCAGAGAGGCCAGGTCCAGCGGCGGCGCCTTCGGCCTTGCGATGTCCGGAGGGATGCTTTCCTTTTTTGCCGACTGCGCAGCGGGAGCGGGAGTCGCGGGTATCTTCGCGGGCGCCTTCGCAACAGGCGGGGCTGCCGTGTCAGCGATCTGGCCAGTGGGAGCGGCCGTCGACGGCGTGGCTGATCCACTCGCCGGCTGACTCGCAGCGATTCCTGCCTGCGTTGCGGCAGTCGGAGACGGCACGCTCGGAAGCGAGGGCTGAGTGATCTTAGGGGTCACGACTTCGGTCCCCCCTTGCGGCGGACCGCTCCGGGATGGCGCGCCGGGTGGCGGGGCTCCCAGCCCTGCACAGCCCCACATGAACAGTGCGCAGACAATTCCAACAACCAGTGCTAAGCGCATCACCCGTTCTTCGCCACGAACATCAGCAAAGCTGTCACTCACACGCCGTTCCCAGCATATCCATTGGACCGACCATTCTACTCATGACCTGCCTGTACTCCATCCCGCCACATGGAGTAATAGCCAATTCGTACCGCGACCATTGGATCTGGAACCGTTGAGCCGATCAGCCCAACATCGAGCGAGGCAGAGCGGCATGTTCTGGGTCTACCAGGGCGACAACTGGTACGCGAGCAATGGCGTCCGGATGCGCCGCTAGCACCCAGCTCCAAGGTCAAGAGGCCAGGATAAGGGACCGCAAGGGAAAGGGTCCGCACAGGAATCCGATCAGGGCAGGGAAAGAGGTGAGCAGCACGGTGGGGAACGGGACAAATGAGGGGACCGTGGTCCGATCCGTTCTGCCCTCTTGCGCGGTCCTGGCGCAAGGGCAAGTGCCGATGATCGTCATCCAATGAGGATTTGCGGGCCGAGCAGCTGGTCATAAGCCCGTTTGATAACCGCATAACACTCGCATGCCTGTGCTTCCAGTCGGGGGCGATCGAGTACGGCAATGTGACCGCGGTGGTAGTGGATCAGCCCCGCCTGTTGCAGCCTTCCAGCGGCCTCGGTGACACCTTCGCGGCGCACACCCAGCATATCGGCGATCAGCTCCTGCGTCATCGTCAGGTCGTTCGAGGGCAACCGGTCCAGGCATGACAAGATCCAGCGGCAAAATCGCTGGTCCAGCGAGTGGTGTCGGCTGCACACCGCAATCTGCCCGATTTGCGCGATCAGCGCCTCGATGTAGCACAGCAGTAGACGGGGCAGTGGGCTGTCGTGCTCGAACTCGCTGTTCAGCAGGTCCACCCCCAACCGATAAGCGTGGCCCGCGCTCAGAACGACGGCCCAGGTCGGCGTGCTTTCACCACCCAGAAACGATGCAACGCCGATCACGCCTTCGCTGCCAGTAACCGCAAACTCCTTCGACGCCCCGCTCGCCGTCACGCCGAACCGGGAAACGATGCCTGCGGTTGGGAAATACAGGTGGCTTTCCCGATCGCCGGCGCCGTGAACGGTCGCGCCCAGCGGCAAAGGAATGGGCTTCAGATGCGGCCGCAGACGCTCATAGTCGCCCACTGGCAGTGCTGCAAGGAGGCGGTTTTGCCTCGGCGTGGGCTGTTCGGGGACCGCACGCTTCCCGTCGCTGAACGCAAGTCGCGCCTCCGGGCCCGGCCGACACAAGTGCGATACCGACATCCAGCCCTCCCGAGGACGGGGAACGGGCAATGGGGCTAGCCGCCCCCCCGAATCGAATGTACCCAGTTCATCGATCGCGTCCGTTGATTTGGATTAAATCGTATGTGCTATAGCGCACATATCGTCCCGACGAAGAAAGAGGCCGTCCACGCGCTCAGGTGCCGGTTCGCAAGTCCGGGAAGACGCTGATTCTCTTGCCGATTCCTGGCGGTGTGGCATGCAGGGAGCGGAACAAGG
>CAWELU010000026.1:0-19767 GCA_963809965.1 uncultured beta proteobacterium
CGACGCCCACTGGTTTCAGAATTGCCGGTCCCCTCCGAACAGCGCGACCGTTGAACTTACGCGTCCGCACGGCTGTTCCTGTGGTAGCCGGTGCCGCAATTTGATAGGCCGCCTCCATGGCCTTCGAAATCGGCCCAAACGCCGCGCTCCCATAGCCGACAGGAACGAGCTCGATGCCGCGCTGGAGGTCGCCGAGCGAACTGCGGTGTAATCTCACGGGTTGGTCGCAGCCGAACACGTTTACACGATGCCCCGGTCCCAATAGGGATTATCTGCAAAGCGCTCCACCATGAAGTCGATGAACGTCCGCACCTTCGGTGGCAAGAATTGCCGGCTGGGATACACCGCGAAGATCGTCAATTCATCCGCCTCCCAGCCCTCCAGGAGCCGGACCAGCTTTCTTGCTTGGAGCAGTTCGTAAACCAGAAATGTGGGTTGAACGATCACGCCGAGGCCATCCGCGGATGCTCGGGACAGGATGTCCCCATTGTTCCCATGCAGGTTGCCGCCGACCTTCACAGTTTCCTCGCGCTTCCCGCGCGCGAAATGCCATTCGTTCTGCAGCCCCGCGTACGCGTACGTCAAACAGTTGTGACGGACGAGGTCGGCCGGTGATTTCGGCGTGCCGTGCCGACGTATGTATTGGGGAGACGCGCAGGCCACCATGCGTGCACGAGTGATTGGCCGGGCGACCAGACCGGGATCGACCCGGCGTGCGATCCGCACGGCAACATCGAAGCCTTCCTCGACAAGATCCACGACGCGGTCGTTGAGGGTCAGGTCGACCCGCAGCTCCGGATAGCGCTGCAGATAGGCGCTGATCGCCCCGCCCATGTGACGGGCCCCGAAGGCCACCGAGGTATTGACGCGCAGCGTGCCACTGGGCTTCGCCGCTTCGTGCGCGGCCGCATGCTCGGCCTCGTCGACGAGGGCCAGCACCTGTGTCGCGCGCTGATAGTAGTCGTTGCCCGATTCGGTGAGCGACAGCCGTCGTGTCGTGCGGTTGAGCAATCGCACGCCCAGATGCGCCTCGATTTGGGCAACGTAGCGGGAGGTCATGCCGCGCGAGAGATCGAGCTTGTCGGCCGCCTTCGCGAAGCTCCCGGCGTCCACCACGGTGGTGAACACGCGCATGCCCGTCAGTACGTCGATCGCCATGACTATTGTTCATAAGTAAACAGTGAGTTGTCATTCTGGATGTTTATTTACATTCCAGCAACTGGTGTAATGCCTCCATCGCGACCGGATGGACTTCGATCCCGCGAGAAACCAACCAACGGAGGTAGCAAATGAAGGTCACGCTGATCGGCTCGGGCAACATGGGTTCGGCTTTGGCAACACGGATTTCCAGGGCGGGGCACGCGCTGGCGATCACGGGCAGAAACGCCGACAAGGCGAAGGAACTGGCGCGCACGACCGGTGCGGTTTTCAAGGACAAGGCTGCTGCCGATGGTGCAGACGTGGTCGTCGTAGCCACGGCCTACCCGGACGCCGTGGCCGCACTGCGGTCTGCCGGCGATCTGAACGGCAAAGTGATCATCGATGTCACCAACCCGCTCACCGCGGATTACGCGGGTCTCACCATCGGCCACAGCACTTCGGCGGCGGAAGAGATCCAGAAGGCGTTCCCGGGCGCGAAGGTCGTCAAGGCATTCAATACGGTGTTCGCGCAAGTCGTCGCCGGGGGCCCCAAGCTGGACGGTGCGACCGTGCCGGTGTTTTTCGCCGGCGACGATGTCGCCGCCAAGGAGACCGTGAGGTCGCTCATCAAGAGCATGGCGTTCGCTCCGATGGATGCCGGCGGGCTGCGCAATGCCCGCTATCTCGAGCCGCTCGCCGGGCTGAACATCTACTTCGGCTACGGCGCCGGGCGCGGCACCGCCATCGCCCCCGCCTGGATCGGCATCCAGTAACGCCAGCAGCCCATTCCCAATTGTTTGGTGCCATCAGCAACCAGAAATGGGACCGCTTCGGCGAGAGGCATGCCAAGGGCCCACGGTTCCGGGCGGCTTACCATTGATCGCCGGTAGCCGACCGTCGGTCCTCCTGAAAGACGATTCCGTGACCGCACGTCCCTGGCCAAGATCAACGTCATGTCGATCGAGTGTAGGCGGCCTCGCGGCTGCCGAACCGGAGATGCGCAGGTGCTACTGCGCCAGGAGAAGCCGGATTCCGACCTTGGGCGTGCAAGCGACGCTGCTTGTCGTCGGGGAGGAACGAACCGGCGTCGCCACGGGAAATGCTTCCGCATCGGAGGGGCTGGTTATGCTCGAAATCGGATCGCACAGGACGGCTCGCGAACACTTCCGGCATCGCGCACCGACCGAAGCGGAACTGGAGCGGGCGATCACCGCCATCGAGGATGAGGTGGCGCGCGCGGGAACGTTGCTCCGGAAGCGCTCAACACGTCGTCGCGCCACCGACGGAGTCATCCAGCCAACGACGAGTTCGGGTCGCGCCCGTGTCGGGCCGCTTCATTGCGGGGCTTCAGAACTGCAGCGGCCCTTCTGCCACGTCTGGCCGCGGAGCGACTCGGCGCTAGCGCGGGTCGCACTATCTCATGACTTCCCCGGTATCCATTCGCGACAGCCATTCAGGAACAGGTTGACGACGTTGCCCGCCCACGTGTCGAGTTCAGCCGGGGTCATCGGCTCGCCGAGCCCCATCGCGCGACTTTGTGGCCACGAGATGACCATGTGCAGGAATTGCTGCGCGGCAAAGATCGGGGCATCCAGCGGGAGGCGCCCCGCGCGCGCCTCGCGCTCCAGCACCCCGGCGATGAGCATGATGGCTTCCTCGGCGCCGCCCTGTTCGGTCACGACCGCAGCGAGCTTCGGGAATCGACCCGACTCCGCGACAATCAGCCGGTGCAACGCGATGGCCGGCGCGGAAACCGCTGCGCGCAGGATCAGCCCAGCCAGTCGCTGCAGGATCTCCTGCAGGTTGGCGCCGTCGAGGAGTGGCACTTGCGCCGGCGGGCGCAGACGGTTGATGGTGCGATGGACGACCGCGCTGAAGAGCGCCGACTTGTCATCGAAGCGGTGATAGAGCGTTCGCTTCGAAATCCGCGCCCGTTTGGCGACGGCTTCGATCGTGGTGGCGCCATAGCCTGCGGTGAAGAACAACGCCGTTGCGGCGTCGAGAATCCGTTCGCTGAGGAGTTCCGCTTCGGTTCGCGACGGACGGCCGCCGCGACGCGGGGCCGCGACGGGAACCTCCGGAGCCGTTGATTTTGCGAGGCGCTGCGGGGCCGACGCGTTCGACGGCGAACGTCTCATCCGGCAATGCGTCTATCGCGGGTAGTTGTAGTAGCGCCCTGGGGACGCATAGTTGACGGGTGCCGGTTGGCGGTAGTCTGGAGGAGCCGTCTGCGCGTAACGAGGCACAGCCGATGATCCGTCGTAGCCACGGCCCTGAGGACCGTAATAGCCGCGACCGGGAGAACCGTAATAGCCACGACCCGGTGCGGCCCCGTAGTACGCGGCGACCGGCGGTCGGTAATAGACAGGGGCGGGCGGTCGGTAATAGGGTGCGACCGCCGGTCTGTAGTAGTTCACCGCGGGTGGGCCGTAATAGGCAGGACCGACGGCCGGGGGCCGATAGTAAAGCGGGGCCGCAGGCGAGCCATAATAGCCTTGAGCCACGGGCGGTACGTCGTAGCTCCCCGGCGCAGCGTAATAGTCCAGTCCCGGCCCGTAATACGGGGCGCGGGCTGCCGCGGCCAGGATGGCAATCGGCGCGGTGACGATCGTCGCGGCAACGCCGACGAGCGCCGCCGCGAGGCCGACAACGGGGTTGTAACCATAACCATACGCGCCATAGCCGTAGCCGCCATGGCCGTAGCCGCCATACCCGCCATGGTGCCGGTCGGATGCGAAAACGGATGAGATTGGTGCGGCAGCGAGTGCCAGTGCGAGAACGCTGCCAACCGCCGCGGCATTTTTTCTGTTCAAGGCGTTCTCCTCGGGTGGGGTGGTGCGCGGTCATTGCGAGCCGACGCGTCCGCAGGCTAACACGCGCAAGAACGCAACGCAACGGTACCGTAGCATTACGGTAACCTCGCATTCGGACGGAAAGCGGGCCGATTGCCAAGGATGCAAGCAGCCAAAGGAAGGCAAGGTGATCGCAGCGAACGGCTTCTTTGCGATCCTGGTCCGTTCGGTGCAGTCGCTAGCTCTTCTTGTTCCCGAAGACCAGGAGCAATCCGCCGATCACGATGGCCCCCACACCAGCCCAGATCGGCACGTTCACCGTCTCCTTGTCGGTCACCGATAACACGAGGGGTCCGATCGTGGTCTGATGGGTCTCCTTCGTGTAGGTGAAGCCGCCGTAGGCCAACCCCAGGATTCCACCAACGATCAGTACGATTCCCAGTACTTTCATCGCGTTCACGTTTTCTCCTTCGATAGAAAAATTCGAACATCACCCGCCCAAGAGACGAGGCGGGGAACAAGAGTCACTGCAGGACGCGCGCGACCAGGACACGAACCCTGGCAGATGAGGACAGCGCTCGTATTCGGTCGGGTTGTATTCATGGTCCTCGGATGTTGTGAAGCCTAGCCGGGAGACGTCTCGCGGTCTGTGCGCTGTCGTACATATGCCGCCGTGCTTGTTGCCGCGCCGACGAGCTTGCGGTTAGCCGGCAGGCCATCCGGCGCTCGCTCGACGATGTTGCCCGGACGGGGTGGCGACAAGAATGTCCATCGTAACAGCGGCCAGGTGAGCGCCGCACGGCGATTCGATCTGTAACCGGCGCGTTTCAGTGGTTACCGGCAGGTAACGCCGCAACCTGGCGGCAGTTTTTGGCGCTAGACTCGATCTGGTCCCATCCTGCCGAGAGCATTCGACATGGAAGCCATGCGCGCTGGAAAAGCCTTGCCGGAAGCGCATGCGGCGCTCCCGTCCCATCGTATGGCGGAGGCGATGCGCCGCGCCGCACTCGCGGTGTCGCGAGTCGGCGGTCCCGATGTAATCGAGGATCTGGTTGGCGAGTTGGCCGCGATCCTGGGCGTCGACGTCGCCTTCGTCGCAGTGTTCTCCGACGACGAGCGCACGCGCTTGCGTACGCTGGGCGCGTGGCTCGACGGCAAGCTGCTCAGGAAATTCGAGTATCCCCTCGCCGGCTCGCCCTGTGCTGCCGTGGTCGGGCGCGAGTTCCGCTTTGTCGAAGCGGGGGTCGCATCGCAGTTCCCCCCGGGGACGATCTTCCGCGCGAAGGGCATGGACTGCTACGCGGCGTACCCACTCAACGATTCCTCGGGCGAGCCGCTCGGCCTGCTGGTGGCCATGAACCGGACGCGGATCGACGACGCCGGGCTCGCCGAATCGATGCTGAAGATTTTCGCGGTGCGGGTCAGCGCGGAAATCGAGCGCGCACACGGCGAGGAGGCGCTGCGCAGCGCGGCGCTCGCCGTCTCCAGCGCAAAAGGCGAAGCGGTGTTCCCGGAGCTGGTGCGCTATCTCGCGACGATCCTCCGGGCTGACATCGCATTCATTGCGCTGCCGAAGAGCAACGATCCGTGCACGCTGCAGATGTTGGCGCTTTGCATGGATGGCACGATTCGCGAGAACTTCGCCTATCCGATGCGCGGCACGCCCTGTGAAACGGTCCTCGGGCAGGAGTACCGCATCTACCCGTCGGACCTGGGCCGGCGCTTTCCGCTCGACGCCGATTTCGCCGCGGTCGGCGCCGAAAGCTACGCCGGCTTTCCGCTGCGCGATGGACGCGGCGTGCCGCTCGGCCTGATCTCGGTGGTGTCAAGGCGGCCGATGCCGCATACGGAACGCATCGAGTCCATCCTGCAGATCTTCGCGATGCGCGCCGCCGCCGAGATCGAGCGCACGCGCGCCGAGCTGGCCTTGCGGGAATCGGAGGCGAGCTACCGGGCCATCTTCGAGGCCGCCGAGGACGCCATCTTCGTGCACGACTGGGACACGGGGGCGATCGTCGACGTGAATCCCAAGGCCTGCGAATCATCCGGCTATTCGCACGAGGAGATGTGCGGCATCAACGTCGGCCAGATCAGCTCCGGCTTGCCGCCCTACACCGGGGAGGAAGCGGGTCGGCGGGTGGGCGAAGCCAAGCTCGGGCGCACCGTCGAGTTCGAGTGGCACCGCCGCAACAAGGACGGCAGCCTGCACTGGGACGAGGTGCGCCTGAAGAGCGCCGTGATCGGCGGACATCGTCGCGTACTTGCGTTCACCCGCGAGATCACGGAGCGCAAGCTTGCCGAGGAGGCGCTTCGCGCGAGCGAGGAGCAGTACCGCGCGATCTTCAACGCTTCGGCCGACGCTTTGATCCTTTGGGATTCGCGCTTCCGGCGCGTCGACGTCAATCCGGCGTACGAGCGCATCTACGGGTGGTCGCGGGACGATGTGATCGGTCGCGGCTACGATCATCCCGCGTATCCTCGCGATTATTCGGAACGGCGGTTGGACCTGGTGCGCCGGGCGCTCGCGGGCGAGACCTGCCATGCCGAGCTCGAAGCGATCCGCAAGAACGGCGAGCGCTTCCAGACCGAGGTCCACGCGATTCCGTTCCAGCACCGCGGCGAGCCGCACGTGCTCGCGATCGCCCGCGACATCACCGAGCGCAAGCGTGCCGACGAGGAGCGCGCACGTCTCGAGGCCCAGCTGCGGCAGGCACAGAAGATGGAGGCCATCGGCCACCTGACCGGCGGCATCGCCCACGATTTCAACAATATCCTGACCAGCGTGATGGGTTACGTCGCGCTGGCAGGCGAGCGGGCGCACGAGCTCGGCGACGCGAAGCTCGAACGCCATCTCGATCAGGCCGCGCGCGGCGCCCGGCGCGCGCGCGACCTCATTGCCCAGATGCTCACATTCAGTCGCGGACAGCGGGGAGAGCGGCGTGCCGCGTCGCTCGCAGCGCTCGCCACCGAATCGCTCAAGTTGCTGCGCCCGACGCTGCCCGCGAGCATCGAACTTGAGACCGCTTTCGATCCCGACGTACCGCCGGTGTCGATGGATCCCGTGCAGATCGAGCAGGTACTCCTCAACCTGTGCATCAACGCACGCGATGCCATCGAGGGAGCCGGGGCAATCCGAGTGAGCGTCCGTGCGAACGATCCAGTCGAGGCGGTTTGCGCGTCCTGCCGGCGAAAGGTGGGCGGGCGCTTCGTCGAGCTCGCGGTGCACGATAGCGGCGCGGGCATAGCGCATGACCTGATGGATCGCATCTTCGAACCATTCTTCTCGACGAAGGAGGTAGGGCGCGGCTCCGGCATGGGACTCGCCATGGTCCACGGCACGGTGCACGACCACGGGGGACACGTCCTGGTCGATGCACGGCCAGGGGAGGGCACGACGTTTCGTGTGCTCCTGCCTGCGCTTGCGCGGCAAACGGCGACGGCACCGGACGAAGGAATCGAGCGCGAAGCAATGCCGCGACGACCGCGACTCGCCGGCCGCGTGCTGGTAGTCGATGACGAGCAGATGGTCGGCGAATTCATGGGCGAGCTCCTTTCCGGCTGGGGAATCGATGCCACGGTGCAGCACAACCCGGCGGAGGCCGAGGCATGGTTCGCGCGCGACCCGATGCGCGTCGATCTCGTCGTCACGGATCAGACCATGCCCAGGATCTCCGGCCTCGAGCTCGCGCGGCGAATGAACGCGCTCCGGCCCGATCTGCCGATCGTTCTGTATACCGGCTCCGCGGACGAGATCAGCGACGACGAGCTCGCGCGCGGTGGCGTCGGCACTCTCCTCAGGAAACCGGTCGAACCGTCCGCGCTGTTCGAGCTGCTGCGGCGCCACCTCGGCTCGATCGAAACCTAGACGGGCTCGAGCCCGGAGGGACCGCCACCTCGCGCACGCGGCGCGAGGGAGCGAAGCGAATCGACGCCTCGCCGGACGAGATCCGTGATGCTCGGTCGCGTCATGGGGCCCGACCCATCGTCGAGTCGCCGGACAATCCGGATCAGGTCCGGGTCTTCGTCGTTTACCCCGACGTCGAAGCCGGTCCGGCGCGCGAGTGTGATCATGGCGCGGTTCTCCCGCAGAACATCGCCGACGGCACGTCGGTAGCCGCCCGTTTTCGCCGCATCGAGCAGGATGGCCATCAGTCGGGAGCCCAGTCCTTGACCCTGCACGTCGTCGGCGATGACGAGCGCGACCTCGCAGTCCTTCGCAGGTTCCGCAGTCGCATATTGCGCGAGGCCCACCATGCGCGGGTGGGCGTCGTCTTCCGCGACGGCGACGAAGACACTTTCACGTGCAGGATCCGGATGCGCGAGGGCCTCGAGCATCGGTTCCGACAACTCGCGAATCGACGTGAAGTACCGCCGGCGACGGGTTTCCGGCTCGAGGCCGCGGACGAACGCCTGAATGTCGTCGCGATCCGTCGGCGCGACCGGTCGAACCGTCATCGGCCGGCCGCCGGGCAGTCGGAACTTGCTGGTCACCGAACGAAGAGCGGGCCACATGGCTAGCTCCCGACCGTGACCGGCCGCCGTCCGTAGACGATGACGGTCGGATCGGTGTGCCGCGCCTGAAGTTGCTCGCGCAGCGGAAGGTGGATTGCGGCGGCGATAAGCGCCAATCCGATGTCGGCGTACCAGATCCAGTCGAAACTGCCGGTCGCCTGGAGGACGACGCCGCCCAGCCACACGCCGAGGAAAGCACCCACCTGGTGGACCAGCATCACGACGCCGAGGAGGGTTGCGAGCCGTTGCGTGCCGAAGAGCTTGCCGATCAGTCCCGACGTCGGCGGAAGCGTGGCCATGTAGGTGAGGCCCATCCAGACGGCGAACGCAAGCACGGTGGCCTCGGTCTTCGGCGCCAGCAGGAAGAGCCCGACCCCGACCGCCCGCAATGCATAGAGCGAGATGAGCAGGCGCTTCATCGAGTACCGCTCGATCGCTGCGCCGGCAGCGAGGCTTCCGACCACGTTGCATGCGCCGATCACCGCAATCCATACGCCCGACACGCTCGCCGGGAGCCCGCACAACTCGATCGCTCCGGGCATGTGCGCCAAGAGAAATGAAACGTGAAAGCCACAGACGAAGAATCCGCCGCAGACGAGCCAGAAATTCGGGTTGACCAGCGCGTCGCGCACGCTGACCGGTACCGGAACGACGCGTTCCGCCGATTCGGGACGCCGGTGGAAGGCCCGTGCAAGCGGCAGCGCAAGGAGCGCGAGTGCCGCGAGCGCATACATCGCCGGGATCCACCCGGCAGTGGCGATCGTCACCTGAACAGGTGGGGCAAGGATCAATTGCCCGGCCGAAGCACCTGCGCCCACGATTCCCACAGCCAGGCCGCGGTGCTGTTGCGGCGCGTGACGGTTGACGGCAGCGAGGAGCAGCGCATTGCTGCCGATTGCCGTGCCCGCGACCGCCAGGAGCAGGAACGCGAGTATCAGACCGGCGGCGGAATCGGCTACCGTCACCGCCACGGATGCCGCGGCAGCCAACAGGCCTCCCACGGCGATGACGCGTGGGGTGCCGAAACGATCGCCCGCCGCACCCACGAACGGTTGCGCGAACCCCGATCCGAGCTGGCTGACAGCGCCGGCCAGGCTGATGGTCGCCAAACCCAGACCGGTAGCGGTGTTGAGCGGTGAAACGAACAACCCGAACGACGAGCGCGAGCCCATCGCGATGGCCATGAGGACGGCTGCTGCCGCGGTCACCGTCCATGCATCGATGAATTTCCTGTTCACGTCGCCTCCGTTGGCGTTTGAGCTCGTAGCGCATCGAGCGCCTCGATTCAGGCCATGCTAGGAGGCGGGGGTATCGCGCCTATGTCACGATCGGCACGCTTTGTTGCCTGTTTGTATCGAGTGCGGAGTCGATCGCGCACGCGGCGAGGGGCCACGAAATGGACGCGCGCAGGACGATGTCGTCGATGCAGAGTGCGCTCGGGACGGCGCAAACGAAACCGCCCCTTCGGTCAGCGAAGGGGCGGCGAGTGGCGAGACGAAATGCTCAGAAGAGCACGGCTTCCAGCGAGTAGCGGATCGCGCGGACGCGCGAGGCAGGTGTGGCGCCATGCCACTCCGCCGCCATCGACGAAATCTCCGAGCGATCGATGCCGATGTCTCGCAACGTGCGCGCGTCGAGTTCGTTCAGCGCCGACTCGGTGGTGGCACGGCGCCAGCGGCGCACGATGGCCTCGGTGACGTGTCGGAAGGTGCGCAAGGCCCCGTTGAAATCGAAAGTTGACAGTTGACTCATGATGTTTCTCCTCATAGATAATTCGGTCTTGGATGCGTGGTCGTTGGCAAGCGGTCGGCCCCGACCGTCGGTTCGCGGATCCTCAAGCGGCCATCGACAGCGCAACCTTGGACGTGGTCGGCACTGCCGCCGTCAGCGGCGCGAGCGCCGCGACGATGCGCTCGGCTTGCGCGGCGTCAACCATGCCGAACAGGATCTTCTGGAAGCGCGGCCCCATCACGCCCGAGACGATGTACTGCCAGCGGTACGCCTTCAGGAAACCGGCCCGGATCATGTCGGTCTCGTCCGCAGTGAATGCTCGGCCGGCGATGGCAGTGAAATACTCCGCGTCGGCGCTCGACTGCAACAGGAGGATGCCGTCCACCGCTCCCACCAGCGCGATCAGGTCGTCGACCGCCTTGTCCCGCTCGGTGGGCGTGAGTCGCGCGTCCTCGCGCCGCCATTCCAGTTCGTCGAGGATCGCGTGCTGCGACTCCTCTCGCCAGTGGTACAGGAACACGTCCTTCCACAACAGGGAGAGATTCGTGTCCGGATCGATCGACTCGCGGTAGTGCGCGAGCACGAAAAGCTCGATGTGGCAGGTGAGCGCGAGTACCGCCCAGCTTGACTTGCTCAGCACCGCCCCGGCCACTGCGTTCGGTTCGGGCAGGAAGGTGTAGCCTTCGCGCATGCCGTGGGCCATCATCCGGTCCAGGCGGCGAAACAACTCCTGGTGCTTTACCTCCTCGTCGGAGAAGCGGATCAGCGCCTCGAGCGCGTTCTGGTCGCCGAGCCAGTGGTCGCGGCTCACTTCGAGGACCTTCGCCGCGATGAATCGCTCGACCAGCCCAAAGATGTTGGCGTAGCTGCGGCCTTGGATCTGGCTCACCAGACGCTGTTCGTCCGGCGTGAGAAAGACCAGCTCGTCGGCGAGCGAGAGCCGGTCGGGCAGAAACTTCCGGCCGAAGTCGAACTGCCGGCCGCGGATGACGTCCCGGTCGATGTCCCAGCGCACGCGCTTCGAGGTCGTGACGCACTTGGCGTAGCGGGCGGTGTCGATGTCGGTTTGCGTAGTCTCCATGTCGGTCTCCTTTTCCGATGACGTTGAGGGTGGTCTTGAATTTTCGTGTGCCCCGGCAGCCTGTTCCTGTGGGTCGCGCCTGCGACACGCTTCGCAGTCTGGGCGGGCTGGGTATCAGCGCGATTTCGCGTTCGATTCCGTGTGTTATCGTTTTGTAACAGTGCTGCCAGGGGGGCAGGAGCGGATCGACGACCCTCGGGGTGGCCGTCAGGAGACGACCATGACGACCAGTGGCGAGGTTCTGATCGTCGACGACGACGTCGATGTCCGCACCATGCTTGCGGAGTACTTGTCCGCGCAGGGTTACGCAGTCGTCGAGGCGGCCGACGGCGAGGCGATGCGCCGCGAGATCGACCGCCATCTGCCTGACGTCATCCTGCTCGACGTCCGCCTTCCCGGCGAAGACGGGTTGAGCCTCGCGCGGTACCTGCGCGAGCGCTACGATGTCGGCATCATCATGGTGACCGGGTCGGGCGAGACCATCGATCGCATCGTCGGGCTGGAGATAGGCGCCGACGACTATGTCACCAAGCCATTCGACCCACGCGAATTGCTCGCGCGGGTGAAGAGCGTCATGCGCCGCATGCAGGCGCGAGCTTTGGCCGAAGCACCGACGCCGGCCGGGGCGCCCGAGGTTCAGCGCGTGCGGGTCGGTCGCTGCCAGCTCGACGTCGATTCGCGCCGGTTGTTCGATGAAGGCGGGCAGGAAGTCCAGATGACGGCGATGGAGTTCGACCTGCTGCGGGTGTTCATCGGGAACCCGAACCGCGTGCTCTCGCGCGATCAGCTGCTCACGCTGACGCGCAACCGGGAGTGGGAACCTTTCGATCGCTCGATCGACATCCGCATCGCGCGGCTGCGCCGCAAGATCGAGCCCGACCCGGAGCATCCGCAGGCGATTCGCACCATCCGGAGCGCCGGCTACATGTTCGTGCCGACGACGGGCTGAGCGGCGGCAGCGAACGACGCCAAGGTCTCGTGGTTTCGTCGGCGGTGGATCAAACGTCGCTCAAGGCTTCGATCGGCAGGTCGAGCTTCGCGATCGCGTCGACCACTGCCCTGATCGCAGCAGCGCGCGGAAAGCCGTGCCGTGCCGCCATTACCAGACGGCGCGTCGGTACGGGCGGCGCGAAGTCGATGGCGCGCACCAGCGGGTTCGCGTATTTCGAAGTGAGCGCCGAGGCGGGCAGCACGGAAATGCCCATCCCCGACATCACCATGTTGCGGATCGTTTCCAGCGAGTTGCCCTGCTTGCCCGGCGTGGCTGGCCGCGCGAATTCATGGCACGCGTCGAGCACCTGGTCGCGGAAGCAGTGGCCGACGTTGAGCAGCAGCAGGTTCTCGGTGGCGAGCTCGTCGGGACGCACCGTCCTGCGACGCGCCCAGCGGTGCTTCACCGGCACGATGACGCGGAAGGCCTCGCCGTATAGCGGCGTGACGTCGATGCCGGCGCCGCCATAGGGCAGCGGCGACGATCGCCGCGTCGAGGAGCCCGCCTTTCAGCATCTCGTCCAGGTTCGCCGTCAGGTTCTCCTCGATGTCGAGCGGCATTCGCGGCGCGGCGCGCGCGAGCGCCGCGACGAGATCCGGCAGCAGGTACGGCGCAACGGTATGGATCACGCCGAGGCGCAACGGTCCTTCCAGCGGATCGCGGCCCTGTTTGGCCACGGTCTTGACGCGATCGGCTTCCTCCAGCGCCCGTCGCGCCTGCGCGACGATCTCCTCGCCGATCGGCGTCACCAGCACCTCGCCCTTGCCGCGCTCGAAGATCAGCACGCCGAGCTCGTCTTCGAGATTCTTCACCGCCGCCGACAGGCTGGGCTGGCTGACGAAGCAACGTTCGGCCGCGCGACCGAAATGCCGCTCGGCCGCGACGGCGACGACGTACTTGAGCTCGGTGAGGGTCATGGAGGGGCGTTTGCGGTCGCCGGATGGGCCGATAGGCCGCGCCTATCGCCCCGATCTTAACAAAGTATTGGATGTGGCAGCCCGCGGCCTCTATCTTTCGGCCTGTCGAACCCGTTTCGATCCATGACCAACCACAAGGAGCAAGACACCATGTTGCAGAACCGTGAAGGCAAGCGCGTCCCCGATGTCACGTTCCGGGTGCGCCAGAACAACGAATGGAAGAGCGTCACCACCGCCGACCTCTTCGCGGGCAAGACCGTCGTCGTCTTCTCGCTGCCCGGCGCGTTTACGCCGACCTGCTCGTCGACCCACCTGCCGCGCTTCAACGAGCTCGCGCCGGCGTTCTTCGCGAGCGGCGTCGATGCGATCCTGTGCGTCTCCGTCAACGACACGTTCGTGATGAACGAATGGGCGAAGGACCAGGAAGCCGGCAACATCGTGCTCGTCCCCGACGGGAACGGCGAGTTCACCGACGGCATGGGCATGCTGGTCGACAAGTCCGATCTCGGCTTCGGCAAGCGCTCGTGGCGCTACTCGATGCTGGTGAAGGACGGCGTCGTGCAGAAGATGTTCGTCGAGCCGCAGAAGCCGGGCGATCCGTTCGAGGTCTCCGATGCCGACACCATGCTCGCCTACGTCAACCCCAAGGCGAAGACGCCCGACCAGGTCGCGATCTTCACCCGCGAAGGATGCCAGTACTGCGCGAAGGCGAAATCGCTGCTGACCGAGCTGGGCTACGACTACGCCGAGGTTCCGCTGCCGCACACGACAACGCACCCGCATCGTCGGAGCCGTCGCGGGCGCGAAGACGGTGCCGCAGGTGTTCGTCAACGGCAGGCACATCGGCGGCCTCGAGGCGCTTGAAGACTGGGCGCGCAAGGCGGCCTGAAGCCCGGCCACCTTGGCGGCCGCCGGCTCGCGCGGCGGCCGGTCGAGTCACACCCATCGAAACAGCCAAACCGCTTCCGACCGAGGTGATCATGAAGCAACTCAACGTGGACGTCGCCGTCATCGGCGCCGGGACCGCCGGCCTCGCCGCCTATCGCGCTGCCATCGCCGGCGGCCGGCGCGCCGTCGTCATCGAGGGGGGACCCTACGGCACGACGTGCGCGCGCGTCGGCTGCATGCCGAGCAAGCTGCTCATCGCCGCGGCCGAAGCGGCGCACGCTGCCGAGAAGTGGCCCGAGTTCGGCCTGCGCCTCGATGGCGAGTTGCGCGTCGACGGCGGCGCCGTGATGGCGCGGGTCAGGCGCGAGCGCGATCGGTTCGTCGGCTTCGTCCTCGAAGGTGTCGAAGCGATCCCGGCCGCCGACCGGATTCGCGGGCTACGCCCGGTTCGTCGACGACCGCACGCTGGAAGTCGATGACCATACGCGCATCGCGTTCGGGCGGGCCGTAATCGCGACCGGCTCTGCACCGAGCATTCCGGCACCGCTGCGTGGACTCGCGGACCGGCTGATCGTCAACGACGATGTCTTCGACTGGGACGACCTGCCGCGATCGGTGGCGGTGTTCGGTCCTGGCGTGATCGGACTCGAGCTCGGGCAGGCATTGCATCGGCTCGGTGTGCGCGTGCTGATGTTCGGCAGACAGGGTCACGTCGGCCCGTTCACCGATTCCGACGGTCCGCGCCTACGCGACGCTCGCCTTTCGGCAGGAATTGGCGCTGGATCCGGACGCCGACGTCCGCGCCGTCAGGCACGTTGGCGATGCGGTCGAGTTGCGCTATCGCGGTCCTTCGGGCATCGAACTCACGGAACGGGTCGACTACGTAATCGCGGCGACGGGCCGCTCGCCCAACGTCCGCGGACTCGGCCTCGAGCGAACGTCGCTCGACCTCGATGCGCGCGGTGTGCCGGTGTTCGACCGCAGCACCATGCAGTGCGGCGCGCACCCGATCTTCATCGCCGGCGACGCGAACGACGATCTGCCGCTGCTGCACGAAGCGGCCGACGAGGGTCGGATTGCGGGCGAGAACGCCGCGCGCTACCCGGACGTACGGCCCGGCCTGCGGCGCACGCCACTCGCCGTCGTGTTCTCGGATCCGCAGCTTGCCGTCATCGGCCAGCGTCACGCCGACCTCGTCCCCGGCACGTTCGTCATCGGCGCTGCGTCGTTCGAGAACCAGGGGCGCAGCCGCGTCATGCTACGCAATCGCGGGCTGCTGCACGTGTACGCGGACGTCGCGACGGGGCTCATCGCGGGCGCCGAGATGATCGGCCCGGATGCCGAGCATCTCGGGCACCTTCTCGCGTGGGCGATTCAGTCGGGAATGACCGTCGCGCAGGCGCTCGAAATGCCGTTCTACCACCCGGTGGTCGAGGAAGGGTTGCGCACCGCACTGCGCGACGCGCAGACGAAGCTGCTGGCGGCGGGACTGCGCGCCGCCGCCTGACCGCGAGTACGGTAATCGGACGCGGCCTGGCGACGTGAATCGGTGCGGTGGCGGCGCACTCGCGGTAACGGTTGCTTCAACGATCCGCCTGAGCATCGCCATCAGAGGGTTGCGCGCCCTCGACGTGATCGTCCGCGTCGTTTTCCCAGCCGTACTGGACGCGTGGCGGCGTGTCGGTGTGCCGCAGCACGATTGCCAACGCCACGCCGATCAGTGCCGCCGCCAGATGCGTTTCCCAGGAGACCCCCTGTCGAATCGGTAGCACGCCCCAGGCCATGGTGCCGTACATGAATGCCACGAGCAGTGAAGCGGCAATGGCGCGCCGGTCACGTCGGATCAGGCCGGCGACGAAAACGTAGGCGAACAGACCGTAGACCAGCCCGCTGGCGCCGACGTGGATGCCGTCCCTTCCGAACAACCACACCGCGACTCCGGGCCCAAGGTAGATCGCCGGCAGCACCCGAAACGCGGCGGTCGGGTAGAGGTGGAGCATTGTCGTGCCGAGCACGAGCAACGGTACGGAGTTGGCGATGAGGTGGAAGAAGCTGGCGTGCAGCAGAGGCGCGACCAGAATTCCGGGAAGGCCGCTCCAGTGCCGCGGGTTGACGCCGAAGCGCTCCAGCTCGAGACCCCAACCCAGCAGCGGAATGAGCCAGAGCAGAGCGACGAACCCCAGCGATAGCTTTGCTGCCAGCCGGAAGTTCGCGCGGGCCCGCGCGGACAGGGTGAAGGCCGGATCGAGTGAATGAATCTGCATCGCGGCACAGATTACCAGCCTGCACCGCGCGGGAAGGGTCGCACACGGCGCCGCGCGCCAAGCTACGTGTGGCGTTCGGACTCCGGACGAACCCGCAAGAGGCGGCACGACCGAAGTCCCGACTTTCGATCAGCTCGCGTCGATCGTCGCAGAGACGACCGACGCGGCAGCTATTGCGCCGGATCAGTGTTGCGCTTTCCCGGCCGTGTGATTCGAGGATACCTCTTTGACTATTTCGCCCATGAGCTCGACCATCTTCTGGCCCTCGGCCAGGTAATCCGCCGCCATCGTGCTGGCGAATTCTGCCTGTACGGTCAATGCGTCGTTCGGATTCGTGCAACGGACTAGTTGCACTGCGGCTTCGAGCTCCTTCGTGAATCGGTCCTGGGTGAAGCGCACGGCTTCGTCGCGCATCCGGTTCGCCTGGCTGAACCAGGCCTGATAGGACCTGGTTACGGCCTCGACGGATAGCGGATCCATGCCCCAAAGCGTTTCGGCGTGGGAGTGGGCTGGCTCAACGGTCCTGCTGTGTCTTTGCATGATTGCGTCTCCTTTTGGAAGGGGTGCACATTGCGCGAGCCCGTGGGTGTGGCCCCGGGACGCGAGATTCGAATGCCGGCGCCTTGTACCGGTAATTTCCCCCGCCGATCTCGGCCTTCCTCGACCAAATCGCCGGCCGCGAATGACGGCCCTGGAAGTGCCGCTCGTAACTACCGTCGTTGCCGTGCAGGGTGCCGCGAAACGATGGGGAAAATATGACAATGTGCTAAACCACTTTGCGCGCGCGCTGCCTCATTGTCAACAACAATTCATACAGCACAGCCGGGTCCTGTCGCTGCGCGGCGGCGCTCGCCGTATCCGCATGCCGGCGCACTTTCCGGCGGACTCCACTCCCGGCACTCGGCGCAGAGCCAATGAAAAGCCCGGTCGCCCGGGCCCTTTCTTCTCGTCGAACGAGCGTGCTATTCGAGCGACTTGATGTTCGACGCCTGGTCCCCCTTCGCGCCCGTCGTGATGTCAAAGGACACCTTCTGGTTTTCGCGCAGACTCTTGTGGCCGTCGCCTTCGATCGCCGAAAAATGCGCGAATACATCCTTGCCGCCGTTGTCGGGTGTGATGAAACCGAAGCCCTTGCCATCGTTGAACCACTTGACGATACCTGTACTCATGTCTACTGCTCCTTGAAAAGACAAATGACGGGTGTGAACCCGTGCGCCGGAACTTCAAGGGAGACAGACGAAGACCTGAGGAATGCCGATTTCGGCAACGACGGGACCAGCAATTTCACTTGATGAACCTGCTCTTCGTTTCTACACGCATCGCGCCGACGAGTCAATGGAAGTTTGCACGAAGCCGAAGCCTGCGGGTGCGGTTCGTTACGTCGCCCCTTCCTTGCGCAGGGATTCGATCTCGTCGCCCGTGTACCCAAGTTCCGCGAGCAGCGCGTCGGTGTGCTCGCCGAGCAGCGGTGGCGGTGTCACGACTTCGGGTGCCGCGCCATTGAGCTTGAAGCCGGTGCGCACGACGCGGATGTCGCGCCTGATACCCGGCACATTCGCGAAGTGCGCGACCATGCCGCGGTCCGCGACCTGGGGGTGAGCGAGCGCCTGCGGCACGCTGTAGACCGGGCCGGCCGGAACACCGGCGTCGATCAGGCGCGGCCACCAAGCCCCGGTGGAATCCATGGCCAGGGCCTGCTGGAGAAGCGCCTTCAGTTCGAAGCGATGTTTGAGGCGTGCCTCGCGGTTGGCGAAACGCGGATCGGCGATCAAGTCCGCGCGGCCGACGACGCCGCACACGGCTTCGAACTGCTCCTGCTTGTTCGCGGCGATGTTGAGCAGTCCGTCGGCGGTGCGGAATGTCCCCGACGGGCTCGCAGTGAAATTCTCGTTGCCGATCGGCTCGGGCTCCTTGCCGGCAACCAGAAAATTCGACACGACCCAGCCCATCGTCGCGAGTGTCGCTTCGAGCATCGATACGTCGATGAAACAGCCCTCGGTACGCTCCCGGTCGACGAGCGCCGCCGCAATCGCAAGCCCTGCGGTGATGCCGCCGATCGTGTCGGCAATCGGATAGCCGACGCGCAAGGGTGCCGACTCCGGGCTGCCGGTGATGCTCATTACGCCCGACATGCCCTGGATGATCTGGTCATATGCCGGCAGGTCTCGGAGCGGGCCATCCTGGCCGAAGCCGGAAATGGCGCAGTAGACGAGGCGCGGATTGTCGATGCGCAGCGCATCGAAGCCCAGTCCAAGGCGATCCATCACGCCGGGCCGGAAGTTCTCGACGACGACCGCCGCGCTGTGCACGAGCCGCCGAAACACCTCCTTGCCGCGCACGTGCTTGAGGTTCAGGGTGATCGAGCGCTTGCCGGGATTCTGGGCGAGGAACGAAATGCCCATGAACTCCCGATTGAGTGCCGGATCTGCGCCGAGTTGGCGCGCAAGATCACCCGTCTTCGGGACTTCGACCTTGATGACGTCGGCGCCGAGGTGCGCGAGCTGATGACAGCAGAACGGTCCGGCGAGAACGTTGGTGAGGTCAAGCACACGGATTCCGGCGAGGGGCCTGGGTGCACGGGGAGCAGTCATATAGCCTCCTGATGCCGGCGCACGCGGCCACTTTCCGACCCGTGCCACACGGGGCGACATCGGCCGCCCACGAACGTTCGCCGATGCAACCCGGAATACCGCGTCGACGAGGGGCGGGGACGCGACCATCCTACGCTCCCGGAAGAGCTTCGCCTGCGCCCATGGCCAACCGCTTGGGCGCAATGTTGGTCGCGGGCTCATTGGCTGCACGGCGTCAGCCTGTTACGAGCGCATCGAGCCGCAAGCGCGTGATCCGGGAGACCTGCGCCAGTGCCTCTTCGAATTCGGTGGCGCGATCGTTCGCGACGCGGCGGGCGAATTCGCGCAGCACGCTTGCGCGATCGTGGCCCCTGACGGCAAGGATGAACGGGAAACCGAATTTCGCGCTGTAGGCCGCGTTGAGTGCAGTCAATCGGGCAAATTCTTCCGGCAAGCAGTGATTCAATCCGGCGCCCGCCTGCTCCTTGGTGGACTCGGCAGTGAGTTCGCCACCTACAGCGGCCCTGCCGGCGAGCTCCGGGTGCGCGCGGAGCAGCGCGAGCTGCATCGAATCGGGCGCTTCGCGGACAACACGCATCATCGCGTCGTGCAGCGCGTCGATGTTCGCAAACGGACGCGCGTCGCAGACGCGCTCGGCTACCCAGGCCGAATGCTCGAAAATGCCTCCCAAGGCCGCGACGAACGCGGTCGGATCGCAGGCGTTGATTTTGGTGAGCCGCATGTTCCTTCGCAATGGCGGGACGACTACGCTTCATCGAAGGTGATATCGGCGCCGCTCACGTGATTTCCACGGTGTTCCCGTAACGGTCGCACGATAGGTACGGGGCCTCGGCGGACATACAATCGAGTCTTGAACCCGG
>CAWELU010000027.1:0-6609 GCA_963809965.1 uncultured beta proteobacterium
TCGCGGCCGCGGCGAACGGCGGCGGCACGTAGACGACGCTGACCGTCGCCCCGGTGGCCTCCTTCGCTCCCTTCACCGTCGCGTAGATCGGGATGCCCTCGAAATCCTCGCCGGCCTTCTTCGGATTGACGCCGGCAACAAAACACGCCTCCCCGTTCGCGTAGTCGCGGCACATCCGCGTGTGGAACTGGCCCGTCTTGCCGGTGATCCCCTGGGTGATCACCTTGGTGTTCTTGTCGATCAGGATGCTCATCGTTGCTTTCCCGTGGTCGCATTCCTCGCTACGGCCGCCCTTGCATCGGGTGCGGCCGCATCGTCGTAGAGGTCAGTCACTTGCCCCCGACGGCGGCGACGATCTTCTGCGCCGCGTCAGCCATGTTGTCGGCGGCGATGATCGGCAAACCGGAATCCTTGAGGATTTTCCGGCCGATCTCCTCGTTGGTGCCCTTCATCCGCACGACGAGCGGCACCGAGAGATGCGTCTCGCGCGCCGCGGCGACGATGCCGTTGGCGATCGTGTCGCAGCGCATGATGCCGCCGAAGATGTTGACGAGGATGCCCTTCACCTTCGGGTTCTCGAGCATGATCTTGAACGCCTCGGTGACCTTTTCCGTCGTGGCGCCGCCGCCGACGTCGAGGAAGTTCGCCGGCTCCGCGCCGAAGAGCTTGATCGTGTCCATCGTCGCCATCGCGAGTCCGGCGCCGTTGACGAGGCAGCCGATGTTCCCGTCGAGCGAGATGTACGAGAGGTCGTACTTCGATGCCTCGACCTCGGCCGGGTCCTCCTCGTCGAGGTCGCGCATCTCGACGATCTCGGGATGCCGGAAGAGCCCGTTCGAGTCGAAGTTGAGCTTCGCGTCGAGCGCGATCACCCGGCCGTCGCCGGTGACGACCAGCGGATTGATCTCGGCCAGAGACGCGTCGGTCTCGTCGAAGGCGCGATAGAGGCCTTGCAGCACGGCGCGGCCCTGCGGCACGCTCGCCTCGGGAATGCCGATCTTGCGCGCGACGTCGTCCGCCTCGGCATCGGTCAGCCCGTGCGCCGGATCGATGAAGACCTTGTGGATCTTCTCCGGCGTCTTCGCGGCGACCTGCTCGATGTCCATGCCGCCTTCCGAGCTCGCCATCAGGCACACGCGCTGCGTCGCACGGTCGACGACCATGCCGACGTAGAGCTCCTTCCGGATGTCCGCACCCTCCTCGATCAGCAGCCGGCGCACCTTCTGTCCGGCGGGCCCGGTCTGGTGCGTGACGAGCTGCATCCCGAGAATCCGGCCCGCGAGGTCGCGAACTTCGTCGATCGAGCGCGCAACCTTGACCCCGCCCCCCTTGCCGCGACCGCCGGCGTGGATCTGGGCTTTTACGACCCAGACGGGTCCGCCGAGCGCCTGGGCCGCCTTGACCGCCTCGTCGACGGAAAATGCCGGGAGGCCGCGCGGTGTCGGCAGGCCGAAGCGGCGAAATACTTCCTTGCCCTGATACTCGTGGATCTTCACGGTTGCTCCTGCGCGTAGTCGGGTGGCGCGTCGATGTCGAACAGGCCGTCGTTTCGCTGATAGCCTTCGAATTGAATGGTCCGCACATGCAGGCGCGTGCGCGGGAGAGGGCTCGGTAGCGGCATCGAGAGCGGGAGGGGGAAATTCGCGGCGCTCCACGGTTTCGGCCGCGGCGCCGCATGTGGCTACAATACGCGACGGAACGCGCATTCTAAGCTGCCGTGGAGCGGTGCCGCAACCGACGGCCCTCGCGTGCGGCGCTCTGCCGGGACCTGCTTGTATGTCCTTCATACTGGCGCTCGACCAAGGCACGACCAGCTCGCGCGCGCTCGTCTTCGATCGCGCCGGAACGGTGCACGCGGTCGCGCAGCAGGAGTTCCGGCAGATCTTTCCGCAGCCGGGCTGGGTCGAGCACGACGCGACCGAGATCTGGGCGACACAGTCCGGCGTGCTCTACGAGGCGCTGGCCAAGGCTGGCATTGGTGCGCGCGACATCGCGGCGATCGGCATCACCAACCAGCGCGAGACGGTCGTCCTGTGGGATCGCGCGACGGGTCGTCCGGTAGCGAACGCCATCGTCTGGCAGGACCGACGGACGGCGCCGCTGTGCGACGAGTTGCGCGCCGCAGGTCACGCGCCAATGATCGCCCGCAAGACCGGGCTCGTCATCGACGCGTATTTCTCCGGCACCAAGCTCAAGTGGCTGCTCGACCACGGCAAGGGATTGCGCGCCCGGGCCGTGCGGGGGGAGCTCGCGTTCGGCACCATCGACAGCTGGCTCGTCTGGAACCTGACGGGCGGCCGCGTGCACGTGACCGATGCGTCGAATGCGAGCCGGACCTTGCTCTTCGACATCCGGACCGGTGCGTGGGACGACGAATTGCTCGCGCTGCTCGACATTCCGCGCGCAGTGCTGCCGCACGTCGTGCCTTCGTCGGGCGTGTGCGCCGAAGCGGAGATCGCCGGCATCCGCGTGCCAGTGGCGGGTATCGCGGGCGACCAGCAGGCCGCGCTGTTCGGCCAGGCCTGCCACAGCTCCGGGCTCGCGAAGAACACCTATGGCACCGGCTGCTTCCTGCTGATGAACACCGGCAGGGAGGCCGTCGCCTCGACCAACAATCTGCTGACCACGGTCGCGTGGCAACGCGACGGCAACATCGATTACGCGCTCGAGGGCAGCGTGTTCATCGGCGGCGCCGTCGTGCAGTGGCTGCGCGACGAGCTCAAGATCGTGCGCTCCGCGGCCGAGATCGAGGCGCTGGCTGCGAGCGTGCCCGACAACGGCGGCGTGTATCTCGTCCCCGCGTTCGCCGGCCTCGGCGCGCCGCATTGGGACGCGTACGCGCGTGGCGCGATGTTCGGACTGACGCGCGGCGCGACGGCCGGACACATCGCGCGCGCGGCACTCGAGGCGATCGCTTTCCAGAGCGCGGATGTGCTGGCGGCGATGCAGCGCGATGCGGGCATCACGCTGTCCGAGTTGCGCGTCGACGGCGGCGCAACGGCGAACAATTTGCTGATGCAGTTCCAGGCCGACGTGCTGGACGTGCCGGTCGTGCGCCCCAAGGTGCTGGAAACCACGGCGCTCGGCGCCGGCTATCTTGCCGGCCTCGCGGTCGGCTACTGGAACGATTCGGCGGACGTCGCCGCGAACCGGCAGATCGATCGCGTCTTCGAGCCGGCGATGTCGCGCGACCGTGCGGCGGAGCTGCACGCGGGTTGGGAGAAGGCAGTCGCGCGCGCCAAGGGCTGGGCCTGAGCCGTTGGATGGCGTGGTTGCCCGCAGGGGCTGTCGCGGCGTGCACGCGACGCCGCCGCGACGCTTGCGCAAAGCCAGAAAGGTGCATATACTCCCATTTGCGTGCATATGCACTTGCTTGCTTGGCGCATTTGATTGCCGTCACCTTCCCCATGGTCTCCCGTGACCCACATACCGGCCCCACGTCAGTCGTTGCCCCGGCCGCTGCCGCCTGTACGTGCGGCCGCCTGCGCCGCGCCACGCGGGCGCTGACCCAGCTCTACGACGACGTGATGGCGCCGTCGGGTCTGCGCGTGACGCAGTTTTCGCTCCTGCGCACGCTCGCGCGCGAGGGAACCTCGCGGATGTCCGACCTCGCCTCGGCAATGCTGCTCGACCGTACCGCGCTGTCGCGCACCCTCGATCCGCTGTACGAGCGTGGCCTCGTGGCCGTGTCGGCCGGGCGTGACGCGCGGACGCGCGAAATCTCACTGACGAGCGCCGGGACCAAGGCGCTGCGCGCCGCCGAACCGCACTGGCGCCGGGCACAGGCGCAGGTTGCGAAGCGAATCGGAGCGGCGAAGCTCGACACGCTCATCGCGACGCTTCGGGCGATCGAAACGCTGCACCCGGATCCCGGCGGACGCACGAGGGCGTGAAGGCGAGTCAGGAGAGACGGCCGGCTGGCCGCATCTGTCGTCAGCAACCGGGAGGAACCATGATGGGCGGCAGCAGACTCACGTTGAAGAGCGTTCGCGCCCGGCCCGTCGTCGTGCCGCTGAAACGGCCCATCGTGTCGAAGGTCGGCATCTTTCACGATTGGCCGCTGATCCTGATCGACCTCTACACCAACGAAGGGGTCGTCGGTCACAGTTACCTCGAGCCCTACCTCAAGCAGTCTGCCCGCTATATCGTTCCGGCAATCCTCGATCTCGCCGATGCGGGGAAGGGTCGGCCCGTCGCACCCTTCGACGCCTATCGACTGGGTGTCGGCTCGCTGCACCTCGTCGGCCGCGAAGGGATTTCGCTCATTGCGGTGTCGGGCCTCGACATGGCTGCGTGGGATGCGCTTGCGAAGGCCGCCGACGTGCCGCTCGCGGTATTGCTCGGAGGAACTGTCGGTCCGGTTCCCGCGTACAACAGCAATGGATTGTGGCTCACCGAAACCAAGCAATTGGCCGCCGAGGCGGCGGCACTGCTGTCGGAAGGCGCGTTTGCCGCCCTCAAGCTGCGACTGGGACGGGAGCGTCTCGCCGACGATTTGGCGGCAATAGCGGCGGTCCGGGAGGCAGTCGGCGACGAAGTCAAGCTGATGTGCGACTTCAATCAGGGATTGTCGCTCGGCGACGCGCTCGTCCGGTGCCACGCGCTGGACAATCAGGGCCTCTACTGGTTCGAGGAACCCGTTACCTATGACAATATTCCCGGCTATGTACAGCTCGCGTCGGAGCTGAAGACCCCCGTGCAGCTCGGCGAGAATTTCTACGGTCCCCGCCAGATGTATCAGGCGGTGCGCGCGGGGGCGGGCGACTACGTGATGCCCGACCTGATGCGCATAGGCGGCGTCAGCGGCTGGTTGCGCGCGGCGGCAATCGCCGGTGCGGCTGGCATTCCGATGTCCACGCATCTGTATCCGGAGACGGCAGCGCATCTGATGCGCGTCACCGACACCGCGCACTGGCTGGAATGGCAGGACTGGGCCGATCCGATTCTGCGCGAGCCTTTCGAACTCCTGGATGGTCACCTCGTGGTCCCCGACCGACCCGGCCACGGGTTCGAGTGGGACGAGAAGGCGGTGGCACGGTTCGCCTCATGAGCCGGACAACGCACGCAGGTGGGCCGCTGGGGGGACCGGCGCGGGGGCACACGTACACGCTTGTACCGATCGAGATCCCTCGCACAGGGAACCCATGATGAGCCTTGCTAACGCTCGCGCCGACTGGCGCACGCCAACCGTTGTGCTGGTCGCGACCGGCCTGATGCTTTCGCTGTCGATGGGCGTTCGGCACGGCTTCGGGTTGTTCCTGCAGCCGATGAGCGCGGACCTTCACTGGGGCCGCGAGACCTTCGCCCTGGCGATGGCTGTACAGAACCTGGTGTGGGGTGCGGCGACGCCCTTCGCGGGAATGTTTGCCGACCGTTTCGGCAGCCACCGGGTTGCGTTCGTCTGCGCGATTCTCTACGTCGCCGGGCTCGCGACAATGGCGCACGCCAGCACGCCGCTGACGCTGGTGTTGACCGCGGGCGTGCTGATCGGCACCGGTCTCGCCGGGCTGTCGTTCTCGATCGTCGCCGGGGTGCTGGGCCGCAAGTATCCACCGGAGAAGCGCAGCATGGCGCTCGGCATCTCGGCGGCGGCGGGATCGTTCGGCCAGTTCGCGATGTTGCCGGTCACGCAATGGCTGTTGTCGGACCTCGGCTGGTACGGCGCGCTGCTGGCGCTCGCCGGCATCGCCCTCGCGATGATTCCCCTGTCCGCCGCGATCTACGAGAAGCATCTGTCCACCGCGCACGCCTTCCAGCAATCGGCGGGTGCGGCAATGCGCGAGGCGTTCGGCCATCGCGGGTACGTCCTGCTGACCGTCGGATTCTTCGTCTGCGGCTTCCAGCTCGTGTTCGTCGGCGTGCACCTGCCAGCCTATCTCGCCGACAAGGGCATGCCGCCGCATGTGGCGGTGACCGCGCTCGCGTTAGTCGGCCTGTTCAACATCGTGGGCACCTACGCGACCGGATGGCTCGGCAGCCGGATGCCGAAGCGCTACATCCTCTCCGCCATCTACTTCGGCCGCGCCGTCGTGTTCGCCCTGTTCTTCCTGCTGCCGCTTTCGCCGCTCAGCGTATACGCATTCGCCATCGCACTCGGCCTGCTGTGGCTCTCGACCGTGCCCCCGACCAATGCCATCGTCGCGCAGATATTCGGGGTTCGGTACCTCGCGATGCTCTCGGGCGTCACATTCTTCAGCCACCAGGTCGGCAGCTTCCTCGGCGCGTGGCTCGGAGGCCGGTTCTACGATCTCAACGGCAGCTACGATGTCATCTGGTGGCTGTCGATCGCGCTCGGCGTCGTTGCCGGGCTCATCAACCTGCCGATCGACGAGCGGGAGATCAAGCGGCCGGCCGTGCAGGCGGCATGACACCGAGATCGAGGTTGACGTTCCCCTACCGTGCGTCGCGCGATCGAGGCCGGCGCGGGATGGGGTGTTTCTGACCCGGCTAGAGCGCCGGCGCCGGGGGAAGCGAATCGGCCGCGATGTGGTCGACAGCGTCGGTGATGACGCCGTCCACGCCCCAGTCGACGAGTTCGGCGACCCGAGCGGGGTCGTTGGGCGTGTAGCAGAGCACGCGGTAGCCGGCGGCGTGCACCTTTTCCACGAC
>CAWELU010000028.1:0-285749 GCA_963809965.1 uncultured beta proteobacterium
TGGCGGCGCGCCACGGGCTCTGGCTCCACGTCGACGGAGCCTACGGCGCGCTGGCCGCCATGGTGGTGCCCGAGCGACTCGGCCCCCTGAGCCGGGCCGACTCCATCTCGCTCGACCCCCACAAGTGGCTCTACCAGCCTGTCGACTGCGGTTGCCTCCTCTTCAAGGATCGGGCCGCGGCTCGCCGGGCCTTCTCGCACACCGGCGACTACACCCGATCCTTCACCGACGACCCCGTCGAGGGCTTCGCCTTCTTCGACGAGTCGCTCGAGCTGTCGCGCCGCTTCCGCGCGCTCCGGCTCTGGACGTCGATCCAGTACCACGGGCTGGAGGCCTTCCGCGCCGCCATGCGCCGGGACCTGGACCACGCGCGGGCCCTGGCGGACCGCATCGTGCGCGAGCCGGCGCTGGAGCTGCTGGCGACGGGCGAGCTGAGCGCGGTCTGCTTCCGCCACCGCTTCGACCAGGACCCGGATGGCCGCAACGCCGCGCTGCTCGGCCTGGTCAACGGCCGGGGCCGCGTCTACCTCTCCAACGCCACCGTGAACGGCGCCTTCGCGCTGCGCGCCTGCTTCGTGAACCACCGGACCACCGCCGCGGACGTCGAGGTGGTGGTGGACGAGGTGCTGGCGGCCGCGCGGCTGGCGGAGGCAGCCCCGGGGCATTAGCACCATGGTCATGGAGAACCTCCACACCTGCATGCTGTGCGAGGCCGTCTGCGGGATCGTCGCGTCGAGCTCGAGGGAGGCCGGGTCACCGGGCGTCCGCGGCGACCGCGACGACCCCTTCAGCCGCGGCCACCTCTGCCCCAAGGCGGCGGCGATCCCCGACGTGATGGACGACCCCGATCGCATCCGCGAGCCGATGCGCCGGGTGGGGGATCGCTGGGAGCCGCGTCGTCCTGGGACGAGGCGCTCGCCGAGGCGGCCGACGCGCCTCGCCGCCGTCCAGCGCGAGCCACGGCCGGAACGCGCGTGGGCCTCTACGCTGGGCAACCCCACCGTGCACAGCTACGGCGCCATCGCTCGGCGTCCCGCTTCCTCTCCAGGGCGCTGGGCAGCCGCTCGCGCTTCTCGGCCACCTCGGTCGACCAGCTGCCGCAGATGCTCGCGGCGCTGCGAGATGTTCGGCCACCAGCTGCTGCTGCCCGGTGCCCGACGTCGACCGCACCGCACTTCTTCCTGGTGCTGGGCGCGAACCCGCTGGTCTCCAACGGCAGCCTGATGACCGCGCCCGGCATCGGCCAGCGGCTCGCGGCCCTGCGCGCGCGCGGCGGCAAGCTCGTGGTGGTCGACCCGCGCCGCACCGAGACCGCCGCCGTCGCCGACCAGCACCTCGCCATCCGGCCCGGGCGGCGACGCCGCGCTCCTGCTGGGCATGCTCCACGTGATCTTCGCCGAGGGGCTCGCGCGGCCCGGGCGGCTCGCCGAGTTCACCGACGGCCTCGAGCGGCTCGCGAGCATCGTCGAGCGCTTCCCGCCCGAGCGGGTCGCGGCGCGCACCGGCCTGCCGCCCGAGGCCATCCGCGCGCTCGCCCGCGACTTCGCCGCCGCGCCCACGGCGGTGTGCTACGGCCGCGTCGGCATCTCCACCCAGGAGTTCGGCGGCCTCGCCTCCTGGCTCGTCGAACGCGCTCAACGTCGTCACCGGCAACCTCGACCGGCCGGGCGGCGCGATGTTCACCACGCCGGCCGCCGACGTGGTCGCGCTCAACGCGCGGCGCGGGTCGACCGGGCAGCTTCGGCCGGTGGCCGCAGCCGCGTGCGCGGGCTGCCCGAGTTCGGCGGGCGAGCTGCCGGCGGCCGCGCTGGCCGAGGAGATCGACACCCCGGGCGACGGCCAGATCCGCGGCGCTCGTCACCTTCGCCGGCAACCCGGTGCTCTCCGACGCCCAACGGGCGCCGGCTCGACCGCGCGCTCGCCGGCCTCGACTTCATGGTCTCCATCGACCTCTACCGGAACGAGACCACGCGCCACGCCCACCTCATCCTGCCGCCCAGCTTCGGCCTCGAGCGCGACCACTACGACCTGGTCTTCAACGCGCTCGCGGTGCGCAACGTCGCCCGCTACGCGAACGCGCGCGGTGCCGCCGCCCGCCCGGGCGTGCGCGACGACTGGCGAGGTGCTGCTCGGCCTCGCGCTGGCGCTGCGGCCCACGGCGGCGGCGCGAGGGCTCGGCGCACCTCGGGGCTCACCCTGCGCGGATGGCCCGCGCGCTCGGCCCGCGGCGCATCCTCGGCCTCCTGCGCCTGCGGCCCGCGCCGCACCTCTCGCTCGCGGCGCTGGAGCGCATCGCCGCACGGGCGTCGACCTCGGTCCGCTCGAGCCGCGGCTGCCGGAGCGCCTCTTCACCCCCGGCCGGCGCATCCGGCTGGTGCCCCGAGCTGCTCGTCGCCGACCTCGCCCGGCTCGAGGCCGATCGGCTCGCGACGCCGGCGCGGGCGCGCCTGCTGCTCATCGGCCGGCGCACGCTGCGCAGCAACAACTCCTGGATGCACAACAGCGCGCGGCTCGTGAAGGGGCCGGCGGCCTGCACGCTGCTCGTCCACCCCGACGACGCCACGGCGCGTGGCCTGGAGGATGGCGCGTGGTCCGCCTGCGCTCGCGCGTCGGCGAGGTCGAGGCCCGTCCTGACGGTCTCGGACGAGGTCGCCGCGGCGTGGTCTGTCTCCCGCACGGCTACGGCCACGACCGCGATGGGGCGCAGCTGTCGATCGCGGCCGCCCATGCCGGCGTGAGCGTGAATGACGTCAACGACGAGCAGCGCATCGACGCCCTCACCGGCACGGCGGCGTTCAGCGGCACGCCGGTGACCGTCGAGCCGGCACCGGCTTCCCGATCGGCACGCGGGTCCGCCTAGGGCCCGCGCTGGCCAGGCCGTCCGCCAGGCGTTCCATGACCTCGGCTCGTCCGTAGCGACCCGCCACGAAGTGGACGCAACCGATCCCGATGAACGCCAGATGACCGACGGGCTCGAACGGCAAACGTCCGCCTCGGGCGCTCTCGCGTCCCTGGTCGGTCGGTCACGCATGATCATCCCCGTCGGGGTCGTCGGCCCAGGACCGCGCAGGCGTGCGGCGAGGATGACCTGACGCTATCCGGCGCGATCTGCACAGGGCGGCGGGATCCGGATGGCCGGGCCGGCACCGTCCCTCGCGTCACGCTCCTGGGAGCCGCACCACTTCTCCGAGGAGGCCGACCATGCACGTCGCAAAGGACAGTATCGAGGTGAAGCTGCAGATTCCGGGTGCCATCATCCGCCAGAGGACGGATCTGGGGGATGCCACCGGGCTGGGCAGGATCAGCGGCGAGTTCTTCTCGCTGGCGGCCGGGGTGGATACCACCCCCTTGTTCCAGGGGTTGGATGGCAACCTCTGCCAGTGCCCGCACTGGGGTTACGTCCTGCGTGGTGAACTGACCACGACGGACGCCAGCGGCCAGAAGGAGACGGTCAAGTCGGCCGACCTCTTCTACTGGCCCGCTGGACACAACGTGATGGTCACCGCCGACGCGGAGATCATCATGTTCAGTCCGCAGCGGGAGCACACGCACGTGATCGATCACATGCGGGAGAAGCTGAAGGCCATGTGACCGGGCCGGCCATAGAAAGGGTGGCCCCTTCGCGACGCCTGGCCCGCTTGACGCGCGTCAGGTAGTCGCGGAGCCCACACCGGCGCGTCGCGCAATCCTGGGACTGCCGGCCAGCGCTGGAACCATCTAGCCTTTCGAGGTGAACGTCGACGAGCTGAAGCTCTGGCACACGCGGTCGAGCCGCTCTCGGCAACGACCGGGGAGTTCTACAGCGGCGCGCAGGTCGTGGCGTACAACGATTCGGTCTCCCGCTTCCGGGAGCGCATCACCAGGGCGCTCAACATGTTGACGCTTGGCCAGGCCATCGAGCCCGAGCTGACGCGAGAGCTGTGGCTGATCGCCAAGGCGTTGCCCGGCGTGCGGGTCAGGGTCGAGGCGGCCAACCAGGTGGAGCAGCCGGGCTCGGGCGAGTAGGCATCGGCCCAGGCTGCGCCCGCTCAGGCCTTGGGGTCGGCCAGGAACCTGACCACGTCACCCCACAGCGCCTCGAAGCGCGCCCGGTCGAAGCCCGAGCCGGAGGCCACCCAGTCGAAGTGGGGCGGCACGTGGGTCGGGCCGTGGAAGTGGCCCAGCACGTCGTGGTGGTCGGCCCAGGCGGCGTGGAGCAGGCGGCCGTGCACCTGGCTCAGGGTGGGGACGATGCCGTCGTTGGCGGCCGGCGGCGGGACGCGCCCGTAGGCCCGGCGCAGCCCGCCGACGTGGTCCGCGGCCGAGGCGCGGCAACCACCCCTTCGGGCGTGCGCGAGCAGAAGCGGTAGAGCGCCACGAAGAGCGCGTGGGTGGCCTGCGCGTAGGGGCTCGAAGCCGCGCCCCAGAGCGACTTCAGGCCCGGCGGGCGCGCCTGGGTGACCACGCAGCCGTAGGGCAGCCCGGGCCGGTCCGCGGCCGAGGCGTTGAGGATCTCCATGCCGGACGGCGTCAGCTGGCCGACCAGCCCCTGGTCGCTGCGCACGTCGTCGAGGAAGTGCCTCCACGGCGCGCCGGCGCTCCCCGGAGAAGTCGGCCAGCAGCTGCTTGTAGATCTGGTCGAGCACGCCCGAGGGCGGCGACTTCCCGAGCGCGCAGCAGGCGGGCCAGCCGGAGCACCGCCGAGAGCGGGAGCCGGCCGGTGCGCAGCGCGTGGATGGTGGTGAGCGAGAGCAGCCGCAGCAGCTGCTGGCCGAGCAGGCCGGAGAAGGACTGGGCCAGCGGCGTGCCGCGGTGCGGGGTGGAGACGGTGACCACGCGCCCGGACGGCGCGCGCGCAGCGCTCGGGGTCGGCGCCGGTGGGCAGGGTCACCCCGGGCGTGCAGAGCAGGCGGGCGTCCAGGCCGCCGCTGGAGTGGCCGATCAGGCTCACCCGGCCGGGGGCCTGGTCGAGCAGCGCTGGAGATGGTCTCGCAGAGGAGCGCGGCGCGCCGGGTCAGCGAGGCGGTGGGCTCGGTGAGGACCACCTCCACCTCGCCCTCCAGGCCGAGCGGCGGCCCCAGCTCGAGGAGCAGGTCGCGGACGTGGCCGAAGTAGGTGAAGTCGCCCAGGTTGGCGAATCCGAAGAACCCCGGGACGAGGACGACGTGGTGCGCGCGGGCCACGCCGAAAGCCTACCGCGGTCCGGCGCGGCCCTGGCCCGGACCCGAGGGGAGCGCCCCAACGGGCCAGCCCTCCTCCCGGGCCGAGGCCTGTCGGCCTTCTGCCACTTCCGTCAGACCGCCGATGGACCTCCCAGGTGACTTGCCGGGGGATGGGCACTCGTGGTGAACTCGACTCGACGCCCGCTCCACCAGCCGGGGCCGGACCGGCTCGAGCCGCACCACACCAACCAGGGGGCCTTCATGCGTGGGAGCAGCGTGGTGAGGAGCGCCCTGGCCCTCCTGCTCCTGTGGGGTGGGCTGGCCGCCGCGGAGGAGCCCAGGGCAGGCGAGCCGAAGCGAAAGGTGCCGCCGCCCGAGGCGGTGGCGGCCTGCAGCGGGAAGAGGATTGGAGCGGCCTGCCGCTTCATGCTCAAGGAGAGCCAGGTGACCGGCACCTGCCGTCCGGGCCCGGAAGGCGCGATGGCCTGCCGGCCGAACCGGGGGACCCGCCCCTCCCCCTCGGCTGCTCCACCGGCGCCCGCGAAGTAGCGCGCCTCGCCTACTTCAAGCCGCGGACCGCGGCCATCGCCTCGGGGAAGATGGCGTCGGCGGTCTCGGCGGCGTGGAGCGCCTTCACGCTCGCGGCCGGCAAGCGCGCCAGCTCGGCGAGGTAGAGCGTCCGCTGCCTCTTCAGGTCGTCGACCGTGAAGTGCCCCTTCATCCGGTCGCCCAGCTCCTGCGCCGCGGCCTCTGGCGAGAGGTCGACGAAGACGGTCAGGTCGGCCGCGAGCGGGGGGGCGCCCGACATGCCGCGGGCCCGCGACTCCAGCACGTTGAGGTCCTCGCGGAACCAGTCGTGCCCCTTCAGCTCGGCGTAGACCACCGAGGAGAGCGTGTAGCTCTTGCAGAGCACGGTCTTCCCCGCGGCCAGCTTCTCGCGCGCCACCGCCGAGACCCGCGCCCGCGAGGCCAGCTCGAAGAAGAAGTCGGCGTCGAAGCGGCCGTAGCGCCAGCTGCCGTCGAGGCCGGAGGCCCCCATCAGCTGGGCCCGGCCGCTGTCGGGGCTGTCGAGCTCGTAGACCTCGACCCCCTCGGCGGCCAGCCCGGCGCGGACCTTGTCCACCAGCGCCACCACCAGCCGCCCGGCGCCGTAGATGCCCTCGAAGACGATGAACTTGCCTTGCTTCATCCGTGTGCCCCCAGCTCCGGTGGTTCGTCGCCGTCGAATCTACTCCAGGATGGCCTTGAGCGCCTCGGCGGTGGTCGGCCCGCCGCTGCTTCTCCACGCTCGCGCGGATCGACCTCGACGTGCTTCTCGTCCGGGGTGATCTTGAAGAGCGGCTGCCCCTTCTGCACGATCGAGCCCTCGCCGCCCTGGATGATGATCTTGTCCAGCGTGCCCGAGAAGGGCGCGCGGACGGTGTTGAACATCTTCATCACCTCGATGATGTAGAGCGGCTGCCCCTTGTCGAAGTGCATCCCCTCGCTCGACGAAGCGCGGGCGGCCCGGGCGCCTCCTGCCCGTAGTACATGCCGCCGCTCACCGCCACGATCTCGTCGGCCTTGGTCTGCGGCGGCGGGACCAGCACCTTCTTCATCCGGGCCTGCAGGTCGACGTCGTTGAGGTGGGCCGGGATGGTGACGTCGAGGTTCTCCTCGACGCGGAAGCCGAAGAACTTCACCTTCTCGGCGATGGTGAAGAGCAGCCCGAGCAGCTCGTTGCCGGCCTCGAAGCCGAGGTGGGCGGCGCGGATCCGCTCCCAGGTGGCGGCGTCGTACCCGCCCTGCGGCGCCTCCTTGCCGAGCACCTCGTCGAGCTCCTTGAACTGCTCCTCGGAGAGGCCGAGCGCCTTGCGCACCTGCGGCGTAGAAGCGGATGGCGCGCGTCAGCAGCGCGTGGTCGTGCTCCCAGATCACCTCGGCGGCCGGGGCCTTCGGATCCCACGCCATGTTCAGGTACTCGTAGGTCTCCTGCAGGATGGCCAGCGGGTTGCGCCGCCAGGCCAGCTTCCCGCCCTCGATCGCGGTAGTCGTTCCGGTGGAGGCTGAGCCAGCCGGAGAGCAGGTGCGGGTCCTCCAGCAGCCGGTCCATCGGGCGCGTCAGCAGCGTCCCCTTGCGGTCGAGCACCTCGGACATCGCCTTGGCCATGGCCGGGTCGTCGGGGCTGGCCGCCGCCACCTGCTTGGCGTAGTGCTTCTTCATCTCCAGGAAGGCGAAGACCGTGTCGACCTTGTTGGCCTCCTCCTTGAGCTGGCCCACCAGGGTCAGGTAGGGGACCACGAAGCGGGTGGTCGGCTTGGCCATCACGTTCTGGCCGATGAACCAGTTGACCAGGCCGTAGTGGAACTCGAGGTTGGTGGCCACGTCCTGGCCGCGCAGGCTGGTCGTGGCCAGCACCTTGGAGAGGTGCTGGTAGCTGGCCAGCCGGTCGTCGCCCTTGGTGAGCAGCAGGGCGATGTTGGAGTCGTAGGCGCCGGCCACCCGGTAGCGCATGAACATGCCGGTGTCCGGGTTGGGCAGGCTGATGCCCTGGTCGTCGCGGATCTCGCCCTCGATGGGCTTCGACCAGAAGCGGATCACGCCGCCGGCGTGCGGCGAGAGCGAGGCGTCGGTGGCGTTGAGGCGGGCCTCGGCGGAGGCGCCGAAGCGGGGGATGCGCACCGGCTTGGGGAGCCGCTGCTTGTGGCGCGCCAGCAGCGCCATGGCCTCGACCAGCGACTCGACGACGAAGAAGTCGTTGGGGTCGTCGGGGTTGGTGAACTTGAGGCTGTAGCAGAGCTCCGAGACCCGGTGCTCCACCTGGATGCGGGTGTTGACCTCCATGAAGTAGTAGCGGTCGCGGTCGACGATGCACTCGAAGGTGGAGGCCGAGTCGAGCCCCACCGCCTGGCCGAAGCGCGCCGCGTCGGCCTCCATCCGCTTGAGGATCTCGAGGTCGGTGACCAGCGACCTGGCCTCGGCGGCCTTGCCGGCCTTCTCGGCGCGGGCGATGGCCGCGGCCAGCCCCTCCTGCGTCACCGAGATCTCCAGCAGCTTCTGCTCGTGCATCTGCAGCGAGCAGTCGCGGCCGCCCAGCGTCACGCACCAGTCGCCGTTGCCGAGCAGCTGGATCTCGTTGTGGCGGGTCTGCTCGATGTTGAGCTCGATGAGGACGTTCTTGTTGTCGCCGACACCGGTGGCCTTGACCTCGTTGAGCACCTCGCGCACCAGGGCGGGCGCCTCGGCCGAGGCCGCGGCGATGTCCTTGTCGGTGGCCTTCTCCAGGGTCAGCAGCGAGCCGCCCAGGATGCGCTGGCCCTTGCCGCCGCCGCCGCCGATGGCCTTGAGGCGCACCCGGCTGCGCGGGTACTCCTTGAACATGGCGGCGACCTCCTTCTGCACCTGCACGCCCAGCTCGTCGATGGTGTAGAGGTCCTGGCCGCTGGCGTAGCAGGCGGCCAGGATCTGGTCGGCGAGGTCCTCGAGCGAGAGCTTCTCGTTGGCGATCACCTTGGGGTCGACGGCCAGCTTGCGGGCCTCGATGCAGCGCCAGCAGCTGCTTCCGGCTGGGGAACTTGGACACCAGGGTCCGGGCGGTGACGTTGTTGATGCCCGGGGTGACGCTGACCTTCACCTCCAGCGCGGTCCGCTTGGCCTCGTCCTTCTTGCCGGCGCGGGCCTGGGTGGTCGAGTTGGGACCGATGAACTTGAGGCCGGCCTTCTCGAGGGTGGCCACGAACTCCTCGTCCTCGGCCATGAAGCCGTAGCCGGCGAAGACCGAGTCGTAGCCGTTGTCGTGCGCGATCTGCACGATCTGGTTCATCCGCTCGACGCGCTCCTCCTTGCTGGCGCCGGTGTAGTCGGGCACCCGGTGGACGCGGCTGGTGTCGTTGAACTGGCGCAGCTCGGGGGCCAGGGCGTTCGGGTAGACGATCGAGTCCTTCTCGGAGAGCAGGATCCCGTAGTGGGTGATCCCCATCTCCTCGAAGACGTCCATGGCCTCCTTGCGGATGGGGCCACGGCAGACGATCAGCGGCTTCAGGTCGGTGCAGGCGAAGGAGCGGACCCACTCGGACTTCGACTCGCCGAGGCGGCGGTCGCGGTGGATGAGCGGGTTGTGGCGGTACAGGTCGGTCGGCTGGGCCATCGGTCTCTCTCTCGACGAGTGGCGGGCGGTGTGCGATCGGGCCGTGGCTCAGTGGAACTCGCGCTGCGGGCCGGTCATCGGGGAGGGCTGGTAGTGGCGCATCAGGAAGCCGACGTTCTCGGCCAGCGCCTGCCGCAGGTCGGTGGGCATGACGATGGAGGAGATGGAGCCGAGCGAGAGCCCCTCCTTCGGGTTCATCAGCTCCTTCTCGTACCGCTGGTTGAGCAGGGTCTCCTGCGCCTTCACCCACTCGGCCGCCTCCTTCTCGGCGTCCTTCCTGGCCTCGCGCGGCGTCGCTGCCGGCCGCGGTGCGGGTGGCGATCCCCTTCTTCACCATCTCGGCGGCGGCGGCGCGGATCTTGCGGAGCTCGTCCTTGTAGACGAACTCCTTGCCGGCCGGCCCCATCACCGCGAGGCGCGTGGTGGGGAGCGCCAGCACCAGGTCGGCGCCGGTGGGGTAGTTGTTGTAGGAGGCGTAGGCGCCGCCGAAGGCGTTGCGCAGGATGAGGAGGATGCGCGGCGTCCGCACGTCGACGATGGCGTCGAGCATGGAGCGGCCGGCCTGCACGATGCCGCGGGCTTCCTGCTCGCGCCCCGGCAGGAAGCCGGTGGTGTCCTCCATGAAGATGATGGGGATGTTGTAGATGTTGCAGAAGCGGACGAACCTGGCGATCTTCAGCGCGGTGTCGCAGTCGATCTGGCCGGAGCCGACGGCGCTGTTGTTGGCCACGAAGCCGACCACCTGGCCACCGAGCCGGCCGAAGGCGGTGACCGCCTCGCGGGCACGCTCCGGCTGGATCTCGTAGTAGTCACCGTAGTCGCAGACGCCCTGGATGATGATCGACACGTCGAAGGGGGTGTTGAAGCCGGACGCCGAGTTGAAGGCCTTCTTCAGCAGCGTGTTGATCTCCCAGGTCTTGCGGTCGATGGGATCGCTGGTGGGCTGGAAGGGAGCGGCCACCCGGTTGTTGTCGGGGATGTAGGCGAGCAGCCGCACCGCCTGGCGCAGCGCAGCCAGCTCGTCCTGCACGGTCAGGTCGGCGACGCCGGAGGCGCCGTGGACCTTGGGCCCGCCCAGCTCCTCGGGGGTGATGTCCTCGCCCAGCACCGACTTGACCACGCCGGGGCCGGTCAGGCCGAAGAAGGTGTCGCGCGGCTGGATCACGAAGCTGCCCTGGCGCGGCAGGTAGGAGCCGCCGCCGGCGTTGAAGCCGAACATGCACATGATCGACGGGACCACGCCGCTGATCTTGCGGAGCGCCGTGAAGGCCTCGGCGTAGCCGTCGAGGCCGCCGACGCCGGCCGGCACGTAGGCGCCGGCGGAGTCGTTCATGCCGATGAGCGGCATCCCCTTGTCGCCGGCCATGCGGAAGAGCCGCGCCAGCTTGTTGCCGTTGGTGGCGTCCATCGAGCCGGCGCGGACGGTGAAGTCGTGGCCGTAGACCGCCACGTCGCGGCCGCCGATGTCGAGGACGGCGGTGACCAGCGAGGCGCCGTCGAGGTTCTTGCCCCAGTTCTGGTAGAGGACGTTGGGTCGGCTTGGGCGAGAGCACCTTGAGCCGCTCCCAGACCGTCATCCGCTTCTTGAGGTGCTGCTTCTCGATGGCGTCGACCGGCACCGAGCGGACGGGGCGCTGGATGAGGTCGTAGCCCTCCTTCATCGCCTCTTCGTAGGGGCCGGTGGCGCGGGAGATCTCGCCGGGGATGGTGAACTCGACCTTCTCGGGCGGATCGAGCGGATTGATCAGGGACGGTCTGATGGCCTTCGTGGTCATGTGGCGCGTTCCTCTTTTCCTGCGGCGTGCGCGGATGTAGTCGAGCGGATAGGTCAATTAACCCGCGCGGTTGCAGCGTCGCGTTTTCGCGATTGGGACGCGCATCCTGACAAGCCAGGGGCCATGAGGCAAGCCATTCGAGCCCATTTCGCTCAGTGTTTGCTGGCACATCGCGTCATTCCGGGACGCGACGCAACATCGTCACCTGCGCTCCGGCGGGACTTCTGCTATATCTCCCGTGGCCCTGCGGCCGGGATTCCCCGCCGCGACGCCGAACCACCGCCAGCGCCTACGCCGACAACGCGAGCCTGGCCGCCGCCCGAAAGAGCGAGCGCACTCCCAGAGTCGTCATCGGAGCACCACCACTTGAACGAACCTCGCCACTCCAAGCCGCGCCACGAACGGTCCGCCCGTCGCCAGCGCCGAGGCGCCCGCGGCGTCGGCCCGCAGCCGCTGATCATCCCGGTCACCGAAGAGGGCTTCCCGGCGGCCGTACCGGATGTCCCGCCACCCTCTCCCGCCGTCTTCACCACCGAGGCCGCCCGCGCCGCCTACCCGTGGCTTCCCGGGCGGCGTCATCGCCGGCAGCATCTGGCGCGGGCCCGCGCACACCAAGGTCCGGGTAGACGCCTCGGGCGACGCCGCCCCCTGGCCTCCGCTTCGGCCCTGACGGCGCGCCTGGCCTGGCCAGGTGCGGGGCGCCGCGACATTCTGGACGGCACCGGTCCTCGCATTTCTTGCGAGTTCTCCCCCGTCTCGCGCAGTCGCCGCGCGTGGCATGGACCGCGCTCCGTGTCCGGCGTCCGCAACCTCCCCATGATCCGCGACATTCTGGCGGAGCCGCGGCTGGTGCGCCCCATGCATCTCCTCGTAAGTCCTGAGGATTCAGACCGGTTGACTCCACTTTGGCGCTCCGGACAGACCTCGACTAACCCGAACGACGGAGAGTAGCGATGGCGAACAAGATCACCGAGGACTGCACCAACTGTGGCGCCTGCGCCGCCGAGTGCCCGAGCGAGGCGATCGCCGAGGGCGATGACACGTACGTGATCGACGCGGCCAAGTGCGACGAGTGCGCCTCCCACGGCGGCAAGTCGGCGTGCATGGAAGTCTGCCCGACCGAGTGCATCGTCAAGCTCTAGCCTGACCAGCCCGCGAGGCCCGCGCCTCGACGGTCCCGGAGACCCCGCCCACGGCGGGGTCTCTGCGTTTCAGACCCACCGTCGAGCGCTGGAGTTTGGCGCCCGGTCACACTACCGTGCTGTTTTCATGAACCTCGCTTCGCCGCTCCGGCTTGCGCTCGCGCTCTTCGCGCTCCCCACCCTCCTGGCGGCGTCGCTGGCGCTCCTGCCGGCCAGCGCCGTCACCGACCGCCCCGGTCCGCGGCCCGCCGACCTGCGCCGACGCCTGGGCGATGATCGACTTCGCGGTGGCGCACCACGTGGTCCATGACCGGCTCACGCCGGAGCTGGCCACCCGGGCCCGCGACCTGCTGGCCGACGCGCTGATCTCCGACCACCCCTGGTTGACGACCGAGGACGTCGCGGCCATCAAGGGCCGAGCGTCCTCCACCACGCCCGCCGCGGCGCTGCTGGCCGAGCGGGCCGCCGGCCGCTGCGACCACCTCGAGGCGCAGCTGGCCAGGGTGAGGTCGGCGCTGGCCCGGGCGGCGGCGCTCTTCCCCGTCCCCGAGATGCTCGCCGACACGCTGCCCGACGAGCCTCCGGAGGAGGAGCCCCACCAGTCCGACAAGCCCCCGCGCGACGTCAGCGCGCTGCGGGCCCTGCTCGGCGGGCGACGCGCTCGGCGAGGCCTGGCGTGTTCGCGGCACCGCCGCCTGGCCGGTCGCCCGGGCCTTCGGCGCGCGGCGGGCGCTCCGGTGGCTGAACCTGTCGCGACAGCGACTGGCCAGCCGTGGGACCGCCGACCTGGTCAACGCCTTCGCCCACGCCCTCGATCCGCACAGCCGCTACGAGACCGAGGAGGAGGCCGACCACTCCGACCGGAGCTCAACCCTCAGGCCGGCCTGCTCGGGCTGGAGCTGGGCGATCCGGTGCCCGGGCGGCCTGCCGGTGACCGGGCTCCACGTCGGGTCGCCGGCCGCCAGGCATCGCGGCCTGCGCGTCGGCGACGTCATCACCGAGGTCGGGGCCACCCCGATCGCCGACCTCGACGCCGGCGAGGTCTCCATCCTGCTCGACGCCTACGAGGAGGCGGTGCCGCTCACGGTGGCGCGGCCTTCGGGACGCAGGCTGGGGCCGCCGCGGCGCATCCAGCTGGTGCGCCAGGTGCTGCAGGACCGGAACATGTCGGTCACCGCCACGCGCGCGCGTCGAGCAGGGGCGGCGGGTGCTGGTGGCGCGGGTCGACGAGGTGGACCAGGACACCGCGGACGGCGTGGAGCGGGCGCTGCACCTCGGGCGCCGGCCGCCCGACGCGGTGGTGCTCGACCTGCGGGGGTGCACCGGCGGCTACCTCTCGACCTCGGTGGCCATCGCCGGGCTCTTCCTCACCGGGGGGCCGGTGGTGCGCGTCCACAAGCGCGGCGCGCCGGACGAGGTGCTGGACGACCCCGAGCCGAAGCGCGCCTACGCCGGCCCGGTGCTGGTGCTGGTGAACGAGGAGACCGCCTCGGGCTGCGAGATCGTGGCCGGGGCGCTGCGGGCCCGTGGGCGGGCGCTGGTGGTCGGCACCGCCCGCACCTTCGGCAAGGGGACGATGCAGGACATCTTCGACGGCGAGCTGCCGACCGGCGCGCTCTACGTCACCACCGGCCTCTTCTTCCTGCCCGACGGCACCTCGCCCCAGGGCGCCGGGGTCGAGGTGGACCTGGTGGTCGCGCCGCCGACCGAGGGCGTGGTGACCGAGTCCGTCGCTGCCCGTGGGCGCTGCCGCCGCCGGAGCCGGCGCCGCCGCTCGAGGGTGGCGACGCCGGACCGCGATCCGACGCTGGCGACGGCCCTCGAGCGGCTCGGCGCCTGACGGCCCAGGAGCCCCGGCGGCCGCCGCGCGCCGGGACCGACCCGGCGCTGGTGCGGGCGACCGAGCTGGCGGCGCGGCTGGCGGCCGAGCGGCGGAAGCGGTGAGAGCAGGAGCCCGGCCCGACCGAGCGTCCCGTTACAGCTCGTCCCGTCCTCCTCGCCCGTCCCAGAGTAGTTTCGCGGACCATGGTCCGCGGCGCGGAAGGCGCCGCGGCGGTGGGACGCGCAAGTGCGCGGGAACACGTGAGGCGGGGGCTGGCACGCGGCGTGCGATAGGCGTCAGCCGCCATGACCGCTCCTCGCCAGATCCTCCCGGGCACCTGCTACCTCTTCACCCGCCGCTGCCTGCAGCGGCAGTTCCTCCTGCGGCCCTCCGCGGAGGTCACCCAGTTGCTCGGCTTCCTCCTCGCGGTCGCGGCCGACCGCTTCGCCGTGGAGGTCCACGCCTTCTGCGTGATGTCGAACCACTTCCACCTGATCGTCACCGACACCGGGAGGCCAGGCTCCCGGACTTCGCCAGGTTTCTCGACTCGCTGGTGGCCCGGTCGATGAACGCCAGGCTGGGATGCGACGACTATTTCTGGGGATCGCCGACCTACAGCGCGGTGGCGCTCCAGCAACCTGCCGACGTCGTCGCCAAGATCGCCTACGTGCTGGCCAATCCGGTCGAGGCCGGCCTGGTCCGCCACGGCCGCAAGTGGCCGGGGCTCTGGTCAGCTCCCGGGCGATGGGCGCCACCACCCTCGTCTTCAAGCGACCGGCCCGGTTCTTCCGGGAGAAGGGTGCGACCGCCCTGCCGGAGGAGGCCAGGCTGACCCTGGCCGTTCCCCGGGGATTCGACCCGGTGGAGTTCCGGCGGGAGGTCGGCGCCGCGCTGGAGGCGAGGGAGCAGACCCTGGCGGCCGAGCTGGCCGAGGCCGGGCGGGAGTTCATCGGCGTGGAGCGGGTGCTGGCGCAGACCCCCTTCGGCCGGCCGACGACCGCCGAACCGCGCGGCGGCCTCAACCCGCGCGTCGCCTGCCGCGACCAGTTCCGTCGCATGGAGGCACTGAGCCGGCTGGTGGCGTTCCTCGACGACCACCGCCGCGCCTTCGAGCGGTGGCGGGCGGGGGCGAGGGACGTGGTGTTCCCCGCCGGCACCTACCTGATGCGCGTCGTCCACGGCGCCGCCTGCGCCGCGCCCGGCTGAGCACGCCGCCGCCGTCTCTCCCCGACTCCTCCGCCTCCGGCGGCCGGAAGCCATGCGCCCAGCCCGCCGCAGCGCGCGTTCACACGACCTGAGGAGCGCTTCGAACCCCAGGAACTTGGGCTGGACGCGACGCTGGACGCACTTTGGAGCCGCCGGTGGGAGGCGCGCGCGGGGTTTGGGCCCTCATCGCTGCCTCGACTCCTGTGCATTGCCACAACTACTCTCGGTCAGACACACCCAGCTACTCTCGGTCAGACACACAGACACACCGTCAGGCGCACTACTGTCGGTCGGGGGTGAGCTTCCGCCCGATCTTTCTGGCCAGCTCCCGCGCCTCGGGATGCGCCCAGGGCCGCGGCGAACGCGCCGTAGATCGCCGCGCAGAGCGCCACCAGGGGCAGCAGGCGCAGGGCCAGGGCCGCACGGGTGAAGGCGTGGGGTGCGTCGAGGGAGAGGAGCCGCCCCCCGCCCCAGGCCAGCAGGCCCATGAGCGCGCAGGCGGCGAGGGCGCGGGCCACGGCAGCCAGCAGCGGACCGAGGTCCAGGCCGGGCAGGCGGGGGCGAAGGCGCAGCACCACGCCCAGCAGCGCCCGCCAGGCTGGCGAGCCCGTTGGCCAGGGCCAGGCCGCCGGTGCCCAGGGGCTCGAGCAGCACGAGGCTGAGGACCACGTTCAGCACCAGCGTCCCCCCGGCCAGGGCGGCGGGGCCGCGGTAGTCCTTGAGGGCGTAGAGGGCCTGGTTGCCCAGGCGCTGGGCCGCCACGAAGACCAGGCCCACGGACTGGAAGACCAGGGTGAGGGCCGTCCAGTCCGAGGCGGCCGGGGTGTAGGCCCCGGTGCGGAAGACCAGGGCGCAGATGGGCCGCGCCAGCACGGCGAGCCCCATGGAGGCCGGCAGCACCAGCAGGGCCGACGCGGAGATGGACTGGGTGAGGCTGCGGTTCAGGGCGGGCCAGTCCCGGGCCTCGGCCTGGCGCGACAGGGTGGGCAGGCCGGCGGTGGCGAGGCTCATGGCGAAGAGGCCCAGCACCATCTCGCCCATCATGCCGCTGTTGTAGAGCACGATCTGGGCGCCGTCCGGGAGCCGGGAGGCCAGGATGGTGCTGATGAGGGCGTTGATGGGGTAGATGCCCGCGGCCAGCAGCCCCGGGCCCATGCGCTTCAGGGCCTTGCGCACCCACGGATCCCGCAGGTGCAGCCCGAAGGCGAGGCCGAAGCCCTCCTTGCGGATGGCGGGGAGCACCACCGCCAGCTGCAGCACCCCGCCGGCCAGCACCGCGAAGGCGCACACGACGGCCACGGTCTCGAGGGGGACGGCGCCGCCGCGCTCCATCACCTTCAAGGTGGTCCAGCCAAAGGAGATGAAGGCCAGGTTCCAGAACACCGAGACCGAGGCGGCCAGGGCGAAGCGGTGGCGCAGGTTCAGCAGGCCGGTGAAGCCCGCCGTGAGGCTGACCAGGGCCAGGTAGGGGAACATGATGCGGCCCAGCTTCGCGGTGAGCTCGCCCTGGACCTCGGGGCGCCCCAGGGTGAGCAGGTCCGCCAGGGGTCCCATGAGCAGCAGCACCAGCGCCACGCCGAGCAGCAGGAGCGCCAGCAGGGTGCCCAGGAAGCGGGCGGCCACGGCCTTCACGGCCGCCTCGCCCTCGGCGGCCTCGGCCTCCGCCAGGGTCGGGAGGAAGGCCGCGGTCATGGTGCCCTCGGCCGTGAAGCGACGCAGCAGGTTGGGCAGGCGGAAGGCCACCGCGTAGGCGTCCGCCGCCGCGCCGGCCCCCAGCACGTGGCTGAGGAAGAAGGTCTGGGCCAGCCCGGTGACCCGGCTCACCAGCGTCATGAAGGAGACCACGGCCGCCGATCGCAGCAGGCTGGGCCGGGGCGTCGCGCTCATCTCTCGGTGTCCCCCTCGCCGCCCATCCTCACTCACTTCTTGTCCATGTTGGCCTTGGCCGCCTGCTCCTTCTTCATCAGGAAGGCCTTGGCCTGCGACTGGATGGTCTGCGGGACGTTGCGGTCGCGCGCCAGCTCCTTGATGTCCTTCTCCTGGAGCGTGAACATCATCTTGAGCGCGGTGGGGAGCGGCACCTTCGGGTTCCTCACCAGCGCGGCCTTGACGACGTAGGTCCGGGTGAACTCGCGGTTGGAGTAGATGTAGCGCAGCACGTCGGCGTTGACGGTCCGCGAGTTGGCCAGGCCGAGGATCTCGCCGTCGGTGATGCGGGGGCTGGTGACCGCCGCCATGCAGACCAGCTTGTTGGAGTCGCGCAGCAGCAGCGTGCGGGCCTCGTGGTTGCCCAGCGTGGCCAGCTTGATCTTCTGCGAGACCGACATCTGCATGATCCGCTGGGTCATGTTGAGCTTGCGGGTGGTGTCCTCGGGGGTCTCCGCGGCGCGCCTGGGCCCCCTCGGCCTGCCTCGACCGCCAGCTCGTCCCGGTACTCGCGCCATCAGCGTCTCGGCGGTCTCCTCCTCGGCGGCGGGTGGGCGGTCGGGTCGACGCCGTGGACGCGCTTGTGCGCCTCGACCAGCTGCGGGACGTCGAGCAGCAGGAGGCCGTTGCGGACGCAGAAGTCGCAGGCGCCGTCGATGGTGGAGGCCAGCGCGTTCGGGTTCTGGCAGAGCGCCCGGATGATCCCGTCGTGGCGCAGCAGGCGCAGCTCGTTCTGCCGGATGATCTCGACCAGCGGCTGCGAGACGACCGGCGCCAGCCGGGCCATGGTCTCGTCGAGCGTCGGCGGGGTTGAGCAGGATGAGCTCCAGGGCCTGCTCCTTGCCGGCGAAGCCGATCGGCCAGCCAGTCGAGCACCTGGCCGCGCAGCCCCTCGGCGCGCAGCGCCACGCCGTAGATCTTGTCGGGCAGCCCGCCGGCGGTCCGCACCGCCGTCTCCCGCACCTCGTCCTCGGCGTCGAAGGAGAGGACGAAGAGCAGCGTCACCAGGTCGGGCGCGGCCACCGCCGGCACCAGCCCCTTGGCGCCCATGATCCGCAGCGGCAGCGGCGCCTTCTCGTCGGCGTGCTTCTGCAGCGGCTTGGGGAGGACGTCGAGGGGCAGCGGGCAGTCGGACATGGTTCAGCTCCGTGGCGGCGCGTCGGCATCGGCGGGGAGGCCGAGCGTCTCGGGGGCGAGCTGAGTACCTGGGGCGGTGCCGGATCGCCCAGCGGTGGCGCAGGCGGCCCAGCACGACGGTTGAGCGGGTTGTCGCGCGACAGGAAGGGGAGCACCGGGGGGCGCCGGGTGCCGAGCGCCTCCCGCGCCGCCAGCAGCGCCGGGTGGTCCGGGCCAGGCCGCCAGCCCGCGGGCGATGGCCCGCACCGCCCGCTCCCGCTGGCTTGAGCGGCCAGGTGGACGCGCGCCAGGTTGAGCAGCAGCTCGGGATCGTCGGGCCCGAGGCGGAGCGCCTCGTCGCAGAGCGAGATGCCCCAGGGTGATGTTCTTCTCCACCAGCACCAGCGTCACGCCGTACCAGGACATGGCGCGGGGCTCGCGGGGCGCGCGCCGGTGGGCCCGCTCGAAGGCGGCGTGGGCGCCGAGCAGGTCGCCGCGCCGCGAAGGCGGCGAGCCCCTCGCCGGAGCGGCGCTCGCCCCCGCCGTGGCGCCGGCGCCCGGGGCTGGCGACGCTGGCGGTCTCGTCGCTCACCGGTTCCGCTCGTGGATGATCCGCAGGCCGTCGAGGGTGAGGTGCTCGTCCACCTCGGTGATGGCGGTGGAGATGCCGGCGACCAGCGGGGCCAGGCCGCCGGTGGCCACCACCTTGGGGCGAGGTCCCCAGCTCCTCGCGCCATGCGGGCGCAGATGCCGTCGACCAGCCCCACGTAGCCGAAGACCAGGCCGCTCTGCATGGAGTGGACGGTGTTGCGCCCCACCACGTGCGGCGGCCGCTGGAACTCGACGCGCGGCAGCTTGGAGGCGGCCCGGAAGAGCGCCTCCATGGAGATGGTGATGCCCGGGCAGATGGCGCCGCCCAGGTACTCGCCCTTGGGCGTGACCGCGTCGAAGGTGGTGGCGGTGCCGAAGTCGACCACGATGAGCGCCGACTTCCACTTCTCGTAGGCCGCCACCGCGTTGACGACCCGGTCGGCGCCGACCTCGCGCGGGTTCTCGTAGAGGATGGGCATGCCGGTCTTGACGCCGGGCCCGACGAAGAGCGGCTCGACCTGGAAGTAGCGGGTCGCCATCTGGCGGATGGTGAAGGCCATCGGCGGCACCACGCTGGAGACGGCGACGGCGTGGACCTTCTGGTGGTCGACGCCGGTCAGCGCGAAGAGCTGGCGGACCAGGATGCCGTACTCGTCCCCGGTGCGGGAGTGGTTGGTCTCGATGCGCCAGCTCTGGAGGAGCCGCGGCCCTTCGAAGACTCCGAGGACGGTGTTGGTGTTGCCGACGTCGATGGCGAGGAGCACGGCGGGAGGTTAGCCGCGCCCCCCACGCCGGTCAACGCGCCGTCTCGGGGGCCGGCGCCGGCGCCCGGCGGCTCAGCCGCGCGGCCGCAGCAGCGCCACGTCGCCCGAGGTGATCCGCTCGAGCCCGGCCGCGGTGCGGACCAGCAGCGCCCCGGTGGCGTCGAGGTCCTCGGCCCGCCCCACCACCTCACGACCGTCGAGCTGGACCTGGACCTCCCGCCCCAGCGTCACCGACCGCTGCCTTCCAGGCCTCGCGGATCGGCTCGAACCCCTCCTCGGCGTGCCGGTCGTACCACTCCTCCAGCAGCGTCAGGCAGGCGGCCAGGAAGAGCGCCCGCGGCACCGGCTGGCCGCGCTCCAGGAGCACGCTGGTGGCCTGCGCCGCGCAGCTCGGGCGGGAAGTCCTCCTCGCGGGCGTTGAGGTTGACGCCGACGCCGACCACCACCCAGTGGACCTGGTCGGGCTCGGCCGCCAGCTCGGTGAGGATGCCGGCGATCTTCCGGCCCTTGACCAGGATGTCGTTGGGCCACTTGATGCCGGCGTCGACGCCGGCGCGGCGCAGGGCGTCGCAGACGGCCAGCGAGGCCACCAGCGTCAGCTCGGGGGCGCGCGGCGGTCGGCAGGCCGGCGGGGCGCAGCACCACCGAGAAGGCCACGTTGCGGCCGGGCGGCGATCACCCAGGCGCGGCCGCGCCGCCCCCGCCCGCCGGTCTGGCCCTCGGCCACCACCACCTCGCCGTGGCCGGCGCCCTCCTCGGCGAGCGCCTTGGCGTGGTCGTTGGTGGAGCCGAGCGACTCGAAGCAGTGGAGCACCTGGCCGATGTCGTGGGTGTTGAGGAGCGGCCGCAGCTCCAGCGGCCCGCAGCCGGTCGGGCATCGCGACCAGCCGGTAGCCGCGGGTCGGCCACCGCGTCGATCCGGTAGCCCTGGCCGCGCAGCGCCTCGACGTGCTTCCAGACCGCGGCGCGGGTGAGGCCGAGCTTGTCGCTGATGGCCTCGCCGGAGACGACGTCGTCGCCGGCCTCGGCCAGGAAGGCCAGGACCTGCTCCGCGCTCTCGCTCTGCGGCCGATTCGAGGGTCACGCCGGGTCGATCTTGGTGGCCCGGCGCGAGGGAGTCAATCCCGGCATCGGTGCCTGGCGGGTGCCCGCTCCTGGAACTCCCGGTCAAGGTAGGCGGCCGGGCTCCACCCCGGCGCCGGCCCCGGGCGCGGCCGCTCAACCGGCGATGAGCGCGATCGACCCCAGCGCCGCGGCGATGCCCAGCGCCTGGGTCCCGCTCACCCGCTCCCGGAGCAGGATCGCCGCCAGCATCACCGTGCTCACCGGGTACATCGAGGCGAGCACCGCGGCCACGTCGAGCCTCCCGGCCTGGCTCGCCAGGACGTAGAGGGCATTCCCGCCCGCGTCCAGCGCGCCCGAGAGCAGCACCAGCGGCAGCGCGCCGGCCAGGGGGCGCCAGGCCCGGCGCCGGGCCAGCGCGGTCGCCAGCGACCAGGAGCAGCGCCGTGCCGCGGGCCGCCGCGAGCGGCCAGAAGGTGCCGCTCCGCGCGCCGAGGTGCATGAAGATCAGGAAGCCGCCGAAGCCGACCCCGGCCAGCAGGGCCAGCCCGAGGCCGGGCAGGCCTCGTCGCCCGCTCACCCCCGCCGCCGGCGCGCGCCACCAGCCAGATCCCCAGGAGCGCCGAGCCCGAAGCCGGTCATCCGCGCCGCGGACGGCGGCCCCTCGGACAGGGCGCCCCAGGCCACGGGGATGGCGGCCGAGAGCACCGCCGAGATGGGCGCCACCACCGCCATCCGGCCCAGCGCCAGGCCGCGGTAGAGCGCCGCCAGCCCCACGGCGCCGGCGACGCCAGCGGCCAGCGCCCACGCCAGCGACGACGCGGGCGGCGCCCCCTCGTGCGCCGATCAGCGCCAGCGCCGCCATCGAGCGTGGTCCCGGCCAGCTGGCCGAGCACCAGCACGCCGAGGAGCGGCGAGCGCCTGGCCGCCAGGCCGCCGCTGAAGTCTCCGGCACCCCACGACGCCGCGGAAGCGAGACCCAGCAGCGCGGCGGCGAGGTCCGAGGACATGGCGCTGGAAAGAGGCCGCGGCCGGCGCCGACGGCCTCAGGACAGCTCGAGCGAGATGTCCACCGCCCTGGCGGAGTGGGTCAGCGCCCCCATCGAGACGAAGTCGACCCCGGTGGCGGCCACGCGCGGCAGCCGCTCGAGCGTCATGTTGCCGGAGGCCTCGAGCAGCACCCGGCCGGCGGCCCGCCTCACCGCCTCGGCCATGGCCTCGTCCGTCATGTTGTCGAGCAGGACGATGTCGGCCCCGGCCGCGATGGCCTCGTCGAGGCCGGGCAGGTCCACCACCTCCACCTCGATCTGGAGCATGGCCCCGGCCCGGGCGCGGGCCCGGCGGACCGCCTCGCGCCACGCCGCCGCAGGCGGCCACGTGGTTGTCCTTGATGAGCACGCCGTCGCCCAGGCTGAGCGCGGTGGTTGGTGCCGCCGCCGGCGCGGACCGCGTCCTTCTCCAGCAGCCGCCAGCCCGGCGTGGTCTTGCGGGTGTCGAGGAGCCGGGTCCTGCCTCCGCCCGCCGCCAGCGCGTCGACGCAGCGGCGCGTGGTGGTGGCCACCCCGGAGAGCCGCTGCAGGAAGTTGAGCGCGGTCCGCTCGGCGCCGAGCAGCGCCCGGACCGGCCCCTCCGCCCGTCCGAACCACGCCCCCGCGGCCACCCGCGCGCCGTCCTCGACGTCGAAGCGGCAGGTGCAGCCGAGCCGCTCGAAGACGTGGACGGCGACCGCGGTGCCGGCGAGCACCAGGTCCTCCTTGGCGAGGAACCGGGCCGCGCCGCGCGCCGCGGCGTCGATGGTGGCCTCGCTGGTGGCGTCGCCGAGGAGGAGGTCCTCCTCGAGGGCCAGCTCGACCAGCCGCTCGGCGTGGGCGGAGAGCCGCGTCATCCGCCAGCGCCCTACTTCCTGCCCTTCTTGGCGACCTTCTTCTTGGCCACCTTCTTCACGGCCTTCTTCACCGGCTTCTTCACGGCCTTCCTGGGCGCCTTCTTGCCCAGCCTCTTCCCGGCCCTGTCGACCGCCTTCCTTGCGCCGGCCAGCCCTTCTTGACCGCCTTCCGGGCGTCGGCGACGCCCTTCCTGGCGCCGGCGACGGCCTTCTTCACGGCGCTTCCTCGCCTTCTCGATGGTCGGCGCGGCCTTCTTCTCCAGCTCCCCGGCCTGCGTCTGGACGGCCTGGACCGCCTCCCTGGCGGCCTCGACCACCGCGGCGGCGGCGTGCTCCACCTTCTCGGCGACGGGCTGCCGCGGGCGGGGTGGACGGGTTCGGATTCGGGTTGTTGGTCTCCATGGTCTTCTCCTCCGGCGGTTGATCCGAGCCCTGCATCACGGCCCGGTGGTTGATCAGCTTCTGCTTCGTCGTCCGCAGCTCGTCGGCGCGGGCCCGATCCTTCTCGACCACCTCGGCCGGCGCACGCTCCACGAAGTTGGGGTTCGACAGCTTCTTCTCGATTCCGTCCAGGTCGGCGTCGACCTTGGCCAGCTCCTTGTCGATGCGGGCCGTCTCGGCGGCCATGTCGATGACACCGGCCAGCGGGACGCGCACCTCGAACCCGTCCCCGACGCCGACGGCGATTGTGGCACGCGCGGGGTGGCGGCGGCGAGGTGGAGTTGCAGGTGCTCGACGTTGGCGAGCCGGGCGACCCGCCGGGACTCGCCCGCCAGCAGCAGGGCGTGGGTGGCGGCGTCGGCCACCGCGACGTCGACCGGGGGCCCGCCCGAGCGCCACCTTGAAGGCGACGTTCATCTCGCCGCGGACGTTGCGGATGGCCTCGACGATGCCGAGGACCGGGCCGAACGCCCTCGGCGGCCTCGTCCACCGGGCCGACCGCCGGGTAGCGCGCCTCCAGGATCGAGTCGGGCCAGCCGGTGGCCCCGACGCGGGCCGCAGCACGCCCCAGAGCTCCTCGGTGACGAAGGGCATGAACGGGTGGAGCAGCCGGAGCGGTCGTCGAGGCAGTGGACCAGGACCGCCTGCGCCGCCGCCTTCTTCTCGGCGTCGTCGCCGTAGAGCGCCTCCTTGGCCAGCTCGATGTACCAGTCGCAGAGCTCGTGCCAGACGAAGTGGTAGACGGTGCTGGCGGCCTCGTTGAAGCGGAAGGCCTCCAGCGCCTCGACGGTCTCGTTCACCGCCCGCTGCAGCCGGGCCAGGATCCAGCGGTCGGCCGGGGTGCGCGCCAGCGCCGGCGGTCGCCGCCGCGGTCGACGTGCCCCTCCAGGTTCATGAGGGCGAAGCGGGTGGCGTTCCAGAGCTTGTTGGCGAAGGCGCGGTAGCCCTCGATGCGCTCCTCGGCGAGCTTGATGTCGCGCCCCTGGCGCGGTCAGCGCCGCCAGCGTGAAGCGCAGCGCGTCGGCGCCGTACTTCTCGGTGATGTCCAGGGGGTCGATGACGTTCCCCTTCGTCTTCGACATCTTCTGGCCCTTCTCGTCGCGCACCATGGGGTGCAGGAAGACGGTGCGGAAGGGCACCTCGCCCATGAAGTGGATGCCCATCATCATCATCCGGGCCACCCAGAAGAAGATGATGTCGTGCCCGGTCTCCATGACCGAGGTCGGGTAGAAGGTCTCGAGCGTCGTCGGTCTGCTCCGGCCAGCCCAGCGTGGAGAAGGGCCAGAGCGCCGAGCGAGAACCAGGTGTCGAGCACGTCCTCGTCCTGCCGCAGCGCGGCGCTGCCGCAGGTCGCGCAGGCCGGCGGGCGTCTCGCGCGCCACGGTGACGTGGCCGTCCGGGCAGTACCAGGCCGGGATCCGGTGGCCCCACCAGAGCTGGCGGGAGATGCACCAGTCGTGGATGTTGCGCATCCAGCGCCATGTAGGTGTTGGTCCACTGCTCGGGGATGAAGCGGGTCCTCCCCTGCTCCACCGCCTCGATGGCCGGCCGCGCCAGCGGCTCGATCTTCACGTACCACTGGTCGGAGAGGAGCGGCTCGAGCACCGTCTCGCAGCGCTGGCAGCGGCCCAGCGGCAGGAGGTGGGGCCTGGCGCCGCGGTCGAGCCCCTGCTCGCCGATGAGCCGCCTTCACCGCCTTGCGCGGCCTCGAAGCGGTCCAGGCCCGCGAACGGGCCGGCCTCGGCGGTCATCCTGCCGTCCGGGCTCGATGACGGTGATGAACTGCGAGGCCGTGGCGCTTGCCCACCTCGAAGTCGTTGAAGTCGTGGGCCGGCGTGACCTTGACCGCGCCGGTGCCGAACTTCGGGTCGACGAGGATGGCGTCGGCGACGATCGGGAACTCGCGCCCGGCGAGCGGGTGGCGGACCTTCTTGCCGACCAGGGCGCCGGTAGCGCTCGTCGTCGGGGTGGACGGCGACGGCGGTGTCGCCCAGCATGGTCTCGGGGCGGGTGGTGGCGACCACGATCTCGCCCGAGCCGTCGGCCAGCGGGTAGGCGAAGCTCCACAGCTCGCCCTGGTGCGTCCTCCTCGTGCTCCACCTCGAGGTCGGAGAGCGCGGTGTGGCAGCGGGGCACCAGTTGATGAGCTTCTTCGCCCGGTAGATGAGCCCCTCCTCGTGGAGGCGCACGAAGACCTCGCGCACCGCCCGGGAGAGCCCCTCGTCCATGGTGAAGCGCTCGCGCTCCCAGTCGAGGCGAGGCGCCCAGCGCCTCGTGCTGCTGCGCCGATGCGGGAGCCGTACTGCTCCTTCCAGGCCCAGACCCGCTCGCAGGAACTCCTCGCGGCCGAGGTCGTGGCGGCTCTTCTTCTCGGTCTTCTGCAGCTCCTTCTCCACCACCATCTGGGTGGCGATGCCGGCGTGGTCGGTGCCGGGGAGCCAGAGGGCGTTGAAGCCGCTCATGCGCTTCCAGCGGATCAGGACGTCCTGGATGGTGGCGGTGAGCGCGTGGCCGAGGTGGAGCGAGCCGGTGACGTTGGGCGGCGGCAGGACGATGGAGAAGGCCGGCCGGGTCCGATCGTTCTCGTCGCCGTGGAAGTAGCCGCGCTCCTGCCAGATCCGGTACCAGCGGGCCTCGACGTCGCGGTGCTCGTAGCCCTTGACAGCTCGGCTGCGTTCCACGTCATGCTCCTGGCGCCAGGTACGCCGGCGTCCGCGGCTGGCGGAGGCCGGCTGGCGCGGGTTGGTTCGGGCGACGGCTCCGGCGGCCTGGGAACACCCCCGGCTCGCCCTCTAGCCCTGGCGCGCCTTGACGAGCCGATCGAGGTTCTCGCGGATGATCGTCTCGGCGAGCTGGGGGACCACTTCCCAGACGACGCGCTCGATGACCTCGCGTGAGGCCCTGGAGAGCGCCTCGCGCAGCACCGCCTCGCCGCCGTCGGCCGGTGAGGCCTGGCCAGCCATCACCCCGGCGCCGCCCTGCACGACGGCCGGGGCCGGCTGGTGGCCAGTGGTCGCCGCGGGAGGGACGAACTCGTGCATCGGCGCCAGCTCCGGCGGCTCGCCCGCCTCCTCGGCTGGCAGCTCGATCGGCTCGAAGACCGCACCGGCCGGCTCCAGCTCGAGCGTGGGCTCGGCCGCGGGAGGAGGCGGTGCAACCAGCGGCGCGGGCGGCGGGGGCGCGACCAACGGCGCCGGCGGCGCGGGGGCCCTGGCGGCGGGCGGCGCGGCGGCGATGGGCGCGCGCGGAGCCGCCGGCGCGGGTTGCGTCACCTCGATGTCGCTCCAGTCGTCCTCGGCCGCGGCCGCCGCGGCGACCGGAGGGGCGGGCGGCGGGGGCCTCGGCGCGGGCACGTCGAGTCCGAACAGATCCGTCCGGGCCGCGGGGCGGGCTGGCGCGGGCGGAGGTTGCGCGAATGGCGCGGGCGCGGAGGCGGGCGGCGGCGCGAACGGCCGCGGTGGGGCGGCGGGCGGCGGCGCGAAGGGCTTCGGCGCCGCGGCAGCGGGCGGCGGTGCGAAGGGGCGGGCGGCCGGCTGGGGCGGGAGGGGCGCCGCGGCCGGCGGACGAGCGGCTGCTGCCGGGAGGACGCCGGGGGGCGGGCGCGCCCCGGGAGGCGGCATGGCGCCAGGAGGCGGTCGGGCGCCCGGCGGCAGGAACGGCGCCAGCCGGCGGGCGAGCGCCCGGCGGCGGCATGGCGCCGGAGGCGGACGGGCACCGGGAGGCGGCACCGCGGCCAGGGCGGACGAGCGGCCGGGGGCGGGACGGCCCCCGGGGCCGGACGCGGCGCGCGGCCGGGCGGCGGCGCCCAGGCCGGGCGGGCGAGCGGCGGTGGGGCCACCGGCGGCGCGGAGGGCCGCGGGGCGGCGGCCATCGGCGGCGGAGCGGGCGCCGGCGCGGCGGGCCCGGGCGCGGCGGCAGCCGGTGCGCCGAAGGCGAGCGGCGTGGCGCCGGGGGCGGCGACGGCGGTCTTCCCCTCGACCAGCTCGCGGACCTTGTTGATGAGCGCCTGGCTCTCGAAGGGCTTCTGGATGAAGCGCGTCGGCGCGGGCCGCCCTGGCGCGGGCCTCGTCGAAGGGCTCGAAGGTGCCGGCCAGCAGGATGACCGGGACGCCGGCCAGGGCCGGGTCGGCCTTGAGCGCCTCGCAGGCCTCGTAGCCGTTCTTCTTCGGCATCACCGCGTCGAGCAGGATCACGTCGGGCCTGCGCCGCCCGCGCCCTGGCGACCGCGTCCTCGCCGTTGTCGACGACGCTGACGGCGTAGTCCTCGTTGGCGAACGTGATGGCGACCACCTTCTGGATGGTGACCGAGTCGTCCGCGAGGAGCAGGTTCTTGGGCATGGAGGGTCCCGAAGGCGGTGGAAGTGGCTACCATTGGAGTACCGCCGCGCTCTCCCGAGTGTCAAGATTCCCGGGGCTTTACGGGCGTCTGTGCGAGGTCGAGGACTACCCGCGCCCGAACAGCGTGTCCCACGGCGGCCGGAGCACCTCGTCGTCGTCGCGCCCGCGGTCGAGCCCCAGCACCTCGTCGGCCACCACGCCGATGGCCGCGCCGCCGGCGTCGAGCAGCAGCACCTCCGGCGGGACCAGCGACGGCGCCAGGCCGAAGAAGACGCCGACGTCGATGACCGGGTGGATGGCCCGCCCGTGGTAGAGCAGCCCGCGGTGCGAGGGCGGCGTCAGCGGCACCGTCGCCAGCGGCGGCGCGTCGCTCACCGCCACCACCAGCGACACCGGCACGCCGAAGGTCAGCGGCCCGCGGGTGAACCGCAGCTCCCGCTCCGGCCAGGGCCCGAGCGAGGCCGGCGGCTCGAGCGGATCCTCGCCGGCGCCAGCGGCGCGAAGCCCAGCGACGAGACCGCCAGCTCCAGCGCCACCTCGCCCTTGCACCACCAGCGCCCCGGCGAACGGCGACGGCGGCGGCACCAGGGTGTGGGCCGGGCAGCTGGAAGACCTCGGCCTCGGCGAGATCGACGATGCCGTGGAGGGCCTCGACCCGCAGCGCCGTCTGCGGCGTGTCCTCGGTGACCAGCGCGAAGCGGGCCGCGCCGGCCGGCAGCCCCAGCACGGTGGAGACCCAGGCGGTCGGCACCGGCTCGCCCCGGGCCACCACCTCCCCCTCCCCGGCGACAGCTCGCGGATCTCCCGGAGCTGGGCCAGCCGCAGGGCCAGCCGCACGCCGCCGGCCGAGAACAGCAGCGCCTTGCGCTCCGAGGGGAGTGAGCTCACCCGGCCATGATATCCTGCCCGCGCATGGCCCACGCGGTCCTGCTGGTCGATGACGAGCGCTTCGCCCGAACCGTCTACTCGGACTACCTCCGGGCGGCCGGCTTCGACGTCGAGGTGGCGGCCGACGCCGAGGCCGCCCTGGCCATCCTGCAGGCCCGCCGCTTCGACGTGCTGGTCACCGACGTGATCCTCCCCGGCTCCTCGGGCCTCGACCTGCTCAGCGCCGCCAAGCAGCTCGACCCCAACGTCGAGGTGGTGATGATCACCGCCCTCGACAAGGTCGACCCGGCGGTGCGCGCCATGAAGTCGGGCGCCTCCGACTACCTGGTGAAGCCGGTCACGCCCGAGGCGCTGCAGCACGCGGTCCAGCGCAGCCTCTCCACCCGCGCCCTGCTGGCCGAGAACAAGGCGCTGCGCGGCCACCTCAAGCTCTTCGAGACCTGCCAGCGGCTCTCCGCCACGCTCGACCGCGACCGGCTGGTGCCCATGGCGCTGGCGGCGGTGGCCGGCGACCAGCGGCGCGAGCGCGGCGCTGCTGGTCGAGCTGGCGCCGGACCGGAGCTGGGTCCTCTCCGGCGCCCACGGGCTCGAGTACCAGGCGGCGGCCGGCGCTCCTCGAGGCGGCGCGCGCCCAGCTCGCCGCGCTGGCCGGCGCCGAGCCGCTGCTTCCTCGAGCTGGGCTGGCCGAGCGCCAGCCGCCGCGGCGCGCCTTCTGCCTGCCGCTGGTGGACGAGGTCGGGCACGGTGGGCGCGGCGCTGGCCTTCCCGGGCGAGGCTCCCAGCGCCGAGCCAGCGCGGAGAGCGCCGCCTTCCTGGCCCGCCACCTGGCGCTGGCGCTCCGCAACCTCGGGCCGGCTCAAGCAGGTGGAGCACCTCGCCTACCTCGACGACCTCACCCACCTCTACAACACCCGCTACCTCGACCTGGTCCTCGACCGCGAGCTCGGCGGCGGCCGGCCCTTCACCGCTCCTCTTCCTGGACCTCGACCGGTTCAAGGCGGTCAACGACCAGCACGGCCACCTCTCCGGCTCGCGGCTGCTGGTCGAGGTGGCGCGCGTGCTCCGCTCCTGCGTCCGCGACGAGGACGTCCTGGTCCGCTACGGCGGCGACGAGTACGTGATGCGTGCTGGTCGGCATCGACTCGGGCGGCGGGCTCAAGGTGGCCGAGCGGATCCGCCGCGCCATCGAGGACCACCGCTTCCTCTCCCGCGAGGGCACGCCGGTGCGCGTCACCGCCTCGATCGGCCTCGCCAGCTTCCCGGAGCACGCCAGCACCAAGGCCGAGATCATCGACCTGGCCGACCGGGCCATGTACCGCGGCAAGCGGACCACCCGGAACGTGGTCTACATGGCCTCGCACGACCTGCCGCCGGCCCGGGAGCGGTAGGCGCGGGGCACCCCCGACCGCCGTGACCACCGACTCCGACGACGCCCGATCCCCGCTTCGACGCCGCCGCCGCGGCGCTGCAGGACGGCGACGCCGAGCAGGCGCTCGACGCTGGCCCGCGCAGGGGGCCAAGCTAGGCGCGCCGCGAGGGCGACGACCTCGCTGGCCGCCGACCTGCGGTGGCTGGAGGGGGCCGCGCTGCTCGAGCTCGGGGACGCGCGCCGCGGCGCTGGCGGCGCTCGACGAGGCCCTGCGGCTCGCCCCCGACCACCTCGACGCCCTGCTCGAGCGGGCCGAGGCGCTCTTCGAGCTCTGCCGCTTCGACGCGGCGCTGGCCTCGGCCCAGGCCCTCGCCGAGGCCGCGCCCGACGAGGCCCGCGCCCACCACCTGCTCGGCCTGCTGGCGGAGCGGCGCGGCGACGCCCGCGAGGCGGAGCGCCGCTTCGCCCGGGCCCGGAGGCTCGACCCGGAGGCCTTCCCCGGCCGGTCACCGCTCTCCCGCCGCGACTTCGACGCCGCCGTGGAGCGGGCCTTCGACGGCGCTCCCCGAGCCGGTGCGGCGCTACCTCGCCAACGTCCCGGTCACGGTGGAGGACCTGCCCGGCCGACCACGACCTGCTCGACTCCGACCCGCCCCTCCCCCCCACCATCCTCGGCCTGTTCCGCGGCGCCCCCTACGGCCAGAAGCTCTCCGCCGACCCGTGGAGCCACCTCCCCTCCTCCATCGTCCTCTACCAGCGCAACCTGGAGCGGGCCGCCACCACGCCGCGCGGAGCTGGAGGAGGAGATCGCCACCACGCTGGTCCACGAGGTGGGCCACTTCCTCGGCCTCGACGAGGACGAGCTCTGGGCGCGGGGGCTGGACTGACCTCGAAGGCTACTTGATGACCTGGGCGCCGGCCACCAGCTCGGGCTTCGAAGACGATGCCGGCCCGGGAGGCGACCTTGACGTTGATGGAACAGCTTGGCGTTCTTGTTCGGCGTGACCGGGATGTTGGCCGCGACTGCCCTTCACGATCTCGAGGGCCGCCTTGCCCGCCCAGATCCCCTGCTCCTCCGGGATCTTGGTCATGCCCAGCATGGCGTACGGCATCATGAAGTCATACATGGCGCCCGACGGGAATTCCCTGAAGTGCTCCACGGCATAGGCCGCCGCCTCGGCCTCGTTCCAGTCGGAGATTCCGGCGAGTTGCCGAGCAGCAGGACGTCGACCTCCGCCTGCATCTTGGAGAAGGCGGCCTTCCACTCGGCCATGGTCTTCACCAGCTTCTGCTGCGCGAACTTGATCTTGAGCTGCTCCGAGTAGGCCTTCTGCTCGGTGCGCTCGGTCTCGGTGTCGACGGTGAGGAAGCCGATCCGCGGCCCCTTGGCGTAGCCCTTCAGGCTCTGCAGCAGCTGCTCGACCAGCGCCACCTCGAGCATGCCGGTGGCGTTGCGGAAGGGGAGGCCGTAGTGCTTGGCGTCCCAGTTCACGCCGCAGAAGACCCAGGGCAGCGCCACGTCCTTGTAGGACTGGACCATCACCTTGGTGGCGATGTCGTCGGCGACGATGACCACGTCCGGCTTGTAGCTGGCGATGGTCGCCTGGATGCCGGCGGCTGCCTCCTTGAGCGACTTCTCGTCGGGGTGGCGCTTGGCGTCCATGTAGAACTTCTTCATCTCGACGCCGGAAGGCTTGAGCACGCTGGCCACGCCGGCCTCCTCGCCGTCGCTCCAGGCGTACCCCTCGTGGTACGAGTTGACGAAGAGGACCTTCTTGCCGGTCTGGGCCGCTGCGGGGGTGGCGGCCAGGGCCATCAGCATGACGAGGAGGAGAGACGTCTTCTTGGACACGGTGTGCTCCTGGATGAGACCTGACGGTGGGCGTGGCGACACGGGTCGGGGACAGGGCATCCGACCCGCCGTTCCGAGTCGATGCCGTCTTCTACGGTGACTCGGTCCGCAGGTCAAAGCCCCACCTCGATTGCTCATGGCCCTCCCCTTCGCCACGCCTGGGATTCGCCCGCCGTCGATGGCGGTCCTGGTGGGCTGACCTGCGACCTCGAGGTGGTTTGACTACCCTGGGGCGGGCGCCTTCGCCTTCGCGTTCCAGCGCATGGCGTAGACGGCCGTCCCCTCCCGAGGGTCGATCCGCTCCAGCTCCACCGTCCCCTCGGCGCCCACCGCCGGGATGATCCCCGAGAGCGAGCTGGCGACCGAGCGGGGCCAGACGGCGTCGGAGCTGCACACCGGAGGCAGGCCGACCACGGTGAGGGTCGCCTCGCCCTCGCCGTGCCGGATCACGGTCCAGCGACCGCAGCCCTGGAACATCAGCGCCCAGCCCTTGGGAACCCAGCTCGCCCAGGCCCCCGCGTCGAGCCCGAGCAGGCGCGTCGCGACCTCCTCCAGGGCGCGCAGGAGCGGCCCGCGGAAGGAGTGCAGCATCATCTCGCGGTTGAAGGTGGCCAGCCCCGCCGGACCGAGGACCTCGTCCAGTGCTCCCGCCATGGCCACGTCGTGCGCCACCGGCAGCCAGTCGAACCCGGTCGCCTCCTCGATGGTAGCCACCAGGGTCGGCCCCATCCGGTCGCGGATTGCCTGCCGGTTCGGCTGGCGGTCCACGGCGGCGAGAACCTGCTTCAGGTGACGGGCACGGACCAGCGGGCTGGACAAGGTGACCCTCCTCTCGGACACCTAGGACAGTTCGCACCCAAGCTCAACGCCCCATCGGGCCGAACGCCGGGTCCGGGGCACGGCGCGGGACCACCAGGACTCGAAGCCGCGTCACGACGCGAACAGCCCGAGCTGCGGGCGTCTCGCCGAACCACGGGCGCGCGTCCCAGCCCCGCGCGTCGGCGACGGAGCGGGCGATGGGCAGGAGCTGGCGCTCGAGGTAGTGCCGCGTAGTCGAGCGGCGCGCCGCGTGCGCGCCTCGACCGGCTCCGCGCCGGCGCGGGTCATGACGTAGGAGATCCGGCCGCGCTCGCCCGTCCAGCCGAGGAGCCGCGCCGCGCGCACCTGCGGGGTCTCCGAGCCGTAGTCCTCGGCCGGCCGCCGCAGCGACTTGCGGTACACGAGCTCCGCGTCGAGCTCGCCGCGCTGGAGGCGGGCCACCAGGTCCCGGCAGAAGTCGCGCACCTCCGCCTCGCCCGCGTCGGCGAAGGCGCGGGCCAGCAGCTCGACCTGGAACCGGCGCGCCAGCGGGGTGAAGTCGCTGCGCGCCGCCTCCATGCCCTTCACCTCGACCTCCGACGGCGCCGTCCGGCGCCGAGCCGCAGGCCGGCGTAGCCCTTGGCGCGGCCGCGCCCCTCGCCGGTGGGGTCGTGCTTCAGCCGCGGGATGAAGAAGCGCCGGTAGGCCTTCTCGCAGCGGATGCGCAGGTGCGACGCGACGTCGTGCTCGCGCCGGATCCGCTCGGCGAGGGCCGCGTTCAGCTCGTCCGCCGCCCGCGCGCCGAAGGCCGTGAGGTCGTCGAACCCGGCCTCGTCGCCCAGGCCCGAGAGCACGAACACCGAGTCGGTGTCGCCGTAGAGCACGCGCAGGCCCCGCGCCTCGAAGAAGTCGCGCGCCGCGGTGAGGAAGACGCTTCCCGAACGAGGTGATGGCGCCGGCGAGCTCGGTGCGCGCGTAGCGGCAGCCCTCGGCGCCGAGCACGCCGTAGAACGAGTTCTGCAGGATCTTGTAGACGTACGCCGCCGTCTCGTCGCCCGCCGCGAGCGCCGCCTCCCGCTCCTCCGCGTACCGCGCGATGATCGCCGGCAGGATCCCCGCGGTCCGCTCGAAGCGCGCGCCGTTCGGGGCGACGAGGTCGTCGGGGCGCGGCGCCCGCGCCTCGGCCCGCGCGTGCGCCAGCGGGTCGATGTTGAAGGTCCGGATGATCGACGGGTACAGGCTGCGGAAGTCGAAGACGAGCACGTTGGGGAAGAAGCCGGGCACCGCCTCGAGCACCGTCCCGCCCGCCGCCCCCGACACGCGGCGCTCGGCGCGGGGCGGCGGCAGGACGCGGCGCGCGCGCAGCTCGGCCGCGTAGATGCGCTCGAAGGCGGGGATGCTCGTCCAGGCGAGGTCGAGCGAGACCCCGGTCAGCGCCGAGCGCCTCGCGGTCAGCGCGTCGAGCCCGGTCTTGGCGAGGATGCGCAGCACCAGCTCCGAGTCCCGCAGGCAGTAGGCGCAGAACGCCGTCGGGCTCCTCGCGGCGGAGCCGGTCGAGCTCGTCCAGCTTCGAGAGGCCCCGCGCGGACACCGACTTGCCCTCGCCGAGCACCGCGCGCGCCACCGCCTCGAGGGAGAGGTCGTCGAAGCGCTCGCCCGAGGCGCGCACCAGGCGCATCGCGTCGAGCACCGCGCGCCCGGGGACCTGGAACGCCGCCCGCCGCCCCTCGCGCTCGACGAGCGACGCCTCCTCCGCGGTCCGGCCCACGTCGAACGGGACGCCGCAGGCCGCGAACCGCCTGGCGAGCACGCGCAGGTCGAAGTCGATGACGTTCCACCCGGTGATCACGTCCGGGTCCCGCGCCAGGATGCGCTTCGCCAGCGCCGACAGCAGCTCCGCCTCGGTCGGAAAGGAGGTGACCCCGGGCGCGTCCAGCGCCGGGCCCACGAACAGCACCTCGCCCGCCCCGCCGGCCCCCGCCAGCGACGCCGCGACCACCGTGCCCGCGCGGTCGGTCTCGATGTCGAGCGCGAGCCACGCCAGCGCGGTCGGCGTCTGGCACGGCGCGAGGGTGGGCTCGACGAAGACCACGTCGACCCGCCGCCCCGGCGCCGCGTCCCCGCGAATGGTCACCGGCCCCTGCAGCCCGAGCGCGATCAGCGCCTCGTTCGCCCGGGGCTGCTCCCGCACCAGCACCGGGACGCTGCGAGGCCGCGAGCGCCCGCTCCGCGCGGTCGAGCGCGCCGTGCGCCACCTCCAGCCGCGCCAGCGAGGCGCCGGCGAGGTCCGACCAGGGCTCCGGATCGAGCGAGGCCCCCGCCACGCACGCGAGCGCGGCGGGGCCGTGCTCCTGGGCGACGTAGACCGCGGGCCTCGGCGCGCTGCACCACCGCGGCGAAGCTGCGCCGGTCGTCGAGCCGGCCGGTGAGGAAGATGCGTCCGGCCGCGTCGGCGCGGCGAGCCCCGGCCGACGCGCGTTCCGCGACCCTCCTCCCAGGCCGCCACGATGAAGCCCTGCACCTGCGCCATGTGGCCAGCTTACGCTCGACCGGGGAGCCTGCCGCCCAGCCAACCGCAAGGCAGCGCGGTGACGGCCAGCAGGAGCGGATACCAGTGCGGCCCGAACTCCGGCCCGCGGTTCCAGGTCGCGACGGCCCCGGCGAGGTTGGCGAACAGGCCCAGCGCGCCGAGGAGGAGCGCGTGGCCCATGGGCCGGTCGGGCGCCAGCCGTGCCGCGACGGCGCAGCCGAGGACGGTGAAGGCGATCCGGTAGCCCGCCGCCAGGGCGAAGAGCGGCTCGGACATCGGCTGGCCCCAGGGCGGGAAGACGCTGGTGGCGTGGAGGACCACGTCGGTTGCCAGCGAGAGGACGGCGCCCGCCGCCAGGCCGGCGATGAGCGCCAGGAAGCTCCGGCCCAGGCGGCGCGGTCCGAGGGCGGTGCTCATGACCCCGCGCTCGCCGGCCGGCAGCGCCTCGACGACTCGGCGGCGGGTGGGTCGGCCAGGGCCTGGAAGGCGTGTGCGCGCATGATTGAGAGTATCTATGGAGGTGGCTGCGCGCCGTCCACTACTGGGTCCGGATCGAGTCGATCCGGAAGGTGAGCTTGGAGAGGGAGACCAGGCTCGACTGCCTGCTGGCCGTGGCGATCACCTCGATGGCCAGCCGACCGGGGACGGGGAGGCTGGGCACGGCGGCGCTCACGTTGGAGACCTGCTCCCCGACGGTCCCCGGCCCATAGATCTTGGTCCAGAGCTCGACCATCCCGCCCCCACCGGCGTTGGGCTGGAAGAAGATCCTCACCGTGGCGGCACCGTCGATGCCGAGCGTGCCGCTCCCGGCAAGGATGTTGTAGTTGGTGACCTCGTAGTCGAACAGCAGGTTCTTGGCGCGAGAGAGATTGACGTTGTCCTGGTACGCGATCAGGTAGGGGAAGTGCCCTGGGAAGAGCGCGGTCCCTGCGTCGCTCGCGGGGAACTCCAGGAAGTACTGACCGTCCGAGGGCATGAAGCCCACGGCCGTCACCCGCTGGACCCCGAGATCCGCGTGGCTCCAATCGTTCAGCCCCTCGCGGATCCACCCTTCCGGTTGCCGCCCGTCGAGGTTGGCGCCCTTCACCTCGAAGCTGGGGTTGGAGATGGCGACGAACGGAGGCTCGGAGGCGCCGCCGCCGCATCCGGTCGACGACGCGGCGAGGAGGGCGGACAAGACCGAGGCGCGAACCAACATGCGGCAGGGGCCCAGCTTCATGGCTTCCTCTCGACGACCTGGCTGCGTGAGCGCGAACCGTCCCCACGCGTGACCGCTTCGGGTGCGACAGGGGCGTGACGGGGACTAGACTCCGATGGCGCGAGATTGTCGAGCCGGGCGGGCCACGGTGACTCGAATCCACCGGGTCGAGACGCGATCGGGTGGCGCCGAGGCGCCGGCGCGGCCCCGGATGGTCTGCCAGGCGTGATGGCGCCCTCAGAAGGCGCGGATGGCGCGGACGCCCATGCGCTGTCTCTTGTTCGAATTCCAGGGCTGGCCGTAGGGGAAGTAGAAGCTGGATGCAGACCAGGGGCTGACTTCGCTGGAGCTCCAGTACTCCCCACCCAGGCCACCGAGCCCCTTGAGATAGAGGTTGGTGAACACCAGGGTGAGCTCGTCCCTGGAAGGCAGGAACCAGTCGCTGTACCCGTCCAGCACCAGGGTGTCGGCGACCTTGGCGGCGAAGTCCGGCTCGCCGCACGCAGCGACGATGGCGGCGGTGTTGGTGGCCCCGGCCCCGAGCGCCGTGCTGGTGGGGATGCTCGTCCCCTCGCACCCCCACGGCAACCACGCTACGTCTGCCGGGGTCACCACCAGGCCGTGCAGCCCGGTGCCGTCGAGGTGGAAGACGATGCCGCCGGCGTAGCTCTGGCCGAGGTAGGGGGTGGAGGGCTCCAGCGTGGTGAATACCACCGGTGGACCGTAGGCCGTTCCCACGCTGTTGGTGGCGTAGGCCCTCAGGTAGTAGGTCCGGTTGGCGTAGAGCGGCGTGACGCTCGAGACGAAGGCGGCGTCACCGGTCCCGTCGGTGGACTTCGGGTCACCGACGGTCGGGCTCGGGTTCCAGCTCCAGGCCACCCCCTTCTGCGTGATGGCGCAGCCGCCGTTGTCGACGATGGTGCCGCCGGAGGTGGCGTCGAAGTAGCCGATGGCCGTGACCGGCTCGGTGGTCAGCGACGGCAGCAGCCCGGTGCTCACCGTGTTCTGGTTGCCGTAGGCGGTGCCCGTGGAGTTGGTGGCGTAGGCCCTCACGTAGTAGACGACGCCGCAGCCGCCCAGCCCGGTGACCGTGCTGGAGAAGTAGCCGACGCTCGCCGCCGTCGGTGGAGCAGGTGTCGGCCAGCGTCGGGTTCTGCGCCGTGCTCCAGCAGACGCCCCGTGAGGTGACCGGCGAGCCACCGTCGTTGCTCACGTAGCCGCCGCTGGAGGCCGTGGTGCTGCCGGTGATGGTGGAGGGGGAGGTCCCGACCACCGGGGCGGTCGGTCCGGGGGTCGCCAGATCGGTGGTGGTGAAGCGGAGCTCGTTGCCGTAGGCGGTGCCGAGCGCGTTGGTCGCATAGGCGCGGACGTAGTAGCTGGTCAGCGGGTTGAGGCCGTTCAGGGTGCTGTTGAAGGCGGCCGGGCCGGTGCCGTCGCTGGTCCTGGTGTTGGCGATGGTCGGGCCGGGGTTGAGACTCCAGCAGACCCCCTTGGCGGTGATGGGAGAGCCCCCGTCGGTGGTGATCACCCCCCCCGAGCCGGCCAGGTTGGATGAGATACCGCCCACCGCCCTGGTGGCCAGGACCGGCGCCGACGGAGACAGGGTGGTGAGGCTCACCTGGTTGCCGTAGGAGGTGCCGCCGCCGTTCACCGCGAAGGCGCGGAGGTAATAGGTGGTGCCGGCGGCCAGCCCGCTGATGCTGGCCGTGAAGGTCCCCATCCCGCCGGCCTCGCTGGCGCAGGTGCCGGCGGTGGTCGGTGCCGGCGTGGTTGCCCAGCAGACTCCGCGGCTGGTCACCGGGGCGCCGGAGTCGCTCACCACCGTCCCACCATCGGTGGCGGTGGTGTAGGAGATGGCGCTGGGCGTGCTGGTGGTCACGGTGGCCAGCGGCAGCAGGACCGTGGTGAAGGCGCGGTCCTCGCCGTAGGCGGTTCCCTGCGCGTTGGTGGCCCAGGCCCGCACGTGGTGGGTGGTGTTGGAGGTGAGCCCGGTCATCAGGGCGATGTAGCGCCCTGCCCCCACCCCTTCGCTGGCGCAGCTGCCGGCGGTGGTCGGGCTGGGCGCCAGGTCCCAGCAGATGCCGCGGGACAGGATGGGCGCCCCGCCGTCATCGGTGATCTCGCCGCCGGACAGGGCGGTCGAGGTGGTGATGTTGGAGACCACCTGCGTGCCCAGGGTCGGGACGGTCAGCGCCAGCGTGGTGAAGGTCCGCTCCTCGCCGTAGCTGGTGCCGAGCGCGTTGGTGGCGAAGGCCCGCACGAAGTAGCCGGTGCCGGGCGTCAGCGCGTCGCAGCGCGTGGCAAACGGCCCCGCCCCCGGGACCGAGAAGTAGACGGTGTCGTGGATGGTGGGCGCCGCGTGGGTCGCCAGGGCGACGCCTCTCGCGAAGATCAGCTCGCCCCCGTCGTCGGTGACGCTGGCGCCGACCGTCGCCTCGGCGTAGCGAAGGCCGCTGACGTCCACGGTCACCACCGTGGGAAGGCTCGTGCCCTGCGGCGCCCCGCTGCAGAGGTACGACACCGGACCCGTCCCGACCTGCAGCTTCACGCCACCGAGGCCGCAGTTGGTCCCGGGGGGCTCGGGCGTCATGGTGACGCTCGCGCCGTCCTGGCCCGTGGCGCCCGGGGCGCCGTTGCAGGCATAGGCCGGGGTCCCGGCGCCCACCTGGAGCCGCTGGCCGCCGAAGGCGCAGTTGGCCCCCGCCGGCTCGGGGGTCATCGCGACGCTCTCGCCGGCTGCGCCGGTCGCGCCGTTGCAGACGTGGGCCGGTGCTCCCGATCCCACGCGGAGCTCCTGCCCGCCGAACTGGCAGTTGCCCCCGGCCGACTCGGGCGTCACGGTGACGCTCTCGCCGGGAAGGCCGGTCGCCCCGGGCGCGCCGCTGCAGACGTAGGTCGGAGCGCCTCCGGCGGGCGTCACCTTCACACCGCCTTCGGCGCAGTTGACTCCCGGCCCCTCCGCCGTGGTCGCCACGCCCTGGCCGTCGGCTCCGTCGCAGACGTAGACGGTGGAGTCGACCTCGGCGACGTCGAGGGCCCGGTTGCCGTCATCGTCGGCTCCGGCCTCCACCTTGGTGCCGCCGCTGGCGCAGTGAGTTCCCGGCGCCTCGACGGTGGTCCGGAGCAGGTAGCTCGTGCCATGGCCTCCGGGGACGCCCTGCTCTCCGGTGCAGGCGGTCATCGACAGGACGAGGATGACGGTGAGTGAACCGATCTTCATGGGCGACTCCCTGGAGCTCGAAGGAAGCCCGATAGTCCCGGATCGCCTCGCGAATTCCAGTCGCGTCGCCATGGTGTGACATTGCGCCGCAGGCGCCGTAGGGCCGTCTCCCACCCCTCCCTCCGTTTACGAATCGTGAACCCGGCCGGACGCACCCCGCTCCTTGGCGCGCAGGACCAGGACCGTCCCGGCCAGCACCAGCAGCATCCCGGCGACGGCGGGCGACCGTCCACCGGTAGCGCTCGAAGAGCGTGGAGGCGAGCATGGCGACCACCGGGATGACGGCCGTCGAGTAGCCGGCCCGCCCCGCGCCGATGCGCTGCAGGAGCGTCAGGTAGCTGACGAAGGCCACCACCGACCCGAAGACCGCCAGGTAGAGGAGCGACAGCACGTAGGGCGCCCGCGGATCGAAGGCGAAGGGGAGGCCGCGGGCGGCAGACCAGCCCATCACCAGCAGCGAGGCGTACCCCATGGCGAAGGCGGTGCCGGGCACCACCGCCACGCCGCCTGCGAAGAGCCGCTGGGAGATCGAGGTTGCCGCCCGACGCGACCAGCGTGCCGCCGGCGGCGTAGGCGACGCCGACCAGGAGCCCGGTGTCGCCGCGCAGGCCGCTCACCTCCGGCCAGAAGAGCAGGCCGACACCGGAGACGCCCAGCACCGCGCCGAGGAGGACCGCGGCCGGCGCCGGCGTCCCGAAGAAGACCCGGGCGCCGAGCAGGTTCCAGAAGACCATGAAGGCGAAGAGCACGGCCACCAGGCCGGAGGTCAGCGTGGCCTCGGCCCGGTAGACCAGCACGTAGTTGAGCCCGAAGAGCAGCACCCCGAGCGACGCCAGCCCGAGGTGATCGCGCAGGCCGAAGCGGAGCGGGATCCGCCGCAGCCAGCACCAGCCGAGCAGCAGCGCCGACGCGAGCGCGAAGCGCCAGGCGACCGAGACCTCGGGCGCGACCAGGCCGAGCTGGAACTTGATGACCAGCCAGGTGGTGCCCCAGATGAAGGTGGGGATGGCGAAGAGCAGCAGGCTGCTGGTGCCGACCCGGCGGGGCGGGGCGCTCTGGGAGGCGGTCATGAGCGCGGGACTCTAACGCCGGCCACCCTCCCCTGCATCGCACTGGCGCGCGAGGCGGAGGCCGAGGGCGACGCGCCGAGGTGCGCCCCGGGGTGAGTCCTGCTTCCGTCTCCCGCCCGGGTCGCCTCCTGGCTGGAAGCGGCGCTCACGGTCGGCAGCCACCGATCGCCGAGATCAGCCGAAAAATTGACGGGTTGCGACCGATATCGGAACCTCTGGGGACATGCCGACGGTCATCGAGTCGATGGAGTTGCTGCAGGTCCTCAGCGAGGCCGAGGACATCGCACAGAGCGTGAACCAGCCGCTCACCAGCGCGCACCAGCTCCTCGCCTTCTTCACCGTGCCCAACCGCGCCGAGATCCTGCTGCGCGAGAAGCGGGTGGACGAGGACCGGATCCTGGCGGTGATGGCCGGCAAGCCGCGGGAGTCCGAGGCGGTGTCGCGCGCCATCCGCGACGGCGCCCGCACGCTGGCCAACGGGGCCGGCGCCTCCGAGATCGACTGCCTCCACCTGCTGGCCGCCATGACCCGCGAGCGCGGCGGCTGCGCCCACCAGCTGCTGGCCGCCTGCGGCGTCGACCCGCGCCGGCTGCGGACCGAGACCATCTCCCTCTTCGCCAACGGCCTGCCGCGCAAGTACCAGCAGGTCCGCGCCGTGCCGGTGCCGGCCCGCTCCGCGCCGCGCCGCCAGGCCGAGGCCCAGCGCCCCGCCCCGGCCATGGAGGACGCCGAGCTGGCCGGCGACCTCGAGTCGGCCGCCGCCGCGCTGGCCCGCGATCTCGGCGTCGAGCCGGCCGCCGAGCCGCCGCCGACCTTCACGCCCGCCCCCGCTCCCGCCGCGAGCTCCGCCCAGGTCGACGCGCTCGCGCCACGCCCTCGATCCGCGCGAGTTCCCCTGGCTCTCGCAGCTCGGGCGAAACCTCACCGAGCTGGCCGCCGCCGGGAAGCTCGATCCGCTGGTCGGCCGCGAGCGCGAGGTCGAGGAGGCCATCGACGTCCTCGGCAAGCGGCGCACCAACAACCCGCTGCTGGTCGGCGAGCCCGGCGTCGGCAAGACCGCCATCGTCGAGGGCATCGCCCAGCGGCTGCTGCACGGCAGCGGCGAGGGGCGCCGAACGGACCCTGGTCGAGATCGACATGGCCAGCGTGCTGGCCGGCACGCAGCTGCGCGGCTCCTTCTCGGAGAAGCTGCTCGGGCTGAAGGACGAGGTGCGGCGCGCCGGCGGCAAGGTCATCGTCTTCATCGACGAGATCCACACCATCATGGGCGCCGGCTCCACCGGCGAGGGGCCGCAGGACGCCGCCAACGAGCTGAAGGCGGCGCTGGCCCGCGGCGAGTTCCCCTGCATCGGCGCCACCACCCACGACGAGTACCGCCAGCACATCCAGAAGGACCCGGCGCTGGAGCGCCGCTTCTCCCCGGTGCTGGTGCGCGAGCCGTCGGTGGCCGACACCGTCACCATCCTCTCCGGCCTCGCGCCGCGCTACGAGAAGCACCACGCCGTCCGCTTCAGCCCCGAGGCGCTGCAGGCGGCCGCCGCGCTCTCGGCGCGCTACATCACCGACCGCTTCCTGCCCGACAAGGCGGTGGCGGTGGTGGACCTGGCCGGCAGCCGCGCCCGGCGCCAGCACCACCGGACCGTCGACGCCACCGACATCGCCCGCGTGGTGGCCAAGATGGCCGGCCTCCCCGAGTCGCGGCTGATCGCCTCCGACCGCGAGCGGATCCTCGGCCTGGAGAAGGCGCTCGGCGAGCGGGTCATCGGCCACGAGGAGGCCATCGGCCGCGTGGCCCGGGTGCTCAAGCGCAACTTCGCCGGCTTCGCCTCGCGCCGCCCCATGGGCTCCTTCCTCTTCCTCGGCCCCACCGGCGTCGGCAAGACCGAGCTGGCCCGAGTCGCTGGCGGACGCGCTCTACGGCTCGCGCGAGGCGCTGGTGCAGCTCGACATGAGCGAGTGCGCCGAGCCGACCGGCGTGGCCCGGCTGGTCGGCGCCGCTCCCGGCTACGTCGGCTACGGCGAGGGCGGCCAGCTCACCGACGCGGTCCGCCGCCAGCCCGGCCTGCGTGGTGGTGCTCGACGAGATCGAGAAGGCCCACCGCGACGTGCAGATGCTCCTCCTGCAGGTGCTCGAGGAGGGGCGGCTCACCGACGGGCGCGGCCGCCAGATCGACTTCTCCAACGCCGTGGTGGTGCTCACCACCAACCTCGGCGCCGGCGAGGCGACCCGCGCCAGCCAGCCGACCATGGGCTTCGGCGCCGCCGAGAAGGCCGCGCCACGCGAGTCCCGCGTGCTGGAGGCGGCCCGGGGCGCGATGCCACCGGAGCTCTGGAACCGCCTCGACGAGCGGCTGGTCTTCCCCTCGCTCACCCGCGACCAGGTGGCCCGCGTGGCGGCGCTGCTGCTGGCCGAGTCGGCGGCGCGGCTCCACGGCGAGCGGCGCATCCGCTACCTGGCCGCGCCCGAGGTGGCCGGCTTCCTGCTCGATCACGGCGGCTATCGATCCGACGCTCGGCGCGCGTCCCATGCGCTCGGCGGTGCAGCGGCTGGTCGAGGCGCCGCTGGCCGAGAAGATCCTGGCCGGGGAGTTCGAGCCGGGGGACGAGGTCCGCGTCGAGGTGGCCGGCGGCGAGCTGCGCTTCAGCCGCGCCGCCTGAGCGGAACCGGCGGGCAAGAGCGCATCCCACAGCCCCCGGCCGTCGCGAGGCGAGCGAGGCCGAGCACCGAGCGGGGCACCCGACGACCGAGCAGCGGAGGCGTGCTGGTGGCCCGCTGAGCAGCGCAGGGAGGAGGCTGCCACGCGAATGCCGGCATCGGTCGCCGCAGCAGGCTGGGGGTTGTGGGATGCGCTCTAACCCGCCCGCTTGCCGAAGTACGACGCCGCGATCCCGGCCACGCCGGCCAGCGCGGTCAGCCCGACGATGATCCGCCAGTCGTCGGTCTTCATGGCCAGCCAGCCGCACAGGAAGACGCCGAACGCGGACGCATACATCCCGATGCGCGGGAGGACGCGAGGGGGCTGGGCTGGCTGGTTCGATTCCATATGCGGCATTCCGCCGCATTCCGCTTCCATACACAAGCCCCAATCAGGGCTGGGCTCCATACAGACCGTGCGATCGGAGATATTCGATGACGCGACGCGGCACGAGGCCGTCCACCGGCATTCCGCCCGCCAGCCGCTCGCGGACCTCGGAGGAGGAGATGGCGGGCAGCGCCGGTCCCTCCCCGCCCTGGTAGCCTTGCCGCCCCACCACCACCACGCGCGCCAGCTCGGTCACCCGGTCCCAGCGGTACCAGCGTGGCGTCTCGGGCAGGATGTCGGCGCCCACCAGCAGCGCGAAGCGCCGGTCGGGGTGCCGATCGACGAGGTACTCCAGCGTGCGGGCGGTCCGGCCGCAGAGCGGGTCGTCGCGCAGCGCCTCCTCCGCCGAGCAGACGTGGGCGCCGCGCACCTGCGCCACGGCCAGCTCGCACATCCGCACCCGGTCCTCCCACGGCGCCAGCTCCTTGCCGAAGGGGTGGCGCCAGGTGGGGAGCAGCCAGGCTTCGCGGACGCCCTGCGTCGCCAGCGCCCACCACGCCGCCATCACGTGCGCCACGTGCGGTGGGTTGAAGGAGCCGCCCAGCAGGGCGATCTCGGGTCGGGAGTCCACGTCAGCCATGATAGGCGAGGAAGCGGGGCGACGCCGCCGGTCGAAGGCCCGCTCCTCCGCCGCGTAGGCCGCGCACCAGGTCGCGCAGCGTGGCGCCGGCCTCGATGGCGGTCCGCTCCCGGGCCGAGCCGCAGAGCAGGTCGAAGGCCGGCACGCCGTCGACGAACTCGTAGGTCTCGGTCCGCCAGCGGAACCGATGCGGGCGCCTGCGCCCGCGCCTGGAGCACGCAGGCCAGCCCGGTGCGGAACGGCCGGAAGGCCTCCGGCGTCGTGGACGTGCAGCTCGACGCCGTGGCAGCGGGCTCCGGCGTGCTTGTCCCAGGTCGGGGTGAAGCTGGCCGGGCGAAACCGGACCCCGGGGAGCCGCTCCGCCGAGAGCGCCGCCGCCAGCCGGGCCGGGTCGAGCCACGGTGCGCCGAAGAGCTCGAACGGGCGCGTGGTCCCTCGCCCCTCGGAGAGGTTGGTCCCCTCCAGCAGGCACATCCCCGGGTAGACCAGCGCCGTCTCCGGCGTCGGCATGTTGGGCGAGGGGAAGACCCAGGGCAGGCCGGTGGCGCGGAACCCCTGCCCGCGCCGCCAGCCCTGGCACGGCACCACGGTGAGCTCGAGGTCGAGCCCGCGCTCGGCCACGAACAGCCTGGCCAGCTCGCCCACCGTCAGGCCGTGGCGGGGCGCGAGGTCGTGCAGCCCGCAGAAGCTCTCGAAGCCGGGGCGGAGCGCCGGCCCCTCGACCCGCGAGCCGCCGATGGGGTTGGGCCGATCGAGCACCACGAAGGCCAGCCCGGCCCGGGCCGCCGCCTCCATGCAGAGCAGCATGGTGGCCTGGTAGGTGTAGTAGCGGGCCCCGACGTCCTGGATGTCGAAGCAGAGCGCGTCGAGCCCGGCCAGGGCCGCCGGTGCGCGGCTGGAGCGACTCGCGCGTCGCCCCGTAGAGCGAGTGGACGGGCAGGCCGGTGGCGGCGTCGATCCCGCCCGTCCACCGCCGCCATGTACTGCGCGTCGCCGCGGACGCCGTGCTCGGGGCCGAAGAGCGCCGCGAGCGTCACCCCCGGCAGCGCGTGGAGCAGGTCGGCGGCGTGGCGCAGCCGGCGCGTCCACCGCGGTGGGGTTGCAGATGAGCCCGACCCGCCGGCCGCGCAGCGGCCCGCCCCGGCCGCGGAGCAGGACCTCCAGCCCGACGCCGGACCGGCCGGTCAGCGGCCCGGTCGGAGCGTGAAGCTGAACGAGGATCGGCCCGGCTTCTGGGCGGGGTAGGCGGCATCCTTCAGGTTCCAGTAGGCGCAGGCCCGGACGTCGTCGTCGTGGAGGGTGTCCTCGAGCACCTCGACGAGCGCGGCGCGCCCCGAGGCGTCGGAGGTGACCCGGATGCTCAGCTTGCCCGAGAGGCGTGGAGCCTCCTTGAGCCGCTGCCGATAGGTCTTGTCGATGAGCGCGCCCACGGCCCGCTGCAGCGCCGCGACGTCGGGACTGGTCTGCTGGTGGAGGTTGATCCGCCTCTCGACGGCCTCGCGGTCGGCCCCCGCGATCTCGCCCGCCGCGCGCAGGTGCTCCAGCCCCTCCACGACCCGCCCCGAGCCCACCAGCAGGCGCCCCATGGCCAGGTGGTTCTGGGGGTCCCTGGCGTCGCGGGAGACGGCCTGCCGCAAGGCCCGCTCGGCCCCGGCGGTGTCGTTGGCCTGCATCCGGATCTCGGCGACGCGCCGCCACTCGACGCTGCCGGGGTCGAGCGCCGAGAGCCGCTCCAGCGCCCGCTGCTCGGTGGAGGTGTCGCCGCAGAGCCGCGCCGCCTCGGCCAGCGCCGCCAGCGTCTCGGCGTCTTCCTTGATCGCCAGCGCCGCCTTCCACTGGTCGCGCGACCCCGACATGTCCCCATTCCGCCGCAGCAGCCTGGCCAGCTTCACGCGCGCGTCGCGATCGCGGGAGCTGGCGGCCACCACCTTCTGGAAGTAGCATGATCGAGGCGGGCAGGTCGCCGCGCGCCTCGGCCAGCCCCGCCAGCACCGTCAGCGCCGGCGCGTGAGCCGGCAGCGCCTCCAGCGCGGCGTTCGCCTCCAGCCGGGCCGTCACCTCGTCGCCCGCCGCCTGCGCCAGCCGCGCCAGCCCGACGTGGGCGTCGACGTTGTCGGGATCGACGGCCAGGGTGGCCCGGTAGCCCGCGGCGGCCGGTCCCGCCTGCCCGCGCCGCTCGGCCACCTCCGCCTCGACGAGCCCGACCAGCCAGTTCCCGCCTTCCACCCTGCGGACCACCTTGACGGAGCGTTCGACCTGGTCGATCACCCCCCACTCCAGGTAGATGCGCCACATGGCCACCCACGGAGTGGCCGACGCCTTGAACAGGCTGGAGAGGCGCTTGAGCTCGGCCCAGGTCTCCTCGCCGTGCGGCAGCGCGTAGGCGGCCAGCACCCGGGGCGCCGGATCCTTCCGGTTGGCCTCGGCGGCGGCCAGCCAGTGCTTCCGCTGGTCCGGCAGCGCCCCCAGCCGCGCGGCGTCGTCGATGGCGTCGAAGGCCCGGCTGACCTCGGCCAGCGTGAGCGGCCTGGCGGCGGCCGCGGCCTCCCCGCCCACCGGGGCGGCGCGGGTGGCGAGCGGAGCCACGGCCCAGGCGGCGAGCAGCACCATGGCCGGCAGGGTGGCGAGCTTCATGAGGACCCCTCGGAGGCGGAGATGCTCCCTTCTACCTCGCTCCGGAGGAGGGCGCGATGCCGAACGCCGCCGCGGGGGCGCTGGCGTGGGGTGCGCCGCCCTGCTACGACCGGGCCATGCCGCCGTCCGCCCCGCCGCGCCTGGCCCGGCTCGCGCTCGCCGCGACGCTGGTCCACCTCGCCTTCGACACGGTGGGTCGGGTCTTCACCGCCACCACCCCGCCCTACCTGCTGCTGCCGTACATGAGCGAGATCTTCCGCGACATGCTCGGGCTGCTGGGCGTCAACGCCATCTCGGTGGTGACCTGCGCCATCAACGGCCTGATCGCCGGGGTCTTCGCCACCGCGCTCTTCGAGGTCGAGCGGCGGCGGCGCAAGCTCGGGCTGCTGCTGGCCGGGGTCTGGCTCCTCACCTGCAGCGCCATGTTCACCCTCTACCTCTCGGCCCCCTGGCCGGTGGCGCTCGGCAGCATGGCGTTCGGCCTGCCGCGCGCGGCGGCGCTGGCGTGGATGCTGGATCGGATGATGGCGCGGGCGGTGGCGGAGGCGCCGGCGCCGTGAGGATCCGGCGCGGCGGCTGGGTCCACCGGCTGATCTGCCCGCCTGGCGGCCAGGGCCGACGCCGCGGAGAAGGAGCGCGACATGCTCGAGGACGCGCTCGGCAACGCCTACGAGGGGCTGATCATCGTCGACCCCGAGGGGCGCATCCTCAAGATCAACAAGGCCTACGCCGAGTTCCTCGGCAAGCCCGTGGAGGCGCTGGTCGGCCGCCACGTCACCGAGGTGGTCGAGAACACCCGGATGCACATCGTGGCCAGGACCGGCGTCCCCGAGATCGCCCACGTCCAGAAGATCCGCGGCCACGAGATGATCTGCAATCGCATCCCCATCTTCGAGCAGGGGAAGCTGGTGGCGGTGGTCGGCACCATCCAGTTCCAGGACATCGACGACCTCTTCGCCATGACCGGCCGCTTCCGCAACCTGAAGAAGGAGCTGGACTACTACAAGACCGAGCTGAACAAGCAGCTGGGCGCCCGCTACAGCTTCGAGCAGATCGTGGGGCAGGACGAGCAGCTCGAGCGGGTCAAGGAGCTGGCCCGCAAGGTGGCGCGGAGCGACACCACGGTGCTGCTGGTGGGGGAGAGCGGCACCGGCAAGGAGCTGTTCGCCCACGCCATCCACGTCGAGAGCGGCCGGGCCCTGCGCCCCTTCCTCAAGGTGAACTGCGCCGCCATCCCCGCCGAGCTCTTCGAGTCGGAGCTGTTCGGCTACAAGGAGGGCGCCTTCACCGGCGCCCGCGCCCGGGGCAAGAAGGGCAAGTTCAGCCTGGCCGACGGCGGCACGCTCTTCCTCGACGAGATCAGCGAGCTGCCGCTGGCCATGCAGGCCAAGCTGCTGCGGGTGCTCCAGGAGCGCGAGGTGGAGCCGGTCGGCGCCGACCAGCCCGAGGCCATCGACGTCCGCATCGTGGCGGCCACCAACCGCCGCCTGGAGCCGCTGCTGGAGCAGGGGAGCGTTCCGGCACGACCTCTACTACCGGCTCAACGTGGTGCGGCTCGAGATCCCGCCGCTGCGGGAGCGGCGCGACGACCTGCCGCTGCTCACCGAGCAGATCCTGCGCCAGCTGGAGCGCGAGACCGGGGTGCCGGTGGAGGGGCTGGACGACGCCGCCGCCGCCGCGCTGCGCAGCCACCCCTGGCCCGGCAACGTGCGCGAGCTGCGCAACGTGCTGGAGCAGGCGCTCTACGTGAAGAGCGGGAGCGTCGTCACCCGGGACGACCTGCCGCGGGCCCTGGTCACCAGCGCCGACGGCGCGCTCCCCGGCGGCGCCAGCCTGAAGGCCCAGCTGCGGGTCTCGGAGCGGGAGATCCTGCGGCGGGCGCTCAGGGAGGCGAGCGGCGACCGGACGGCGGCCGCGGCGCGGCTCGGAATCAGCCGGTCGTCCGTCTACGCCAAGCTCGGGCAGCACGGGCTCGGCGAGCCGGCGGCGCGGCGAGAAGTCCAGATTCTCGGACTCCGACGTCCAAGTAGCTGGACTGCCTCCGTTCGGGCTGAAAACGATCGGATTGGGCGCTGCCAGGCCTGCGCGCAACTCCTTCGCGTCGTCCAGGACCCTGGACTCCTCGGCCGGCTCAACGTGACTCCCGGACGGGGCGAGTCCACGACACAAGCGACCGTCATTGACTGCCTTTACTGGATGGCCCACCGCTGGCACCCCATCTGGCACGCCTGCTGCTTTCTTCAATAGGGCTCGGAAAACTCTTCGCGATCGGCCTATAGCTCACTGCAGCGAGCACGGTCGGCCGACCGTTCTTCCCGCAAGGAGCGCTGGATGAAGGTCTTCGCTTCGGTGGAACAGGCGCTCGACGGGCTCGGCGACGGCGCCACCATCATGGTGGGCGGCTTCGGCCTGGTCGGCATCCCGGAGAACCTGATCCTCGGGCTGCGCGACCGCGGAACCCGCGACCTCACCGTCATCTCCAACAACTGCGGCGTCGACGACTGGGGCCTCGGCCTGCTGCTGGAGCACCGGCAGATCCGGAAGATGGTCGCCTCCTACGTCGGCGAGAACAAGGAGTTCGAGCGGCAGTACCTCTCCGGCGAACTGGAGGTGGAGCTGGTGCCGCAGGGGACGCTGGCCGAGCGCATCCGGGCCGGCGGCGCCGGCATCCCGGCCTTCTACACGCCGGCCGGGGTCGGCACGCCGGTGGCCGAGGGCAAGCGAGGTCCGCGCATCTTCGACGGCACGCGAGTACCTGCTGGAGACGGCCTCAGGGCCGACTTCGCGCTGGTCAAGGCCTGGCGCGGCGACACCTCCGGCAACCTGGTCTACCGGCGCACCGCCCGCAACTTCAACCCGATGATGGCGACCGCCGCCGCCGGTCACCGTCGCCGAGGTGGAGGAGCTGGTGGAGCTCGGCGAGCTCGATCCCGACCAGATCCACACGCCGGGCATCTACGTGCAGCGGATCGTCGAGTGCCGGCGCTACGAGAAGCGGATCGAGCGGCGCACCGTCCGCGCCGACGGGAGGGCCTGAGATGCCGCTGACCCGGGACCAGCTGGCCCAGCGTGCCGCGCAGGAGCTCCGCGACGGCTACTACGTCAACCTCGGCATCGGCATGCCGACCCTGGTGGCCAACTACATCCCGCCCGGCGATGCAGGTGGTCCTCCAGTCGGAGAACGGGCTGCTCGGGATCGGCCCCTACCCGACCGAGGCCGAGCTCGACCCGGACCTGATCAACGCCGGCAAGGAGACCATCACCATGGCCCGCGGGCGCCAGCCTCTTCAGCAGCGCCGAGTCCTTCGCCATGATCCGCGGCGGGCACATCGACCTCGCCATCCTCGGCGGCATGGAGGTCTCGGCGGCCGGGGATCTGGCCAACTGGGTCATCCCCGGCAAGATGGTGAAGGGGATGGGCGGCGCCATGGATCTGGTGCACGGCGCCAAGCGGATCGTGGTGATGATGGAGCACGTCAGCACGCGACGGCGAGCCCCAAGCTGCTCAACCGGTGCACCCTGCCGCTGACCGGGCAGCGGGTCGTCAACCGGATCATCACCGACCGGGCGGTGCTCGACGTCACCGCCGACGGGCTCGTGCTGGTGGAGCTGGCGCCCGGCCACACCGTCGAGCAGGTCAGCGCCGCCACCGAGCCGCCGCTCCGGGTCTCGCCTCGCCTGGCCGCCGGAGCCGCCGCGTGAGCGCCGCGCCGAAGCTCGAGGCGCCTGCCGGCCGGCGACCTCGTCCTCGAGACCCGCGGCCTCACCAAGGACTTCCGCGGCTTCGTGGCGGTGAGCGGCGTCGACCTCAAGGTCCGGCGCGGCACCATCCACGCCCTCATCGGCCCGAACGGCGCCGGCAAGACCACCGTCTTCAACCTGCTCACCAAGTTCATCCAGCCGACCGCCGGGCACCATCCTCTACCGGGGCCGAGGACATCACCCGGCGCCCGGCCGGCCGACGTGGCGCGGCGAGGGGATGGTCCGCTCCTTCCAGGTCTCGGCGGTCTTCCCCAACCTGACCGTGCTCGAGAACGTGCGCGTCGCGCTGCAGCGGCCGCTCGGCACCTCCTTCCACTTCTGGAAGAGCGACCGGACGCTGCAGGCGCTGCACGGCGCGGGCCCTGGAGCTGCTGGAGGCCGTCGACCTCGCCGACCTACCGCGACGCGGTGGCGGTGGAGCTGCCCTACGGCCGCAAGCGGGCGCTGGAGCTGGCCACCACCCTGGCGCTCGATCCCGAGGTGCTGCTGCTCGACGAGCCGACCGCAGGGGATGGGGCACGAGGACGTGGGGCGGGTGGTCGAGCTGATCCGGCGGGTGGCCGCCGAGGCGCACCGTCCTCATGGTCGAGCACAACCTCTCGGTGGTGGCCGACCTCTGCCACACCATCACCGTGCTGCAGCGGGGCAGCCATCCTCGCCGAGGGGACCTACGCCGAGGTCTCGACCAACCCCGCGGTGCTCGAGGCCTACATCGGGGTGCCGGAGTGATCGCCCCGGTCGCCGCCGCCGCCGGTCGAGCTGCTGCGGGTCACCGACCTGCACGCCTTCTACGGCGAGTCGCACATCCTCCACGGCGTGGACTTCCGGGTGGACCGCGGCGAGCTGGTGACCCTGCTCGGGCCGCAACGGCTCGGGGCGGACCACCACGCTCAAGGCCATCCTCGGCCTCACCAGCCGCCGCACCGGCTCGGTGATGCTCAACGGGCGCGAGACGGTCGAGCATGGCCCACCCACAAGATCGTCCAGCTCGGCATCGGCTACTGCCCGGAGGAGCGCGGCATCTTCGCCAGCCTCTCCGCCGAGGAGAACCTGACTGCTGCTGCCGACGGTGGGGAGCGGCGGGCTCTCGGTCGAGGAGATCTACGCCATGTTCCCCAACCTCGAGGAGCGGCGGAAGAGCCCGGGCAGCCGGCTCTCGGGGGGCGAGCAGCAGATGCTGGCCATGGCCCGCATCCTGCGCGTCGGCGCCAGGCTGCTGCTCCTCGACGAGATCACCGAGGGGCTGGCGCCGGTCATCGTGCAGGCGCTGGGCCGGGCGGTGCGCGACCCTGAAGGAGCGCGGCTTCACGGTGGTGCTGGTGGAGCAGAACTTCCGCTTCGCGGCCCGCCTCGCCGACCGGCACTACGTGGTCGAGCACGGCCGCATCGTCGACATGATCGAGAAGGACCAGCTCGAAGCGAGCATCGAGCAAGCTGCAGGGTTACCTCGGCGTCTAGCTGCATCCACCCCGAATGGAAGAGAGGTCCGTGATGAGAGCGTTCGCATCCCTCCTGATGGCCGTCGCGCTGCTCACCCTCCCCGCGCCCGGGCGCGCCGCCGACAAGGTCTCCGACGGCGTGGTCAAGATCGGCGTGCTCACCGACATGACCGGCTTCTACTCCGACCTGGCCGGCGCCGGGCTCGGTGCTGGCGGTGCAAGATGGCGGTGGCCGACTTCGGCGGCAAGGTGCTGGGCAAGCCCATCGAGGTGGTCTCCGCCGACCACCAGAACAAGGCCGACATCGCCTCCAACACCGCCCGCAAGTGGTTCGACGAGGAGCAGGTCGACATCGTCGTCGACCTGGTCAACAGCGGCGACCGCCCTGGCGGTCATGCCGGTGGCGGCCGAGAAGAAGCGCATCACGCTGCTCTCCGGCCCGGCCACCACCGCGATCACCGGCGAGAAGTGCACCGCCTACAACGTCCACTACACCTACAACAACTGGGCGCTCGCCAACGGCACCGGCCGCGAGGTGGTGAAGCACGGCGGCGACAGCTGGTTCTTCATCACCGCCGACTACGTCTTCGGCAAGTCGCTGGAGGAGGACACCGCCAAGGTGGTGAAGGCCGTCGGGCGGCAAGGTGCTGGGCTCGGTCCGCCACCCGCCAGAGCACCACCGACTTCTCCAGCTACCTGCTCCAGGCCCAGGCCTCGGGCGCCAAGGTCATCGGCATGGCCAACGCCGGCGCCGACACCATCAACACCATCAAGCAGGCCAAGGAGTTCGGCGTCACCCCGAAGCAGACCCTGGCCGGCCTGCTGGTCTTCATCTCCGACGTCCACAGCCTCGGGCTCGAGATCGCCAAGGGCATGTACCTGACCACCGCCTTCTACTGGGACCTGCGACGACGCAGACCCGCGCCTGGTCGAAGCGGTTCCAGAACCACCCCGACAACAAGAAGAAGGCCATGCCCACCATGGTCCAGGCCGGCCTCTACTCGGCGGTCACCCACTACCTGAAGGCCGTCAAGGCCGCCGGCACCGACGACGCCGACGCCGGTCATCGCCAAGATGAAGGCCACCCCGGTGAACGACTTCTTCGCGCAAGGGCGTCATCGGCCCCGACGGCCTGCTTCCGCCACGACATGTACCTGGTCCAGGTGAAGACCCCGGCCGAGTCGAAGTACCCCTGGGACTACTACAAGATCGTGAAGACGCATCCCGGCCGCCGAGGCCTTCCCCTCGGTCGAGGCCGCAGGCCTGCCCGCTGGTCGTGAAGAAGTGAGCCGAGGCGAGGAGGAGGAGGAGCGCGATGCAGGCGCTCTACGGACAGCTGCTGGTCGGGCTCATCAACGGCTCGTTCTACGCCCTGCTGTCGCTGGGGCTGGCCATCATCTTCGGCCTGGTCAACGTCGTGAACTTCGCCCACGGGGCGCTCTACATGACGGGGGCCTTCGTGGCCTGGATCGGGCCTGCAGCTAGCTGGGGATCGGCTACTGGCCGGCCCTGCTCCTCTCCCCGCTCGCGGTGGGGCTGCTCGGCGTGGTGGTGGAGCGCACCATGCTGCGCCGGCTCTACCAGCTCGACAACCTCTACGGCCTCCTCCTCACCTTCGGCCTCACCCTCATCATCGAGGGGCTCTTCCACCACGCCTACGGGAACTCGGGGAACTCCTACCCGGTGCCGGAGGCGCTGCAGGGCGGCGCCAACCTCGGCTTCATGTACCTGCCCAGGTACCGGGCCTGGGTGGTGCTGGTCTCGCTGGTGGTCTGCTTCGGCAGCTGGTTCGTCATCGAGCGCACCCGGCTGGGCGCCTACCTGCGGGCCGGCACCGAGAACCCCCGGCTGCTGCAGGCCTTCGGCGTCAACGTGCCCGCTGATGATGACGCTCACCTTCGGCTTCGGCGTGGCCCTGGCCGGGTTCGCCGGGGTCATGGCCGCGCCCATCTACCAGGTGAGCCCGTCGATGGGCTCCTCGCTCATCATCGTGGTCTTCGCGGTGGTGGTGATCGGCGGGATGGGCTCGATCCTCGGCTCCATCGTCACCGGCCTCGGGCTGGGGCTGGTGGAGGGGCTGACCAAGTACCTCTACCCGCCGGCCGCCTCGACGGTGGTCTTCGCCATCATGGCGGTGGTGCTGCTGCTGCGCCCGGCCGGGCTGTTCGGGAGGGAGACGTGAGCGGCCCGCCGGGGATCCAGGAGGCTCGCGCCGCGTGGCGGGCCGGCATCATCACGCCCGGCCGCAAGCGGGCCTTCTTCATCGCCATGGTGGCTGGCCGGGCTGGCGCTGCCGCTGGCGGTCTACCCGGTCTTCCTCATGAACGTGCTCTGCATGGCGCTCTTCGCCAGCGCCTTCAACCTGCTGCTCGGCTACACCGGGCTGCTCTCCTTCGGCCACGCCGCCTTCCTCGGGATCGGCCGGCTACGTGACCGGCCACGTGCTCAAGGCCTGGGGCTGGCCGCCGGAGCTCGGGCTGCTGGCCGGCACCGCGGTGGCCACCCTGCTCGGGGTCGTCATCGGCGGGCTGGCCATCCGCCGCTCCGGCATCTACTTCGCCATGATCACCCTGGGCTTCGCCCAGATGATCTACTTCCTGGCGGTCCAGCTGCCCTTCACCGGCGGCGAGGACGGCCTGCAGGGGATCCCGCGCGGCACGGCTGCTCGGCCTGGTCCCGCTCGAGACCGCCGCTCGCCATGTACTACGTGGTCTTCGCCATCTTCCTCGCTCGGCTTCTTCGTCATCCACCGGACCATCCACTCGCCCTTCGGCCACGTGCTGCGCTCCATCCGCGAGAACGAGCCGCGCGCCCTCTCGCTCGGCTACGACGTCGACCGCTACAAGCTGGTGGCCTTCGTGATCTCGGCCGGGCTCTCCGGCCTGGCCGGCGCCACCAAGGCGCTGGTCCTCCAGTTCGCCACCCTCACCGACGCCCACTGGCACAAGTCGGGCGAGGTGGTGCTGATGACGCTGCTCGGCGGCATGGGCACGGTGATGGGCCCGTCGGTCGGCGCGCTGGTGGTGGTGACCATGGACAACTACCTCTCCGGCTTCGGCGACTGGGTCACGGTGATCATCGGCGTGCGTCTTCGTGGTGGGGGTGCTGGCCTTCCGGCGCGGCTTCGTCGGCGAGGCGCTCCACCTCGCCCGCAACTTCCCCTTCTAGCGGGCCTCGGTCCCCGCGGAGGCGACCCAGATGACGCAGCCCCTCGAGCAGCGCGTCGCGTTCGTCACCGGCGCGGCCGGCGGCATCGGCCTGCAGGTGGCCCTCGACCTCGGCCGGCACGGGCGCCCGGGTGGCGGTCTCCGACCGGCCCGGCCCGGCGCTCGACGCCGCGGTGGCGGCGCTGAAGGCGCAGGGGCTCGAGGTGCTGGCCGCGCCCTGCGACGTGACGCGCGAGGCGGAGCTCGAACGGGGCCATCGACGCGGCGGCGGCGACGCTGGGGCCGGCTCGACGTCCTGGTCAACAACGCCGGCCTGCAGCACGTCGCCCCCATCGAGGACTTCCCCACCGAGAAGTTCGAGCTGCTCGTCCAGGTCATGCTCGTGGCGCCGTTCCTCGCCATCAAGCGGGCCTTCCCGCTCATGAAGCGGCAGCGCTGGGGGCGCGTCGTCAACGTCGCCTCCATCAACGGGCTGGTCGGCTTCGCCGGCAAGGCCGGCTACAACACCGCCAAGCACGGCGTCATCGGGCTCACCAGGGTGGCGGCGCTGGAGGGGGCGCCCCACGGCATCACCGTCAACGCGCTCTGCCCGGGCTACGTCGACACGCCGCTGGTCCGGAACCAGCTGGCCGACCTGGCCCGCACCCGCGGCGTGCGCGCTGGAGCGGGTGCTGGAGGAGGTCATCTACCCGCTGGTCCCCATGCGCCGCCTGCTCTCGGTCGACGAGATCGCCGCCGCCGTGCGTCTACCTCGTCCGGCGAGCTGGCCGGCGGCGTCACCGGCGTGCCGGTCATCGTCGACGGCGGCTACACGGCGCAGTAGCGGACAGGACCCGCGTGATAGCCTTCCGGTGCCCGCGGGGGCGGGCCGGCGCGGGGAGGTCTCATGCGGCTCGACGACGACGGCGACCGATCCAACGTGGAGGACCAGCGCGGTCGCTCGCGCCTGGGCGGGACGCCCATGCGGCTCGGCATCGGCGGCACACTGCTGGTGCTGGTGGCGTCGCTGATCTTCAAGCAGGACTTCTTCTCGATGCTCGCCACCGATCCTGGCTCCGGCGCGCCGGGAGCCGGGACCGGCGCGGCGCCCGACCCGGGTCGTCTCCAGGCCGAGGCGGCGCTGGAGAAGGTGGCGGTCGGCTCCTTCAACGACGCGCAGCAGGTCTGGACCACCACGCTGGGAAGGGGCGCCACCCCCTACCGGACCGCCCGGCTGGTCCTCTTCTGGGACGAGGTCCGCTCCGCCTGCGGCGCGGCGGCCGCCGAGATGGGCCCCTTCTACTGCCCGGGCGACGAGCGGGTCTACATCGACCTCGGCTTCTACCGGGAGCTGGTCGAGCCGCTTCGGCGCGCCCGGGTCAGTTCGCGCAGGCCTACGTGATCGCGCACGAGCTCGGCCACCACCTGCAGAACGTGCTCGGCATCGAGCCGAAGGTCCGCGCCGCGCAGCGCCGCAACCCCGGCCAGCAGAACGCCCTCTCGGTGGCCATGGAGCTCCAGGCCGACTGCCTGGCCGGCGTCTGGGGCCACTCGGCCAGCAGGCGCGGCAGCTGCTCGACCCGGGCGACGTCGAGGCCGGCCTCCGCGCCGCGTCGGCCATCGGCGACGACCGGCTGCAGAAGCAGGCGACCGGGCGGGTCTCGCCGGAGAGCTTCACGCACGGGTCGTCGGAGCAGCGGGTGCGCTGGTTCCGGCGCGGCCTCGAGTCGGGCGACCTGGACGCCTGCGACACCTTCTCGGCGCGACCCTGACGGCTCCGGGGCCCGGCCACGTCCTCCGCGATTCTTGTGGGGCGGGCGGCGAGACGCCGCAGCCTGGACGGCCCCGGCGGGACGACACTGACGCCCCGAGAAGGCGGTCGAATCTCGGGACGGAGGGATGATCATGAAGGCGTCGTCACTCATCGTGGTGGGGCTCCTCGTCGCAGGCTGCGGGCACGCCAGGGTCCCGGACAACCTGCTCGAGGCGGACCAGGCCAAGCTCGACCCCGCCTCGGTGTCGCAGCTGGAGGCCGCCCGCCAGGAGGTGGCCCAGGCGAAGGACGAGGTGGCGCGCGCCAGCGAGCAGGTCGGCGATGCGCGGCACGAGCGGACCCTCGGCGACGACGACTGGAAGGCCGCCGAGGCGCGCTCCCGCGCCGCCGACGCCCGCCGCGACTACGGGAAGCGGCTGGTCGAGGCGCGCGAGGCGGCCGAGGAGGCCGGGAAGCGCCGGGCCGACGCGGCGGACGCCAAGCTCGAGCTGGCCAAGCTCCAGGCGCTGGAGCGCGTCGACCCGGCCGCCGTGTCGAAGCTGGATCGGAGCGCGTTCTACGAACGGGTCGCCGCCTCGCAGCGGGAGCTCGACCAGGCCCGGGAGAGGGTCCACCGGGCCGAGGCCGAGGCCAAGGACCAGCAGCGACGCTGGGAGGAGCTGGCGCGCAAGGTCCAGGGCCAGCCCTGACGGACCGGCGCGGGGTAGAGTGCCGCCGTACCCGTGAAGGAGCCACCATGCGCCGGACTCTCCTCGTCGCCGCCCTGGTCGTCATGCCGTTCCTGGAAGGCTGCCGCTGCCCGGTGGTCCAGTCCGGACACCGGGGCATCGTGTTCAAGTCGCTGAGCGGCGGCACCTCCAAGGAGGTGGTGGGGGAGGGGCTGCACGTCATGCCGATCTGGAACTCGGTCATCCCCTACGACACCCGCGTCCACGAGATGAAGGAGCAGCTGGCGGTCATCTCCTCCAACGGCCTGACCATGCTGGTGGACGCCTCCATCCGCTACCGGCCCAAGGAGGACGAGCTCTTCGAGCTGCAGACCATGATCGGCCCGGACTACGACCAGAAGCTCATCGCGCCGGTGGTCCGCTCCGAGGCGCGCAAGGTGTTCGGCCGCTACCAGCCCGAGGAGATCTACTCGACCAAGCGCGAGGAGATCGAGCGGCAGATCTACGACGAGGTGCTCAAGGCGCTGGCCGGCAAGCACGTGGTGGTGGAGGCGGTGCTGGTGCGCGACGTGACGCTGCCGGAGACCATCAAGACCGCCATCGCCGACAAGCTGGCCGAGGAGCAGCGCTCGCAGAAGATGAAGTTCACGCTCGACAAGGAGCGGCAGGAGGCCCAGCGCAAGCAGGTCGAGGCGGAGGGCATCGCCAAGTACCAGTCGATCGTCCGCCAGGGGCTCACCAGCGAGTACCTGCAGTGGAAGGGGATCGAGGCCACCCAGGCCCTGGCGCTCAGCCCCAACACCAAGATCGTGGTGGTGGGCGGCGGCAAGAGCGGCCTGCCGGTCATCCTGCAGACCGACAAGTAGCGGCGCAGCGACGCCGGCGGTTCCCTCAGCGGCCGGTCGGTCGCAGCGGCCGCAGCTCGCGCGGGGTCGGCGCCTCGACCTCGCTGGTCCTGGCCCTGGCCAGGGCGCAGGACGGCTGCTCGGTCCAGCCCGTGGCGCCCGCAGAAGGCGGCCAGCCGCCGCCACCCCTCGGGCCGACCGGGGATCGCGTCCGCCAGGGCGCGCAGCTCCGCCTCGGCCTCGGCCAGCCGCCCGACCGCCTCGTACCGCTCCGCCAGCCGCGCGCGCACCATCGCGCTGCGACCGGGTCGGCGGCGCGCAGCCGCTCCAGCTCGGCGATGGCCTCGGCGTCGCGCCCCAGCCGCTCCAGCGCCAGCGCCCGGCGCAGCCGGATCTCCGGGTCGTCCGCCACCGCCAGGTGGCGGGCGTAGGCCGCCTGGGCCGTCTCCGGATCGCCGCGCAGCTCGGCCAGCCGCCCCAGCGCGGCGTCGCGCCCCGGATGGCCGGCGGGGATGGCGAGGAGCATGGCTCCGGCCCGGTCGAGGTCGGTCTCATCGGCCACCAGCAGGTCGCCCAGCTCGAAGCAGACGTCGACGTCGTCCGGGCGCCAGCGCCGCCGCCTGCTCCAGGCGGCCAAGGGCGCCGGCGTGGTCGCCCTCGGAGCGGAGCTGGCGGGCGCTGGCGACCAGCACCTCGGGGCGCTGTCCGGGCGTCCGTCGGGGCCCGGGCCGGGCGGGGGCCGCCCCGCTCGGCGGGACGGCGCAGGCCGGCCGGGCGGGGGCGGGCCTGGCCAAGGCCGGAGGTGGCCGGCGAGCGGGCGCAGCTGGCGAGCAGGGCGAGCGAGAGCGAGGCAGGCGAGGCGGCCGAGGCGGTTCACCGGCGCATGATAGCCGCGACGGTGCGGCCGCCAGCTCTGCGGCCCCCGGTGGCGCGGGCGTCGAGTACGGGGTAGGACCCGGCCCGCACGCCACATGAGCCACGACCGCACCCTGGCCCAGCTCGGCTGGCCCGAGATCCTCGCCGCCCTCGCCGCGCGCTGCCGGCTCCCCGCCGGCCAGCGCCGCGCCCTGGCCCTGCCCTTCCTGCCCGACGCCGCCGCGGCCCGCCAGGCGCTGGCCCGCGTCGACGAGGCGCGCCGCCTCTCCGAGGCCGGCACGTCGCTGCCGTTCGGCGGCCTCGCCGACGTGGAGGGCTCGCTCGACCGGGCCGCCCGGGGCGGCGTGCTCGAGCCGCTGGCGCTGCGCGAGGTGGCGGCGCTGGCCCGCGCCGTCGCCCGGACCCGGGCCGCGCTGCAGGCCCGGGCCGCCGAGGCCCCGCTGCTCGCGGCGCTGGCCGAGCCGCTGGAGCCGGACGAGCGGCTGGCCGACCGGATCGAGCGGGCCATCGAGCCCTCCGGCGCCGTCTCCGACCGGGCCAGCGTCGAGCTGGCGGCGGCGCGCGAGCGGAGCCGCGGCCTGCACCGGGCGCTCAAGACGCAGGTGGAGGGCTACCTCTCCGACCCGGAGATGGAGCGCCACCTGCGCGACCGCTACTTCACCATCCGGAACGAGCGGTACGTGCTGCCGGTCCTGGCCAGCGCCCGCTCGCGCGGTGCCGGGCATCGTCCACAACGCCTCGCAGTCGGGCCAGACCCTCTTCGTCGAGCCGGACGGGATGGTCGAGCTGGGCAACGAGCTGGCCATCGCCAACGCCACCGCCGCCGAGGAGGAGGCCCGCATCCTGCGCGAGCTCTCCGCCGCGGTGACCGGCGCGCGCCGCGGCGCTCGCGCGCGGCCTCGCCGGTGCTGGCCGAGCTGGACGCGCTGGAGGGCGCGGCGCGGCTCGCCTCCGACCTCGACGCCCACGCCCCCGGCCCGCGCGCCGAGCGCGACGGCTTCGAGCTGCTCTCGCTGCGCCACCCGCTGCTGGTGCTGCAGGGCAAGAAGGTGGTGGCCAGCCACGTCCGCCTGGCCGCGCCGGCGCGGGCGCTCATCGTCTCGGGACCGAACGGCGGCGGCAAGACCGTGGCCATCAGCGCGGTCGGGCTCTCGGCGCTGATGCTGCGCGCCGGCCTGCCGGTGGCGGCCGCCGAGGGCTCGCGCCTCCCCTTCTTCCTGGAGGTGAAGGCGGCGGTGGACGAGCGGGGCGACCTCCACCAGGACCTCTCCACCTTCACCGCCCACCTCACCGCGGTGAAGGAGATGCTGGCCGGCGCCATCCCCGGCTCGCTGGTGCTGGTGGACGAGATCGCCGCCGACACCGACCCGCGCGAGGGGGCGGCGCTGGCGGCGGCCATCCTCGAGGCGCTGGTGGCGCGCGGCGCCACCGTGCTGGTCACCACCCACCTCGACGAGCTGAAGGCGCTGGCCCTCACCGACACCACCTACGCCAACGCCCGGGTCGGCTTCGACGCCGAGCGGCTGGTCCCGACCTACCAGCTCCACCTCGGCTCGCCCGGCAGCTCCTCGGCCATCGAGGTGGCGGCGCGGGTGGGGCTGCCGGCGGCGGTGGTGGAGCGGGCCCGGGCGGCGCGCGAGCGGCCACGGCGGCGCGCTGGGCGAGGCCCTGGCGGCGCTCGACGCCGAGCGGGCCGGGCTGGCGGCGGCGCGTGAGGCGGCGGACGCGGGCGGCCGAGGCGGCGGCGCCGGGCCGAGGCGGCGGCGCGGGCCCGCGAGGAGGAGGCGCATCGGGCCGAGCGGGCGGCGGCGGCCCGGGTCGGGCGAGGCCATCGCCGACGAGCTGGAGGCGGCCCGCGGCGAGGTGGCGGAGCTGCTGGCCTCGCTGCAGGCCCAGCCCTCGGTCAAGAAGGCCAGCGAGGCGGCGGCGCAGCTGGAGGCCTGGAAGGCCCAGGTGGTCGGGGCCTCGAAGCGGGCCGCGACCCAGGCCGAGACCTCGGCGGAGGCGCTGCCCGGCGGCCAGCTCCGGCCCGGCGTGCGGGTCCGGATCGCCTCGCTCGGGCAGGAGGGCGAGGTGCTCTCGGTCGACGGCAAGCAGGCGCTGGTGCAGGCCGGTGGCCGGAAGACGAAGCTCAAGGCGGAGACTCGAAGGAGATCTGCATACAGGGGGTTGTCCAGATAATCCGCAATCCAGGGCGCCACGAGGAAGAAGCCGACGAAGATCAGCACTCCCAGGCCGAGCTGCAGTGTGAACACGGCATTGAAGTCTTCCTTGCTGGCATCCTTGGCGCGAACCAGCGACTGCCCCATTCCGCCCGTGGCCAGCATTCCGACGAAGCCCGTGAATATCTGAATGGTGACCACCATGCCGAAATCGGCAGGCACCAGCAGGCGTGCAAGCGCGATTCCGAATGCGAACTGCAGCACCTGCCCGCCGGTGTTGCCGACCAGCAACCACGTGACCCCTCTGCGGATCCTCTGGCCGAGATTCATTGACACGTATTCATCCCTCGATCAACAGGCGCGTGACTGTCTGCGAACGGTGCAAAGAAGCAATATCCCGACCACCGCGATGACGGCGAGGGCCGCCAAAGACGTGGCGGGCGTAACACCAACGGTGCGACACAGCCGGTAGTCCACAGGCAATCATAGCGCGCCAGTAGAAGCGCTTTCAGGCGCGATTATCGCTCGGTTCGCGGCTGAAGCCGCTTTTGCGAACCTGAATCGACATCGAGCCGAGGAAGGTCTCCATTCAAGTCACTATTCAGGTCACGGCTTGACACCACGCGCATCCTCACGCAGATTGAACCATTCAATCCTGCAAGCGCGGCGCACGCCCTTCAACTGCGAACTGTCTCAGCCAATGCTCGTCCTCGGCATATCCGCCTTTTATCACGACAGCGCTGCGGCCCTGGTTGCCGACGGCACGATCATGGCCGCGGCCCAGGAGGAGCGCTTCACCCGCAAGAAGCACGATCCCGGATTTCCGTCGCGGGCGATCAAGTACTGCCTCGAGGAGGCCGGCATCGGTATCGACAGGGTCGACCTCATCGCCTTCTACGACAAGCCACTGCTCAAGTTCGAGCGGCTGCTGGAAACCTACCTCGCATTCGCACCGCGCGGCTTCAAGAGCTTCTCGATGGCAATCCCGGTCTGGCTGCGCGAAAAGCTCTTCCTCAAGGATCTCCTGACCCGAGCGCTCGCCGAAATGGGTGCCGACAGGAAGGTGCTGGAAGGACGGATGGTCTTCTCCGAGCACCACCTTTCGCACGCGGCGAGCGCGTTCTACCCGTCGCCATTCGACGAGGCGGCGGTGCTCACCATGGATGGGGTCGGCGAATGGGCCACGACCTCGCTCGCGTTTGGCCGCGGCCATCAGCTCGAGGTGCACAAGGAGATCCACTTCCCGCACTCCCTGGGGCTCCTCTACTCGGCCTTCACTTACTACACGGGATTCAAGGTCAATTCCGGCGAGTACAAGGTGATGGGACTCGCCCCCTACGGCGAGCCGAAGTACGTGCGGCAAATCCAGGACCATCTGCTCGACCTGAAGCCAGACGGCACGTTTCGCCTGAACCTGGAGTATTTCGATTATTGCACCGGACTCACGATGACCAACGGCCGCTTCGACGCACTGTTCGGCGGGCCTCCCCGCAAGCCCGAGCAGCGGCTCACCCAGCGGGAGATGGATCTCGCGGCGTCGATCCAGGCCGTCACGGAGGAAATCGTCCTGCGACTCAGCCGGTCGATCGCGCGGGAAACCGGGAGCCGCAATCTCTGCCTGGCGGGCGGCGTGGCGCTCAATTGCGTGGCCAATGGCAAGGTGCTGCGCGACGGGGCGTTCAAGGACCTCTGGATCCAGCCCGCTGCGGGCGATGCCGGCGGCGCTCTCGGCGCGGCTCTGGTCGCCTATCACATTCACAAGGGCCATCCGCGTCCGCCCGCGAACGGCCACGGCGATCGCATGCAGGGCGCCTATCTCGGGCCGGCCTTCGCACAGGCCGACATCGAGCGGCGCCTTGCCGCCGCCGGCGCCAAATTCGAGGTCCTCTCGGAAGCGAACGTCATCGAGGCTGGCGCCAAGGCGCTTGCCGACGGCAAGGCGCTCGGCTGGTTCCAGGGACGGATGGAGTTCGGCCCGCGCGCGCTGGGCGGACGCTCGATCCTGGGTGACGCGCGCTCGCCGACCATGCAGTCGGTGCTGAACCTCAAGGTCAAGTACCGGGAATCGTTCCGCCCGTTCGCGCCGTCGGTGCTCCGGGAGCGCGTCTCCGATTACTTCGAGCTCGACTGCGACAGCCCGTACATGCTGCTGGTCGCCGACGTGGTCCCGCCGCGCCGCAAGACAATGACCGCCGAGCAGCAGGCACTGTTCGGGATCGACCGGCTCAATGTGCCCCGCTCCGACATTCCGGCGGTGACCCACGTGGACTACTCGGCCCGCGTGCAGACGGTCCATCGGGAAACGAATCCCCGCTACCACGCGCTGATCGAGGCCTTCGAGCGCATCACCGGCTGCCCGGTGATCGTCAACACCAGCTTCAATGTCCGCGGCGAGCCGATCGTCGGCTCGCCCGAGGACGCGTTTCGCTGCTTCATGGGCACCGAGATCGAGCGCCTGGCAGTCGGCAACTGCTGGCTCGCCAAGGAGAACCAGGATCCGGCGCTCAAGAAGAACTACGAGTCCGCATTCGAGCTGGATTGACCGATGCCCGCGGACGGCAGCGTCGTCGCATGATCGTTCAGGCTGCAGCCGTCGGTTCGCGATCGGCCTGAGCGCACGCGCAGGACCGGTCCGTGACAGCATTCCGCATCCTGACCGGCGCAACGAGCGTGCTGCTCGGCGCCTTGCTCGTCTGGGGGTCGCTGCACCAGAGCAGCGATCCGACCGTTCTCGGGCGATACAGCGTCCCGTACGCGGCTGGTCTCGCGCTGATGTCCGTGGCTCTCGGTTGGCTCGTCGTCGCCTTCGCGCGCCCGCAGTCGAGGCCCGCCGCGTGGCTGCGCAACGCCTATCTCGTGCTGTTCGCGACCCTGTTGCCGCTCGCCGCGGTCGAAGTCGGCCTTCGCGTGTTCGACCCCTGGGGCGTAAGCATGTTCGAGCACCTGCCCTACCACATGCAGGGCATGGTCGATCACCCACGGCTGGGATACGAGCATCCGAAGTCCGTCGAGTACGCGCTCGGCCACAACGTGGTGCGGTTGAACGCGCACGGCCTGCGGATGGACGAAACCGTTCCCTTCGACAAGCGGCCCGGCGAGCGAAGGATTCTGGCACTGGGCGATTCGACCACCTTCGGCTGGGGCGTGGGCCAGGGCGAAACCTTCTCCGATTCGCTGCAGCGGCGTCTGCGTGCATCCGCGCAGGAGCAATGGACGGTGATCAATTCCGGCGTGAACGGCTACAACACGGAGCAGGAAGTCGAGTACTTCTTCCTGACCGGAAGGCGGTACCAGCCGGACATCGTCATCCTGATGTTCAACGCCAACGACGTCGAACCACGTATCGTACCCAACCGCACCACGTGGCGCCGGTATCCGTCGTGGCCGGAAAGCCTTCCGGAGCTCGCCGACCGGGTCCGGCAGATGTCCTACGTCTACCAGTTGCCGATGCTGCTCGCGAAGGCGCAGATGATGGACCTGGCCAGGAAATCAGGGGCGTGCGCCACGAGCGTCGTCGATGATCCTGGATGGCCCAATGTCGCCACGGCACTCGCCCGGCTGCGCGACGCGTGTGCCGAATCCGGAATCCATCTGCTGGTGACGATGCAAAGCGGCGACAATCGAAGGTCGCGACGACCATCGCGTCCATGGGCATCGACGTGCTGACCATGGAATCGGCGTGGGAGGGGATCCCCGCGGAGCGCCGTCACGTGAGCCGGATCGACCCGCACCCGAGCAGCGAGGCGCACGAGCAGATCGGGCGCGTGCTGTACGAGGAGCTTCGGCGCCGCGGGTGGCTCGACTCCGCCGATCCTCACTTCGCAACACCCAGGTACCGGATCAGCGCGGCGCGATCCGCCGGATCGGAAACTCCCGTCGAACGCCATCGTCGTGCCCGGCGCGAACCGCTGAGGGCTCGCGAGAAACGCATCGAGGCTGTCTCGCGGTCCACTTTGCCGGAAACACCCGATAGCGCCTTCGAGTACCCGAACGCCGGCGCGCCGGCGACAGCACGTCCCGCAAGGCCGCCGAGATCGGGGCCGATGCCGTGTGCGGTACCGTCGCCGTTGCGGTGGCAGCCGCTGCAGTTCGCGAACAGCAATTGACCTCGCATCTCGTCGGTAATCGGCGTTGCGTTCTTGAATTTGGACGTGCCGTACGCCTCGGCGATCGGACGCAGGACCATCAAGGTCCCGCCATCCAAATACACGACGATCGCGCCTTCCGGGTCCTCGAGCAGATCACGCACCCGACCGGGAACTTCGATCGCCTCCAGATAGGTCACGTGTCCCTCGTGCAGACGCGCACGATAGATGGTCTTCTTGAACGATGCGATCAGCAGGTCGCCCCGCCAGACGGGAAACAGGTCGCGCTCCACCCCGATCAGGTTGGACACCGCGATGGAATCCACCCACGCAAATACGGGGTGCTGGAATCCGCGCATGCCGCCCCTGGTCGATGCTGATGGCCAGATGCGCATGCCGTACTCCGCGCCGTGCGTGACCAACGGCCACCCGTAGTTGGCCCCGCGCACGATGACATTGAGCTCGTCCCCACCTTTCGGACCATGTTCGGTCGACCAGATGACTCCGGCCGGATCGACGTACAGACCCTGTGGATTCCGGTGGCCGAGCGTGTACACCTGGGCGGATCCCGTGCTGAGGTTCACGAGAATCGTCTTCCCGTAGGACGTCGTCGGGTCCTGCGCCATGACCGGCTTGCGGCTCACGCCGTCGTACTCGTGGTCGCCCACGGTCAGCAGGAGCCGGTTCTCGTCGAGGAGAGCCATCCGACCTCCCGATTCGCTCCCGCGCGTGAGGTTCCCGCCGGTCGCGGGCAGGCAGGGTTGCGTCTCGAAGACGGTCTGCCACGTCAGGCTGGCATTTCCCGCCAGTACGCTCGCGAAGTCGCCCTCCGTCCTGGATACGCGCAGCACGCCGCATTTCTGGTCGGTCTTCCAATAATGATGCGCGGCGAAGAGGGCGAAGCGTTGGCCCCTCGGCTGCACCAGGATGTCCGTCACGCGGAAGGTGTTGAGGACGTTCGCGCCGACTGCTGCTTCGTACTCCGCCGAGTTGATCGGTATCCGGGAAGCGAGGGTCCTGGTGCGCAGTGTGCCCTTTACCGGGTCGACCGCCAGATGGAAGAGCGCCCCTTCGCCGGTGGCCAGCAGATAGCCGCCTTCGAAGAGGGCCACGCCACCGCCGGTTCCGGGTGGTCGGCACTCGCCGTCTTCCGTGGAACAGACGTCGAAATAGTTGCTGAACGTCAAGGCATCGATCCCGTAGAACACGGTATTGATCACCTTTCGCGATGCGTGCGGCTTGGCATCGAGGCCCAGCACCCGCGTGAAGTACGCTTTCGGCCGCGGGCCGAGCGCCTGCATCGCGATCGCCGCCACCCCCACGACGATCACCACGCCGAGCAGAATCGACCGCCGGAAGCTCACGGAAAGTGCGATGGCGATGACGGAGAGCGCCAGGGCCGTCACGAGAAGCGTCCGCGAGTAGAACGACTCGGTTGCCAGCAGCAACAGCGAATAGACGCCGAATGCGCTCACCACCGTGACCAGCAGCTCCGTCAGCGAAACCGGCCTCTCGCGGCGTGTCCTCCAGGTCACGACGAGCGCCGCGACCAGGTAGGTAACGGCAATGCCCGCGAGAAAGAGCAGCTTCCTCGCGCGATAGCGACCAGACGGACTTTCCGATCCGCAGCTGGCTGGGAATCAGCACGACCGCGGCGGACGCGACGACGTGCCACACCGTCCACACGGGAAGAGAAACCGATCTCGATATCTTCATGTCATGACACGCGCGGCCGCGGTGACAGGCGGAGATCGCGACGAGGTGAATCGCTCAGAAGAGCGTGTAGATAAAGGGCGCGACCGCCGAGCCCTTGGCGAGGATCAGGAGGCCGCCGAGCAGAAACATCACGACGACGATCGGCACGAGCCAGTACTTCTTGCGTACTCTCATGAACCGCCACAATTCCGCAATCAAGCTCATCGATGCGCCCTCGAAAGGAACTAGAATTGGTCTTTGATGCTATCCGGCTTCGGCCCGGGCGGTTCGCGCGGGATCCAATACGACTTCGCGGTCCCATCGAATTTCAGGCGCAGCGGATCCTTGCCGAACAGTCGCATCAGCAGCCCGGTCGGCGTGATGACGAGATAGAACATGACGCCGAGCACGATCGGGCTCACCACCTTGTGCAGCAACAGTCCGAACTTCGTCCAGACTCGATTGAGCGGGGCGAGCAGTGACGGCACGGACGAGTGCAATGGCGAGGAACGCCGCCGATACGATCAGCGCCCACCCATGTAAGGGACCGCCGAAGAGCCAGGGCCCGACTGCAATCAGCGAGAACACGGCGGCAAAGACCATCCCGAACGACCGATCGCTCGAGGTCGTCGCGGTGTCGTCTCGCCGCAAGTCCTCGTGTGACATGCTTTCTCCCGTCGCGTCGGCAACGATCCCGCTGCCGCGACCGCCGACTACTTCGTCTTCTTCACAGGGGTCGGGGGAATGCCGGCCAGCAGCCGCTGCACGGCAGCCTTCGTCGCGAGGACATGCTCGCGGATCGAGCACGACGGATAGTTCTTGATCCCGTTGATGGTGTAGTCGGTGGTCGAGTCGGTATAGCGCAGGAAGACCACTCGCTGCTTTCCCGATAGATGCATTGAACGTGCCAGCGCGACGAGGCCTTGGCAATAATGGTTCCAGCCGGGACCGCACGCCTGGGGCTTGTATTCCGGCCCGGTCGCCCCGGCAACGCCCATCTGCGCCCAGCAGAAATGCGGCAACTGACTTGCCTCCAAAGCGGTCGGCGGCGTACCTGCGCTCACCTTGTCTTTGCTACCGTGCGCGGGCAAGGCCACCCCGGTCAGGGCGACCAGCAGCAATACGAAGCGAATCGTCGCGATCATCGAATTGACCATCCATTCATTTTCCGGCTCCGACGACAAACACGCCTGTCGTCGATTGCATTCGCAGTATAGTGCACCACCATGCCCGTGCCGACGCGGCAACTGAATCGCGGCGCGTGCGGCCGTAGAGCGTGCAAGCAGTCGGCTCGGCCAAATGATCAGGTTCGCCGACACGCGTAGACCAGCAGCTCGTCGCCCCAACCCCGCCGCTCGATCGGTTCGACCAGGGACCGGGTCTTGCGCGCAAGTGCATTCGTGATCGGCTGGGCACGCTCGAGCACGCGGAGCCACGCCTGCAACAGGCCCGACGCTTCGTGTGGAGCAACCGGCGCCGGAGGCGATGACGCGCGCGACTGCAACGATGGGGCGGACCGTAGCGTCTCGCCGGCCGGAACGGTCGCCGGCACTGGCTGCGGCGCCCTGCCTCGAAGAAGCTGGCGAAGGCCGTTGAGCCGATTTCCCGCCGCCATCAGGGCGTACTGATAGAGATTGTTTCCGTCTCCGCGCAACGTCCTGACTTCGGTCACCTCGAACCCGCAGTCCGTCAACAGGCGCGGAAGCGTATCCCGCGAGAAGAACCAGAGGTGTGCAGGCGGGCACATCCACGGCCACCACTCGCCGGCGGCACGCGCGCCGAAGCTCGCGACGTTGGGCACGCGCAGCGCCAGCACGCCACCGGGCTTCAGCAAGCGCGCGAGGCGCTGCAGCTGGTCTCTCGGATTGCGGACGTGCTCGAGCACGTGCCAGCCGACGATCGCGTCGAAGCCCGCTTCGGCCAATGGCGCATCGGCAAGGTCGCAGTTATGGACCGCGAGGCCGAAATGCGTGCGCGCATATTCCGACGCCGTCGGCGACAGCTCCACACCCGTGACCTCCCAGCCGCGATCTCGTGCCAGCGCGAGCGAGTGCCCGTACGACGCTCCGAATTCCAGGAGGCGGCCGCGCCGCGGGCAAACCCGCTCGAGATCCGTGATCCGCGCGACGTTGCGCTTCTCCGCAGCAGCGTAACGTTCCAGCGGGACTTCATAGCTGCGGTCATAGTAGGCGGCAAGCTCGGCCGAAGACGGAGTCGGCGCCACGAATTCGAAGCCGCACTCGCGACATCGATACACGGGATAGCCGCGCTGCACGAAGCGTTGTCTGGAGTCCGATCCGCCGCAGACGAGGCAGGTTGGATGCTGGGCGGAAACGGATGCGGCAATGGGCATGGCGAAATCCGGTGGGTCGCTTGATCGACGCGCATCCGACCGGCTTGGCTCGATCACGATTCGGCCCGACATGCTAATCGAATTGGCCCTTCCCGTGCCACTTCGGCGTTGCCGATCGGCGAACGACGTGCAGTGTCACCGGACTGAACGCTTGCATCGTACAAGTTGTACGCAATGCGCGGTTGACGGCTGTGGTTTGCCTTCGGCGTCGCAACCGCCGGCCCGTGTTGCTTTGATAGAATCGCCTTCCCGGCGAAAGCCCGGTTCCACCGATCGTTGGGCTTGCTTCTTGCGGGCTTGCGAGCAAGTGCATTGAACTGCCATGCTGCCACGGAATCCACTCGTTTCGGTCGTAATGCCCTGCTACAACGCCGCCGCGCACCTGCGCGAGGCGGTGGAGTCGGCGCTGCGACAAAGCGACGGGCACGTCGAACTGATCCTTGTCGACGATGGCTCCACGGATGCCTCTCCGGCCATCGCGTCGGCGCTGGCCGCGGAGAATCCCGGCCGGATGACGCTTCTGAACACCCAACGAGAGGGTCCGTACCCGGCCCGCAACGTTGGCCTGGCCCATGCCAAGGGCGAATTCGTCGCGTTCCTGGATGCCGACGACTACTGGCGCGGCGATTTCGTCGAGAAGATGCGCGCTGCGTTGGAGGGTACCGACGCGGTGCTCGCGTACTGCGGCTGGCAGAACATCGGCGCGACCGACCGAACGAACGAACCCTACATCCCGCCGGATTATGAGGCGGAGGACAAGGTCGAGCGATTTCTTCGTTCGGCCGCGCCTTGGCCGATCCACGCGGCGCTGGTACGCAGAAGCGCCCTCGAGGAAGCAGGCGGCTTCGACACGAATTTCGCGACCTGCATGGATTACGACCTGTGGCTGCGCATCGGCGCGTCCCGTCCGATCGTGCGCGTGCCCGAAGTCCTTGCGTTCTATCGGCACCACGACCAGGGCCAGATCACCTCCAGGCAATGGCGCCAGGCGGAGAACGTCTGGTTGGTCAAGAAGAAGTTCGTGGCTGCCTCGCCGGAGCTGGTGGCTCGCTTCCCGCGCCATCGGCTCGACGAGCTCATCGACGGCGGCCTGCTTCGGCGTGGCTACGATTGCTACTGGCGACGCGACCTGATTTCGGCGCGGAGAATCTTTCGGAGGTCGCTCAAGGCCGGAGGCTGGCGACTGAAGGACCTGAAATATCTGCTTCCCGCCCTGCTTCCCGAAGGTCCCTACCTGAGCCTGATCGCGCGCGCCGAGCGCCACACCGACCGACGCTGAGCGCCTGCCGATGACGGTATACAAAGCGCTGGCGGGCAATCCGTTCATTCCGTGGCGGATGCGCCATGGGTTCGAGCAATGGCTGGAGTCGCGGTGCCGCGATCGCCGGCCCGGACTTTACCGGTGGCTCCATTTCGGTGAGGCGCGTGATCGGCTGCGCCCGGTCACTGCGGGACCTCGGCACCATTTCTTCGGCTATTACGACAAATGCCCATGGAACGCCTCCGGGACGTTGCTGCTCGCCCACGAGGCGGCATTCAACGACCGGCCGCCCGGGCCCGACGATCGTGTCACGGTGGGACTCGTGCACCTGCGCGATGGCAACCGCTACCAGGGACTGGCGGAAAGCCGCGCCTGGAACTGGCAGCAGGGAGCGATGCTGCAATGGCATCCTTTGGACCCGGAGCGCCTGCTGCTCCACAACGACCGGCGCGGCGGGCGATTCGTCGGCGTCGTGCGCGACATCGACGGCCGCGAGGTCAACGAGTACGCGCGCCCGATCTATGCGGTTTCGCCCGACGGTCGCTGCGCGTTCAGCGTCGATTTCGCGCGCCTGCATGCCCATCGTCCGGGATACGGATACGCGGGCGGGACCGACCCTGGCGCCGGGGATCCCCATCCGAGCGACGACGGGATTCACCGCATCGATCTCGCTTCCGGCCGCGCCGAGCTCATCGTTTCCCTGCAGCAACTCGCGCGGCTCGACGCCAACGCGCAAACACGAAGCGCGTTCCAATGGATCAACCACGTCCAGGTTTCACCCGGGGGCCGGTGGATCGCGTTTTTCCATATCGCGCAGACAGGCGAATCCGGCTGGCGGGCGCGCCTTTTCGCCTGCGCAGTCGATGGCACCGGCCTCGGCTGCGTGCTCGACGCGGATCTGGTGTCGCATTACGACTGGCTGGACGACGACCGCATCCTGATCTGGGCCCGGGACGGAAGGCGCGGGCCAATTTCGGCTGCTCGACCGGGCGCGGCGGCGAAAGCGCGATCGTGGGGCAAGGCGTGCTGGTCGAGGACGGGCACGTCAGCTTCTCGCCGGACCGCCGGTGGGTGCTCAACGACACGTATCCCGACCGCTACGACATGCGCACGCTGATGCTGTACCGCTGGTCGGACTGCGCGCCGCATCGATCTCGCTCGGCTGCATTCGCCCAAGTCGCGCTGGTGGGGCGAGATCCGTTGCGACCTGCACCCACGATGGAGCCGGGACGGCAAGCAGGTGTGCGTCGACTCCGTGCACAATGGCGAGCGCCAGATGTACGTGTTGGACGTCGGCGAGCTCGTCGCATGAAGCGCGCCGGGCCGCCCCAAGCGCGAATTGCTCCCTCTGGGAGGGACGGCGCATTAGCGCCAAGGGAGCTCCCATGAGCGGGATCGTCATCCTGATGTATCACATCGTCGCGCAGCCGCTTTCCGCGCCGGAAGCGCGCTTTTGCTGCACGCCCGAGCGATTCGAAGCCCACATGGAGTATCTCGCTCGGTCGGGCATCTCGCTGCTGTCGCTGGAAAGGATCGCGGACGCCGCCGAAGGTCGCGCGGATTGGCCCGCCGAGGGCCTGGCCGTGACGTTCGACGACGGCTTTGCCGACACCTTCGTCAATGCCCTGCCGGTGCTGAGCCGCCTGCGGATTCCGGCAACGATGTTCGCGCTTTCCGACAGGCTTGGCGGGGCCAACGACTGGATGTCCGGACGAGGCTTTCCGGAGCGGCAACTCATGTCGACGGCGCAGCTGCGGGAGTTGGCGGCGGCCGGCGTGAGCATCGGCAGCCACACCCGAACGCACCCCCGCCTTCCCGAGCTCGATGGCAAGGCAAAGCGAGACGAGATCCGGGGCAGCAAGGAACAAGCTCGAGCAATTGCTCGGACGTCCGGTGACGACCTTCGCCTATCCGTACGGTCTGTTCGACGATGACGCAAGAGCTGCCGTCGAGGCGGCCGGCTATCGCTGCGCCTGCTCCGTGCGCTCGGGCTTCAATGGCCCGGGCGCGGATCGCTTCCTGCTGCGCCGGATCGAAGTGTTCGGTGGCGATACCGTCCGGCAACTTCGACAGAAGCTCAAATTCGGCGCGAACGAGGTGAGTGCGCTGTACCCGGTCCGCTATTACGCCGGCCGCCTCTCCTCTCGCCTTGGATTCTGAAGGCGCGCCGTGGACTTCACGGTCATCGTCTGTACGTACAATCGAAGCGCCAACCTGCCCTCCTGCCTCGCCGCGCTGGCCGGTCAGGAAGGGGTCGCAGCAGATCGAATGGGAGGTGCTGGTTGTCGACAACAACTCGTCCGACGACACACCCGCCACGGTGGAGAGGCTGCGGCGCGAATTGCCGATCAGCGTCCGCTACGAGCGCGAACCCCAGCAGGGGCTCAACTACGCGCGCAACCGCGGTGTCGAGTGCTCCTGCGGCACGCATTTCACCTTCGTGGACGACGACATCCGGGTGGGCCCGCAGCTGGCTCGCGTCCCTCGATCGGGCATTTCGGACGAACGACGCCGACGCCGTCGGCGGTCGCATTCACCTCGATCCGACGATCAAGCTGCCGGCGTGGATCGTCCCGGGCTCCGAAATCGCGGGGTTTCTCGGCTACCAGGACTTCGGCGATCGGCCGTTTCGCATGGACGGCAAGAGCCGGTATCCCGTTCGGTGGCAACATGTCGTTTCACCGTCGCGTGGTCGACCGGATCGGCCTGTTCGACCCGAAGCTCGGCCGCAAGGGCGAAGGTCGCAAGCGCGGCGAGTTGTTCAAGGGCGCCGAGACGGACTTCTTCCACCGCCTTGCCGCCGCAGGGGGCGCGCGGATTTTCTACGAGCCGGATGCCATCGTCTACCATCGGGTGCAGGCGCATCAGCTCATGAAGCGGTATTTTCTGACCATACATTTCAACGCGGGTTTCCAGCGAGCCTTCTACGATGCGTTCGAGCACCGCCGACGCCTGCTCGGAGTTCCATTGTTTCTATACCCGCAGCTTGCACGCGCACTTGCGAGATACATCGGGCTGCTTGTCACGCGAGGGCCCGACGAGGCGTTCCGGCAACTCATGACCGTTGGCCATTTCCTGGGCACAATGGCGGGTTACCGCGATGCGCACAGGAACGCAACGTGAGCACGGGCCCCGGGTATGCGCCGGCGGCGACGTCGCTGACCGTCCTGATCAGCTCGCACAACCGGATTGCGCTGCTCGAACGCACATTGCGGTACCTCAACGAGGCGCGGCGTCCGCGCGATTGGACGGTCGACGTGCTGGTCGTCGCGAACGCGTGCACCGACGGCACGAACGCGATGCTCGATTGGTATGTTCGCGACGTCCGGAACGCCTCCGGCCCAGCTGCGCCGGGAGAGTGGCTGCCCTTGCGCTGGGTGGCAGAGCCGCGAGCGGGTAAGTCGCACGCCCTGAACTGCGCAACTCCGTTGCTCACGTCGGATCGCGTCGCGTTCGTCGACGACGACCACCGGGTCGATGTCGCGTATCTCGAGAGCATCTGCAAGGCCGCGGTGGATTACCCCGAGGCGGATATCCTTTGTGGCCGGATACTGCCCGACTGGGATGGATCCGAACCGGAATGGGTGCACGACGAAGGGCCGTATCGCGTCTACCCTTTGCCGGTGCCCCGATACGATCTTGGCGACAAGCCGATGCCGTCCCCGCAGGACACGACGACGCCCGGTGGTGGGAACCTGGTGTTGCGCACGGCGCTGTTTGCACGCGTCGGTGATTTTTCGACCGCCTTCGGCCCCGTCGGCCGGAGCCTGGGCGGCGCCGAGGACCAGGAATGGGTGTTGCGCGCCTTCGCCGCAGGTGCGCGGGCGCAATACGTCCCGGATATCGTGCAATACCACTACGTCGATCCGGACCGCTTGAAGCTCGGCTACCTGATGCGCAAGGCCTACGAACGGTCCGCTTCCGTCGTGCGGCTGGACGGGGCGGTCAGCGGCAAAGGATTCGTACCGGCCTACATGATCCGAAAGGCCGGCCAGTACGGCGTCGCCGTCATGACATCCGTCGGGTTGCACGAACGACGGTTCCGGCTGGTGCGGCTCGCCGCTTCGCTCGGAGAAATCAAGGGGCACGTGCAGGCGCGGGTGGATGCCCTGGCGCATCGGGAACCCTGAAACGCGATGGCGAACCTGCGCAACCTGCACAAGCTGCTGGATCCCGAGATCCGGGCCAAGAACCTGCGCGCCGCGAAGTTCGCCATGCGCGGTCTGTACTGGGACCTGGCGCATTCCCGGGCAAGCGACCCGGTGTTCGTGGTGGGCTGCTCGAGGTCGGGCACCACCGTCACCTACGAAACCATCGCTGCCTCCGCGTGCTTGTCGTCCTTCGGACACGAGATCCCCGAATTCTGGGACAGCCTCTGGGGGCCCCGGCACAACGACTGGGAATCCGAGGCCGCCGGCGCGGAGAATGCCCGGCCGGAGCACGCGGATGCAGCACGGCGGTATTTCTTCCAGCGACTCGGGTCTGGAAGAGTCGTCGACAAGACGTGCATCAACGTCATGCGCGTGCCGTACCTGCACAGCCTGTTTCCCGATGCACGATTCGTCTACATCCATCGTGACGGCCGGGACAACGTCAGCTCGCTGATCGACGGCTGGCTCCACGATGGGCATTTCGCGTTGAGCAAGTCACTGGGACCGTTCCCGTGTGCGGTCGGCATCGAAGGCGGGAGATTCACCGACTGGTCGTTCTTTCTCCCGCCCGGCTGGCGCAATTACAACCACGCCCGGCTGGAGGAAGTCTGTGCCTTCCAGTGGTTGACGGCCAATCGCCTGGCACTGGATGCAGCCGGGCGGATCCCCTCCGAGCAGTGGATCCGGCTTCGCTACGAGGACATCTTCGAACGTCCCGTCGAGATGTTTCGCGAGGCTTTCGAGCGACTCGATCTGCCGTTCGACGAGGCGGCGAGGCGTCGTTGCGCCAGTCTGGACGCGCGGCCCACCAGCATCGTGAAGGGCGCTCCCGGTAGGCAGAAATGGAAAGAGCGGCATGCGGAGCGGATCGAGCGGATCCTGCCAACGATCCGGCCGCTGATGCTGGAGCTCGGTTATGACGCCGACGGCTGACGCGCCCCTGGTCAGCATCGTCATGCCGGCCTACAACGTCGCCTGGTGCATCGGGCGCGCGGTGGACAGCGTTCTGGCGCAGGACTATCCCTCGCGCGAATTGATCGTGGTCAACGACGGGAGTACCGACGGCACGGGCGCCGCGCTCGACGCTTACGGCGACGCGCTCACGGTGGTCGATCAGCAGAATCGGGGCATGTCGGCGGCACGCAATGCGGCAATCCGCATCAGTCGTGGCACGTATATTGCGTTTCTCGATGCCGATGATTGGTGGCATCCGTCGAAGCTTTCCCGGCAGGTCGATCTGATGCAACTCCGGCCGGAAATCGGGTTCTGCTCGACAGCAGCGAGAGTGGAGGATGGCGACGGTCGGCTGCTCAATCTGTGGCAGTGCAACCCGAAGGGCGCCGAGATGCTTGAAACGCTGTTCGCGCAGAATGCGGCGATCGCCGGCGGCTGCTCCGCGGTGATGGTCCGCAAGGCGCTCCTCGACCGCGTCGGTCTCTTCGACGAAAGCCTGCGCGGGTTCGAAGACCCCGACCTGTGGATGCGGCTGGCCGCGGTATCCCGCTACGCATGCATCGACGAAACGCTGGTGTTCATCCTGCGCCGTGAGAGGAGCGTGAGCCGCAACCTGGATGCGATGAGAATTTCCGCACTGCGCTCGATGCACAAGAACCGCGCGCTCCTGCCGGGGCGATTGCGCGGCCGCTTCTGGCGCAACTGTCTCGCCGGTGTCTATACCGACTACGCGAAACCGGCCTACCGGGCCGGCCGGCTCGGCCAAGCCTGTGCGGACACGCTGCGCGCACTGCTGCTCTCGCCTCTGGACAGGGGGCGGCTATGTCTCGGACTCCTGCGTGACTTCATGCTCCGTAGGCCGGTGTGATGCTGCAACCGCTCGACACTCTGGTACTTGGTTCGCTCGCCCGGGGCATGGAGATGTCGCTGCTGATGGGCGTGATCCTGGGCGGGTTGCTGATGGTCAAGTCCAGCCTGGACTTCACGCGGACCGGCCCGGAGATGGCGGAGGAGATCCTCACGCATTACCGCCTCTACCTTGTCTATTCGATGGCAAGGCTGTTCCTCTTTGCGATCCTGATCGTTTCCCTCATGGCTTTTCTTGGCATCACGCTCTATTCGGTGGGGCTGGTGCTGACCGGCGCAGGCTACCACCACGTTTTCGCCGTCGGATCGGCACTGGCCGCGGTCGTGCTGCTAACGGGCCGTCGGTTCCTGCGGACGCTGCTGTACTCCCCAGGCGTAATCGCGGCCTCGTCGTTGTACTCGATGACGCACTTCTACGGAATCTGGGCGCACCTCACGCCGCGCCGACTTGTCGCGCTCGACGTTGGCCTCCTCGTCGCAGGCGGTGTCTGGACCGCCGCGGGCCTTGCCACGATGGCGCGCCAGGGAGCCTGGTGGGGCTTCGGGCTCGTTGCCGGCATCGTGTCGCTGTATCCGGCGATCTGCTGGTGGGTAGCCCGGGAACGCGAGCCAGCGCCCGTCCGTCCACGGCCCGGAAAGGGTTCCTCGCCAAACATCGTCATGATCGGCTCGGACACGCTGCGGGCCGACCGGCTGTTCGGAACCGGCTACTGCCGGGAGCTCACGCCGAATCTGGCACGCCTGGCCAAACGCGGCGTACAGTTCATGGACTGTTACGTGCCCTGTGCACGAACCGCGCCCAGCATCGTCTCGCTGCTGAGCGGCACCTGGCCGCACCGTCACGGCGTGCGCGACACGTTCGTGACCCCGGAGGAGACCCGGCTTCCGGTGCCTTCGCTGCCGGAAATCCTCAAGCAGGCAGGGTACCAGTCGGCGATCGTGGGAGACTGGGCCGCTTCCGACGCCGAGAAATTCAACTTCGGCTTCGATCACCGCAACCTGCCGGAAGACCAGTGGAACATCAAGTTCCTGCTGCGCCAGGGGCCGAAGGACATGCGGCTGTTTCTGTCGTTGTTCACGCAGAACGCCTTCGGGAGGACGATGTTGCCCGAACTCTACTTCCTCGGCGGGATTCCTCTCACCGAGGAGATCGGGCGCGAGACGCGGCGCATGATCGGGAAGCTCGGGCGGAACGACGCGCCGTTCTTCCTGGTTTCCTTCATGGCGACGACACATCCGCCGTTCACGTCCAAATACCCCTACTACTCGCTGTACTCCGATCCGTGGTATCGCGGGGAATCCAAGTTCAACATGGCCAAGCTGCGCGACCCTTGGGAGATCATCCGCCTCCAGGGCGAGCCGAAATCGAAGTTCGACCTCGAGCAGATCATCGACCTGTACGACGGGTGCGTGCGGAACTTCGACGACGAGGTCGCGCGCATCCTCGCGTACCTCGACGCATCCCGGCTCGGCGACAATACGATCATCGTAATCTTCAGCGACCACGGCTTCGAATTCTTCGAGCACGAAACCTGGGGACAGGGCAATTCCGCAATCGGCGACTTCTCCGCCCGCGTCCCAATCATCGTGGCGGACCCGCGACTACGCGAGCCGCAGCGGGTCACGCGGGTCATACGGACGGTGGATATCGCCCCCACGCTTCTGGAGCTCGTCGGGGTGCCCGTGCCGCAATCGATTCAGGGTGTCTCGCTGGTGCCGCTGATGCGCGGCGAGACGCTGGAGGGCGAGCTGCCCGCATTCTACGAAACCGGCGTCTGGCTCACGGATCTGCCGGGCACACCGGAGAAGCACCTGCGTTACCCGCACTTGCCGGAGCTGCTGGAAGTTCCCGACAAGAACGTCGGGATGATTTCGCTCAAACCGAAATATGTCGACATGATCATTGCCGCCAAGGACCGGATGGTGCGAGTCGGAGACTGGAAACTTACCTACCAGCCGCTGACCGACGGCGCGACGTATCGGCTTTTCAACATCCGTGAGGATCCGGGATGCCAGCGCGATGTCCTCGACAAGTATCCCCGGATTGCGGAGCGTCTCGCGGCGATGCTCGATCAATGGATGGATGAAGACCCCAAGTCGGGGCGGCAGGCGCGCGCGGACGGGGCGCCCGCGAGCCACTCGGATCGGGAACGCGTCATCGGATTCGATGCCGTTGCCGACAACCTTTCGTGATGATCATTCGAGCCCGAGCACCGTTGCGGTTGGGATTGGCGGGTGGCGGCACCGATGTGTCGCCGTACTGCGATCTGCACGGCGGGCTGGTGCTGAACGCGACCATCGACAAGTACGCCTACACGGTGATCGAGCCGCGCGGCGATGCGAAACGCGTGCGCTTCGTGGCTGCGGACACGCAGGAGTCGTGGGAATGCGACATGGCCCCCTCCGTTGCCGCTCGATCGGCCAGCTCGATCTGCACAAGGGCGTCTACAACCGCATCGTCCGCGACTTCAACGGCGGCCAACCGCTGCCGCTCACGATGACCACCCACACCGACGCGCCGCCCGGCTCCGGCCTCGGCTCGTCGTCGACGCTGGTCGTCTCGATGATCAAGGCCTTCGTCGAGTGGCTCAACCTTCCGCTCGGCGAATACGACATCGCCCGGCTCGCCTACGAGATCGAGCGGGTCGACGTCGGCCTTTCCGGCGGGCGGCAGGACCAGTACGCCGCGACATTCGGCGGCTTCAATTTCATGGAGTTCCACCCGGGCGAGCGCGTGGTGGTCAATCCGCTGCGCATCAAGAACTGGATCATCTCCGAGCTCGAGGCGTCGCTGGTGCTGTATTTCGGCGGCGTTTCGCGGCACTCGGCGCAGATCATCGACGAGCAGTCGAGCCAACGTGAAGCGCAACGACTCCGCCGCCGTCGAGGCCACGCACGCGCTCAAGGCCGAAGCCGTCGCGATGAAGGAGAACCTGCTCAAGGGCGATTTCGAGGGGCTCGTGGAATCCGTGCGCGCCGGCTGGGAAGCGAAGAAGCGCATGGCGAAGAGCATCTCCAATCCGCAGATCGACGAGACCTACGAGTTGGCGAGGAAGGCCGGGATGCGTGCCGGCAAGATTTCCGGCGCCGGCGGCGGCGGCTTCATGATGCTCCTGGTGGACCCGGTGCGCCGCATGGACGTGGTGCGTGCGCTTGCAGCAGACCCAGGGGCAGGTCTTCACCTGCCACTTCACGAAATACGGGACCGAGGGATGGAAAATCTATTGACGCGGCCGATACGCGAGCAGCTGCGCGAGACGGCCGCAAACCTCCTGGCGATGGCGGGCGACGAGCAATTGCTCGCGACAGTCGCGGGCACGGCGAACGCGTGCGTGGAAGCCCTGCGCGCGGCAACAAGATCCTCTTCGCCGGCAATGGCGGCAGCGCCGCCGATGCCCAGCATCTGGCCGGCGAGCTGGTCAGCCGGTTCACGTACGATCGTCCCGGGCTTGCCGCCTTCGCGCTGACCACCGACACGTCGGTGCTCACGGCGATCGGCAACGACTACGGCTACGAGCGCGTGTTCGCGCGCCAGGTCGAGGCGGTGGGCGTCGCCGGCGACGTGTTCGTCGGCATCTCGACCTCGGGCCGCTCGCCCAATGTGTTGAGTGCACTCGACGTCGCGCGCGCCAAGGGGCTGGTCACCGTCGGCATGACCGGGCGCTCCGGCGGGCCAGATGCCGGAGCGCTGCGACTACCTGCGTTCGCGTTCCTTCCGATTCGACGCCGCGCATCCAGGAGGGCCACATCGCCCTGGGCCATGCCATCTGTCAGATCATCGAAGCAACGATGTTTCCCAAGCGCCGTGATGGAAGCGATCGTGCTGGCGGGCGGTCTGGGCACCCGCCTGCGCAGCGTGGTGCGCGACCTGCCCAAACCCATGGCGCCGGTCGCCGGCGGCCCGTTTCTCGCGTTCGTTCTCGATCAACTTGCCTCGGCACGGCTTCGAAACCGTGGTTCTTGCGGTCGGCTACCGGCACGAAGCGATCCGCGCGCACTTCGGCGAGGCCTATCGCGGCGTTGCCCTGAAGTACTCGGTGGAAAGCGAGCCGCTGGGCACCGGCGGGGCGATGCGACTGGCTGGCGGACCTGACGGCGGCGCGCGATGTTTTCGTCCTGAACGGCGATACCTACCTCGATCTCGATTTCGGCAGGATGCTCGGTGCGCATCTGGGCGCACGAGCGTCGCTCACCGTGGCGGTCTGCCGCGTTCCGGACGCGAAGCGCTACGGCGTGCTGGAACTGCACGAAGGCATCGTGACGCGGATTCCACGAAAAGGGACGCTCGGGCCCGGGCTGGATCAACGGCGGAACCTATGTTCTGGGTCCGGAGCTCCGCGCCCGGTTTCCGCGATCGTGGCGCGTTCTCCTTCGAACAGGACGTGCTCGTGCCCGACGTCGCGCAACTTCGACCCGTGGCGTTTCCTTCGGACGGACTGTTCATCGACATCGGCGTGCCCGAGGACTACGCGCGCGCGCAGACGCTGTTCGGAACGCGGCAGTAGCCGGGCCTGCGCGGCATGCCGGACCGGGCGTTGTTTCTCGATCGCGACGGCGTCATCAACGTCGACAGGAATTACGTCTACCGCATGCGAGGACTTCGAATTCGTGCCCGGCATCTTCGATCTGTGCCGGCGGCCCAGGAAGCGAGCTTCGTCCCGATTGTCGTCACCAACCAGGCAGGCATCGGCCGCGGCCTCTACACCGAGGACGATTTCCGGCGCCTGACGGCGTGGATGCTGGAACGGTTCCCGCAGCGTGGCGTCCGGATCGGACGCGTCTACCATTGCCCCTATCATCCGACCGCCGGAATCGGCGCCTATCGCCGCGAGTCGTTCGATCGCAAGCCCAATCCCGGCATGATCCTCAAAGCCAGGGACGAGCTCGCCCTCGATCTCGCGAATTCCGTGCTGGTCGGCGACAAGGATTCGGACATCGCCGCCGGCCGCGCGGCAGGCGTGGGCCACAATCTCAGGCTGCTGCACGACGCCCCAGCCCGTACCGTTGCCGGACGTCCTGCAGTTCGCGACACTCGGCGCCGTTCGTGATTGGTTCGAGCAACTATTCGGTTCTCAGTTCCCGGAATAGCGTCGCTCCGATGCCAGACCGACACGGCATTGGTCCGCCCGGCGACAGTTGCAATGCGTCGGGTCGCCTTTGCGCAATCCGATCATCGACATGGCAGACCGACGCGGGCCGCGATGACACTTAAGAATCTTGTCAAGTGGTCGTTGGGCAAGCTCGGCTACACGATCGAGAAGATCGATCCCCTGGTCGAAAGCATCCCGGCGGACTACAACCACTCCCCTTTCCTGCCGCGCGTCTATCGTGGCGCGCTGGATCGGTATCTGTACTTCAAGGACATGGTGGAAAGAGTGCAGGCGGTAGACGGCGACATCGTCGAATGAGGTGTCTCGATCGGTCACGGCGCTTTGCTGTTCACGCTGTTCAGCGACTATTTTCGACGGCCCGCGTATCTACTACGGATTCGATTCCTTCGAGGGCTTCCCGGACCCGGTCGAACAAGACGAGACGACCCCGATCGATGGCAAGGGATTCTATGCGAGCCCTCCGGATACGGTGCTAAGAGTGCTGCGGGACGGCCGGCTGGGCGACGATGTCATTCGCGACCGCATCCGTCTGGTTAAAGGGTTGGTTCGACACGACGCTTCCCCGATACGACGGCCGTATCGCGCTCCTGCACCTCGACTGCGATCTCTACGAGTCCTACAAGGTTCGCCTGGACATTCTCTACGACAAAGTGCAGCCGGGCGGCGCAATCATGTTCGACGAGTACAAAGACACACGTTGGCCGGGTGCCACCAAGGCCATCGATGCATTCTTCGCTGACAAGCCGGAGGTGATTCAACCGCATTCGAGATGTACCTGGAAGTACCACGTGGTGAAACAGTAGGCCAGTACTCGTGGCGGAATCGCATCATGCCATCAGGAAAATCCGCGAAGTCGTCGCCATGCCGCGTCGCCATCGACACACTTGCGAAACCAGAACGGGTAAACGTTGAACTTTCATGCGTAGCGCACAACTCGCGTTGGATGACGGGACCGTCTTCGACGGCGCGTTCTTCGGATCGGCGCGGCCGGTATGCGGCGAGGTCGTCTTCAATACCGGAATGGTCGGCTATGTGGAGACACTCACGGACCCGTCCTATGCCGGCCAGATCCTGGTCCTGACCTATCCGCTGATCGGGAACTACGGCGTGCCCGCACCGCGCGCACCGCAGACGCTCGCTCCCCCGTACGAGTCGGACAGGATCCAGGTGCAAGCCCTTGTCGTTCAGCACTACGTCGACGACTTCAGCCATCACGAGGCGTTCAGGTCGCTGCGGCAATGGCTACTGGACGAAGACATACCGGCGATCACCGGGGTGGATACCCGCACGCTGACGAGGCGGTTGCGTGAGCACGGAACGATGCAAGGGTGGCTCTTTCCCTCGACCCTGACGCTGGCCGAAGCGAAGACGCAGGCCGCTTCGGTCGACATGCGGCAGGAGGTCTTCCACCGCGTCGCGCCAAGCGAACCGGTGACGCTTGGCACCGGGGATCTGACGGTGCTGCTCGTCGATGTCGGAGCGAAAGACAACCTCGTGCGTTCGCTGCTGGAACGCGGCGTGCGGGTAATTCGAGCGCCATGGCACGCCGCCCTCGCGCCACTGGCCAGGCAGGCCGACGGCATTTTGATCGGCAACGGTCCCGGAGACCCGAAGGACCTCGAGCCGCTCGTCGAACAGGTCCGCGCACTGCTTGCCGATGGCGGCAAGCCCATTCTGGGAGTCTGTCTCGGCAACCAGATATTGGCGCTTGCGGCCGGCGGGGACACCTACAAGCTTCCCTACGGGCACCGGAGCGTGAATCAGCCCGTTCAGGACCTGCTGACGCGCCGATGCTACATCACCAGCCAGAATCACGGCTATGCGGTCAGGGACGAATCTCTTCCGCCCGATTGGGAGCCGTGGTTCGTGAACGTGAACGACGGAACAAACGAAGGGATTCGTTCGCGTGTGAAGCCCTATGCCAGCGTCCAGTTTCACCCGGAGGCATGCCCGGGACCGAAGGACACGGGCTTTCTGTTCGACGACTTCCTTCGTCTCGTCGGGGCAATGAAGGGCAGATGACTCCCACTGCACCGCCTGTTGTCTGCAGCGCGCAAGCATTCCCGGCAATCGAATTTTTCAGGATCCGATAATGCCCGCGTACGGAGCATATCTGCCGAAGAAACCTCGCCGGGTGCTGGTGCTCGGATCGGGCGCGCTCCAGATCGGACAGGCAGGGGAATTCGACTACTCCGGGTCGCAGGCGCTCAAGGCCCTGCGCGAAGAGGGTGTCGCGACGATCCTCGTCAATCCGAACATCGCGACTGTCCAGACCGGCGAGGATCTCGCCGACCGTGTCTACTTCGTCGCCATCAATCCGGAATTCGTCGAGCGCATCATCGTGCAGGAGGAGGTGGATGCGATCCTGCTTTCGTTCGGCGGCCAGACCGCGCTGAATTGCGGACTCGCCCTCCACGACGCCGGCGTGCTGGGCAAGTACGGCGTGCGCGTGCTTGGAACGCCGATCGACGCGATCCGGGACACCGAGGACCGCGAGCTCTTCGTGCGGCGCCTCGCCCAGATCGGGGTCAGGACGGCCCGCAGCATCGCGTGCCCCTCCCCCGGCCAGGCCCGCGCTGCCGCGCTGGACATCGGGTTCCCGGTGATGTTGCGGGGCGGATACTCGCTGGGCGGCAAGGGCAGCGGCATCGTGCAAAGCGAGCAGGAGCTCGACGCCGCGGTCAAGCGCGCCTTCGCCGGCGGTGCACAGCAGGTGCTCGTCGAGGAGTGCCTGCGCGGCTGGAAGGAGATCGAGTACGAAGTCGTGCGGGACGGGCGCGACAACTGCATCACGGTGTGCAACATGGAAAACATGGATCCGATGGGGATCCACACGGGCGAGTCGATCGTCGTTGCGCCCTCGCAAACTCTCAACGACACGGAATACCACCATCTCCGGGCGATCGCGATACGCACGATTCGACATCTTGGCGTAATCGGGGAGTGCAACATCCAGTACGCGCTCGATCCGGAAAGTTCCGACTATCGGGTCATCGAGGTCAATGCCCGTCTCTCGCGCTCGAGTGCGCTCGCCAGCAAGGCGACCGGCTATCCCCTCGCCTATGTGGCAGCCAAGATCGCGCTGGGACGCTCCCTCCCGGAAATTCCGAACAGCATCACGCGCCGCACGACGGCGTTCTTCGAGCCGGCCCTCGACTATCTCGTGTGCAAGTTGCCGCGCTGGGATCTCGCCAAGTTTCAGGGAGCCTCGACGCGCATCGGAAGCGAGATGAAGAGCGTCGGCGAAGTGATGGCCATCGGCCGCACCTTTCCCGAAGTGATCCAGAAGGCGCTGCGCATGCTCGACATCGGAGTAAGCGGGCTGGATCCGGACGCGTATCAATTCGAGGATCTGCGCGACCAGCTGCAGAATGCGACTCCGGTGCGGATCTTCGCCGTCGCACGGGCCCTGCGCGACGGCATGTCCGTCGACGAGGTGCACGAACTGACCCGGATCGACCGCTGGTTCCTCCGGTCGATCGAGTCGATCGTCCGCATGCATGGGCATCTCGCGAGCTCCGAGGTGGCCTCTCGCGCCGGAAGCGTTGCGCGATGCCAAGGGCATGGGCTTCTCGGATCATGCCATCGAGCGGCTTACCATGGCCCCGCGAGGCGCGGCGCGCGAGCTGCGGAGGCAACTGGGAATCACACGACATATCGCGCAGATCGACACGCTCGGCGCCGAATTTCCAGCCGACACGAACTACCTTTACACGACCTTCCACGCAGCGCAGAGCGATGTCGCGCCTTCGCGGCGGAAAAAGGTCCTGGTCCTGGGCTCGGGCGCGTACCGGATCGGATCCAGCGTGGAGTTCGATTGGTGTTGCGTCAATGCCGTGCAGGCCGCCTCGGCGCTCGGCTACGAGACCATCATGCTCAACTACAACCCCGAGACGGTGAGCACCGATTACGACGTCTGCGACCGCCTCGTGTTCGACGAGGTGAGTCTGGAGACCGTCCTCGACCTCTACGAGCTGGAGCGGCCCGAGGGTGTGGTTGTCAGCATGGGCGGCCAGATCCCGAACAACCTCGCCATGCAGTTGCATCGGGCAGGCATCAGGGTGCTCGGGACGAGCCCGGAGGACATCGATCGCGCGGAAGACCGGAGCAAGTTCGGAGCGTTGCTCGACGCCCAGGGCATCGACCAACCGCGCTGGTTCCACGTGACCGACATCGTCGACGCCGACAGGGTCGTCGAATTGCTCGGCGGGTTCCCGGTTCTGGTCCGGCCGAGCTATGTGTTGAGCGGCGCGGCGATGAGTGTCGCGCACGAGCGGAACGAACTTGGACGCATTCTGTCGCGCGCACTCGAAGTGTCGCCCGAGCATCCCGTGGTCATGTCCGCCTTCGAAACGCACGCCCGCGAGGTCGAGATCGACGCAGTCGCGGACCGCGGTGAAATCGTCCTTTGGGCGATCAGCGAGCACATCGAGGATGCCGGCGTGCACAGCGGCGACGCGACGCTCGTCCTGCCTCCGCAGACCCTGTACATCGCGACCATTCGGCGCATCCGGAGAATCGCCGCGGCACTCGCCAAGGCGCTGAAGATCACGGGCCCCTTCAACGTCCAGCTGCTTGCCAAGCACAATGCCGTGAAGGTGATCGAGTGCAATCTCCGGGCCTCGCGCAGCTTCCCTTTCGTCTCGAAAGTGACAGGGACCAACTTTGCGAGGGAAGCCATGCGCCGGATGTTGGGAATGGCCGGTCCGGTAAGAAACGACAGCCTGAATCTGGATCACGTGGCGGTGAAGGTCCCGATGTTTTCCTTCTCGAGACTTGTCGGCGCCGATCCGATGCTCGGGGTGGAAATGATGAGCACCGGGGAGGTCGGATGCTTCGGCGACGACTTGCACGAAGCGCTGCTGCACGGGCTTCTTGCCACGGGCTTTCGGTTTCCGCAGCACGGCGTGCTGCTTTCGCTGGGGCCGGTCGCCGACAAGTACTGGTTCGCGGACGAGGCGAAGGTGATTGCCCAGGAACTTCGGCTGCCGATCTACGCGACGCGAGGCACAGCCGAAATGCTGGGCGAAATCGGCATTGCCTGCACGGCGGTCGAGAAACAGGCCGGAGCGACGGCAAGCGCCGTTGCGCTCATCGAGCGGGGCGACGTGGATCTCGTCATCAATGTCCCGCGCGAGTACGACGCATTCGGGCGCCCCGATGGCTTGCTCATTCGGCGCGCTGCGGTGGACGCCGGCGTTCCGCTCATCACCGACCTCCAGCTCGCTCGCGCCGTCATCGAGGCGCTGCGGCAAAAGAAGCCCGGCGATCTCCGAATCCGCGCCTGGGGGGACTACGTGAGCCGCGAGGCGATCGTGCCGCTCGGGACATAGCGTGGGCCGCCTCGCGCCCGGTTACATCACCTAGGGCCGCCATCACGAGGCTGGCCGCGGGTGCCGCCAGGTGCTGGGTTCGGTATCGCGCCAATTTGCATCATCACCAGGCTGCGCAAAGTCCTTCGCCATCGAAGCTGCCTCGCACGGACCTGCGCCACTCGTCGAGCGACTGCAGCATGCGGCGCACATCGTCCGGTCGCTTTGTCGCCAGGTTCGTCCTTTCGGAGGGGTCAGCGATGATGTCGAAAAGGCGCACCGAACTTCCCGAGCTTCGCGGATCCTTGCCACTTGGCTCGACAACGAGTTTGTATCTGCCGTCGATCCACACGCCACCGGTGTCCACTACAAAATCGATGTCCCGAAGCTTCTTCCTCAGATCGTACCAGCTCATGAAACCCAGTGGCTCGGGACGCTCGGTCATTCGTCCATCCAGCAATGGAACGAGGCTTACGCCATCGATAATCGGTTGATTCGGCATCGTAACCCCGGTCACTTCCAGAACGGTGGGGTACATGTCCACGTGTGTCGCGACGATCGAGGTGCGGACGGGGCGCTTCACTCGGGCGGGCCACTCGAGGACCGAAACGGTCCGGGTGCCGAAACTATTTTTCCCTCGACCGGCGGGATCCTTGGACTCCGGCGTAACACCGCCGTTGTCGCTCGTAAACCACACTAACGTGTCGTGGGCGATGCCGAGCGCACGTAACTCGGTGCGCAACTCGCCAACCGCCGCATCGACACCGGACAACTCTCCGAGAAAGTTCTGAAGCGCTTCGGGAACGCCAACATGAAGCGCCTTGAATTCCTCGGCCGGATGGTGCGGCCTGTGCGGCGAACTGAAGCAGATCTGAACGAAGAAATGGCTGCCCTCTGGGTCGCTTGCTCGCGAATGAACGTAAGCGCAAGTCGGACGACGGCAAGCGATGTGTCCCCATCGTCGAGACGTACACTACGTCTGCCATCGCCGATCTGGAGTCGCCCTCCGGCCTCGAAGTTGGCCACGTGCCAGATCGCAGTGTCGAATCCCATCCTAACCGGACTCGTGGATCGCTCACCCAGATGCCATTTGCCGAAGTGACCGGTTCGATAGCCAGCGGCGGTCAGCGCCTTGGCCAGCGTAATCTCCTCCGGCCGCATCGCGCCCAGAGAACTCAGAGCCGATGCGGAACGGCGCGCGTCCGGTGAGAATGGCGAACCTTCCAGGCGAGCAAAGATTTTGCGCAGCGTAAAAGTAATCGAATCGCACGCCCTTCGCCGCCATGTCATCCAGGTTCGGCGTTTTCGCATGCGGACTTCCCTGGAAGGACGTGTCGCGCCATCCCATATCGTCCGCGACCACGAAGATGATATTCGGTCGATTGACCGACGCAGGACCCTCCGCCGATGCGCAGCCCATTCCCGCCCCCAGCCAGAGAACCAGCTGCAGGAGCAACATGACTTGCATGACCTGCCTGCCGCCGTTCACGCTCCAGCCATGCATAAAACAGCGCGAACGGGGCAGCGCCCACTGCCACGCCGGATTTGGCCCCAAAGGTTTCACGCCAAAGGCGTGCGCGGGATCGGAATGCGGCCAATTGTACTTCGCTGCGCGGTTGATTGGAATGCCGATCCCACGGGGCACCCGCGGATGGGGTTGTCATGAGTTGACGCGATCGGGCAATGGGAAGCCGGGACACTAGAGGGTCGCGGCGAAGCCGCTCTCTTGCCTAGTGCGGGTGGCCGGCGCGCAGGTGCGCTCCCATCCTATCCGTGGCACGATGGTCCGTTGGTACGCCTAGCCATCGCGAAGTCATGCGCGGAACCGCAGAGCCAAATGCGCATGGAGAAGTCTTGTTTCGTAATTCTCCTTGGACGAGATAAACTTGGGCGCCGTTCGGCTTCGAAGGAATCAAACTGTTGGCGCAATGGCTGGCCGCGGATCTGCAGCAGAAAAGTGAGCTATCGAGAACGTACGCGGGGTCGGTTGATCTACTTGGCGGCGAGTACGACAGTGCTGGCCGCGTCCATCCTAGCTTGGCTCGGCGGTCGCAGCCTCATAGGCGCGGCATATGAAGGGCGTTCATTCAAGTTCCTAAACGCTCTCATCACCGGCCAAGCGGAACATCCTGTCGGCGAGTATTTCGCCGCGTTCGACCGGGTCGCACTCCTCCTCACACTTTTCGTCGCATTGCCGCTCGCTTCCGGATTGCTGGTCCGCGGGGTCGCTTCGGAAGCGATACTCGGGACAATAGTTGAACGGCGGCGTGCGGTAATTGCAGCGCTGCGCAAAAACTGGGCGGCGCTCGTGTTCGCAGGTGCGTGCGTCCTGCTGGCGTTTGGAGTCGGCATGGCCGCAGGGATACTCAAGCTGTTTCCCTACGAGATCGCGATGAACGCCGCAAGCGCGGCTCGGGGATTGGCGAGCGTACTGGAGGCACTACCTGCGCCTGCGTCCCGATCAGTATCTTTCACGTTCTCGACACGCCGGTGCGGGCGTCGTCAAGCATGATCCGCTGAAGGCACATCGGGGCGTAACATTCATTACAGGCTGGTTCGACGGCGAGCTCGGAATGAAGCTGGTGACGATGGATGGGGCGGAAATCCATCGATGGCACGTTCCCCTCGAGAGAATCTGGCAAGGCGCCGACGCCGCGCCGCCGCACGATTGGGATGCCGAGATACACGGCGCTCACCTCTATCCGAACGGAGACGTCGTCTTCAACATCGAACACTCGGCCTTGGTGAAGATCGACAGGTGTTCGAGAACCTCATCTGGAGCAGGATACTGGACACGCATCATTCGATCAGTCTCGACGACGAGGGGAACCTCTGGGTTCCGAGTCGGGCATGGCGCAGTCGGGATCTTGGTCGGCTCCCTTACGTCTCGTCGCCGTTCAACGAGGAGTTCCTGATCAAGGTGTCGCCCGACGGAAAGGTCCTGAAGAGGCTGTCCGTCATCGATCTGATCTACAAGTCGGGATACGAGGCGCTCATGTTCGCGGACCGAAAGTTCAAGGCGGACTCGAACGCGCGTGAAGTAACCCACTTCAACGACATCGAAGTGTTGACCAACGCGATGGCGAGTGCCATTCCCTCGCTAAGGGCGGGTGACTTGCTGGTTTCGATGCGTAATCTCAATCTGGTCATGGTGATCGACCCGGTTGCGGAGCAGATCAAATGGTCGACTACAGGTCCTTTTCTCCGACAACACGACCCGGATTTCCTTCCGGATGGCACGATTGCGATATTCGATAATCGGCAGCTGACCTCGGACGGCCGGAAGGGCTTCAGCCGCATAGTCAGCGTGGACCCGGTCAGTCGTGCGGTCCGCGTGCTCTATGAAGGGACTGAGCAGAATCGCTTCTATACCAGTATTATGGGAAAGCAACAGCCTTTGCCCAATGGCAACATCCTGATCACGGAGTCCAAGGGTGGACGGGCGTTCGAGGTCGCACAAAATGGCGAAACGGTCTGGTCATTCGTCAATCGCTGGGATGAGGACTGGGTCGTGACGATCAGCGAGGCTACTCGCTATCCCGGGTCCTTTGCGGCAATCGGCAGGGAACGTTGTCCGTGACCAGGCCCCTGTACGACGTTCTCGAACGGTTGCCGAACGCTGCAAATGCGGAGCCGGTAGGGAGATCCCGATCGCTCGGCAGTCGAAGAGTTGGGAGTCCAAGGTAATGTCTGTCTTCAAGCTGATCGTCGCAGTGATGCTTCAAAGTCTCGCGGCCGAGGCCATGGCCTATGTCGGCCCTGCAACGATAGGCGGTATCGGTGCCTTGGTGGGCGTCGTCGTGGCCGTGCTGATCACGGTCGGGGTGATCGTCGTGCTCCCCATACGAATTCTCTACCGCAAGCACAAGCTGAAGAAGAAGGTCGTCCAGGACCACCCTGAGGCAGGCTGACGTGCAGGCGTGGGCGACCGCGTTGCGTTGCTCCTACAGCATCGTCCCGAGTTGCACGCTGCTGTGGCCCCATGCGGAATTCCGGCCGGCGCAGGGCTCGCCGGACATGGACGCTGACTGACGGATGGGCGGGTTCCTCGATCCGATACAGGCGCTGTGGGACATCGTCTTGCCGGAAGGTGCCCACCTGTACGCGTGGGGTGCACTGGCCGGCGTTACAGCCGCCGGTGTGTTCTTCCTTTTGACCGATCATCGCAAGGTCGCGATCGTTCGGGAAGAGGGGCACCGAGCGCGGATGGCGGCGCTTCAGTTCGACGGAGAATTCGCCGAGCTTTGGCCGGTCCTGGGCCGCTTGCTGGGCAATGCGTTCCACAACGTCTGGCTGCGCCTGATTCCCATCGTTCTGGCCTCCGTGCCGTTTGTTGCACTCATGCCATGGATGCAGGATCGCTTCGCGCACGTGTTTCCAGCTTCCGGCGATTGGGTCGTGATTGAAGTCTCACCACCGGGCACGTTGCTCGCGACTCCCGGTTCGACACTGCAAGCCACCGACGACACGTCCCGGTACCGTTTCCAGTGGCCGGTGCGGGGTCAGACGGTGGAAATTCGCGACCGCGGTAACGTCATCCTGGCAACGGTCCCTCCGGAGACGGCCAAGTCCAGCTTCGTCCGAACCACCGCGTGGAGCGCCTTGCTCGAGAACCCCCCGCACCTGCCCCGGCAGAGTGCCGTCGAATCACTGAATCTGGGTATGCCGGCGCGACAGTACATGGCGACTGGGCACGACCTGCTCGACGGCTGGGAATTCCACTTCACCGTGGTGGCGCTGCTCGCCGCGGCTGCAGGGTATCTCGTGCTGAAGCGATTGCGACGCTCCAATCAGCATGCCGAAGGCACGAGTACCGGCCCCCCGGCCTTTTACGTCGACCCGATGACGCACCTGCTGGGCGTGCTCGCCGGCCGATGGCCACGTTTCTGGATCTCGATGGGCAGGCTGGAATCTCGACGCCTTGGCGCCCGGCTGAGCCGTGTCGAGGTGGACCATCCGGTCTTCATCGCCGGACTGGCGCGAGGCGGCACAACGATCCTTCTGGAATTTCTCGCCCGCGTACCGGGCGTGGTCACTCACCGGTACCGTGATTATCCTTTCGTCCTCGTTCCCTATTGGTGGAGCCGGATTTTGGACCTCGTGCCTCGCCGACGCGAGAAGCCCATCGAGCGTTCCCATGGCGATGGCATCTTCGTGACCTCGCAGAGCCCCGAAGCGATGGAGGAGATCGTGTGGATGGCGTTCTTTCCCGACCTCCACGATCCGCAACGGTCGGGTGTCGTCGATGCCTCTTGTGCGGACGGCGAGTTTGCCGGCTTCTTCCGGGACAACATCCGCAAGGTACTGCTGGTCAGGAAAGGCACCCGCTATGTGTCGAAGGAAAACTACAACATCACCCGTCTGCGTTGTCTGATCGCCATGTTTCCCGACGCCCGATTGATCGTTCCGATTCGCCACCCGGTTTCGCACATCGCCTCGATCAATGAAGCAGGACCGGCTGTTCACTCGGGCTCTGCGAGGGAACCCCTGGGCGCGGACCTACCTCGAAACCGTGGGACATTTCGAGTTCGGCCCCATCCGCAGGCCGATTCACGTCGGCGACAACCGCGAGGCCGACGACATCTCCAGGTGCTGGAGACAAGGCGAGGAAGTGCGCGGTTGGGCAATCTATTGGGCAGCAGTGTACGGGCATGTCGCGGAGGTCCTGGCCAATGACGAGAAGGTTGCACGGGCGACACGCATCGTTCGGTTCGAGGATCTGTGCGCAGAGCCAAAAGCCGAGCTCCAAAGCGTGATCACCCACTGCCGGTTCGACGAATCCGCAGTCCCGCTCGAGGACTTCGCCTCGGGGATCCGATTCCCCACCTACTACGAGCACGGGTTCGATCCGCGACAACTGGAGGACATCCGACGCGAATGTGCAGCTGTTGCATCCAGATTCGGCTACACGGAATTCCTGCCCGGGTCGGCGGAGACGATTCATTGACGTCACTGCGCCGTCCGGAAAGGTTGATCCGGCGGCCACCCGGTCTTTCGACCAATTGGCGCAAGCGGTTCCCGACGGGGTAGTGGTGTTCCGGAAGCGGCACCGTTATGCTTCGGCGCGGAAGACTTCGGCGAGGACCGCTGTTCGGTGGCTGGATCGCGCTGGCGCCGTGGGCGTTGCCGCCGTTCCATCTGGATTCACTCCATTGAGTACGACAATTGCTGGCGCAGCGACTCTTTGGCTCGCAGGGAGCTGTCTGGCGCTCGGCTTCGCCTTTCGGCGCGCCATGTCGAGGGCGTGGCGGGAGCCGGTTCTCCGCGCTCCGGTACTGATCCTGGAGAGCGACGACTGGGGCTACGGGCCACCGACGCAGGCCGAGCAGCTCACGCGAATTGCCGACGTCCTGGCAGGATTCCGGGACCGGCGCGGACGCCACCCCGTTGTGACGCTGGGCGTCGTGCTTGGCCGGGCCCGACGTCGCGTCGATGAGAAGCGACGGATGCGAGCATTACCTCCGATTGACGCTTGCGGACCGCGGCCTGGCGCCGGTGCGTGGAGGCAATGCGACGGGGGGTGTCCAGCGGCGTGTTTTCGTTGCAGCTCCACGGTCTCGGAGCACTACTGGCCCGATTGCCTGATGCGCGCGGCGCGATCGAGCACGCAGGTTCGATCCTGGCTCACCGACCACGACTTTCCCTTGACCGAGGCGCTGCCGCCCGCGCTGCAGAGCCGCTGGATCGACGCCGTCGATCTCCCATCCAAGCCGCTGCCGACCGACCAGGCGGCCGACGGCGGCACGCCAGGAAATCGAACTCTTCGCCGGCGTGTTCGGCGTACGACCCGAGGTGGCGGTGCCGCCGACATTCGTCTGGACGGAAGACGTGGAATCGGCATGGGCGCGGATGGATGTCCGGGTTGTCGTGACACCCGGCAGGCGTTACGAACATCGGGACCGCGACGCCCGCCTCGTGGCTGCCGGTCTGGAGCACTACAACGGCGCAACTGGAAGCAACGGCGTGCTCTACGTCGTGCGCGACAGTTACTTCGAGCCAGCGCTGGGCCATACGCATCAGCGAGCGCTTCGCGACCTCGAGCGCAACACGCATCTCGGTCGCCCCACGCTGTTCGAAATCCACCGGATGAATTTCGTTGGCCCGCAGGCGCGGTCGAAGCATTCGTGCGAAGAAGTGGCGCATCTGCTGACGGCCGCGAGCACGCGGTTTCCCGACGTCGAATTCATGCCCACCACCGAGCTTGCACGGCACCTCCGCGATCGGGCGGACCTGGTCGTAACTTCGCTCTCGGTCCGCATGCATGTCGTCTTGCGTCGCCTGGCCGCGCTCTCCCGGCTGCGCAAGCTGGCGTGGGCCACCGGCGTAATCCTGCCGGCGTGGCTTGTCTACCTGGCGACGGAGCAGCGGCGATGAGCGCGATCGGCGGGTGGATATCGGCCGGGGCGACCGCGGAAGACAGGGCATCCTGGCTCGACCGGCTCAACCCATGCCGGCGGACTTGGGGGCAGGTCGAATGTGGACGTGGCCGCATCCGCGAAGGGCGCCATGTTCTCGGTCGATGGACTGGTTCCCGTCAGTCAACACCGGCACGGAGACTTGCTGGTGTCGATTCTGGGACAAGCAAGCTGGGAGTCCCGGGAATTGGAGCACATCGCCCGGGAGTCCGGCGCGGCGACCGCTCTCCTTCGCGCGTACAGAGAATCGGGGGCCGAATGCGTAACGCAGATGCACGGCCCATTTGCACTCGCGGTCCTGGACGCGGAGCGCAACCGGGGGCTGATCGCCATCGATCGCATGGCCATCCGCTCACTTTGCTACGCGGTGATTCCCGACGGCATCGTTGTCGCCAGCACGGCCGACGCGGTGGCTGCACACCCCAAGGTCGGACGGAGCCTGTGCCGGCAGAGCATCTTCAACTACCTGTACTGCGAAAACGTCCCGGCGCCCGGCACCATCTATGACGGAGTCGCGAAGCTGCTTCCCGGCCAGCGTGTCGTCTTCGACCGCGGAAGCGTCCGGACGGACTACTACTGGCACCTCGACTATCGGGACCACAGCCGACAGCCGGAATCCGAGTTGCGGGCCGAGTTTCGCGAGCTGTTGACGCGGTGCGCATCACGTGCGGTGACGAGCGAGGCGGTGGGCGCCTTCCTGAGCGGGGGGACCGACAGCTCCACCATCACCGGCATCCTTACCCAGCTCCGCGGACAGCCGGTCGACACGTTTTCGATCGGGTTCGAGGCGGAGGGATTCGACGAGATGGAGTACGCGCGCATCACGTCGCGGCATTTTGCAACCCGCGCCCACGAATACTACGTGCAGCCGCACGACGTGGCGGACGCGATACCGCTGATCGCCGCTGCCTACGACGAGCCGTTCGGCAACGCCTCGGCCGTGCCGACCTATTGCTGCGCCCGGCTGGCGCGCGATGCCGGAACGACGCTGCTCCTCGCGGGGGATGGTGGCGACGAGTTGTTCGGCGGCAACGCCCGGTACGCCAAGCAGAAAGTGTTCGAATGGTACCAGCGCCCACCGCAGCTTCTGCGCCAGGGCCTGATCGAACCGCTGCTGCTCGGCGTCATCGTGGGCGGCGCGCGTCCCGCTATTGCGCAAGGCGCGCAGCTACGTGGAGCAAGCGCGCATTCCCCTTCCCGACCGGCTTGAAACGTACAATTTCCTGGAACGCGAGATGCTCGGAGATGTCTTCGAGCCCGAATTCCTGAAGGCCATCGATCCGCGGCAGCCGCGCGACATCGCGCGCGAGGTTTACGCACGCACGAGCTCGCGCTCGCCGGTCAACCGGATGATGCATCTGGATCTGAAGGAAACGCTCGCGGACAACGACTTGCGCAAAGTCAACGGAATGTGCGAGCTCGCCGGCATCGCGGTCCGTTACCCGATGCTCGACGACGAGCTGGTCGCGTTCTCGGGCCGCCTGACGCCGGCCCAGAAGGTGAAGGGATTGCGGCTCCGCCATTTCTTCAAGGAAGCGCTGCAGGATTTTCTCCCGCCGCAAACGATCACCAAGACGAAGCACGGGTTCGGTTTGCCCTTCGGACTGTGGCTGGAGCGCGACGCAACGCTTCGCCAGATCGCCCATGACAGCCTGGCATCATTCAGGCAGCGCGGCTATGTCCGGCCGGCCTACGTCGACCGCCTGCTCGAGCTCCACGAATCGAGCCACGCGAGCTATTTCGGCGTGATGATCTGGATCGTCCTGATGCTGGAGCAGTGGCTGCGCGCGCACCGCCTCTAAGCACGTCCTGGGCTGGGCCGTCGAACCACGAGACTGGGTAATCTCGTGCATGGTTCCTACCCCACAGTTGTGGACCTGGGGAAAGCTCTCCGCGCATCGTGCCAGGCGCGGTACATTTCCTCCATGTGATGTTCCCATGAAAACCGCTCCTGCGCGATCTTGCGAGCCATCTGCCCGAAATCCAATCGCTTCGCGTTGTCCGTTACCAGGGCGACAATGTGATCGACCATTGTGTCAATGTCCCAGGTTCGTAGAGATAGCCGAATCGTCCGTGTTCGACAATATCCTGCACCCCCCCGGATCTCGCCACAACAACGGGTAGACCAGCCGCCATTCCCTCAACGACGGCGACGCCAAATCCTTCTGCTTCGCTCGGATGAAGTAGGATATCCGCAGCCAATAGCTCGGTCACTACCTCGTTTCGTGGGAGGAATCCGCATAGCCTGACGCGGTCGCCTACCCCCAACTCTTCGCGCAGGGATTCGAGCGTCGCTCTCTCAGGACCATCGCTGACGACGACATACTCAACGTCGATTCCCATGTCGAGTAGCTTTCTGACAGCCCTGATTCCATCGGCGATTCGCTTGTGTGGCACTAATCGAGAAACTGAAACGAGCCGGACTCGTTTGGGTTCAAGAACCTGACGAGCCGTCAAACCACTGAACTCAGAGAGCTCGACGCCATTGTGGACGAGCCGAAGTTTGTCAGCTGTACCGGTCAATCCAACCCAATGTCGGATGTACTCGGAACTGACGACGGTAACAAGCTGCGCGCCCTCCTGTACGTACCGCAAGAGGTCTGGCTCCATGTCTGGAAGCTCCACTTCATGCGCCGTAACTGTGACCGGAACCCCCATTAGATGGGCGAGTGGCACCGCGACACGGTAACCCCAACCAATGAAATGCGCGTGAATTAGGTCGACACCCCGCAGTCGATGGTCCCGCATCAGTGCTGCAAAGAACGTCTTCCTACGCTCCGCCAGAAGGCGCCCGTAGACCTCCCGCATTGCGGCTCGCGCCACGCTCGGGCGGAACCGTAGCGGATCGGGCGACATTAGTTTGCAGCGCGCATAGTTGAGGTAGATGACTCGATCAACGGGAAAGCCAACCCGGGCGCAGAACTCTTCACCCATTTCATCCCCCGTTGAGGGGGCCAGGACCCACACATCATCACCGGAGTGAAGCGCCGACGCGACTTCGCGGGTCACAAACGTGTGGCTGCTGAATGGGAAGCTGGGCGCGACGACAAGCTGCTTCATTCCGTTCATATGCCTTTTTCAAGAAAGCGACTTCCCGATTCTATAGCCGATTCGCCTTGAAACCCTGAACCACCTTGCCCGCATCATCGCGATCGACATCATCACACCGAATTATCTGGCGTGCCAGTTTGACGCCTCGGTGACATGCGAGCTGGCCGAGCGTACCTTCGACTCTGTATCGACGTTCGATCACTACCGCCGTCGCCCGAAGGATTGCATTTCGTCGCGCCATCCGAAGTCAGAATGGCAGCTGAACCCATGCTTCGACTCGGTGATAGCTTCCAGAGGGAGAGGTCTTCGCAGCTTCCCCGACCGAAGGCCGGACACCGGGGTGCCTTGGCGTCGGCAGGGCCACAACCACGACGACTGGATACCGCTTATTATTGCTTCTGCCTCCCGCTGTTTCGACTTTTCGCCATTGTGCGTTCCCCGTCCACAATAGAGGTATGCTCCGCGGTTCCTAGCACCGACCATGTTCGCAAGACTTCATCCGGTGCGTAGGGGATATCCGCCAGCGCCACAGCGCGCAGACCAAAGGGGCGTTGATCGATGAATACACCGGACCTCATGGGGACGCGTGTTCGGGGGCCATGGCCGAGATCAAGGTTTGGGGTAGAGTCTTTCCCTATATAAACATGCTCGGTGATGAAGGCCAATCGATAGGTGCGAAGGATATTGAGTAACGCGCAATGGATCTCGGCATTGCTCAGGTGCTGAAGCACCTGCCGGACAACGGCCGCCTGCGCCATCGGCAACGACTCTCTGGTCATGTCTGCGCGCACAAATCGAATACTCTCCGTGCCGTAAGCCTTAGTATTCGCATCGATGACGGATTGAACGATGTCCACTCCGATATAGTGCGTCACCAGGCGGGCAATTACTTGGCCCGTATTGAAATTGCCACAACCCAGATCGGCCACTGATTGCACGTGATGGCGCTTCAACGCTTGCTCCAGCATGCGGCAATAGTCTTCCACGTACCTGCCCGTTGAGCCCACGCCGGAACTGAGGCGGGCGTCGCCGTTTCGGCCCCACGCGCCCGAGGCGTAGATTCGTTCGAACGTCTCGGCCAAGCTCAGCACCTCGTATTTCCGTTGGGCGCGTTGGTTTGCGACGTGTGTCAGGCGACGCTGACGTTCGTTCCCCCACCGCGTAACAAACACACTAACGAGGCCCTTCACGGAGGGAGGTAATATTCGCTTAATCAGTGATTTCACTTCACTTCCCGCCTTGCCGGACTCTTGAAAGAGCCGCGTGAGCCATTTCGGAGTGATGATCTGGATCGTCATGATGCTCGAAACTTGATTGCATGCCAACGAATCATAATGATTGCGCGCATCGACGACTACGGATTTCCGTAGCCCGCCCGAAGGTCAGGATGCCTTCGCTTCCGTCGCGTACCGAAGCAGCAAATCCTCGAACCCAACCACGGTCTTGGTCGCGAAGTCCCGCTCGACCCGAAGGCGGCCCGCCTCGCCCATGCGCCGGCGCTGCTCCGGGTTGTCGATGAGTTCCTGGATGCGCCGAGCCAGACCTTCGACGTCTCCGGGCTCGACCAGGTAACCGGTCACGCCGTCCTCCACCACTTCGGGTATGCCGCCCACGCGCGTCGCGACGACGGGTTTCCGGCACGCGCCGGCCTCGAGGTTGATCAGCCCGAGCGGCTCCTGCCAGCGGGACGGCATCACGATGATGTCGGACGTGTGATAGACGTCCTCCGGACGCTCGACATAGTCGACGTAGCGAATGCGCCGGTCGTCGCCGATCATCGCTTCCAGGTCCGCGATCGCATAGGAGCCCGGATAGGTCTTCGGGTCCCGGCATTTCCCTGCGATCAGGAAACGTGCCCGCGGGTCACGGATCCGGTGGGCCATGGCGATGAAGTCCTGCACCCCCTTGATGTCGCGAATCTGCCCGAGGAAGCTCACGACCACATCGTCGGGGGCGAGACCAAGGTCGCCGCGCAGCGTCCTGCCGGCGTCGAATCGATCCAGGCTGATCGAGTTGTAGATGACGGGCTTCTCCAGGTCGTCGGGCAACGACTGGTCCGCCGTGTAGCGCGACACGCTGATGGCCGCGCGGCACAGCTTCAGGAACGGTGCCGGCGTGTCGTTGATGACGTGATAGTGCGCGATGACCGGTATCCGCAGTACGTAGGCCGCCAGCACCTCCGCCGGCCGCCAGAACAGGTGGTGATTGATGTGCACGAGCCGCACGCGCTCGCGACGCAGGAACCGAAGGGTACGCACGAAGGCCTTGGCGAACTGCCAGGGACTGGCAAGCTTCCGTGAGCTCGCCCCATATCAGGTAGCGAAGGCCGCGCGCCTCCAGTTCCTTCTGGATCGGCCCCTTCCGCGGCAGCAGAATCAGCGGCTCCAGGCGCTCCCGGTTGATCGTCCGCAGCAGCGTGAAGATCACGCGCCCCGCGCCGCCCCAATCGCCGCGGCTGCCGGTGACGAAGCAGATTACCGGACGATCTTCCATACGCCGTCGTGCTTCGGCGCCGCTCGCCATCAACGCGCAGGAGCGTAAGGTGACCGCGGACACAGGCGGTTCCAGAACTACAGCCCCAACCAGCGGGCGATGATGTTGCGCTGCATCTCGGACGTTCCGGAATAGATCGTGCTGCCCACGGCATCCCGCAGCGCGCGCTCCACTTCGTAATCCGTCATGAAGCCGTAGCCGCCGTGGATCTGGACGGTGTCCAGCGCGACCTTCATGAGGGTCTCGCTTACGAACAGCTTGGTTATCGACGCGTCCAGCGAGGCGTTGCGAGTGTGCCCGAGGCGCCATGCGGATCGGTAGACGAGGAGGCGCGCCGCCTCGAGCTGCGTCTTCATGTCTGCGATCTTGTGGGCGACGGCCTGGAATTTTCCGATCGACTGCCCGAACTGGGAACGCGTGCGCGCATACGCAATCGACGTTTCCATGAGGCGTTCGGTCACGCCGACGTGACCGGCCACCAGCAGGATGCGTTCCCAGTCCATGGCCGTCGCGAACACGGCCGTTCCGCCGCCGACCGTGCCAAGCACGGCGTCGTCGCTGACGATGAGGTCCTGCAGGACCAGCTCGCCCACCGGCGACGTGCGCAGGCCCATCTTCTCGAATTTCTGGCCGGCGGCGAACCCGGGCGTGCCGGTCGGGACGACAAATGCGGTCACGCCTCCGTGGTATCCCTTCTTCGCGTCGGTGACGGCAAAGAGGACCGCCAGATCGCCCACCGGCCCGTTCGAAATGAAGGTCTTCGTGCCGTTGATCCGCCAGCCATCACCTTCCCTTTCCGCCCGGGTTCGCATGGCGAAGCTATCCGACCCGGAGCCGGGCTCGGTTATCGCGTGCATGCCGACCAGTGTTCCGTTGCACAGGCCGGGCAGGTAGCGTTGCCTCTGGTCGGCGGTGCCGTGAGTCCATACCGGGACGACGCACGCAAGCAGATGCGCGGACAGCGAGAACACCAGGCCGCCATCGTGGCAGCCGTAGCCCAACGCTTCGAGCGCGACGGCGCTGGAAAGCGCGTCGAAGCCGCTGCCGCCATATTCCTCAGGAACCGGCAGTCCCTGGATGCCGATATCGGCGCACTTGCGCCACAGCTCCCGCGAAAAGGCCTGGTCCCTGTCCCGGTCGCCGGCGCCTGCGTTCAGTTCGCGCTGCGCGAATTTGACGATGTTATCCCGCAGGATCTTCTGTTCCTCGCTGAACGAAAACTCCATCAGTCCATCTCCTTGAGCCGCTGATAGTCGACCTTGTCGGTCGAAGTCTTCGGCAGCGCCTCGCACCAGATGAACTGGTCGGGAATCATGTACAGGGGCAGGTTCTCCGAGCAAAAGCGCTTCAACGCGATGAGCGAGGGGTGCTTGATTTCGCGGCAACTGAGAAACGCCTTGATCCGGACGCCGGCTTCTTCGTCGGGAACGGAGATGACCGCGGCCTCCTTGATCGACGCATGCCGATACAGACTCGCCTCGATTTCTCCGAGCTCCACCCGATAGCCGCGTCGTTTCACCATGCGGTCGCGGCGCCCGAGGTAGGTGAAATTGCCGTCGGCCGCCTCGACCACGATGTCCCCCGTCTTGTACCAGCGTACGCCGGCGCTGTCCTGGTGGAAGGCGCGGGCCGACTGTTCGGGAAGCGACCAGTAGCCCTGCATCACACCGCGTCCGGTGATGCACAGCTCGCCCTCGTCGCCGCGCCGAACCTCGCTTCCATCCGCGTCCAGAACACGTCCCTCCAGATGCGAACAGACCTTGCCGATGGGGACGGGGACGCTGCGCTCCGGCGGTATCGGCAGCGAAACCTCGTAGAACGTGCACACGTTCGTCTCCGTCGGCCCGTACAGGTTGAAGTAACGCGGCTTCGGCAGCAGCATGGTCAGCTCGCGCAGATGCTTGATCGGGAACACCTCCCCGGCAAAGAGGACCAGGCGCAGCGCCGAGAAGTCTTGCGCCGCAAGATTTCCGTATTGTCCCAGCAGGCTCAGGATGGAGGGCGCGGAGTACCAGCAGGTGATCCGCTGCTCGGCGATCAACGGCGCGAGACGGACCGGGTCCTTGCCGATGTCTTCGCTCACGAGGACGAGCGTCGCTCCGTGCTTGAGCGGCACGTGGATGTCGAGAATGGAGAGATCGAAATGGAAGGGCGCATGCGATGAGAACCGGTCGTGGACCTGCGGCGTGAAGACTTCCGAGCACCAGTCGACGAAGCTGACGGCGTTCTCGTGGGAAAGCATGACCCCCTTCGGCTTGCCCGTGGAACCGGACGTATAGAGGATGTAGGCCAGGTCCCCCGGCCCATTGCCGGCGTCGGCAACCGTCGGCGCCGCACTCGGCGCATCGGCGGAATCGAGCGCGCTTTGCAACGCGCGTCCACCGCCCGGTCCATCCACCAGGACAAGCGGCGGCAGGGGTCCCAGCGGTTCCATCTCGGCGCGCAACCGGTCCGCGAACCGACCCTCGACCACGGCGAGACGCACGGCACAGTTGTTCAGAATGTAGGCATTGCGCGCCGGCGGGGCCCCGGGATCGACCGGCACGTAGGCCGCTCCGGCCTTCAGAATCCCGTAGATCGTGGCCACCGTATCGATGGACTTGCGCATGTAGATGCCCACCCGATCTCCCGGGCGAACGCCGCTGGCGCACAGACGATCGCGAACCCGGTCGGAGAGCGCTCCGAGGTCCCGATAGGTGATGCTTCCCTCCCCCGGCTCGACGACGGCGGTGTGCTCCGGGTATTTCCGCGCCGTGGCGATAAACGGGACGTGCAGCGCGTCAGCCGTTTCCATGGCGCGCAGCTTCCGGGGATTGCTTCGAGCGAATCAGTTGCCCGATCAAACGGATCGTGTCCAGATGCTCCGGATCGACCTCGTGCGCCTCCAGCGTTACGCCGTAGCGCTCCTCGATGAACATCACCGTCTTGAGCGTCGCGATCGAGTCGAGCACACCTCCGGTGATCAGCGGCGTCGTGTCGGTGAGCTCGGCCGGATCCTCGCCCGGCAGGAACTCCTTCAGGATGAAGTCCTTGATAACGGCTGCAATGTCACCGGACATTCGAGACTCCCTCGTTGGTGATCGATGAAACGACTCCGGCCGTCGCCGGCTTCTGCGTTTGTGTCTTCCGGCACTCTGGCCGTCGGAAGGCTAGGTGACGCGCTGGGTGGCGACACTTTGTCCGCTCGCAGGCGCAAATGCAGCGCCCTTGGCAAGCTCCGCCTTGCGGTCCGTTTTCTGCGCCACCAGCACCGTCTTGCACAGTACGATGCACGCGACCAAAGTGTAGTAGAAATCGAAGTAAGCCAGCCCGAGAAACGCACCCGCCGTCGCGTAACCGACGAGGCTCACCTGGATCATGACCGCGAGGTCCGCGGCCCACCGCGTCTCCGGTGCGCGCCGCGTCCGCTTGTTGATCCAGGATGCCGTGAACCAGGTCATCAAGCCCAGCGCGAGGAAAAGCGCGAACCCGACGAACCCATGCTCGCCCATGACCTCGAAGTAGATGCTGTGTGCGTCAGCCACGCTGCCAGGTTCGGGAGCGTATCTTGCGAACATGGCGTCACGAAAACACTCGTATCCTCCTCCGAACGGTCGGTCCTTTGCCAGATTGAACGCCATGTGCCAGGAATTGATGCGGGTCTTCGCCGATTCGTCGGACTGGTAATTCGAGATCGACGCCATGCGGTCGAACCATTGCTGCGGCATGACGGCAAACACCAACGCAACGGCAGCCATACCCACCAGTCCGATGAAGAACCGGTTGCGACTCTTGAGCCAGAGAAAGATGCCCATTGCGACCACGCCCAGCGCCGCGCCGCGCGACTGACTTCCCACGATTGCGATCGCCGTCAGGACGATGGCGATGGTGATCCCATGACGCAACCACGCCCTGTTTTCGCCGTCAGGACGATGGAGACGGTAATGCCGTGGCGCAGCCAAGCCTTGTCCGTCGTCAACTGGAAATAGCGAAGCAGCGGCACGGTCATGATCAGCGCGAGCCCGATCTCGTTGTCACCCCCGATGAAGGTGCCTTCCGGCCCACGGACGTGGTAGGCGCCGCCCGTGAGAATCGTGAAGATGCCACCCTTGACCCCGTAGAACCCCAGCGACAGCGCCATGACCGCCACGAGCTGGATGATCCGCTCCTTGCTCTGCATGAGGATCAGCGTCACGAAGATCATGAGCTGGATCTTCGCCACCTTCTCGAGCTGCGTCCAGGCGAGCTCCTGGTAGTAGGCGAAGATCGTGGTGACCACCATCCACACGATGAAAACGAGGAGAACGACGGATTCGCGGGTCCAGGGAATCCGCTTCGGTTCGCGGGTGAGGAGCATGCCAACCAGCGTAGCCAGCGCCACGATCTCCGCGAACGGCATGTCGTAGGCCCAGGTCCACGTCAGACGGTGCGGGTTCATGAACCCGAGCCACGTCCACATGAGAACCCCGATATGCGGCTTCCGCAGGATGAACGGAACGGACCCGAAAACGATCAGGGTGACGACAATGTCTCGCATCGTGCGCGGCTATCGGCGAAGAAGGGTCTGTTGCGGATGCGGACCCGCCAGCGACGAACCAGCGAATCCGCACGGGCAGGCGCCGTCCGTGCAGCAACCCGTTCTTCATTCGTCGTGCCAATTGCCGCTCCTCGCGCCAACCACGCTGCCTGACCTGATAAAGTCGGCCGCTTTCCCGCTGCGGCTCACCCAGCGCGTCGCCGCGCTGAAGGCGCGCCATCAACTCGGCATAAACGTCCGCGCCTTCGCGCACGGCGCGCCAGAACAGCGTCAGCTCGTCGTCGCCATCCTTCACCTCGGGGCAGATGTGGGCGATCAGGTTCCCGGTGTCTATGCCGGCATCGATCCGGTGGAGCGTGCAGCCGACATGCTCGGGCTCGCCGTTGTACAGCGCCCAGAACGTGCAATCCGCGCCGCGGTACCACGGCGAAAGCCCCCCGTGGAGGTTGAAAAGCCCCAACCGCCCTTTAGCAAGAAGCGGGCCGCGGATGAGCGACGTGCCGAACACCGCGATGACATCGGGTCTCAAGCGGTCGGCAAGCGCCACGACATCAGGGTGATTGATGTACGGTACCTCGACCTTAAGGTCTTCCCGGGCGAGCCGCGGTTCGTTGTCGCCAAAGAAGAACTTGGCCTCCCCATTGGCGACGTAGCGGCGGCGGTCGCGCAGCCAGCGCCAGCCCTTGCGCCAGAGGTTCGCCGGCTTGAGGCCATGCAGGACCTTGCGGCCGGTGAGCTGGGATCCGGTTTCCTGGACGATCGCGACGGGCCGCGCGCTTTCGCAAAGGCGGTTGGCCACATAGAGATGGCGCGGCGAACGACCACAGAGAATCATCAGCGAGAGGTCAGACATGGGCCGCGGCTTCCCGTTGCCGCTGCACCAGCCCGAGCACGGGCGGCACCGCAATGTTCTTCCAGTCCATGACCAGGGCATCGGCAAAGAACTTGGCGGCCCAGTTGGGAAACTCGAACATCGAGTAGCGCCCCCATATCGGCGCCGAACCGGCGATGGCACCGCGGACGATGGGGTCGTCGTCGTCGAGGTCCTGCCAGCCCTTCACGAAGCCGATGGCGCGACGTGCATTCTCGCGCAGGTTCGCAGCACCGGTTTCCTGGTCGAGTCGCGTCCAGTTCAGGCTCATCTGCGCCACGCCCGTGAGGCAACAGTAGCTCGCCTCGGAAGACCAGGATTCGCCGTAGGTTCCGGCAAGCCAGCCGTCGGCCCGTTGCACGCCCGCGACCGCCCGCGCCGCCTTCATCGCGGCGTTCAAGATAGCGTTCGTTGCCAAGCAGCACGCCGCACTCCAGAAAACCCCGGATCGCATAGGCGATCGTATGCGTGAACGGTTGCCGCTCCGGCGTGAAGGCGTTGTTTGCGAACCATCCCGTCGGTCGCTGCTGCGCCAGCGCCCACTCGAGGTTGCGAATCGCTGCGGTCTTGAGCTGCGCGTCGCCGGTCATCAGTGCCGTTGCCAGCAGCGCCCATGTTGCGCGTGTGTTGTACGTGTGCGGCACGCCGTGATGCTCGAATTCGCCGCCAGCAGCCGTCGGCATCCTGGTGCCGCGCCAGCCAGTGCCCGGCGCGAGCCGCCGACTCCAGGCATTCGGTGCGGCCCAGTTGGACGAAGCCGGCGAGCATCCCGTGCATGATCTGTCCGGTGTTGAAGATGACGGGCTGGCTGCCCGGCTCGCCGAAATGTCCTGGGAATGCCCCGTCCGGAAGCTGGATCGACAGTTCCCAATCGATGATGCGGCGGGCGCGATCCTCGAGGTCCGATCGGTCGAGAACCCTGGCCGCCGCGAGAAAGGTCTCGACGATGTAACCGCTCGTCTCCGGATAGCTCGGCAGCCAGCCGTCTTCGAAGCTCCAACCGGCCGACACGCCCCCCGAGTCCGCCTTCCCGTTGCGCACGTCCTGCGCGCGGCAGAGCCAGTCGATGGCGGCGCGCAGATGCTCGCGGTGCTCACGGGCGGGCTGTGGCGGCGTCCTGCGAAAGTCCCGCATGATCAGTCGCAGATGGCGCGGCCGCCACGGCTTGTAGCGAAAGGGCAAGGCGAGCAACTGGGTCGGGCGCATGGGTGTCGGTTCCCGCCAGTCAAGCAATCACGGTTTCCATGCTGTGCCCCAGTTGCGTCGACACGTGGCTCACGACGTAGCGGTACTTGCCCGATGCCTCCGCGGGGATCCGGTCGACCTCGCGAATCGCAATGCGCACGTCGGTGCCAAGGCGTGCGGCGAGACCCGCGGTGACCTGCGCGCGGGCGGTTTGCGTCCATCCCGGGTCGGGAACCACCAGCACCTCGACGTCCTTCAGCGCATGCTGAATGAACTTGAACTCCGCGATGCCCTCTACGCCGCGCAATACGTAGATGACGGAAAGCGCGTGCATGATGGTGCCGTCGGACCGGACGACGAAATCGGTCGTGCGGCCCGTCACGTCCGCGAGCACGTGAAGGCCGCGGCCTTCCCGGCAGCCCTCGGCAGCCATGCGGACCATGTCACCGGTGCGATAGCGGATGAAGGGCTGGGCGCTCGAGCACAGGCCTGTCATCACCGCCTCTCCCTGCTCGCCGATTGCCACCGGCCGCCCTTCGGCGTCCAGTACCTCGAGGATGATGCTTTCGCTCATCAGCAGGATCTGGCGCAGCGGCGTTTCGTGGGCCGTGAACCCGATGTCCCGGCTGCCGAATTCGTTGGCGGCGGGAACGCCGAACACCTTCTCGATCAGCGAGCGCTGATGCGGGTAGAGGGGCTCGCCCGTGGTGCAGACCACACGCAGCTCGGGCAATCGAAGCCGGACCTTTCGCTCCGTCGCACGTGCCGCGAGGAGGGCAACGCTGCTCGCGTAACCGTAGATGCACCTGGGATGGAAGGCCTGCACCGCCTCGAGATAGGCGTCCATGTTGTCCGCGGACATCTCGAAGGCGTTCAGCATCAGTTGGTTGAGCAGCCGATCGCGAATTGCTTTGATGCGGTCCGTCTTCTTGAGCTCGGCGGGCGCTCCCCAGAGGTAGACTTCACGGTCACCCACCGCCACACCCCACCAGCGCCGCGCGCGCATGCGACCGGCGGCATCCGACGCCTGTCGGTGACGACCGTAGTAGAAGCCCAGCGGCTCGCCGCTCGAACCGCCGGTGTTGTAGCGGAATGTCCCGCCGGGGGCGTTCCGCCAGTGGATTCGATCCACGTTGGCGCGGGCGTCCTGCTTGGTCATCGTGGGCAGGCGCCGCACGTCGTCGAGCGTGATTTCTCCGTCGGCTCGCTCGACGTCGATGCCCGCCGCCCGGATTCGCTCGGCGTGCCATGGACTGTGTCGAACGGCGAGCTGCAACAGCGTCTTCAATTTCCTCATCTGCAAGCGCTCGATCTCGTGGACGAGACAGCCATTGGCTGCGCTCGAGGTCTTCCAGATAAGCGAACGTCGGCCGCTGCATCAGACGTTCCTGCAGCGGGTAGACCAGCGAGCGCGAGAGGGCGGGCGGCAACACGGGAAACTTCACGCACAATGGACGCGTTGTGGTCTCGTCGGCCGATTCATGCTGCCCGTGCCTCGATGCGCGTGCGGGCGAGCGCCGCCTCGTAGACTTCGATCCACGTCTGCCGCACCCTCGGCCACGTGTAGCGCTGGGCTTCGAGCAAGCCGGCTTCGCGCAGGCGTTCGGCCAGCGCCGGGTCACCCAGCACTCGCCTGATGGCGTCCGCCATGGCCTGGTGATCGCCAGCCGCCACGAGGAGTCCCGTGATGCCGTCGCGCACGATGAATGGCACGCCCCCCACGTTCGTGCTGACCACCGGCGTTCCGCTCGCCATCGCTTCGAGCACGGAGTTCGGCATGTTGTCGACGCGGCTCGGATTGAGCGCGATCGAAGCCGACCGATAGAGCTCGGCCATCCGCTCCCGGTCGAGCCGGCCACAGAAATCCACCGCGTCCACAATCCCGAGAGCGTCTGCAAGCGACGCCAGGCGATGTCGTTCCGGCCCGGCGCCGGCCACCGTAAGCCTTGCCTCGGGTGCACTATCGCGAACGAGCGCGAAGGCGCGCAATGCAGTCGGGATGTCGTAGATGGGCTCGAGATTGCGCGAAACGACCAGGTGCGCCCGGTTCGGGCGCGTCGCCGCGGCGGGTCGGAACCGCTCCGTGTCGACAACATTGGGCACGACGTCGCTGTGTATTCCCGAACGGGCGAAGACCTGCTGCAGGAATCCGGACGGAACGACCAGGGCATTCGCAAGCCGCAAGGTCCTGCCCACCATGCTCCCCGACCCGGCGAGAAACGCTTCCGCCTCCCCGCCGCGATAATTGACGACGGAGGGAACACCCCGCATTCGCGCGATCCACACCGCGGGAGCGGCGAACAAATGCCATGACCAGCCGGAGTTGGCCATGACGTGAAACACATCGACTCGTCCCGCGACGGCCCACAGGCGGATGACGTAAGGAACGAGGCGAAACGCTGCTCGAATGCCGCGAAATCGCTCGACCCACCGTGGGCGGTAGGGTGCGTTGACCTGGACGACCACGACGTTGGCTCCTTCTCGCGTCAACAGCTCGAACAGTTGTCGCGTCTGGTTCGCCATCCCGCCCTCCGGCGGCGGAATCGGTCCGATCAATGCGATCCTGAGTCCGTCGAAATTCATCGCGCTGCCGGCGAAAGCCGCCCGAAGACATCGCGATAGAGGGCGACACTGGCCGCCCAATTTCGTTCCCGTTCCACGAAGCGCCGACCCTGTTCGCGCAGCCGCGGCCACTCTTCGCGATGCGCAAGCAGATGCACGATCGCGTTCCCGAGCGAGGTTGCGTCTCCCGCATGGAAGAGCACGCCGGTCTCGCCATCGCGGATCAGTTCCTTGTGCCCCCCGACGTCGGAGGCAACGAGCAGCCGCCCCTGCGCCATCGCCTCCAGCGGCTTGAGCGGCGTCACGAGATCGGTCAGGCGCATCGAGTGCCGCGGATAGGCGAAGACGTCGACGATGCTGTAATAGCGCTGGACGTCCTGGTGCGGAACTCGCCCCGCGAACACGATCTTTTCCGCTATGCCCAGCGTGTTGGCGAGGGCCTTCAGGGTCTGCTCCTGCGGTCCGCCGCCGACCAGCAGGAGGCGCACCTGCGGCAGCCGTTCGATTATCGCCGGCAGCGCCTCGAGCAGGAGATCGAGCCCTTCGTAGGCATAGAAGGAGCCGATGAAACCGACGATGGTCTTGCCCTCCAGGCCCAGGCGCGACTTGAGCGCCGGATCGGGCTCGATGTCGAAATCGAATGCGGCGAGATCGACGGCGTTCGGAATCACGGTGATGCGATTCTCGGGAACTCCGCGCGCGACGATGTCCCGCTTGAGTCCGTTGCAGATCGTGGTGACCTGGCCGGCCCGCCGCAGTGCAAACGTCTCGAGCGCATGCGTGAGGCGATACCGCAATCCTCCGGCGCGGGCCGTGCCGTGATCCACGGCAGCATCCTCCCAGAACGCGCGCACTTCGTAGACGACCGGAATGCCGAGCCGCCCGCCGACGCGCAGTGCGGGCAACGCATTGAGCACGGGCGAGTGAGCGTGCAGGATGTCGGGCCGCACCTTGCGCGCGATCTCCTCGAGCCGGCGCTCCGTTGCACGCATGAGGGCGAGCTCACGCAACCCCGGTATCCGTGCCAGGGGCCCCGGTTGCCACGGCGTCCGGAAAAAGTGAAGTCCGTCGACGTCCTCTTCCGGCGCGCTCGGCGCCGCGTGCTTCGGGCTCGTCAGGTGGAAAGTCTCCCAGCCCATGCGCCGCTGCTCGCGCAGGATCGCGCGCGTACGAAACGTGTAGCCGCTGTGCAGCGGAATCGAGTGGTCGAGGACGTGCAGGATGCGCAGGCTCATCCCGCCGCCCTCTCGCGAACGTCGAGCGCACCTTCCCGCATCACGTTCCGCAGGAACGCGTCGAACATGAGGAGCGTCCACAGCGGCGCGCTGTAATCGCGCCGACCCGCAACGTGCGCGTCGACGATCTGCCTGAGATAGTGCGGATTGAACACGCCCGTTGCGGCCAGCCGCGGGCCGAGGATCGCATCGGTCAACCGCTGCTTGAGCGGCCCCCGGAACCACCGTTCCAGCGGAACCGCAAATCCTTGCTTCGGCCGATACAGGATTTCGCCCGGCAGGCTGGGCTCCATCGCCTTCTTGAGCAGGTACTTGCCCTCGTGGCCACGGACCTTGAGCGAGGTCGGCAGGCTCGCGAGCCACTCGACCAACGGGTGATCCATCAGCGGTTCGCGCACTTCCAGCGAATGCGCCATGCTGGCCCGGTCGACCTTGGTGTTGATGTCGCCGACCAGGTACGTCTTGAGATCGAGGTACTGGACGAGCGCGAGGGGATCGTCGGTGCCGGCACGACTGCCATGACGGCGAAAGACCTCGGCCGCGGAGTAGCCGCCAAGCCTCGCCTTGAAGGCGTTGCTGTAGAGCTGGTGGCGCATGTCGTCGCGCAGGATGGACACGCTGTGGAAATATGCGTCCACCGACGTCCGCGCAAGCGCCTGAAAGGTCGACTTGGCGCGGAACATTCGTGGTGCCCAGTCGGCCTTCGGGTACAGTTGGCCGAGAAGTCCGAAGGCGGGTCGCCGAACGGAGATCGGCATCACGCTGCGCAGGCGCTCCTCCATCGCGTGCAGCCGATAGCGCCGATAGCCGGCGAAGCTCTCGTCACCGCCGTCGCCGGAGAGCGCGACCGTGACGTGCTTGCGGGCGAGCTGACACACGCGATACGTCGGAATCGCCGAGCTGTCCGCATACGGCTCGTCGTAGGTCCGCGCAAGGACGTCGATCAGGTCGAAATCGTCGCTCTCGACCGCGTCGACGAAATGACGCGTGTGGTAGCGCTCGGCCACCTGCGCGCGCGTACTTCGACTCGTCATAGGCCGGGTCGGCGAAAGCGATCGAGCAGGTGTTGACCGGCTCCGCCGCAGACGCCTGCCATCATGGCGACGACGGCGCTCGAATCCACGCCGCCCGACAGGAACGCGCCGAGCGGCACCTCGGCGATCATCCGCAGGCGCACGGATTCGCGCAGCCGTTCGACCAGCTCCGCTTCGGCTTCGCGCTCGCCGATCGGATTGTCGAGCGTGAAACGGACGTCCCAGTACTCGCGCGGCTCAGGCACCGGCTCGCCGCGCCGGATCGTCAGCGTGTGCGCCGGCGGCAGCTTTCGCGCTCCGGCGTACACGGTTCGCGGCTCCGGTATGTAGCCGAGGGCGAAGTATTCCTCGATCGCGAACGGGTCGAGATCGCGCCTGAAATCCGGATGCGCGCTCAGCGACTTGAGCTCCGAGCCGAAGACGAACAGCCCGCCGGGCAGCGACGCGTAGTGCAGCGGCTTCACGCCGAGGCGGTCGCGGGCGAGGAAAAGCGTCTCGCGATTGCGGTCCCACAGCGCGAACGCGAACATGCCCCGGAAGCGCTTGACGCAGTCCTCGCCCCACTGTTCCCACGCATGGACGATCACCTCGGTGTCGCTCTTCGTGCGAAACACGTGGCCGAGGCTTGCGAGCTCGGGGATCAACGCCTGATAGTTGTAGATCTCGCCGTTGTATACGACGACCACGCTCCGGTCCTCGTTGTAGAGCGGCTGCTGGCCGGTCGACAGGTCGATGATCGAGAGCCGCCGGTGTCCGAACCCGAGCCCCGGCTCGATATGGACGCCCACCTCGTCCGGACCGCGATGGAACTGGGTGTCGTTCATGCGCACGACGAGGTCGCGGTCGATGGTCCGCGTTCCGGAGGTGTCCATTATCCCGACGATGCCGCACATGTCGCGTCCCGTCCTAGTGCGAGACCGTGCGTGGGCCGGCCGAGCTCAGCGGCTGGTCCATGGCATCGCTGTCGTCGGGAGGGACACGTCTGCCCGCGTCGGCAAGCGCGCTCTCGTACATGCCCGCGTAGTCCGCCACCATCCGGTCGAGACTGAATCGGCTCTCCACGACCCGACGTGCCGCCTTACCGTGCCGGCGAGCGAGGGTGCGATCGTGGAAGTATCCGACGATCGCCTGGGCAAGCGCACTGCTGTTTGCCGGCGGCACGAGCGTTCCGGTCAACCCGGACTCGATCAATTCGACATTGCCACCGACGCGCGTGGCAACGACAGGCAGCCCCGTCGCCATCGCTTCGAGTATCGTGTTGGAGACCCCTTCCGCGAGCGACGGCAGAACGAAGCAATCGAGCCCGCGCATGATTTCCGGCACGTCGGCGCGTTCGCCGGCGAACCACACCCGATCCAGGACACCGGCTTGCGCAAGGACGTGCTCCAGATCGCTCCGCAACGCGCCATCCCCGACGATGACCAACCGCAAGCGTCTCGCCGCCGCGGCATCCATCTTCAGCGCCCGTACGAATGCGTGTGCGAGATTGATTGGATCCTTGACCGCGTCCATTCGGCCGACGGTCCCCACGAGCCACGTGTCGTCCATGCCGAACGGGCAGCCCGCGATTTTCTCCCGGCCGCCGCGCGACGGGAAAAACCGACTCGTGTTCACGCCGTTGTAGATTTGCACGATGCGGCTGGAATCGATTCCCACCTGCTCTTCGAGATACTCCTCGAGGTGCCGCGAAAGGGCGACGTAGCGGTCCACGAACGGCCGATAGAGTCGGCGCACGTGCCGGTAGCGGACGCGCCGCCCGACCGGATCGTGCATGTCCCAACCGTGTTCGCCGTGGATGCGTACCGGGACGCGCGCCGCCCATGCGGGGACGACGGCTTCGAGCGCGGCGAGGTTGCGCGTGTGCACGACCGCAGGGCGCAAGTTCCCTGAACAGACGGTACAGGCGCGGGTAGTCGCGCACGAGATGCCCCGGCCTCTTGCCGAGCGCGATGCAGCGAACGTCCGGTCGCTCGATGCGCTGCACGAAATCGGGACAAACATCGGTCAACGCGACGATCGCATGCCGCCAACGGGACGGCAGGCATGCGGTTGACGAGATTGACGATCCCGTTCTCGAGCCCGCCGACGCCGAAGCGGTAGACCACATGGACGATCAGCGGCGGATTCGAGCCCATACGATTCCCGTTTCCGCCTCAGCGTCGCGCCGTCGCGAGGTCGGCCTCGATCCGGGCCAGCATCGCGTCGACCGATGGCCGCATGTCGCGCACGAACTCCCGCAGCGCCTCGACGGCGACCTCGGACCGCTCGTCGTACGGGGCCGCGAGGATGATTGCCGCTCCATCGTCGCCTCGACCCAGGAGCTTGTCGCGCGTCAGCAGCAGCTTCCCGACATACCGGTTGCTGAGATCTTCGCCGGCGATGTGGAACCAGTCCCAGACCAGCAGACGCTGTTGCGGGGAACGCAGCTTCGTCTCGCGGATGCTGACGGGGCCCCGCCCGAGGTCCTCCATCCGCGTCGACTCGCCGACATTCCACCAAACGCGATTCTTCTGGACCACCATGATGTTCGTCGAGGTCAACAGCTGCTCCGAGCCCGCGCGCTGCTGCGGGTAGAAGCCCACGTAGAGGGCGACCTGTCGGTCGCCCTTGCGATAGACCTGGAACACGTTGGTTGCAGCGCCTTCGTAGCGTGGGCGCCAATCGGTAAGCGGGGTTTCCGAAAGTGACCAGCCCGCGGCCGGCACCGGAGGCACGAGGGCCAGCGTGCCCCGGTATTCGTTGGCCCGATCCAGATGCGCTGCGTAGGCGGGCCACGCCGCCGCAATCGTGACCGCCGCGACGGACACGACCACCATGCCGTCGCGTGTACCGCGAAAGGCCGATGCCGGCGAAGCGATCGGACGCGCGGCGGCAACGCCGACTGGCGTCTCGTCGCGCCAGAACGAACCCAACCAGAAAAGCAGGAGCATCACCAGACCGAAGAAGACCCAACCATAGATGAAATGGTCGACCCCGTGAGCAAGGCGTCCATCGCTCAAGTGCGCGATCATCACGATCATGTAGGCGCGCATGCCATTGGCTACGATCGGAACGACGATCGAAAGCCCGACGAACAGGATACGCTTGCAGAGCTCGGTGTAATTGAGGTAGGCGAACAACGCACCCACCGTGATCGAGGCGATCAGATACCGCACGCCGCTGCAGCCCTCGACGACCGACCAGTTGCCGGACGGAATCGTGAAGAAGTTGCCTTCGCGGTAGACCGGAATTCCGGTCAGCCGGAGCGCCGCCACCGTGAAATCGGCGGTCCAATCCATCAACGGCGGGATCAGCCCCTCGCCGATCGGCACGCCGAGCAACAGGAACGCGAGCGGAAACGTCAGCGCGGCCGCGACGTGACGGCCCGCGACCGCGATCACGGCGGCGGGGATCATCGCGACCAGCGCAAACTGCTGGACGACCTGAACCTGCCCGGCGTCGGCGACCAGCCACGCCAGCCCGGCGCCAACCAGCAGCACGAGTCCGAGGTAATCGCCGGACGGGACGAGCTCGCGCCACCTCGCGGCGCCGCATCCAGATCGAGCACGAGCGAGATCGGCACGATCAGGAAGCCGTGCGCAAACGTTTCCGAGCGCCACCAGATCGCGACGATCGATTCCGCCGTGCGCCAGTAGATGCCGACGATGGCAATGACTGTCGCAATGAGGAGTGGCAGCGCCACCCGCCAGCCCGGTGCGGCCGACAGCGTGCCGGCGAGCGCCGGGTCCGGCTTGCAGCAGCGGTTCGGCTTCGAGCTTCACGCTTGCGTTCAACCTGCAGGTACGACGCCACCGAGCGTCGCGGGCCGGCGCCGACACCTCGATGCGCGGTGACGTGTTCCCGCGCTCCAGCAACGCGTCGAGTTGCTCGAAGCTCGCTCGCCCAGCGTATGCCCGGACAGGACGAAGCTGCGCGCGAGCCCGCCCATCACGCCGCGTGCGCGGCGTCCATCAACTCGATCACCTTCGCCGCAAACTCGTCGCGCGTCGCCCGCGACCTCGAGCTCGACGCCCGGCCGCGCCGACAACGCGGCCGCCGAGGCGGGCGTCAACGACGACCGGCTTCGCCATCGCCATCGCCTCGAGCACCTTGTTCTGGATGCCGCGCGCCACGCGCATCGGCGCGACGACGACCCGCGCGTGCTGCAGATACGGGCGGACGTCGTCGACGCGGCCGGTCACGATGACGGCGCTGGATCGTTCGCCAGCGTGCGCACCGACGCATCCGGATTCATTCCGACCACGTAGAAGCGCGCCGACGGGATCGCGCTGCCGGATCTTGGGCAGCACCTCGCGCGCGAACCAGACCACGGCATCGACGTTCGGCCAGTAGTCCATCGCGCCCGTGAACACGATCGGCGTCTCGCCGGGCGCGAACGGCGAGGCGAAAGTCGCGCGACGGCGAGAAGTACTCGCTGTCGACGCCGTTGCGGATCGTCACGACGCGACTCGACGCACTCGGGCGCCTCGGCACGGAACAGCTGCGCCTCCTCGTCGGTGACGAAGACGATCGCCTCGGCACGGCCGGCGACATCGCGCTCGTACGCGAGCAGGCGCACGGACTCCCTCCGGTACAGCGCCGAGACCGGCCACGCGCGCCGGCCGGCGTAGTCGCTCCATTTCGCGGAATCCATGTCGACGAAATCGACGACGCAGCGCAATCCGGGCAGTCTCGAGCGCGTACTGCGCCATCGGCGACGAATAGGTGAAGGCGCACGTGATGTGCTCGCGCCGGACCGTTTCCTGCACCCACTCGCGCAGCCCGCGGCTGCGGAAATAGGGCAGCGTCAACGGCTCGCCGCTCACGAAGCATGTCGCGCTGCGCGCCCGCTTCGACCACGGAACGATCGGTTCGACGTGGACATCGGCGCAGAGTTCCTCGACAGCCTCGACGTGCTGCCAGTCCGCCGGGTCGTCGATGAACGTTCCCGAGAAAGACGCGGTAGCGCCCGGCGAGATGCTTCAGGAAGTGACAGGAACGGACCTTGTCGCCCTTGTTCGGGGGAAAAGGGAGCCGGTGCGCGAGGAAGAGCAGGGATTCCATGGCAATGCTTGCACCGGTCAGCCCAGGCTCTTCACGAGGTGCGGGCCGATCAGGTTGGCGATCGGGATCGGCAGTCGCCGCCACATCGCGATCAGCGCCCGATACTTCGGGTTGAGCGGATTGTTCTCCGGGATGGTCTTCCGGCGGTAAAGACAGTACTCGTAGGCGAGCGGCGTCGGCTCGAAGCCCCAGTTCTTCTTGAAGTCGAACGGCCCCGTGCCGCGCTTGCTGCGGCCGTAGTCGAAGACGCGAATGCCCTTTTCGCAAGCCCGGCGCATGAGGTCCCAGTACTTGAAGTCGTTGCCGCCCAAGTTCGCGTGCGGCGACGTCGTCCCCCGCGTAGTACGGCAGCACCTCGTCCCGGAAATAGAAGCTGAGACACGCTCGAGACCGGCTTGCCGGCGGGGTCGGTAATCGTCAGCACTTCCGCATCGCGGCCGAACACGCGCTTCAGCGTCTCGAAGTAGCGCCGCGCGAACGGCGGCGTGCCGTGTCGGTGCACGTTGTCGGCGTACAGCGCGAAGAAGCGATCCACATCGGCATCGATCTCGCCGACAAGCCCGTTCTTGATCCCCTTGCGCACGACCGCCCGCTGCTTGCGCGGAATCGCGAGCATGTTCGCTTCGACGTCGGGGAGGATCTCCTTGCGGAACGCGCAATAGAGGTCCTGACGCGGCCATTCGGGTTCCCGGGGAGTCCGATTGCGCAGCTCGAGATGCTCGACGCCGAGGCGCCTGCCGAGCTCCCGTGCAGCCCCGTGCAGCAGCGGACGCCGCGCCGGGATCGGTCACGGCCACGCCACCGTGCGCGCAGAACGGCAGCGAGACGAGCGAATGACCGAACAGGAAGCTCTTGCACCTCGGCGAGCGGCAGGACGCCGACGACCTGGGCACCCCGCTCCGCGAGCAGATAATGGGTCCGGTGCCCGAAGCACTCCGCAATCACATCCCGCCATCCGACGCGATGAAAGAACGTCGCTTCGGGACAGCGCTGGACGAACGCGTCCCAGCGCAGCATGTCTTCGCGCGCGAATTCGCGCACCCGGATCGGCGCCAGACACCGGCGGGCGCAGCGACGTCGGTGGCATACGGCGCTCATTCGATCCCAAACACGACGCGATCGATCCGGTCCCAGCGGAAGTCGCGCAGCAGCAAGTGCCAACCTGCCGGCAGTGCGCCCGCAGGTTGACGTAGTGGCGAAACCGCGCCTTGGCATCCGCATCCTTCACCCGCGGCTGCTCGGGATCGATCTCCCAGGGATGGAAGTAGAAGATCGCGGCTTCGCCGTCGTTCTCGTTCACGTGCTGGATGAGCCAGCGCGACACCGCGTAGGGCATGAGGCGGAAGTAGCCGCCGCCCCCGGCCGGCCAATTCTTGCGCATGAAGCGTGCGGTCGTGATCGGCACTTCGATCAGTCCCGTCTTCGTGTCGTAGGCAAAGCGCGGTGCGTCGGGCGCGCCGTAATGATCGTGCCGAATCGGATAGATGCTCGAGCTGTAACGGTAGCCCGCCTCGGCGAGGCAGTCGTAGGCCCAGCGATTGGCGTCGCCGATGGAAAAGCTCGGCGCACGATAGCCCTGCACTTCGACGCCGGCCACGTCCTCGAGCACCGCCTTCGCCAGCGCGATGTCGGCGAAAAACGACTCCCGCTCGTGATTGGTCGCACGTTCGTGGCCGTAGCCGTGGCTCGCGAGCTCGTGACCCTCGTCGACGATACGGCGCACCATGTGCGGATAGCGGTCGGCGATCCAGCCAAGCGTGAAGAACGTGGCCGCGACGTCCGCCTCGTCGAGCAGGTCCAGTACCCGGTCGATATTGGCCTCGACCCGGTGCGGCTGATCCTCCCACGATGAACGCGGAATGTACGGCGCGAAGGCCGACACATGGAAGTAGTCCTCGACGTCGATCGTAAGGGCGTTGACGATGGTTCCGTTTACAGGGCCGGCGGCATTCATGACATCAGGCTGCAGAGACTCTTCGCGCATCCGGCAAGCCAGCCCGCGAGGTGCGCTGCAATGCGCTCGGACGCGTGTCCGTCCCACAATTCGGGAGTGCGGCCGCGCTTGCCGCGCCCGGCAAGAATCGAATCGACGGACTCGAGAATCAGCTTTCGATCGCGACCGACCAGCAGATTGGTCCCCTGCTCCACGGTGATCGGGCGTTCGGTGTTCTCGCGCATCGTCAGGCAGGGAACGCCCAGCGCGGTCGTTTCTTCCTGTATGCCGCCAGAGTCGGTGATCACCAGCGCCGCCTGCGACATCAGCCCGACCGTCTCGAGGTAGCCTTGCGGCGGCAGGATGACGATTCGTGGCGTGTCGACGAGTCCCTCGAGCCCGAAGCGCTCGATGTTGCCGCGCGTGCGCGGGTGAAGCGGGCAGACCAGCGGCAACCGCTCGCTGATCTCCTTCAGGATCGTCAGCGCCTCCATGAGGCTCTCCGGCACGATCCACGTTCGACGGACGGTGCAAGGTCACGAGCCCGAACCCGGAGTCGGCGTCCAGCACCGATGGATCGACGCCGATTGCGGACCAGCACCATTCGCGGAGGAACGGCGTGCTCGCGGCTCGCACGCAGCGAATCGATCATCACGTTGCCGACGAAGTGAATCCGCTCCGGCGCAACGCCCTCGCGCTGCAGATTCTCGGCTGCCGAGCGCTCGGTCGTGTAGAGAACGTCGGCGAGCTGATCGGTCAGCACGCGATTGATCTCCTCGGGCATCGAGCGATCGAAGCTGCGCAGCCCGGCCTCGACGTGCACGACCGGCACGCTCTTCTTCGCCGCGACCAGACTGCACGCCAGCGTCGAATTGACGTCGCCGACCACGACGACGCAGCTCGGCTGCACACGGATCCACGATCGGCTCGAATCGGCGCATCACCTCGGCGGTCTGCACCGCGTGGGTTCCCGAGCCGACCTCGAGGTTGATGTCCGGCGCCGGCATCTCGAGATCGGCGAACAGCTGGTCGCTCATCGCCACGTCGTAGTGCTGTCCGGTGTGGACCAGCAACACGCCCGGCGCGGCCGGGTGCGCACCGAAGGCGCGAATGAGCGGCGCCATCTTCATGTAGTTGGGCCGTGCGCCGACCACGCACAGGATGGGCCCGCGGAATTGTGGAAGGTTGCCCATCAGCCCTTGGCCTGATCGGGCGGCTTCTGGCCTGCCGCGCGGGCGCAGTATCTGCTGCAGCAAGTCGAGCGTCGCGCTCATCGCGCGCTCGAGCCGCACTACGCGCTCTTCGAGCCCCAGGGACGGCTCGTCGGCGCTAGCGCCGCCGACGTTCGGCATGCACGCTCAGGTTCGAGGAACCTTGTGGCTCCGGCTGCCGCCGCTCATCTCCGACTTGATCTCGTCGGCGGTGGCTTCGACATCCGCTGCCGTGATCTCGTGCTTTTCGGACAGGAAGGCGGCCAGCATCAGCCGATTGCAGAGCGTGTTGATCCGGCGCGGAATGCCCGACGGAGAACGAGTAGATCGATGTCGAACGCGCCATGCTCGAAACGCGGATCCTCCTTCCAGCCGACGTGCCGCAGGCGATGCTCGATGTAGGCCTGCGTCTCGGCGCGATCCATCGGCCCCAGGTGGTACGACGCGGTCACCCGCTGGCGGAGTTGCTGCATGTCCGGACCCTGCATCAACTGGCGCAGTTCCGGCTGTCCCACCAGGAAGCTTTGCAGCAAGCCCCTGGTTGCCCAGCTGGAAATTGGACAGCATCCGCAGCTCCTCGACCGCGCGGCCGGAAAGGTTCTGCGCCTCGTCGACGATCAGCAGCGCGCGCTTGCCCTCCGGCACGAGCGATACGAGAAAGGCCTCCAGCTCGGCGAGCAGCCGCGCCTTGTCCACGGCATTCGTCGGCAGGCCGAACGACGTTGCCACTGCGCGCAGCAGATCGTCGGCATCGAGCTGCGTGCTGACGAGCTGGGCTGCGACGAGCCGCGTGGGATCGACCTGGGCAAGGAGGTTGCGCACCAGCGTCGTCTTGCCCGCACCGATCTCGCCGGTGATGACGATGAAGCCTTCGCTCTGGTGCAGCCCGTATTGCAGGTAGGCGAACGCGCGCTTGTGGCCGCGGCTGCCGAAGTAGAAGGCGGGATCCGGATTGAGCTGGAAGGGCTTGCCGGTCAGCCCGAAGAAGGTCTCGTACACGGCGTCACCTAGAAAGTGTGGCTGATGCTGGCGAAGACGTTGACGTCGACGTGTCGAACTCGCTTGCTCGATCGCGCCGATCGGCTCGAAACATGGAATAGCGTAATGCCCGGCCGATGCCGTCGTCTTGGGCCCGAACTGCGTGTTCAGCGTCACGCCGACATTGAAGTTGTTCGATTGCAGATCGTTGGTGCGCAATCGGTGTTGTTCGACGTTGTTCGTCGAATAGGTGGCATTCGCGCCGAGGCTGGTGAACCCCGATGAGCTGGTGGCTGTAGCCGACACCGACGCCCGTCTGCGTATTGTTCTGCCCGAACTGAAGCGCGGGCGGAAGCGCTTCGCCGGTGCCGCGAGATGGCCGTGCTTTCGACATTGAACACCGTGAACGTGACCGAATTCCGAACGCCGATCAGGACCAGCGAGACGTTCTGCGTATTCTGCAGCGGTAAGCGTGGTGCCGTAGAAGTTGACCGGGGCTGCGAGCGTCGGCGGGAGACCCGGTCCGGGCGAGAAATTGCTCGACGGCCAGCGCGCGCTCGGCGGGGTCCGGAATGCGCGTCGTGAATGCGGCATCGAGGAACTGGGTCACGGTCGTGCCCGCCGGGATGATCAGCGCGAGCTGCGGATAGCTGTTGAGACCGCGCGAGAAGTTGGCGCTGATCGCCGCATTGGGCAGCCGGTGGCTGAACTGCCACGAGATACGACGAGCCGAAGAACCGATGCTCCCAGAAACCCCCCATCTGCGTGCGCTCGGTCGGGGTCCACTGGAAGCCGGCGCCGTAGACGACCCCTTGGTGTCGCTGGTCGGCCACATCGGGGAAACTCGTCTCTTCTCGTACCCGATTCGCCCGGAGACCTGCAGCTGCGGATCGATCTGGTACGGCACGATCAGGCGCGCGATCTGCGTCGTGTAGTTTGCCGGCTGCCGCCGCCAGACCATTGTCGTAATAGGTACCGGCTGTACTCCAGGCGTCCAACCCAACGGGCTGCGTCCCGGAGTTCATCGAAGCGTTCAGCGTGTTCGCGTAGGTGTTCGGCACGCTGATTCGACGAATTGCCATACGAGCTCGCCACCGTCCAGATATTGTCGTTGCGCACGCTGATACGAGATATTCGATCGACCCCAGCACCCCCTGGATGTACGGGCTGACCGAATAGGTCTGCGAGATGTAGCGGTTGTCGGTCGCGTTGACGAGGTTGGCCGGCTGCGGACCGAACGGCGACAGGAACGACGTCGAAACGTTCGCGCTCGCGTCGACGAAGAAGAAATTCTCGATCGCCTCGACGCTGCCGGTCAGATTGACGTTCGGCGCGATGCTGTTGTTCTGCGATTCACTGGCGTAGAGCTGCCAGGATGCCCGCAATCGAGCCGTTGAGCTGGACGCGCGCGCCCTCGCCGCTGATGTTGAAGCCTGCGCCGAGAGCGAGGTGACGAAATCGCTGGTCGTCTGCCCTGCGGGCGCATAGTTCGACATTGCTGGTATAGGTTTCCGTGAGCGCTCGCGGAGGCGCTCGTTCGCCAGTTCGCCGCAAGACGCGGGCATGGCCGCGCAAACAGCCGATCCGGCGAGCGACTGCCAGCAATGGCGCCACTTCGGCACCGGCGACGAGCGCGCGCGCCGCGGCGAGCACCCTCGGCCCAACCGCCATCGACGTGGCTTGGCCACCGGACTCGATTCCGCGGTCCGGTGGCGCTCGCGACGTCGCAGCGCCGTAACCGGCGCCGTAGCCGATAGCCGTAGTAGCTGCCGACTCTCCGACCGCGCGGCCTTGTTCAGCACCATCAGCACGACCGGGCAGTTCTCGATCGTCTCCAGCGCCTGCTTTACCGCCGACTGCGTGGTGCTGGTCGGCTTCGACCACCATGACGATCTGACCCATGTGCGACGCCAGCACGCGCGCCTCGGTCGTGGCGAGCAGCGGCGGCGAATCGAAAACCAGGATCCGGTCCGGATAGCGCGATGCCATTTCGTCGACGAGGTTCGCCATCGCCGTGCTCGCCAGCATTTCCGTGGCGCGCCGATGCGGAAGTGCCTGCCGGCAACAGCGACAGCTTCTCGCACGTTGGTCCTGAGCAGGACGTCGGCAAGTTCGATGCCGTCGTCGGTCAGCAGGTCGAGCAGGCCCTTCGATTCCGGGAGATGCAATCGCTTCATCAGCGACGGGTTCGCCACGTCGGCGTCGACCAGAAGCACCGTGCTGTCGACTTCCGACGCGATGCTCATCGCGAGATTGAGCGAGACGAAACTCTTGCCCTCGCGGGGAAGTGCGCTCGTCACCATCACCCGATTGCCGCGCTCGACGCTTCGGACCCGATCTCCCTTGGGCGTTCTTGATGATCGGCCGCTTCAGCACGCGGAACTCGTCGGCGATCTGGGAGCGCTGCGCTTCCGGCGTGACGAATCCGGCGGCCGCCAGGGCCTCGAGGTCGATCTGGACGACCTTGCTCCGCCGGCCGGTTTCGGCCGCGCTTCGAGGCAAGGGGCGCAGGAACCGCGGACTGCGGTGCGCGTCGTCGCCGGCCACCGGGCGGTGCGCGACGCCTCGAGCGCCTGCGCGAGCCGTTCTGGCGTTGGAGTGCGCGCGACCGCCGCGTCTGCGCCGCTGCGTGTCTGCGGCGCTATCCGCCCCCGGAGTCGGGACTTCGACGCCCGCCTTCCGCAGCTGCTCCAGGCGTTGTGCCGCTTCCTCGATGATGCTCATCGGTCCATTCCTAGAAACCGCGCGTTGTCAGGAAGGTGAATGCGAGCGCCGCGCCATAGGAGACCAGGAGTCCAGCCCATCCCTCCGGCAAACATCAAGCCTTGCACGCCGCTGTCGCTGGCGAAACTCCGGGCTCGGAACGGTGCTGACCATGCCGAGCAGTGGGCGACCACCGATTTCGCGCAATGCGCGTCCATCGTGAAACGTCGGACGCACCTGACTCACGAGGAGGCTGGTCGCAATTCCCGCCGCCAGCGAAACGCCCAGGAGCGCTGCAAGCAGCACGAGTCGATTGGGTGCAACCGGGTTGGGCGAAACGCGGGGCGGGTCGATGATCCGAAACTCCGCCACACCCGCATCTTCGAGCTTTCCGGACAGGTTGGCCGTTTCTCGGCGCTGGACGAGGCTCTCGTACTGGCGCTTCTGGATGTCGTAATCGCGGTTGAGCTGGCCGAGCTCGGTCTCGATCTTCGGCAACGACTCGGCGGCGGCCTCGAGCTGGCCGTGCCGCGTTTCGTGTTCGGCGAGCCGTGCGCGCACCGTCGTGACGTTGGCTTCGGCTTCGTTCAGCGCGACCTTGAGCTGCTGCGCAATCGGGTCTCCGCTGAAGGTGGCGTCGGGTCTTTCGGCTGCAGCCTTCCTGCGGGCTTCGATCTCGATCCTCCGCTCGTCTCGCTCTGCTTCGAGCTGACTCAGCAGACGCTTGACGCCGACGACGTCGGGATGCTGATCGGTGTACTTGCGCAACAGCTCGTCGAGTTGACGCTTCAGCGCATCGATTCGCCCGTCGAGTTCCGGGACGGCGATCGTCGGTGCAGACGCTTTGGGGGTCGCCGAAGCCGCGCCGGCGGTCTGCTCCTGAAGCTGGCGCTTGATTCCGTCGCGAGTTTGCTCGGCGACGCGAAGCTCCACGCGAGCTTCCTTGATTTGCTCTGCGACCGCAGCCATCTGCGCAACGTAGTCGTTGCCCGACGTGCCGAGCAGACCCATGTACTTGAGCCGGAAGGCCTGTTTGCGGGCTTCGGCCTCCTCCAGCCTCCGTTCGTACTCCTTGATCTGTTGGTCGAGGAATTTGCGCGCCGTTTCCGCATCGACGCGGTTCTCGCCGAGGCTCTGCTCGATGAAAGTCGACAGCGCCGCCTGCACGACGTCGCGCGCCTTGCGGCCGTCCGGATGACGAAATGCGATCGTGTACAGGTTGTCCCCCCGCCGTGCGCGAAATCTTGAGGCCGACAAGGTGTCGTCGACGAGGTCTTCGGCCTTCGTCCGCGCGGCCGTATCGAGGTCGGACTTGCGAATGATCTTTTCGACGTTCGGCCGGCTGAGCAGGGTCCGGCTCAGAATTGCCACCTGTTGAGTCGGCATCGGGCGTTACGGCCATCCCTGCCAGCAGCGGCCGCAGCAGCGACTGGGTGTCGACGTAGACGCGCGCCGACGCCTCGTACTTGTCGGGTAGCCGGAACACGACGACCGCTCCGACGACCGCCACCATCCAGGCGACCGCAAGCCCGACCCAGCGGCGCTGCCACATGCCCCTCACGTAACCGAGGAGTTGCTCGATCAATTCCTGCATAGTCACGTTCCTTGCGCCGATCGAATGTGGGCATCGGAGCGGCTGGACGGTCCGTCAGAACCAGCTCTGCGGGATCATCAGGATGTCGCCGGGCTTCACGTCGACGTTCGCGGAAATGTCGCCGCGCTTGACCAGGTCCCTGAGCCGCACGGCGTATTGCTTCCCTCCTTCGGACGTCCGCATGATCGATGCGCCGTTGCCGTCGGCGAAGTCGGTCAGCCCACCGACCGCGATCATCAGGTCGAGCAGCGTCATGCCCTGCCGGTAGGAAAGCGCCTGCGGCTTGGCCGCTTCGCCGATGACGCGAATCTGCTCCGGATACGGACCGACGAACCACCGGCAACGATCACCGTGACGATCGGATCCCGCACGTACTTCGACAGCGCCTTTTCGATGTCGCGCGCAAGCGTCGTCGGGTCCTTCCCGATCGCGGGAAGATCCTCGAACAGCGGCGCCGTGATCTTGCCGTCGGGCCGAACCGTGACGGTCATCGAGAGCTCCGGGTTGCGCCAGACGACGATGTTGACGCTGTCCCCGGGCCCGATCTTGTACAGGTAATCGGGCGATGCAGCGAACTGCGGCGCCGGCGGAAATGGCGTGGAGGTGCATCCCACGACCAACGCCAGGCCGGCCGCGATGGCGATTCCGCTGGTCAGACGAAACAGGGTGGCGCAAATGTTCATTCGAAGCTCCTTGGCCGGAAAAACTCATCGAACTGGCCACAACCAGCGACGATCCTTCGTCGACCTCGTGGCGGATGCGTATTCTAATCGCAACTCCGATGGATCGGAGTCTCGTTACCGCTCCCCGCGCGGTGGCGCCCAGGATCGCCAAATTTCGACAGCTTCTGACGCGAACACGGTGTGCAGCACGTCTTGGGCCTCGTCGAAAGGCATTGGGCGGCCGGTTGCCCCTGCCTGTGTGGTCAATGCATGATTTATGTGCAGGATCCGTGCCATTGCTCGCCGACTGAAGGATTTCCTACTGTTTACCACAAGATGTGCCGGTCGTCCCGCGCGGTACGCTCGCGGGGGCCGGGTGTTGAACCGTCTCCAATCACCGAAGCGCGCAATGCAATTGACGAAGATGCGGGCGCTGTGGTTGCCTTTGCGCCGGCTTACGCCGGAATGCGAAAACGATCTCGGCCTGGTATGTGAAACGATTCGACGACAAGCTGCGGCTAGCCGCGAGCGGGATCCCGAGCGCCGGACCCATGTGACAACGCACGCCTTCGGATCGCCGAACGCGCCGTTCCCACGCTGCTGAAGCCTCCTGGCTGCGGCCCGTGCCGAACTACGGAGCCGCGGAAGGACGCGTGCGGTAGACCTCGCCCAGGCGCCGCGCCTCCGTCTGCGCGTCGACCACCTCGTCGGGCGAGAGGCGACTCAGAACAGCATCACGCAATGGCGCGGCACCCGGCAGGCCCTGCGCGGCCGCGAGGTTGAGCCAGATGTAGGCCTTGACGTTGTCGACCGTGACCCCCGTCCCGACCCGGTACATGTTGGCCAGGTCGAACTGTGCCTGAGGATTGCCGCCTTCCGCCGACTTGATCATCCAGTTCAGCGCGCCGTCATAGTCCTGGATCGTCCCACGCCCGTCGCGCAAGGCGATCGCCAGATCGTACTGTGCCTGAACGTTTCCGTGCCGAGCGGAGCGTTCAAGCCACTTCCAGGCTTTCTGCTCGTCCTTCGGGACGCCGTCGCCCGTCGCGTGCATCCGCCCAAGCTCGTGTTCGGCTGCTGGATCCTCGGCCTCGGCGCGTTTCATCAATTCCGTTAACTGCGATGCCTCCACCGCCGCTTGTGCCGGTTCGACGCGCGGCACGCGATCGAACAGCTCCCATGCGTGCCAGCCGATGGCGCCTGCCAGCAACGAGCCGCCGATGACGCCGGCAAGAAAGTATGCGTTCCTGCTGACGACCCAGAAGCGCTCGCCGCAGTCCCGGCAGCGATAGGGCGAGAGGAAGATGTGCCGCGCCGTCACCTCCGCCGTGCGGAACGACGATCGGCGCACGTTGAGGCTAATGCACGCGGGGCATTTTCTGGCCATGCATGGGTTCGCGCGGCGGCGAGTTTCGAGGAAATTGAAGATACTAACCCAGTCGGCATTCCAGGCGAAGCCAACGGGCGCCGGGGTCGCGCAGTTCCGGTCTCGCGTCGTACCTCGGTACAACAAGCTTCTGCGGCACCGGATTTCGGACGGGCTCAGCCCCATGACCACCGCGCTGGCGCCGCTCATCCCCGTTGCCTGATCAAATCACTCGCCTTCTCCCCGATCATGATCGTCGGCGCGTTGGTGTTGCCCCCGATCAACGTCGGCATGACGGACGCGTCGACCACGCGCAGTCCATCGACACCACGCACGCGCAGCGCTGCATCCACCACCGCCAACTCGTCGATTCCCATCCGGCACGTGGATACCGGGTGGTAGATCGTGTCCGAACGCTGCCGCAGCACCGCGCGAATTTCGTCGTCGGTACGTGCGTTTGCGGTGAACAATTCCTTGCCGCGGACCGGCGCGAGCGACGGCGAATCCATGATCGAACGGGTCAGCTTGAAGGCCTTGACCATCGTTTCTAGGTCGTCGGGATCCGCGTAGAACGCGGGATCGATCAACGGGGGGGCGAGGGGATTCGTGCTTTGCAGCGCAACGTGGCCTGCGCTCTTCGGCCGCAGCAGGCAGACGTGGCAGGAGTAACCGCGCGACGCATGCAGCCGACGACCGTGCCGCTCGAGAATGCCGATGCAAAGATGCAGTTGAATGTCCGGCACCGCGAGATCGGCCGACGTCTTGAGGAATCCGCCCGCTTCCGCGACGTTGGACGTGAAGATGCCGCGCCGGTCGCGCCAGTAGTGGATCGCGCTGCCGACGCCACGCATGATGTCGCTCGGCATCAGCCCCATCAGGTCCGTGCGCCGCGACTGGTACGCAAAGATGAAGTCGACGTGATCGCGCAGGCCACGCCCAACACCCGGCAGGTGCTCCAGGACCGGAATGCCCAACTTCGTCAAGGCGTCCGCTTCGCCGATACCGGATAACATCAGCAGTTGCGGCGATTGGAATGCGCCAGCCGAGAGAACGACCTCGCGGCTCGCGCGCACGCTCTTCGTCTTGCCGCGCTGCCTGTACTCGACGCCGACGGCACGTTTGCCGTCAAACAGGACGCGCGTCGCGTGCGCGCGCGTCAGCAAAGTCAGGTTCCGGCGTCCGAGGTTGGGCGTCAGATACGCATCGGCGGCGCTCCAACGCCGGCCGTCTTTCTGCGTGACCTGGTACATCCCGACACCTTCCTGCTCGGCGCCGTTGAAATCGCCGTTGCGACGGAAGCCCTGTTGCTCCGCCGCGGCGAGCCACACCTCGTTGAGCCCGCTCGGCGAGCGCAGGTCCGCCACATTGAGCGGCCCACCCTGTCCGTGAAACGCATCGGTAATTCGCTCGTTGTGCTCCGATCGGCGGAAATACGGCAACACGTCGTCGTACGACCAGCCCGTGTTGCCGAGCGAGGCCCATGTGTCGTAGTCGCTGCGGTGGCCGCGCGTGTAGACCATCGCATTGATCGAGCTGCTGCCGCCGAGCGTCTTGCCTCGCGGCTGGTAGCCGCGGCGGCCGCCAAGGCCCGGCTGCGGAGTCGTCTCGAAGGCCCAGTTGCGGATCCGATGGGGCACCAGCACGGCGAGGCCGAGCGGCACGTGGATCAGCGGATTGGAGTCGGTCTTCCCGGCCTCCAGCAGGCAGACCCTGACGGACGGGTCTTCGGACAGCCGGGCGGCGAGCACGCAGCCCGCCGAGCCCGCGCCCACGATCACGTAGTCGTACACGTTTTCACTTGCGTTCGTTTTTAAGCCCCGCTGACACTGCGTCGTCGGCGCTCAATGTCCGGGGCGTTGCACAGCCCTGCGCCTTGATGCTGCGCCCGGCACGAGCGCGCGCGCCGGACTATACACGAGCGTATTGTCGACCCGCAGCGAACGCGCGATCTTGAGCGCGCGCAAGGACCATCGCTCGCCTCGGCGCGGCATTGCTCCTGCGACGCTTCCATTGGATACGGCATGGCAAAATAGCGGCGCGCGAATTGCGCCACGGAAGGACTCCACCATGCCATCCCCCCGCAAGACCACGCAGCGCAAACGCCCGCCAGCCGTCGATGCAGACGTAATGCAGAAGGACTCGGTCGCGACGAGCACCGCCTCCACCCTCGTCGGCCTCGCGCAGCAATTGCGCTCGTGGACCGATTCCGTGCTGGGCATCGCGGGCGCGGCGGCGGACGTCACGCTGGGTGCCGCCAAGATGGTGCTGCCCAAGCCGGAGCAGCGACAGACGCTCGAGAAAACCGGCGCTGTGCTGCGCCGGATGCGCGAAGGCGCGGGGATGAGCATTGCCGAGGTCGGCGACGCCATCAACCTCAAAGATCCGGTGCTGCTCGAGTTGGTCGAGAACGGCAAGATCGCCTTGCCCTTCGAGATCATCCTGCGGCTCGCGTCGGTGCTCGGGCGCAACGATCCCATCTCGTTCGTCATGCGCTTCACGCGCTCGTACAACCCCGACGTCTGGAAGACGCTCGAGGCACTGGGGATCGGCCGGCTGGCGTTGCAGGCGGGTCGCGAGCGCGAATTCGCGAACCTGTACCGCGCCAACGATGCGGCGCGCCGCCTGTCCGATGAAGATTTCAGCGAGGTGCTGGCGTTCGTGAAGGTCGCCTTCGAAATGGCCGTGGCGTTTCGCGCCGGCAAGGGCGGCGCCGGGAAGCGCAAGGGCAAGGCCGACGTGTCCTGAAGCCCGTCGCTCGCATCGATTGATTCATCAGCGGCCCCAGTGGGCCGCTTTTTTCTTGCCGGAAGCGCGCCGCAAATCTGCCCGATTCGCAAATGGTGGCCGAATCCCCGCTGCGTGGTACTTCGGGCGATGCAGCCGCGAAGCGACGTCTTGATGCCCAAAGCTCGCCTTCTCGCACGCCCGTCAACCCGACAAAGCGTCAGGAAAAACAAGAATCTGACAACATTGCACGCATCTTGCTAATGGCAGGGAGCCACGCATAACCACGAGCTCCTATGGACACCTGGTCGCCATGGGTCGCACGGAAAGCGGCCGCAGCCGCATTCCGGGCGCGACCTTCTTTGCTCCTACAACTGGTGCTGCACAAAGCACCGCCGAAACGATACCGAGCGTCGCCTCTCGAGCGAAGCAATCGCTGTGGTACTTCCCCGTCCGGGCCAAGTTCGCGGTCTCGCTCATGGCCGCCGGCGCGTGGCTCTGGCTGTCGGCCTGGCTAGCGCAGGAGTGGATGAGCGAACTCGCCGCGCTCACGGGTTGGACGGTCGCGTTCCTGGTCGTCGCCGGCATCGCCCTCGTCCCCGGATTCATGACCGCGTTCCTGGCAGCGAGTCTGCTGGTCGACCGTCGCCCCGTGCGTGTCTCGCCCACCTCTCACCCAGGCATCTCGATCCTGGTCGCCGCCTACAACGAAGAAGCCTCGATTGCCGACACGCTCCACTCGATCGCGCGCTCCGATTATCCCGGCGAATTCGAGGTGATCGTCATCGACGACGGCTCCGGGGACGCCACCGCCGCGCTCGCTGAATCGGTCGGCTATCCGTGGCTGCGCGTGCTGCGCCAACCGCGGAACCGGGGAAAATCGGCGGCGTTGAACCGCGGCCTCGCCGAAGCGCGGCACGATCTCATCGTGACGCTCGATGCCGACTCGTACCTCCACAAGGACGCGCTCAAGAATCTGGTCGAGCGCTACCTCAGCGATCCTCCGAATACCCGCGCCATCGCCGGAACCATGCTGGTCCGCAACTCGCGCCGGAACTGGGTGACCAAGGCGCAGGAGTGGGACTACTTCCACGGCATCGCGGCGATCAAACGCGTGCAGTCGCTCTACCAGGGCACGCTGGTCGCCCAGGGCGCGTTCTCGATCTACGACCGGCAGACGCTCCTCGAGGTGGGCGGGTGGGTCGACTGCGTCGGCGAGGACATTGTGCTTACCTGGGCGATCCTGCGCGCCGGCTGGCGGGTCGGTCACGCGGAGGACGCCTGCTGCTTCACCAACGTGCCGGACACGCTGAAGCAATTCATCCGGCAGCGGCAGCGCTGGGCGCGCGGGATGATGGAAGCGTTTCGGCGACATTGGAAGCTGCTCGCGTTTCCACGGCTGTCGATGCTGTTCGTCTGGTGGAACCTGCTGTTCCCGTGGCTCGACCTGGCGTACACGTTCTTCTTCATCCCCGGAGTCGTGTTAGCGCTTTTCGGCATCTACTGGATCGCGGGGCCGATGACTCTGGCGCTGCTGCCGATGGCGCTTGCGATGAATTACCTGATGTACGCGATCGGCAGCGGCATGTTCGCGCGCCAGGGTCTGCGTGTGCGCCGCAATCCGGCGGGCTTCCTCGTCTACGCGTTCGCCTACAGCACGATCCTGCAGCCGGCGTGCCTGTGGGGTTACTTCTCAGAGGTTCTGGGGCTGCGCAAGACCTGGGGCACCAAGTGAGGTTTGGCACCGCCGCGATCCTCGCTCTGGTCATCGGTTGCAGCGGGAGCGCGGCGGCGCAATCGCTGGGCGGCCTCGGCAATTTCGTCTTCGAGGGCGACGCCGACAGCTTCCACGCAACCCGTGCGCGCATCGGCGGGCTTTTCAATTACGCGTCCGCTCTCGATTACCTCGGTGTCGCGGCCCAGACGACCCACTATTCGCAGTCGGGTTGGGCAGAGAATGCGTCCGGCGTGGTCGGCCTGTGGCGCAGTCAGAATCGCGACACGCTGGCCGGCATCAATCTCGAAGCAGGCGCCGTCCGCGTAGCGGGCTATACCCGCCCCGTCGGCGACGTCGCGTGGGGCCTGCGTCCCGCCGCGGGAACGGGGATCGAATTGCTCGCCGCGGCCGGCCTGGTGGAAACGCAGTCGGCCATCGAGCAGGGCATCGGCTACACGTTCTGGGGCGCGAGCATAGAGCAGCAGCTCGCCGATCGCTTCACTGCCATTGCGCTCGTCGGCTATCAGCCGTTCACCGACGACAACGACCGTCTCCACTTCCGCGCGCGGCTCATCTGGGATGCGCTGCCGGACTACGGCGTCACCGCGCAGTTTCGTTGGCGCCAGTACGACAACAGCAAGACCGACGTCGGCGGCGCATATTTCAATCCGGACGACTATCGGCAGTGGCTCGGCGTTCTGGCATTCCGCCAGCGCGACGCCGGATGGGTCTGGTCGGGCGCAGCCGGCGCGGGACAGGAGCGGTTCGCGGGCACGACGCAGACGACCTATCTGGCGGAGATTCGCGGCGAAGGCCCGATCGCCGGCAACGCGCGCCTCGCCGTGCAGGCCGTGTACAACCGTTCCGCCGGGTTCTCCAACTCGCCCGATTACTGGTACGCGCTCGGCGGGGTCACGTTGATCGTACCGTTCTAGCGATCCATCTAAACGTTCAGCTTGTCGCCATGAGCGGACGCCGCAATCCGGGCTAGCTCGGTGCGCAAAATCTTTCCGGACTCGTTGCGCGGTAGCGCGTCCATCTTCATCACGTGCTTCGGCGCCACGTTTCCAAGCCGCGCGACGCAGAATGAATGCAGCGCTGCCCCGTCCACCGGCCGATCAACGACCATGGCCGCCCAGATTCGCGTCAGGCCCAGCGAGTCGGGCACGCCGAAAGCCGCCGCTTCCCGGACCCCCGCGAAGGACAACAGCACGTCCTCGATGACTCGCGGGCTGACCTTGTTGCCGCCGCTGTTGATGAGTTCGCCCGCACGTCCGGCGATGGTCAGCAGCCCGTCGACGGATACGGCGCCGACGTCGCCGGGATAGACCCAAGCGTCCTTGAATACACGTGCCGAGGCGACAGGGTCGCCGATGTATGCGCTTGCGCCATTGCCGGTCCGCACGCGCAGAATGCCTTCCCGGCCTGGAGGAAGCGGCGTGTCGTCGGCATCGACCGCCTGGACCTCGACACCCGGATGCACGTAGCCGACCGCTCCGGGATGATCGCGCAAGACGGACATGGGCGCCGAGGCGACATGGCCGCTCTCGGTCCCGCCGTACGACGAGATGATGTTCGGGCAAACACGCTGCCGCGCCAACTCGTAGAGCGGGATCGGGAGATGGCTTCCCGAAACCTCGATCGATTCGAGCGACGGTAGGGGCCCGCCGCCGGCCGGCACGGATGCAGCGATCCGCTCCAGCGTCATCGGCGGCATGACCATGTGATTAACGCGATGGCGCTGAATGTCCGCGACCAGCCGTTGTCCCGTCGCGTCCGCCGGCTCGAGTACGGCCAACCCACCGCTCCAGAGGACCCGAAGGATACTGCTGAAGCCAAACAGCGTGCCCGGCCCGATCATGGAGATCTGCCGCGCGTCGGCCGGGAGCGGAATGCTGCGTCCTCGCGCGTGTATTCGGCGGGTGATCGTGTCGCAGGAGAGCGCGACGAATCTGGGAGACCCCGTCGTGCCGGAGGATGGGAAGACGCCGACGATCGCCGCACCATCCTGGTGAAGCGGGACGCTCGGCACCGCGACATCCGCTGGCGGGCTCTCGGCCCAGGACGGATCGAACGTCACCATCCTCGCGTTTCCGATCGCGGGTGTCTCGCCATTCGTGAAGCACACGTCCATCGCGGCTGCCGCCATCGTCATGTGCCCGCTGGTGATGCCCACTCGGGCAAGCGCGAGCCTCAGGACGACATAAGGGTATGGAGCCAACGGAAACATCCCCACGGTCTTGCCGGGTGTCAGCCCGAGGTCGAGCACGCGTTGCGCCAATGAGTCGATCGTACGATCGAGTTCCCTGTAAGATACGCCCCGGCCGTCGGGACGCATGATGGCCGGCGTGTCCGCGTTGAGCAGGGCATGGCGGCGAATGGGCTCGGTGAGGTTCATGCGGGGATCGGTTGTGGAAGGCGAAAGTCGCACATTGTAATGGGTGAATCCGGAACTCGCGATCACTCCGAGTCCGGCGCTCCGACCGGTCTAAGACCTTGTAAGTACGGAAATCCGCCATGCATCGCACACTGTTCTTGCGCACACTGCTCCTGATTTCCCTGTCCTTTTTCCTGTTGCCATGGGACGCCGCGTCCGGCCAGGCCTATCCGACGCGGCCCATCCGATTTGTCGTCGGCGGCTCGGTCGGTGCCGGTTGGGATCTCGCGGCTCGGCTGCTTGCGGAGAAAATGCGCGAGGATCTCGGCCAATCGGTGGTCATCGAGAACAAGGTGGGCTCGGAGGGCGTCTTGTCCGCCACGTTGGTCGCGCAATCGGCGCCCGACGGCTACACCCTGCTGCCCGCCGTTTCCTCGCAGATGACGATGAACCCGGTGCTGATCGACAAGCTTTCCTACGATCCAGTGCACGGGTTCGAGCCCATATCGCTGATCGGACTCTACCCGCCGGTGCTCGTCGTCAGTTCGACGCTGCCGGTGAATTCGGTCAAGGACCTGATCGCATACGCGAAAGCGAATCCGGGCCGGCTCAATTATGGATCGGGCACCAATTCGTTCTTCTTCGCGACCGAGCTGTTCAAGCAGAAAACCGGCATTGACGTCCTGCATATCCCCTACAAGGGAAACTCGCAGACGGTTACGGCGCTGCTCGCCGGCGACGTGCAGATGGCGATCGTCGACGTGACACCGGCGCTTGCGCACATCCGGTCGGGCAAGCTCAAGGCACTCGCCGTCACGACGTCCCGGCGCCTGTCTCTGCTTCCGGACGTACCAACGCTCGCCGAGGCCGCCGACATCCCGGGGTTCGAAGTCGTGCTCTGGATCGCACTGTTCGCGCCTGCCGGGACACCCAAGGATATAGTGGAGCGTCTCAACCTGTCCGTCGTGCGCAGCCTGGAGACGCCGGACCTGCGGGAACGCCTGCTGACCGCCGGGATCATTCCGGTGAGCAGCACACCGCAAGCCCTGGCCGAGCGCATGCGCCGCGACATTGGCGTGATCAGCGAGATGGCGAAGGCGGGCCGGCTCAAGGTGAATTGACCCACTTGTCGCTACGGACCCTCACGAGCGAAAACGTCCTTGACCGGCGCAGTATGGTCATTTAAAATGACCAACCTGGGCAAATAGCCGAGTTCGGACTCTTCTCATGGCCAAGTTCAATGTCGCCGATGCAAAGTCGCGCTTCTCTGAGCTGGTACGGAAGGCCATGGCCGGAGAGGAAGTCATCATCGCCAGGGACAACAAGCCGGTCGTGAAGCTCGTCGCGCTGGCGACGCCTGGCAAGCTGCGCAAGTCGGGATCCGCCAAGGGCAAGATCTGGCTGGCGCCGGATTTCGACGCGACCCCTGCTGATTTCCGGGACTACACCTGATGCGCGTGCTGCTGGATACCCACGCCTTCCTGTGGTGGGTCGACGATGCGCCGACTTTGTCCAGGAAGGCCCGGGCTGCAATCGCCGACCCGGACAACGAGTGCTTGTTGAGCCTGGCGAGTTGCTGGGAAATGGCGATCAAGTTGAGTCTGGGCAAGCTGCGCCTGCCCGGCGCCATCGAGCGATTCATTCCGGAACAGCTCGCAGCCAACGCATTTCGTCAGCTCGCGATCGAATTCCGCCATGTGGCCAAAGTCGCCACGCTACCCTTCCATCACCGGGATCCGTTCGATCGCCTTCTCGCCGCCCAGGCCATCGACGAGCGCTGCGCAATCGTGTCCGCCGACCCGATATTCCGCAAGTACGGCGTCAAGCGGATCTGGTAAGGTCGGCGCGGGCCTGCGAAGCCGGTGGTCCGAAGGGCTGCGATCACAAAGCGCAGAGCGCCGGCGAGCGGATTCCTAGCGCAGGTTCTCCTCCGTGTACAACGTCAACTCCAGTAATCGCTCGAGAAGCTGGTCCGGAGGAATGCCCATGAAGTTCTTGAGCACGAGCTCCTTCGCGAACAGCCGGCAGATATAGCGCAGCTTCAGCATCTTGTTGCGCGCCGCATAGACGAAATCGCGGTGGCCGTTGTTGATGACCACGAGATTGCGCTCCGGGTCGAACCGCGAGCGCCAGAGCTCCCCGGCCGCCTTGTGGTAGGTGTACCCCGGCAGGCCCTGGTACGAGGAATCGCCGCCGCCCGCCTTGGGCAGCAGCGAGGCCGTGACCGTGATCTGCGCTTCCGCCTTGCAGACGACTTCACCCTGAGTAACCGTGACCTCGACCCGGGTGAGCCCCGGCTCGGCGGGCGCCTGAAACGTCGCGATTTCACCGTTGGCGTGATCAAGCGTTCCCTCGCCTTCCACGACGGCCCACCCATGCGCCAGATCGTGCTCCACGGACCGGCGCGCCCGGTCGCGCGCGATCGCACGCAGTGCGCGCGTGCCACCGACGGGAACCACGCTCGACGTGGGCGAGATCACCACGGAGAACAGCGGACCCGCATATTCGAAGAATTCCCTTTGCGGTTCGGCGGCCTCCTGGTCGCTTCCCTGCTCGATCCCCGCCGCTTGATCGGCTTCGCGTTGCGCGACTCCGGGTCCCGACTCCGCAGGCGTGCGGGGCCGACGCTTGCCCTCGCCGCGATGCAAGTCGAACCAGTCGTACTCCTCCGCCGGCAACGCCAGCAGGGCCTCCTTGAGCGCGCCCTGAATGGAGCGGAGCACGTCGCGGCTCGCGCGCTCTTCCTCGGCCCGCTGCTGGTCCTCGATGATCTTCGCGAGACGCAACTCGAGTGGCGCGAGCTCGTCGGCCAGCCGCGCCAACGCGGCATCGTGGATGACCCCAAGCCGCGTGCCCGGGGTCAGCGTGAGATAGGGCACGTCGATGATCCCCTGCACATAGCCGCTCGTCCAGGGCATGCGCGCGAAGGCGTCGAGCTCCGCCAGATTGCCAAGCACGCGCGTACCGGAACGATAGAGCGACACCACGTTCGTCGCGGAGTGGGCGTGCAGATAGAGCTCTGCGTACACTTCGCTCTGTGCGGGCAAGGCGCCATCGAGCTCGTGCAACAACCGGCCCTCGAATTGCCTGGGCTCGACCTTGAATTCAGCCCGTGCGGTTCGATCGACAACGCGGATCGAAACCCCGGAATGACGAATGCGGTCGCGCAATTCGGACGCGAGGTACCACTGGATTTTTTCGCCGCTGAAGTTCTTGATGCCGGGCAGGATCCCTCTGACAAGCACGTCGGTGCCCGATTCCGAGAACAGCGCCGGGCGGTGGGTGATGCGGTAACTCGGGTCACCCTTGGATAGATGCATCTGCCAGGCCCGACCGTCGTCGCCGGCCGAGGTCAGCAGGAGCTCCTCGCCCAGCGTCCAGAAGCTCAACAGCCCGATGCCGAACTCCCCTTGCAGCCCGTCGCGTCCCTGCGCCTTCAGGCGCCGTTTGATCGAGTCGCAGACATGTGTCGCGACGTAATGGAAATCCGGCTCGCCTTCGGCGTTCCTGCGCACGCCCTCGCCGTCGTCCTTCACGCGCAGGTAATGCTGCCCCTTCTCCTTGCCGCGCGTGATGACGATCGACTGCGCGCGCGCATCGATGCTGTTCTCGACGAGCTCCGCCACCGCCTTCAGCGGATTGCTCTGCGACAGCGCGATGATCGTGATTGCATTCCAGTGATCACCGATGCGCAGATTGCCGCTGGAACGCGGCCGGCGGGATTTCGCAATGGGGCGTCCCATGGGGCGCTCTTGCACGCCGGTCAAGTCGGAACGCCACGGCTGACCGGCAGCCGGAGTTCCTTGCCTGCTCGGAGAAATCCCTCGTCCAGCGACAAGATTCTCTTTGCGCCTCGAGTCGCCGCGATAGCCAGATGAAACGCGTCGCCGGCCCTCAAGCCTGTCCTGGGCGCTTCCAGGAGCTTGGTCGCAGCCCTGAAGTCCGCTGCCGTCGGCAAGAGCACCTCGAACGATTCGTCAAGCACGCGCTCGAACTCGCGACGAAGCGCATCGGCATCGGAAACGGCGAGCTCCCCCATCCGAACTTTGCGCGACACCAGGCTGGCCAACTCGACCTGGGTCCACATGCTGGTGGCCAGTTCACCCGGCTTCAATTTGAGGACAACGGCTTCCACCGCATTGCTGTCGGCCTCCGCAATGACCAGGGGCGCCACGAAGCTGGAATCGAGGTAGACCATCAATAGCCTTCGTCCCGCAGCTTGCGAATCAGCTCGGCGCTGGAGGTCCGTGCCTTGGGCAACGTGGCCCGAAATGCCGAGAGCGAACGCAGCCTCTTTCTGGGTGACGCTACGGGCACCAGCATGGCGACAGGTCGCCCCCGACGCATGATGACGATTTCTTCACCACTCTGGGCCTTGCTCACCAGCTCGCTCAAGTGCGCCTTGGCTTCGGCCAGGTTGACAGCGCCCACGCGTCGCTCCAGTTGGTCATGATGTTGGTCAGATTGTACCGCGATACCGCCGTGCCGTGCCAGCGCAACACTCAAGGTGATCGCGAACGCTTCTCCGCACAGCGCCCCGAACTGCGTGCGATCACCCGTAAACGGACCGTCTCCATACGCGCAGCGGACAATGGGCCGCGGCCAGTATGATGTCGTTGTCGGTCGTCAACAGGGTAAGCTCGTGGCGAATGCAGAGTTGCGCAAGGACGGCATCGATCGTGCCAATCTGCAGACCGGCGCGACGACAGCGATTTCGCAGTTCCGCCGCATCGATGTGATCCTGGCGGTCGGGAGGCAGCAGGGGCAGGGCTGCGAAACGATCGATGATGTCTTTGCGCGCACGAGGCCCGGCAAATCCCTGCAGCAGTTCCTGCAATATCAGCCCGGTGGTAAGGACCGTATCGCCACCATCCAGGGCTGCGCGCAGCGCGCGCACCTCCGGGCCCGATGAGGTTTGGTCGCGGCGGAAGGCAAGCGACCACACGCTGGTATCGACGAACAGGCTCACCGGCGGGAGCGCTCGGCCTTATAGTCGAACGCTGCATCCCATTCGAGCTTGCCCATCAGTTCGACGAGCCTTCTCTGTGCGCGACGGGCGATGAACTCTTCCAGGGCGCGGGTAACCGCGGCCTTCTTGGTCTTTTCGCCGCTCAGCCTGACGGCGCGCTCGATCAGTTCGGGATCCAGGGCCAGATTGGTTGCCATGTGTCGCTCCTTACACATTAAGTTACACACGATTGGACCCCAGCGCAAGATCCGGGGTTCGCCATTGGGTGACATCGCGCGACGGTACCCAACAGGAAGGGTCCGATGTCATGTCACTCGCGGCAATTCCTTCGCGCAATCGTCCATTGCGCGTAGCATTCCATCGCCTACCGCGCCCTACTACGGCGATCGCCTTGAATTTGGGCCGGGCCACGTCCTGCACCTGCGAGCCGAGCGCGCAGACCCGGATCACAACAACGTGCTCTAGATTCGGCGAATCAGCGCCGGCAGGTTGCGCACATCGATCGTGCGTGCGCGCTCGGCGATCTCGCCGCCGTAGCGGCCGATCAGGCCCTGGCCCTGCTCCAGGAGTGGCGCAAACGCGGCCTTGAGCTTGCCGGCATCGAGCGTGCGCCCGCCGCCGTAGTACTGCTTGGCGAGCTGTCCGAGCGCCCAGGTGGTCGCGAACGCCATGCCCGAGCTCGCGGTCTGGTGGCCGACCGCACGGCCCATGCCTCCCAGCACGGTGCCCAGCAAGCCGCCCAGCAGCTTGCGGCCGAACTGCTCGAGGTACTGTCCCGTCAGGCCAACGCCCAGCGTCGCGACGAATTCCTTGATATGCCCCTGGTCGAGCTCGTAGCCGTAGGCCTTGCCGATCTGGTAGACGAGCCGCACCTGCAGCGGCAGGATTGCCATCGAGGCGAGCGATTCCGGCAGCAGTTCCAGCGCGGCGTTGGTCACCGATGCATTCACGATCTGCCGGTCCAGCGCCGCCGCGTCCGGCATCACGTGGCCCGGCACCTGGCGGATCGGCTCGGCGCCGCTCGCACCGGCGACCCCGGCGGCTTCGACGACGGCGTCGGCTTGGGCCACGTAGCCCTGCGCTTCCTGCGCGGGCAGGCCGAGCGCCGCGGCGAGATCGCGCAGGAACGCGCCTTCCGCCGGCGAGTGCACCCCATCCGCATCCGCGACCGCCACCGCGGTTTCGTAGGCCTGCCGCCGGGTTTCCGGTGTGGTGAGGGGCTGCACCGCGTCCGCAATCGAGATCTTGCGCACCAGCACATCGTCGTAGATGTCGGCGAGATCGATCCGGCCCTCGCCAAGGCGCCCGGCGAGGCTCTTCAGCGCGGCGCGCTCGCGGTCGTCCTTGGCGCCGTCGGCAAGCGCGGCCATGAGGGCAACGGTCAGGAAGGCGCGGATCTCGGAATCATTCATCGGAATCTCTCCTGGGTTCCATGGGTCATAGACGAATACAGGGCAGGTTAGACATTCGGGAGCGGTGGAGTTCGCCTCAGGCGTGTGCGTGGCGCGCGCTGGTCGGCGGTCACGTCGGCAGCGTACGCGATTTCGCGCAGCGCACAGTCGGTATGCCGGCGCAATGAGGCGCCACCGCCGTCCTTTCCTTAGGAGTGTGGCGCGTCCGGGTCTCGCGCGCCAATCAGGCTCTGAGCGAATTGAGTTGCGCCTTGAGGCCGCGCGCAGCCATCGCGTAACCGCCGTCGCTGCCGTCGACAAAGTGCACGTGGTTTCCGTTGTAGGAGAACACGATGCAGGTCAACAGTGCTTCGCTTGACTTGTGCATGCCGTAGACCAGCCGGCCTTCGCGGTGCTGCCCTTCAAGGTAGTCGTACAGGTCCCGGTACTGCGCTTCGCTGCCGTCCATCAGCATGCGCAGCATGCCGTCGAACTTGCGGAAATCGGTGTTCTCCACCATTTCGTCGGTGTAGTGGCTCCAGCGCACGGCCTTGGTGTCCATCTTCCGTGCGAACAGGTAGACACCCGCCAGGTTGAGCAACACCATCCGCACGAAATACTTGACCCGCCCCCACGGTCCGAGCCGGCCTGAACGCACGCGCCACTCGTGTGCGAGTTGGCGTGGATTGAACGACAGTCGCATGTGTTCGGCGCGCAATGGATGGTAGCTCGAGATGTCGCCGTAGATCTGCGTGATCTTGTCGGACACCTTGCGGTAGGTGGTCAGAACCGCGTCGGCGTCGCCCGACACCGCTGCCACCAACAGGGCGAGTTTGTGGTCGTGAAAGCTTGGCACACCCTGCCAGCGGCACTCGAAACCTTCGAAGCTGCCCTCGCGCAGGCCCTCGTCTTCCTGGACCCGCAGCACGCCCTGGGCCATGGGGTCCTTGACGATGCGCTCGGCCTCTTCCCAGCCGCGTCCGGAGAAGCTAGGTTGCGCCACGTTCGGTGACAAGCGAACCTTCGCCAGCCGCACCTGTAGGCCGCTGCCTAGCAGGTCTGAAACCGGGACCAGGCCGACACGCAATAACAGGTCGAAGTTCTCCCGCGCCAGGCACTGGGCTTCCCGCAACGCCAAAATCACGCGCTCACGCAAGGTGTCGGGTACGGCGAAGGTCGCGCCATCGCCGCCGAAGACAAACGGCATTTCGACGCTTCGGTCCACGTTGACGACCGCAGCAATGCAGGCCACGCCGACGGTGTTGACCTTCTTGTAGGCCCCTGTTTCGATCGCCTTCGTCGAGCCGATCACATCGGCGATGACGATCCACCAGTCACCCGGAACCTGGACGTGCCGGGCGGTCTCGATGGCCTCGGCGAAGGATTCCAGCACCGGAAGATCGCGGTAGAAGTTGACCGTTGTCATGCGCGTGTTGGGCTGAGGCAGGGCAAGACGGTTGCGTTGCGCGACGATGGTGCGAGCCCTCCGCGTGGGTCGTCGACGCAAGCGGACCGGTCAACGCATAGCGGCAGCGTGCGTCCCGACTCATCGCTACTGGCGAAAGAACAGCTCGAAGTCGTTCAATTCCTCCCAGATGAGCTTCGGCTTCAGGTATTGCCGCGTCGCCGTGCTCGCGTCGAAATCCAGTCCGAACGTCTCGTAGAGCGTCTTGTCGCACGCCCGATAAGCGACTTGCGGCTGTATGAGTGGACATTCCCATTTGGTCTGCCACCTAACGTAAGGAGCTGTCGGGCGGCCGCTGCGGGGGCGAATCGTTACCGGTGGGTGTCCGGTTGGACGCCGGGTCAGAGCCGAATCCAAGCCATGAGAGTTGACGCTTTCGGGCAAGCCAAAGACCCATGGCGAAGGCGATCGCGCTGAACGCGAGCGCAATGAGCCAGCCGGCCATGTGCGGTGCAATGATGAACATCGCAATTACGAGCGCAGGCGCATCGGTCAGTTTCGCCCCGGCATCGAGCAACCATACGAGCCCGAACCAAGCGTATACGCCAAACAACAATGAGGCCGCCGCGATTAGAAAAACACCAAGCGGTCGTGGCATCGGGTGTCCTTGAGGAGCAAGGTAAACGGCGGCACGCAGCCCGCACAGTCCAAAGTCGGGGAATACCGCGGGAGCGTCGGACAGGTCAAGCCTATGGGTTGAGTAACGCATCCACGCGGCGCAGAAAATCCTCCTCCGACAGGGGCTCGGCATTAGCGCCCAGCGGCAGCGGAAAGTGTCTTGCGCCCGGAATGTCCCAGGCTTTGGCATTCGTGCCCTCCGGATCCACTGAAACCGGAGCGCCGTCAACTTCGTAGAAGCTTGTACCAAGCGGAAACAACGCGGCGGCGATGGCCGGCCCAAATTCCGTAACGGTATCGCGTTCGTCCAGCTCGATGACCCGGCAGAGCTGGTGCGTCAGCGCAAGGGCGAGGGCGATTCGGTTGGAGAGCAGCGACCCGGCCTCGCCGGCCGCGACAAGTTCCTGCGCTTGAGTCAGGACCGCACGCAGGGCTCGCGCGAAGCTGTCGACGTCGGTTTGATTGCCAAGGGTCATTGCCATGACTTTACTCCATCATTCCTTGCTGTCACTTTCGTGGAGTTGGCCGACTGCCGGTTCCGCGCTCAACCGGCTTCAGCACTGTGCCCACGCACCTTTTGCGCCCACAACAAGCCAACTGTCGTGACGATCATGGGCGAATCGCCAGCCTACGCTGCGGCGTGCCCGCAGCGCAGCGCGGCGGGCCATATGGCGACGGCTGACGATGCACCGGGCCACGCGCACCAGCTGTGCGAATCAAGGTCCGGCGAGTTTCATTGACCCAAGACACTTGGCGCTGACGCTAGCTACGATTGCGCGAAGTCTGCGCCGTCCACGCGCTCGAAACCGGCCAGTGAGAATGCGGCGTGACTCATCGCCACCAGCTGTATGCCGGTGAGTGTGCCGCCGCCCCAGCCTGCCGCTTCGTACCGAGCAGAAGAGATGCCTCGCCACCCCTGTGTTGAACGTGTAGGCGGTAAGGAACTCTGCGCCGTGAAACAGTCGAAAGTAACCATGGGACTACCTGCGCCGAATGGGAAAGAAGGTACCTATAGGACCTTCAATTCGCTGCGAACAACACCCTGACGCCTGCTCTAGCGCAGCGTTTCGGGGCTCTCGACTTCGGCCCGCAGTACGGCGGCAGCGCAGTCGAGGAAATCGGGCGCTGGGCCACCGCCATTACGTTCATCGCCCTGGAACTGCGCCGATAGCACCGCTAGGGTAGAGTCGTTCCTGCCTTGCATTCCACGGAGTCGCCACCACCCTGTCCGGTACGGCAGACAAAGACGGCACGCGCCGTCGCGTCGTAAAACCAGACGAATGAAATGCCGTTCGATGACGAAGTGCCAATCGGAGTTGCTATCTGGCGGGCATCCACGCGGCCTTGCGCCAGCGCGTGAAAACCGTAGCCTGCGAGAACTGCAACGAGCGTCAGAGCCGCAACCTTTGTCATCGGACCCTCCGTTTCATTTGAACCCAACTGGGGAACGCGTTGTGACGACAGCCGACGCCGCCATTACGGCGCGGCCTGACCGGGTCGCGCCGCCCAAGGAACAGCACTGATGGAACCTTGCGATCGCGGCCTCGTCCGACATGCTCATTCTGCACCCGCGACAAGCCTATTGTCCTGACGATTTCCGGCAATCCGCCGGTCTGCATCGCGGCTTGCGCGGAGTACGATACGTCAGGCCCGATGTGGATTGATGCTTTCTTACTACTTTTCCGCCAGCCGGGCCATTTCGACGAAGGTGTGAAGATGTAACGCTTGGACGAATCGTAGATGACATCCGGGCCCTGACCAAATTCAACCCGAAGTAGACTATCCGGTGGCAGAAGAGCAAACGTCGAGCATTGGCTGACCCTCACATGCGGTCCAACGCTACGATCAAGTACTACTGGGAAGACTTCACGCCAGGCTGGAGCTATGAGAGTAGCGCGGCGTCGATAAGTGCAGCGGAGATCAAGCGCTTTGCACAAGAGTACGACCCGCAGTCGTACCACACCGACGAGAACGCAGCGATGGCAACGCCCTTTGGGGGGCTGATTGCCAGCGGTTGGCATACCTGTGCCGTGGCGATGAGGCTCATGTGCGATGGCTATCTGCTCGAGTCGTCGTGCATCGGTTCGCCTGGACTCGAAGAACTGCGGTGGCTGAAGCCGGTCCGGCCTGACGACAGCCTGTGCCTTCGGGCCACGGTGCTGGAGCAGACACCATCGCGAACGCAGGCAGGCCGCGGTACCGTAAAGTTTCGTTGGGACGTGCTCAATCAGAACGACGACGTTGTCTGCACAATGATCGGCCGGCAGCATTACCTGCGCCGAAATCCGGCCTCCTGAGGGTCTCGCCACCACCTCGGCGGGGAAGTCTGGAGTTGAGCTGTTGCTGCCTTTCGTGCTCTAGAGAGAAACGGACGCTCAGGGATTTCGCTCGACGGCCAAGAGCCGCCGCAGAACGACGGCGCCGTCGGCGGTCATCCGATGTCGCTACCGACCCGACGCGCCTGTCTCGGTGAGACTTGGGCTGCCGTGGAGCGGTCATTGATCATGACGGCGGTCTGGCTCGGAGACAGTTCAGCATCGCACCGCCGCTTACAGTGATCGGCGGCATGATGAATACCGGTGCACAGGGCCGGCGGTCCTTCGGAAGACCGCGGGCCGATTGTGCCCAGTCCGAACGGGCCGGCGTCGTGAACGACAGCTGAGTGGCGCGATAGGCGCTTTTGTCAGAACGCCGAAAGTCCGGTCCTTGCTGGCGAGGGACCCGATGTGGGTCAACCGCTGAAGGGCCGGGGGGCACCCAGGCCCGCGCGTTCAGAATCGTCGTACTTCCTGTCACACTCCCATCAGTAAAACCGGACGGCCACGTCGAAGTACCACGTTCGGCGGATTTCGATCACGTCGAACTCGCGGGCCAGTGCAGGCGGGAACGCTTGGTAGTGCTCGTGGCTTTGCACGATGCGCCGTATCGCTTCATCGACTTCCGCCACGCCACTGGACATAACGATGGTCACCGACTCCACGGATCCGTCGCTTCGAATGGCCACCGTCACCATGGGATTGGTATGAGGCCGCTTCGCCACGTCGCGGACCGTGTCGACAGGCGTGTTGAATTGGATCTTCCGTTCCCACGCCTCCGCGTACCGGATGAGTTCGGCGTTGGGGTCGGCGCGCCCCCATAGCCTGACTCGACGTGCGGTGCCCGACGACAGGGGTAGCGTGGAGGGCCGGCGAGCGGAAGTCGAGGACTCTTCGCGCCGGGCGGCTTCCTCGTCGAGCTGACGTCCGATTGCCCGAAGCACGGCTTCCCGTTTTGCGGCCGCTTCTTGTTCGGCCTGGACACGCGCGGCCTCTTGCAGTGCCGCTGCCAGTCGCGCGGCCTCCTGGCGTTCAGCCTCCAGTCGTGCGGCCTCGACACGCGCCGCTTCTTCCTGACGGGCGACCTCTTGACGCTGCGCCTCCAGCTGTGCCGCTGCCAGTCGTGCAGCCTCCTGGCGTTCAGCCTCCAGTCGTGCGGCCTCGACACGCGCCGCTTCTTCCTGACGGGCGACCTCTTGACGCTGCGCCTCCAGCTGTGCCGCTGCCAGTCGTGCAGCCTCCTGGCGTTCAGCCTCCAGTCGTGCGGCCTCGACGCGCGCCGCTTCTTCCTGACGGGCGACCTCTTGACGCTGCGCCTCCAGCTGTGCCGCTGCCAGTCGCGCGGCCTCCTGGCGTTCAGCCTCCAGTCGTGCGGCCTCGACGCGCGCCGCTTCTTCCTGACGGGCGACCTCTTGACGCTGCGCCTCCAGCTGTGCCGCTGCCAGTCGCGCAGCCTCCTGGCGTTCAGCCTCCAGTCGTGCGGCCTCGACACGCGCCGCTTCTTCCTGACGGGCGACCTCTTGACGCTGCGCCTCCAGCTGTGCCGCTGCCAGTCGTGCAGCCTCCTGGCGTTCAGCCTCCAGTCGTGCGGCCTCGACGCGCGCCGCTTCTTCCTGACGGGCGGTCTCTTGATGCTGCGCCTCCAAATGTGCCGCTGCCAGTCGCGCGGCTTCCCGCGCGACATCGCCGGCATCTCGAAACGGCGACGTCACGGTCTCCGGGCTCGATGCGCTTGGCGCTACCGCAATGACAGGCGTTGGCACCGAAGGAGCTGCACGCATGACCGACGCGGGCCTGTCGGATGGCGCCACGTCGACAACGGCCGGCTCCAGGATCTGCGCAGTCGCCACGTGAACGGACCCATCGGCGCGCGTAGGCTGGGCCGCGGGCGGGATCGCTATTGCCTTCCCCCCAGGGGCGGCGCAGGGGCCATGGATGGAGTCAGGGCTGGTCCACTGGCGACAGGCTGCTCATTCGATGCCTGCTGCAAAGGCTCCGCGACCGACGTGATCGCCGGCTCCTCGGCTGTGACATGCGTCGGAAAGAGCACGACGCGCAGCTCGGGCACCTCGATCCATCGATCTCGCCACGGGAAACCGAAGCCCGGAAGCCCAAGTCCTTGGCCACCGAAGGTCAGGCTCAACAGCAGCGTGTGAATCAGCAGGGAGAGCAGCAGCGCAAAAGCTAGTCGCCCGTGTTCGCGGCCCATGCGTTGGCTCAGCTGCTGACCGCGTCCTGTGGCTCGAGGAGATCGCTCCGGCTTCGGGGCAGATGGCGGTTTCCGCGCGGCGCTGGAACCTGTGGAACTCAAGCGTGCTCCGTCATCGCTGCTGGGGCACTGCTGTTGGCGCTGGGCGGGACGCCCCCCGCCCTGTGCGTATGTGGTCCTGACAGGCCCACCGGCCATGGCCTTGCCAAAACACCTTGGAGACGTTTGTGAACTGCATCCGTTCCATTGTCCAATCCACGCGCGTCGGACTCGGGCATCGATTCTCACGGGTCCGAACGAACCTTCGCCGTTGGGGGTCCTTGGACACCAAGCATGGACCGTGGCCCGCTTCGCCCGGGCCCGAGGGCGATAACGTCCTGCTAGAGCTGACCCGGACGCCTATCGATATGTTGCACGGACGACCCGCGGCGGCGCGAGCGCTGCACGACAGCAAGTGAAGCAGTGATCGCGGAATAATAAGAAGCGGGGGTGGCGCTCGGGAAACGAGCGCCGGATTCTAGGGTGCCGACGGGGCCTCCGAGTCGCTAGGCGATACCCCGGATTTGGCCGCAATTTGTCCGAAAATCGTGGCGGCGAACCCGGTTTTCCCTATGATACGGCTGGCGGGAGGGCGGCAGTCACATTGCGGGGCTACGGTCGCCCAATTGAGCATAGTTGCCCCCATAGTTGCCCCAGTCGCTCGCCACTGCCTCTTAATTCTCCCGTCGACCTGCGCAGTTGACACCGCGGTGTTGCGCTACGCGGCGCCACGGTTGAACCTCATTTTTCAATAGAATGCCTGCACGATGGACCTTCTCAACTTTTTCCTCGGAGCGATTGGAGGCGGCGCGGTCGCATTGGCGGGCGCGTGGTGGCTGGGAGGAAAGTTGATCGAGCATCGCTTCGCGAAGGAACTTGAACGCTACAAAGCTGGGCTATCTCAGAAGGCTGACATCCTTAAAACTGAGCTGACGATCTACGCGCATGAGCAGAACATCGCCCTTTCGCGCACTGATTCACAGCGAGCCAAGGCAATTCAAGATGTACACACAGCACTCCGCGATTGGGTCAATCCAACGTCCCTAATCGTCGCTGGATCACCCTATCGCGACGCCGATGAGGAAACACACATCAGTTTCTATCTGGAGAATGCTGAAAGGGCGCACGAGGCAGGCAAGCACTTGGCCAATGCTCTTGCAGCGGCCTCGGCGAGCAGACGGCTCTCGAGAAACCTTACATGCGCCTTGGTCAGGTTTTCATCCTTACTGACAAACACGATGGCTGAGACCCAGAACTCCTTTGTTTTGTGTTGCTTGAGTCGCTCGCGAATGACCTCTGCCTCGCCGATATAGGCGCGAGCTGCGTTGGTAATTGGGTCGCTGCCGATAAGGATGTAGACGCCGGCCTTCTCGAGTTCTTCGCGAGCAAGAAGTTCATCGAGTTCCGTACGGGGAGCCGCGACAGCCTTGCCGCTCCAGTTGGAGATCTCGGCCGTGCGCAGGCTCTTCGCGTCTCCGCGAGGAAGGAATAGCTTGATTGTGGCCGACGTCATATACAGATGCTACGCTGCGGTCAAGAAAGAATTGACCGTCACTTCGCGGCTGCAACGATGGACAGCAGAGCGCGTGAGGCGGTCGGGGATGCGTACACCATCAATGCAACGCAGTTCAAAAGAACCGTTCCCCAAAAGACGGTTTGAAATTCCTGCTTTCTCGACTTGTGGCGGAAAACCCTTTGAGCGAATAGCGCTCCGGGCCACCCACCAAGCAGGGCGACCAAGTGCAACGTGCTTTCTGAGGTCCGCCACCTATCCTGCTCTGCCGCCGACTTGTCGAAGGCGTAGGCGCCGAATGCGATCACGCTTGCCATGAAGTAAAGGCCAAGCACCATGATAGGTAGCTTGCCGATAGCCACTGCAACGACCATGAAAGTGAGGAATGCGGTAACGAAGGCGACCACTCCCCATCGGCTACGGGTAGTTGATCGCTTGTCCCGACGCTCACCCACAAACGCGACATTGATGGCACGGGGGCGCTTCCGCTCATCGACGGTCAGTTCGTAGGTCACGATTTCGTTACCAATAGGGCGCTGCTGCCGGCTCAAGATGGTCCTGATATGGAAGAACACCGGCTCACCACCGCCGTTCGGCGTGATGAACCCGAAGCCCTTATCATCCTTCCAAGTCGTGATTCTTCCTTGGTACCGCATGGCAGTAGTGTCCCAACGTTTTCTACGGGACGGCTCATAAGCCAAAGAACTGAAAGCGCTTTTTCATGATTTTGCTTGTTACCGACTTGAACCGCGGAAGCAAGGTTTGCGACCCTGCGAGGCAATCCATCGCGGGAGCAACGGATGTACGCAGGCAAGCTGGTGTTTGCGCAAGTCATGGAGCATCTGCCGCTGCACACCTTTCGCCGAATCGTCAGCCGCTATGCGGGCGAACGGAAGGTGAAGTCGTTCTCGTGCCTGGATCAGTTCCTGTGCATGGCGTTCGCACAGCTGACTTATCGCGAGAGCCTGCGCGATATCGAAGCCTGTCTGCGCGCGCAGCGCTCCAAGCTTTATCACCTTGGGATTCGGTCGGCGGTAGCGCGCAACACACTCGCCAACGCCAATGCCGTGCGCGACTGGCGCATCTACGCCGACTTCGCGCAGAGCCTGATCGCCATCGCCCGACCGCTGTATGTCGACGAGCCCTTTGGTGTCGATTTGAAGGAGTCGGTCTACGCCTTGGACACGACGACCATCGATCTGTGCCTGTCGGTGTTTTCGTGGGCACCCTTTCGCTCGACCAAGGCGGCGGTCAAACTGCACACGCTGCTCGATCTGCGCGGCAACATCCCGACCTTCATCCACATCAGCGACGGCAAGATGCACGAGGTCAACATCCTCGACCAGTTGTTGCCCGAGCCGGGTGCCTTCTACATCATGGATCGGGGCTTTCTCGACTTCGAGCGGCTGTACCGCTTTCACGAAGCCGGCAGCTTCTTCGTCACGCGCGGCAAGTCGAATCTCAAGGTCCAACGGCGCTACTCGCATGCGGTCGACCGCGCCACGGGGCTGATCTGCGACCAGACCGTCTTCCTCACGGGCTTCTACTCGCGCAAGGGCTTCGAGGCTCCGATGCGGCGCATTCGATTCAAGGATCCCGAGACCAACTACAGATCTTGAGCCTGACCATGTTCGAACGAATCCCCTTGGATCAATTGCTTGCGCAAGCCGTGACCGATGACATGGGCCGCATTTCCGATAAGCAACTGATCCTGTTCGAATAACGTTGGGACACTACTGACCGCATGGCATTAATGAATGAACGAATCGGTCGACAATTATTGTTGTGGACAGGTTGTGCAGATGGTTGTTCGGGCGAGAGTGAAGAGGGAGTAACAGGGCGGCGGAGCATTCGATAGTCGCCGTACCAAACATTGTGCTTGCATGCACCCGCAAGTCCCGCCAGATTCGGTGCGGATCGATTTTACGCCCCAAGATGCGCGGCGAGCCAACGCGGAGCGGTCCGTTCTACCCCGTCTCGTTGTGCTGAACCAACGTTCGTAGTAGGATTTGGTCGCGCCGATTTGAGTTCCAGCTTGCGGGCGCGTTACAAATTCAGCTAAGAGCGGAAATGCTGTAAGAACCCGCCTTGGCGCAATGCCGGCGGGTTTTTTGTTGGCCAGCAGTTGCATCACGTCGCAATTTCGCTCCACTTGCCGCGACGTAAAACAAGGCGCTAAACCGGAGCGTTGGCTTGGAGTCGACGATGACCAGAACGTCTGCAGTACGAACCCCTGAAGTGCCCGGCATTGATCTCGCGTTCCGGCCGCTATCTTACTTTTGGCCGCTGGGCTTGGAGACTCACCTGCTGGCGCGCGTCAAGGGCGCCGAGCGGAGGGCCTCATTACAGCAGTGGATTGATGGCGAACGCTTGGAGGAAATCCCCACCTTTCTCCGGCAGTCGGCGTTGAGCGACACGGAGCGGGAGGGGCTCGGGCGGATCCACCCAGCCTTCATGGGCGGCGAGTACCTGCCGGATCTGATGCTGAACGAGGTGATGATCGCGCGTATCACGATCGCCTCGGTGACACAGGATGTCACTTGCGTTTACGCTCGCCGTGGCAATAAGCGCATCCGATACCGCGTGGTCGACGAGTATGAAGGCGACACCCTGTCGGGACGAAACACGCGCACCTCCACCCGGCCGCTCACGCTCGGCGAATTGGAAGCATTTTTCAATGGCGCCTGTTCGATCTTCGACGACTTGGAGAGGAACTTTGGTCGCGACGGCTACGATCTGGAACGGATGCACCGCTTCGTGATCGGCCTCGAATCGGAGTTCTATCCGCAATTCGGAAAGCTATACCGGCGGCGGATCGACGCGTGGGCCGCCGCGCGACAGGCGGAACGAGGCAATGACCGGGCTGTCGAGGGTCTTGACCAAGTCGCCAGCCCGGAGCAGCGCGATTGAGCCTCACGGGCACGACACCAGATGATCGGTGCCGTGCCCTATACCGAAAACCACACCGGATTTCGGTCGTCCGTAGCCCCGTGGGCGACCTTGCCTCCGGGGCATACCGCAAACACTTGATTAGGGTATGCACGGTAGCCTCTGGCTGCTTCGGCGAGCGGCCCGCAGTTATGAACTCAAGAGGCGGATTCATTTTCTTGGAAGTGCCGCGTTCCAGGATAGTTGGCAATATGGTCTGACGGTCATTCTGTGCCACCCTCGTCGCGGGAGTGCGCAGGCGACTCGTCCTGGGCGTAACCGGAATATCCGGAGGCAAAGAATGACAAGCCAGAAGAAAGGGGTAGGACGCATCCCTATCTTGGGCCTTGCCCACATTGGCATTCGCGTGCACGACCTCGAGCGCTCGGTGCGCTTCTACGAACTGCTCGGCTTCACGAAGACCGCCGGTCCGATCGGTCCGGAGCCTGTGGCGATCCTCGATCACCCGTCGGGAGTGGAGGTGAACCTCGTGCTCAACGCGCCGAATGCGAGCGAGCCGAACGTCCTCATGGATGTCCCGAGAAGCACCCGGGAATTACGCACTTTGCACTCCTGTGCCCGGACATCATGGCGGCGAAGGAACGGCTGGAGGCGGCTGGCATCCCACTGAGCGGCGGTCCCGTCCGCTTCGGGCCCGGCGGCGCAGGGGATCTTTGTGCGCGACCCTGATCGCAATGTGATCGAGCTGCACCAGCGCGACTGACTTCAGTCCGAAGGACCGGACCACGCGCGCGGTGCAGGTGCAGCTCCCGTCTCCAAGGCGCACCGAAGCGTATCGTCACCACATGGCGATTCGCGTGGAGTGTCATGCCGGCTATCGCGGCGATCAGGAGCCGCTGGCGTTCTGGTTAGGTGAGCGCCGAGTCGCCGTGCGGGCCGTAGTCGATCGCTGGTTCGCGCCAACGCAGCGTTGGTTCAGGGTCGATGCCGATGACGGTAACCTGTACGTGCTTCGTCAGGACGAAACGAGCGGGGATTGGGAAATTGCCGCCTTCAGGCGCATCGCCGGCTGAGAGGCTTCACCAAGGGGGTGGGTGAATCCATCGTCCTCAACAACAAACTCGCCGCGCGGGCTGGCCGGGGCGCACCTCGCATTCGCCATCGGTCGGATGACCCGATTGGGGCGCCGCCGCTCGGATTTACTATCCCTGAACGCGAACGCGACGCACGTGGAAAGGAGGAGCGATGCGAATAGGCGGCGCATCGACGAACCCTGCAAATTACAGGATCGAAGCCCAAGGCACGGCGCATTACAGCGGTAACATTGACGTTTAGCCAATCGCTCACCGCCTTGCGTCCGTGCCGTCCGCCTTATCCCTCCTCGACACCGTCTTCGGTTACACCGCGTTTCGCGGCGCGCAGGCCCAGATCATCGAGCACGTCGCCGGCGGTGGCGACGCGCTGGTGCTGATGCCGACCGGCGGCGGCAAGTCGCTGTGCTACCAGATCCCGGCGCTCGTGCGCGAGGGGTGCGGAGTGGTCGTCTCGCCGCTCATCGCGCTCATGCAGGACCAGGTCGACGGCCCTTGCCGCAGGCTCGGGGTGAAGGCGGCGGTGCTCAATTCCTCGCTCTGGATGCGAAGACCGCCTGGGAGACCGAGCGCGACTTCGGGCCGGCAGGCTCGATCTCGTCTACGTCGCGCCGGAACGGCTGCTCGACGCCGCGCTTCCTCGAGCTGCTGCGGCGATCCGCAGCTCGCACTCTTCGCCATCGACGAGGCCCACTGCGTCTCGCAGTGGGGCCACGATTTCAGGCCCGAGTACATCCAGCTCTCGGTGCTGCACGAGCAGTTTCCCGATGTCCCGCGCATCGCGCTCACCGCCACCGCCGACGAGCTGACGCGGGCGGAGATCGTCGACGCGGCTGCAACTGGAGGACGCGCGGGTTTTCATCTCCAGCTTCGACCGCCCGAACATTCGCTACACGATCGTCGAGAAGAACAACGCGCGCGATCAGTTGCTCGACTTTCTCGCGACGAACCATCAGGGGGAAGCGGGCATCGTCTATTGCCTCTCGCGCCGGAAAGTGGAGGAGACGGCGGCATTGGCTGTCGTCCCAGGGGCTCACCGCGCTGCCCTACCACGCCGGGCTCGATGCACGAGACCCGCGCGCGCAACCAGGAACGCTTCGTCAATGAAGACGGCGTGGTCATCGTCGCCACCATCGCTTTCGGCATGGGCATCGACAAGCCCGACGTGCGCTTCGTCGCGCATCTCGATCTGCCGAAGAGCATCGAGGCCTATTACCAGGAGACCGGCCGCGCGGGGCGCGACGGGCTGCCCGCCGACGCCTGGATGGCCTATGGCCTCGGCGACGTGGTCCAGCAGCGGCGGATGATCGACGAGTCGGAAGCGGACGAGACGTTCAAACGCGTGTCGTACCGCAAGCTCGACGCGCTGGTCGGGCTCGCGGAATCGGTCGGCTGCCGCCGCGTGCGGCTCCTCGCCTATTTCGGGAGGAGAGCGCGCCTTGCGGCAACTGCGACACGTGTCTCGAGCCGCCGCGCGTCTGGGACGGCACCGAGGCCGCGCAGAAAGCGCTTTCATGCGCCTATCGCACCGGCCAGCGCTACGGCGCAGGTCATCTCATCGACATCCTGCGCGGGAACGCGACCGAGCGCGTATGCGCGCTGCGTCACGATGAGCTCTCGACGTTCGACATCGGCGCGGACCTGTCGGACACGCAGTGGCGCGCCGTCTTCCGGCAGTTGATCGCGCTGGGTTTCCTGGAAACCGACAGTGCCTACGGTTCGCTGAAGCTCACACTAGCTTCCCGCGGGGTGTTGAAACGCGAGGTCACGGTTTCATTCCGCGAAGAGGCCGAGCGGCCGCGCAAACGCAAGCGGGGCGGCAAGGCCGCGGTGGTGCCTGGTCAGCAGGTTGCTCCATCGAGTCCGCTGCTCAAGGCCCTGCGCGACTGGCGCCTCACCACCGCGCGCGAGCACGGCGTGCCGGCCTACGTCGTATTCCACGATGCCACGCTGGAGGCGATCGCCGCCGTGCGTCCCCGCACGATCGACGATCTGCGCACCATTTCCGGCATCGGCGCGACCAAGCTCCAGCGCTACGGCACGGCGCTGCTCGAGCTGTGTGCCGAGTCCTGAAATCCGCGGTCAGCCCTTGTGCCAGCGTGTCAGGAACCGGTCGAGCTGATCCGCGAAGCGTTTGCGATCCGTGTTGTCGAGCGGCGCGGGTCCACTCGTCTGAACGCCGCCGCTTCGAAGCTCGGCCAGATAGTTGCGAAGTGCGAGACGCTCGGCGATGTTGTCCGGCGTGTAGAACTCGCCGCGCGGATTGAGCGCGTGCGCCCCGCGTGCGATGACCTCTGACGCGAGCGGAATGTCGGCCGTGATGACGAGATCACCCACCTCAATGCGATCGGTGATCTCGTTGTCCGCGACGTCGAACCCGTGCGAGACCTGCATCGTTCGGATGAATCGCGAGAGCGGCGCGCGCAGCGCCTTGTTCGCAACCAGCGTCAACGGAAGCTCCAGGCGCTCCGCCGCACGGAACAGGATGTCCTTGATGACCGCCGGGCAAGCGTCGGCGTCGACCCAGATGTGCATTTAAATCCTGTTCCTCGCGGTGACCGCGAGCGCAGCCACTACACGCCCGCCTGACTTGGGCAGTGTTGGTGTCGGAATGCATGAACGACTCCTTCGCAGTGGAAAGGAGCCTTATGTTGATCGTCGATCAAGGGCCCTTGTCGACCCACACCCGCCGCTGGCGATTTTCTGGCCCAGTGACCGATGTACTTTGTAAGCCGCCGTTCGCTGAATTCGTCGAGACGAACGGAATTCGGTGAGAGGGGTCATTGGCAAATTCCTGCTCTCCCGCACAAGAACATTCAGGGGTCAACACAAAATGGTCGGTCGCCGATAGCTGACAAGGCCCGCGCGGCCTCTGGCTCGGCACAACGCTTGCGATATGCCTTGACACAATCGGTAGCAGCGCGCACCGTGAGTACGAACGGAGAGGGCAGCTTCAACCCTTCCGCCCCCGCCAGGTTGGACCTGCAGCCCTTGGCGATCCCCTAGGCATCGCCGTAGCTTGGCGCGATGCCGATTCATAGCCGGTCGAGCACCTGGCGTACTTCGCTTATGCCGCTTGCGCATTGCTGCGCATTTGCCTAAGTCCAAGCGAAATTTCTATATGGGATCTCCCATGTAGCGTTCGTAGTTTCTCAAAGGGCAACACATGTCTACTCATACTCAACAGGTTCCAAATGCGAATACCGTCGCCGGTCTCGATGCCAACGTCGAAAAGACGCTGCGCATGGCGGTGGTAATGGCGGAAGCCACCCAGCGTCTCTTCAAGCTGCAAAGTGACGCGGCCAATGCGGCGTTTGCCGAGAATGCGAGGCACCTCAACTCGCTGCTGACGACCAAGGACTCCAGCTCACTGCTCACGGAGTGGGCCAGCCTTTATCAAGCGAATATGCGCCGGATCCTTGATGTTTCGCGCATCGGCTTTGAAATCGTGCCGGAAACGCAGGCCAAGATGGCGGCCGTGATGGGCGAGCCGTTCAACACGTACGCCAAGGAAACGCAGCAATACCTGGACCAGTACGTAAAGACCATCGCCGATGGGCGCGATACGGCCGCAGCTGCGGTGAAACAGTTTCTCGCCAAGACGATGGCAAGCGTCAGCGGACAGCAAGATCCGAAGAAAGCAAAGGTTTCCTAAGCCATTCGGGACATCTCGTTCCGGTACGATGGAACGCGGCCCCCAGGGAGTTGCACGGTCACCGTCGTGGGCGACGTAAGCGTGATGGTCATGCCGCCATCGTTGCCCATCGTCGTTGGCATCTGGTACATGCACGAAGCACATTGCCCGCCGTGAGATTTGTCGAGCGTCCCGGTGGCCGACACGCCGCCGGCAGCGTTGGCAAGAGTCCCGACGACGAGGTACCAAACCACCTGGCCCATAGAAAAGCCGCCAGTGAAGGCGGCTTTCTTTGTGGGCTCCGAGTCTACGTTGTCAGTCGATGATGTGGTAGACCGGCGCCTTCTCCATATCCCACTTGCCGGTATTCCGGTCATAGCGCGACAGGGTGAAGCAATGCCAGTTCTCATCATCCAGCTTCATGTGATCGCCCCGATAGTAATACCCGGGCCACCGCGTTTCCTTGCGGAACAGCGTGTGATGGGTCACGGACTCCGAGGCCAATAGCCGGTGGTGCAGTTCCCACGTGCGCTGCAGCTGGTGTAGGTCTTCGGCACCCATGTGGCTCATGTCTTCCTTCAGCATCCCCACCAACTCGAGTCCTCGGTTGAGCAGCTGGCTGTTCGTCATGTAGTTGGCGCTGATGCCGCCGACGTATTCGTCCATGATCTTCTCGAGACGCTGAAGACCGTGGATCGGCAGAAGATAACTCGGCGATACGGTCCCGGCCACGATCTCGTTGCGGCCGACCCGATAGTTCTGCAACGGCTGGTAGATCACCTTCTCGAGGTCGCGATATTCCTGTTCGCTGACCTGAGGCTGGGCCTTCCCCATGTCGTTCACGTATTTGACCGCGGCCTTGGCGGCGATCCGGCCTTCCGTGAACGACCCTGAAGAAAACTTGTGTGCGCTGCCGCCGATGGTGTCGCCGGCGCCGAAAAGCCCGTCGACCGTCATCATTCGGTTGTATCCCCACTGATATTCCGCAGGAGCATAGTCTTCCGGTCCGCTCGCCCACGCGCCGGAGCACGTGGCGTGTGAGCCCATGACATAAGGCTCGGACGTGGTCAGTTCGGGATTGATGTACTTGGGGTCGATGTTCTGCGACGCCCAGACGACCGCTTGCCCGATCGTCATGCCCAGGAAGTTCTCCCAGCCGACCGTCTCCTTGTGGGGGTCCTGGAATGCCTCCTTGGTCACCATGCGGATGGGTCCGCGGCCGGCCTTCGTCTCCTCAAGAAACGCGTGGTTCCGGAGGCACGTCGGCACCGGATGCCGGTCAATGTAGTCGCCCACCAATTCCTTGGTGTGGTTGTACCACTTGGACTCGTACTCCTCGCCATAGCCGTTCTGAGTGTACGTCTTCAGATGGAGGAAGTAGGCGCCGACGGGACCATAGCCGTCCTTGAAGCGGGTCAGGACGATGCGGTTCTCCATCTGCGTCATCTTGGCGCCGACCTGGATCGGCAAAGCGTACGCGGACGCGCTGCTCCAGGGCGCGTACCAGGTCCGCCCCATTCCCTCGCCCACGGCACGTGGCTTGAAGATGTGCGACGCACCACCGGCGGCGACGATGACGGCCTTCGCGCGGAACACATGGAAATCACCCGTCCGGACGTTGAATCCGACGGCGCCGGCGACCCGGTTGGCCTTGCTCTTGTCCATCAACAGGTGGGTGACCATGATCCGGTTGTAGACCTCGGTCGCGGCCTTGCGCGCCGCTTCAGCAACGATCGGCTTGAAGCTTTCGCCGTGGATCATGATCTGCCACTTGCCTTCGCGCTGGTACCGTCCGGTCTTGGGGTCCCGCATGATCGGCAGGCCCCATTCCTCGAACTTGTGCACCGAGGCGTCCACATGCCGGGCGATGTCGTAGCCCAGGTCCTCGCGCACCAGGCCCATTAGGTCGTTGCGGGCATAGCGGACATGGTCCTCGGGCTGATTCTCGCCCCATTGCATGCCCATGTAGCAGTTGATGGCGTAGAGACCCTGGGCGACAGCGCCGCTGCGCTCGATGTTCGCTTTCTCGACGCAGACGATCTTCAGATCGCGCCCCCAGTACCGGGACTCGTAGGTTGCCCCGCAACCGGCCATGCCGCCGCCGATGACGAGGATGTCCGCGTCAACGAAAACCGTTTTCCTGCCTCCGAAGAGCCCCATCAGACCACGCCCAGCTTGAATTGGTCCGGGCGCAGCGCGGGCAATCCCCCTTTGACGTTGAGCGCTTCCGGTTCGTGTGCGAGTTCCTGCTTGGCGAAATCCTCGGGGCGAGGCGCATCGTACTCGGCCGGCCCCTTGATCGATCCCCAGGGCGTCGTCCGAATCGGCGACACGAAGTTCTTCTCGCGGCCGTCCCGGAACTTGAGCCGCCACGAAATCGTCGCCTTGGCCTCTTCCCGAAGCACCCGAACACTGTGGCCCAGCGGGGCGAAGTCGGCATAACCGCGGACATCGATGGCGTTCTGCGGACAGGCCTTCACGCAGGAGTAACACTCCCAACACATATTCGGCTCGATGTTGTAGGCGCGCCGATAGGTCTTATCGATGTGCATGATGTCGGACGGGCAGATATCGACGCAATGTCCGCAGCCGTCGCACCGGGTCATGTAAACGAAGGTTGGCATGGCGGTCTTGGTCTCCCGAAGCGAAAATCGATTGTCCGCCAATCAGTAGTGCCGGGGCTGTTCGCGAGCACTGCCGAACTGCTCGGGTTTGTCGGCGGGCCCGGGCAGGTTGCTCCTGGAGCCGTTCGCGTAGGAAACCCTTTTTTCGAACGCGGCCGCGGGCTTGAAAAACATGTGAGCGAACTTGGACCACGGTATCGATCCGAACAGCACCGTGGTGGCGATGATGTACAAGCCGAAGAATACGCTGACTCCGGAACCGCCATTCGCCTGCAGGAAGGCCCAGATCAGGCCCAGCGTCACGCTGGCGAGAAGCGAGAGGATGAACAGATCCGCGCGCATGATGCGCAGCGGCGAATTGCCCTCAGCGACGACATCGACCCGAATGAAGAACCAGAACCAGTATCCGCCGAGGCAAGCCATCAAGCCGCCGACCCACCAAAGAAGCGGCAGCACGGCGGGTGTCGGAGTCGCGGGCGTCGGGTAGCCGAACACCATGACGGCGGTGGTGATGACGTGGATCGCGAACCCGTACATCGTCAGCAGATGGGCGACCCGGCGACGCGCGTTGCAGAATTCCCCAGATGCCAGGACGTCCACAAGGCCGGTCTGGATGGCGAGCGACACCAATTCGCCGCCACCGAGTTGCTGCGACCCTTTGCCTTTCGATTTCCGCCAATTATCGAAAAAATACCTGGCGCTTCCCTTATGCACGATGTCGAACAACGTCCCTGCAGCAACCAGGACGATCATGATGACGACATAGGTCTGCATGACGGCGGGCGGTATGGACGCCGAAAGCTCAGCAAACGGATTGCTGGTGAACATCATGGCCCCTTCTTACTGCGCTGATTCTAAACGCGCAGGGAGCAGCGCACGCAAAACAAGATTATGCAGCCACTAAAACGTAGTACGGCATCGGGTACAAGATCCCCGAAGGTGTCGCCTGAAAATCTGCATCGTTTCCGACCGCCACGACCGTCGCGAGCCGCTCGCCGCGGCCGTCTCGGAGGCGAAAGCGCTTGGCGATCGGGCGGCACTGCACTGCGGCAACCTGGTGGCGCCCTCCACGCTGCACACGATCATGGGATTTGGGGCTGCCGATCCGCCCACGGATAGGCAATTCAATCGCGCGAGCCTGATGTGGTGGGGTCAGTGGGGTCAGCGTGTGCTTGCCGTTGTTTGCGGGAAGGGGTTCGCGTGGCATAGGCCGCAATTCAATGGGATACCTCCTTGGTATTTACAAAAAAGGCTGGAAGCCAACGCGCAGGGATGGTGTTCTGAACGAGACAAGGCCGCCCTCGACTGGTGATTTCCGTTACCACAGCAAATAGTCGGCATAGCTCGACCACGGCCTCGCGCCGGGTCAAGCGGGTACTCATACCACGGAGTTTTTCGAGGTCCTCAAGAAAATCGCTGTCTGATCAAATCACCATCGACGACTCGTGACAATACCTCCTTCGAGGTATCCCTTCCTCCTTCGGGGTAGGGGTCCGTTCATGCCTTTGCTGCTGGAGAGTTGGAAGGGGTCCTTCGACGACGCGCCGAGTTCTCCACACGTCGAGCGACGCGCGGAGTAAGGGGCAGCACGTCCTTCACATCGACCGACTGCAGGCGATCATCATAGGGTCGTATTCGGCCGATGATGATGGTCGGAGTGCGGCAAACTGTCTATGCGTGCAGCGATGGCTGGCGCGGTCTGTGGGAGGTCGACGATCAAACCGCTCGCGTTCGGACTTGAAGGTCGCAGACCGGCCAGTTGCAGACTGTCAGCTGCGCCGCCCAGCGTAGCCAGGTGCGGACATTCAGCTTGACTATCTGTTGCTGGGAAGCGCAGCCAGCGCGCCGATGGTGCTCGGATGGCGCTTGCAGTGCAAGAAGATGAAGCGTTTAATCCAGTTGCCCCAGGCTTACGATGCAAGCGGTTCGTGACTGGAGCGGCATCTGCGCGGGCTTCCCGCGTGCCTTGGGCTGTCGGTAATCTAGCTCATTTGCCGACCGACGACATTTTGGAGGTTCCTTCACCGATCGAGAAAGCTCCACGGCAATGGAATCGCCGGACTGGTTTGGACTACGTGCCATGGAAGGGCGTCGGATTGAAGCTCGCGTGGGGGAAATCCGCATCGACGATCGCAACCGCGTAAGGGTGGAGGCAACATGATCACGGAAACGATAGGCAGGGTCGTCGAGAGCAAGGTCATCCAGGAGCTCGTCACGGTTCCGGCGTCGGCGACGGTCGTCGAGGCGGTCGCCATGATGAGCGAAAAAGGGATCGGCGCCGTCGTGATCCGGAACCATGGTGGCCCGATTGAAGGCATTCTTACCGAGCGCGATCTGATGCGCCGCGTTCTGAACGAGGGGCGTGACCCGAGGACCACGCCGACGTCGCTCGTCATGAGCCGCGAAGTTCGGCACGTACCGTCCTCGTCTACCGTCGAAGAGGCATTGCGCCTGATGGTGGTGCATGGTTACCGTCATTTGCTGGTCGAGGAAGACGGGAAGGTGCGGGGCCTGGTTTCGATTCGCGATCTCATGTCCTGGATTGTCTTGCCCGATTTTGCGATCGCTCACGAAGGACGCGTCGGCGTGATCCGTGCGCGAACATCGGACGCTATCCGCGCGCTGCGGCACGAACCGCAAGGCGACATCTGAAATATCGCGGCCGGTTGCGAGTCGGCCTCAAGCGCCGACGCGCCCCGGTCGCATCCCCAGGCTCGCGCCGCCGGCATTGACGCGGCGATGGCGATGCGGGCGACGTTTGCGCAGGATGAACCTTCAGAGGCTCGCCCCGTACTTGCGTAGTTCGACGCGCTGGTGGAACTCCTAACCGGTGGCGGTCGTCGGCATTAGCGGCAATTACCGACCTTGATCCTGCAAGCTATGACCGAGCTCGGCCAAATGAGGTCGTTCGAGCCTATCTTCCATTCGCACGCCACATCGTGAAGCAACGCGCTCGTCCGAGCCCCGCGGTCGTGTGCCGATCAGCGCCATCAGACCAGGCCCATTGCCGCTGCCAAACGGTCGTCCTCGGGAATGAAGGCGGCGCGGTTGCCCGGGTTGCCATACGGTTGATACGGGTATCAACCACAGTAGTGTCCCAACGTTTTCTACGGGACGGCTCATAAGCCAAAGAACTGAAAGCGCTTTTTCATGATTTTGCTTGTTACCGACTTGAACCGCGGAAGCAAGGTTTGCGACCCTGCGAGGCAATCCATCGCGGGAGCAACGGATGTACGCAGGCAAGCTGGTGTTTGCGCAAGTCATGGAGCATCTGCCGCTGCACACCTTTCGCCGAATCGTCAGCCGCTATGCGGGCGAACGGAAGGTGAAGTCGTTCTCGTGCCTGGATCAGTTCCTGTGCATGGCGTTCGCACAGCTGACTTATCGCGAGAGCCTGCGCGATATCGAAGCCTGTCTGCGCGCGCAGCGCTCCAAGCTTTATCACCTTGGGATTCGGTCGGCGGTAGCGCGCAACACACTCGCCAACGCCAATGCCGTGCGCGACTGGCGCATCTACGCCGACTTCGCGCAGAGCCTGATCGCCATCGCCCGACCGCTGTATGTCGACGAGCCCTTTGGTGTCGATTTGAAGGAGTCGGTCTACGCCTTGGACACGACGACCATCGATCTGTGCCTGTCGGTGTTTTCGTGGGCACCCTTTCGCTCGACCAAGGCGGCGGTCAAACTGCACACGCTGCTCGATCTGCGCGGCAACATCCCGACCTTCATCCACATCAGCGACGGCAAGATGCACGAGGTCAACATCCTCGACCAGTTGTTGCCCGAGCCGGGTGCCTTCTACATCATGGATCGGGGCTTTCTCGACTTCGAGCGGCTGTACCGCTTTCACGAAGCCGGCAGCTTCTTCGTCACGCGCGGCAAGTCGAATCTCAAGGTCCAACGGCGCTACTCGCATGCGGTCGACCGCGCCACGGGGCTGATCTGCGACCAGACCGTCTTCCTCACGGGCTTCTACTCGCGCAAGGGCTTCGAGGCTCCGATGCGGCGCATTCGATTCAAGGATCCCGAGACCAACAAGACGCTGATCTTTCTCACCAACAACTTCGCCCTGCCGGCGCTCACCATCACCGAGCTTTACCGCTGCCGCTGGCAGGTCGAGCTGTTCTTCAAATGGATCAAGCAACATCTTCGGATCAAAGCCTTTTTCGGTACCTCGGAGAATGCCGTCAAGTCGCAGATCTGGATCGCGGTGTCCGTTTACGTCCTGGTGGCCATCGTCAAGAAACGGCTGCGCCTGCCGGCCAGCCTCTACGAAATCCTACAGATCTTGAGCCTGACCATGTTCGAACGAATCCCCTTGGATCAATTGCTTGCGCAAGCCGTGACCGATGACATGGGCCGCATTTCCGATAAGCAACTGATCCTGTTCGAATAACGTTGGGACACTACTGGTATCAACCAATATCCTGTGCTTTCCCGCGGAAATCCGACTAGACTGATTCGCTGAATTCCGAGTCAACGCCATTTTCTTCCGAATCGGCCGACCGCCATCGCACGCGTCGCGAAGCAAGTCCCCCTAATGCCGGCACCCGCCGGCGCGCCGGCTATGCGCGTCACCGGCGTTACGTCGCTTGCCCCGGTCATCTCGATCCGCGATTTCAACGCGCATTGCCAGACTTGCAGCATGCGGCAACTCTGTCTGCCGGTCGGTCTCAGCATCGAGGAGACGAAACAGGTCGACGCATTGATCACGCACGGGACCAAGCTCAAGAAGCACGACACCCTGTATCGCGCGGGAGAGCCCTTTCATGCGCTCTACGCGATCCAGATCGGGTCGCTCAAGACGACGGTGCTCGCCGAGGATGGCCGCGAGCAGGTGACGGGCTATCACATGGTGGGCGAAATCATCGGGTTCGACGGCATCGGCACCGACTACCACGGCACCGAAGCAATCGCGCTCGAGGATACCGAAGTGTGCGTGCTGCCATTCAGCAACATCGAGAATCTCGCACGGACCATGCCCGCGCTGCAGCACAACCTCCACCAGAGGATGTCCATGGAGATCACGCGGGACCAAAGGGTGATGCTTCTGCTTGGCGGCATGCGCGCGGAGGAGCGCCTCGCCGTGTTCTTGCTGAACCTGGCCGACCGCTACCGTCGCCGCGGCTATTCGTCCGCCGAATACGCACTGCGCATGAAGCGCGAGGAGATCGGCAGCTATCTCGGCCTCAAGCTCGAGACCGTGAGCCGGCTTTTCTCGCGGTTCCAGGAAGAAGGGTTGATTCAGGTGCAGGGTCGCGCGATCAAGCTGCTCGATCCGGTCGCGTTGAAGCAGATCATCGGCCCGCGGGCCTGACGAAACTCGGGGCGTTCCTTTGCCACGACACGTGACTGTCCGCTTCAGGACAAGGCGAGCGTCAGGAGTGGGTCGACCGCCGGCGTTCAAGCGATTCGTCTAAGCGGCAGCTGAAGAGCACACAGCAGTCACCCAGATGTGAAGGGCCGCTGGAGGTCGTACTGCCGTCGTTCATCGCCGCAGATCGTTCGACCGTAGACGACCCGTTCCGGACATAGCCTGAGAACGGAAGCGGTCGTTGACCTGCCCTGCTCGGAAACCAACACAGATGCACAAGAAGAAAACGGGCGCCAATGCGCCCATTGAATGTGGTGCGGCAATGCGGTCAAGGCTGTGCCTCGATCGAACAGGTACTAGATGGCGCGAAGTCGCCATCCTTGCGAATGAGCCTACATGAGTTGAGCATGGTGGAATGGATCACTGCTGTTATCACGTCAAGCGGTTATATCGGCATCGCGTTATTGATGTTCGCAGAGAATCTGTTCCCACCTATCCCTTCTGAACTCATCCTGCCTTTCGCAGGATACGTCGCGGCACGCGGCGAACTGCATCCTGTCGGCGTAATAGCCGCGGGTGTCACGGGATCGTTGCTGGGCGCCATCCCGTGGTATTTGGCGGGGAGATGGTTAGGCGGCGAGCGCCTCAAACGCCTCGCTGATCGTCACGGGCACTGGCTGACTACCTCTCGACACGACTTACAGCGCGCAGAAAACTGGTTCAATCGATATGGCTGGCTCGCCGTACTGCTGGGGCGGTTAGTCCCCGCAGTACGCACTTTGGTTTCGATCCCTGCCGGCGTGACGCGCATGCCATTGGCTCCCTTCATAATCTGTTCAGCGATCGGCACGCTCCTTTGGTCCTGCTTTCTCACCGGCGCAGGCTACCTTTTGGAAAGTCGCTACGACCAAGTCGCTGATTGGATTGACCCAATCGCCAAAGGCATCGTCGGAATCATTGTTGCCAGCTATGTCTACCGATTCATCCGTTGGCCGAAGGCGCCTTAGGTTGCTGCTGCTCCCGATCACCGTGACGTGCTGCTCGAGACCGCGGCGATCGCGGCGATCGCGGCCTTGCCTACTCCTCGTAGACATCGATGATTTACCCGGTAACGTAGCTGCTCGCGGCTCGACCTGAGAAAGTAATGCGTCGCTGCCGGCGTTGCTCCTCTTCTCGTTGCGTCGATTGGCAGTTCCAGCGGTGCTTTTCGGGCTTCCGCTGCTGGCCGCAAACAGCCTGATCGTCGACCGTCCCAGTTCGATCAGTTGCCGCCTGTCGTGCTCCATTGAAGTAGACGTTCGTTGACTCCTGGCATCACCGCAACAACGTGCTTTATTGATTGAGGCGGTGATGTGATCGCGCGCGCTTGGCATGGGCGGCAAGCTATAGCTGACTCTCGACGCGGCAGCAGGCGGATGAACCCGGCGTTGAAGCGCTGCCAGAACGTGGACAGGGGATCGACGTCGTAACGCAGCGGCTTGCCTCCGTCCTCGGTCACCCAGTACATCTTGCCGCGCTCGTCCAGCAGCACGCGATAGCTTCGATCGGGCTTCACGCCTTCGTCCATGTACTGCGCGACCATCGCTGCGAGCTCGGGGCTTTCGACGTAAAGGCCGGCCTCCGTGTTGATCAGGCTCGAGCGCGGGTCGAGGTTGAAGCTCCCGACGAAGACATCCTTCCGGTCGAAGACCATGGCCTTGGTGTGCAGACCGGCCCGGGAGCCGGTGGACACGATTTCCTGTGGAAACGGTCCCGGCTGCGGTCGCACCTCGTAAAGCTCCACCCCGGACGCGAGCAACCGGTCACGGAACTTCGAGTAACCTGCAAAGGCGGCGAGCACGTCGTTGGAGGCAAGCGAGTTCGTGAGCACCCGGATCCGGACGCCTCGGCTGACCAATCCCTTCAGAATTTCGACACCGGGCCCGAGCGGGATGAAGTAGGCCGACTCGACCAGCAACTCCTTTTCCAGTCGTTCGAGGCGATTCACCAGCAGCCGGCGCATCGTGCGCAGCGAGGGATCGTTGATCGAGGCCGGATCGTCCCAGACCACCTGGCCGCGCGCCCATATCCCGCCGACGACGATGTCGTCCAATTGCGACCTGAGCTTGGCGACGTCCTCGTTCAGCGGATGCGGGTACGGTTCGCGCGCGATGTTCTCGCGCAGCCGTTTCAATCGCCTCCTGCAGGTCCGCCTCAGTGTACGGCCGGTCCACCAGCGCGGCTATCGGAACCGACCATGAGCCGTTCCAGAAGCGGTCGAATACAGAAGAGAGGTCGCGTACCACCGGGCCGGCCGCAGCGATGTCCAGGTCGCGGAAATTGAATTCGGGATGCACTTCGAAATACGGGTCGCTCATGTTGCGCCCGCCAACGATCGCCATCGCGTTGTCCATCACCATCAGCTTGTTGTGCATCCGGTGGTTAACCCGCTCGAAGTCGGTCAGGAAGCCGATCAGATGCGAGCCGCGATGCGCGAAGGGATTGAACAGGCGGACCTCGATGTTCGGATGGGCGTCGAGCGCGGCGATAGTCGCGTCGAGATCCTTCAGGTTGAAGTCGTCGATCAGGATCCGCACGCGCACGGAGCGGTCGGCTGCGCGAACGAGGTGGTCGACGAGGTTTCGGCCAGTCGCGTCGGTTTCCCAGAGGAAGTACTGGACGTCGAGAGTCTTTTGCGCGAGGTCGGCGAGCGCGACGCGGGCGGTAAAAGCGGGGCGCCCGTACCGAATGATGCGGAATGCGGAGTCGCCGGGATGCTGCGCGGCGATCTCGGCGACCCGTCTGCCGATCGGCGTGGACTCGTGATCCTGCATCGCCGTCGACGACGAGCGCGGATAGTCGGTCGGGAGACTTGCGCAGCCTGCAAGCACCGCGAGAACGAGCGCGAGCATAACGTGCCGCCCCACCGCGTTTGCGGTCTCCGTGGCGCACGGAGCATCGCGTCGGCGCGGGCCGCGGCGCGAACGCCTTGATTCTCGTCGGATCGGGAACGTTTCCGGCTGTCCATCTAGATCGACACGTACGAGGGAGGGAAATCCGCATTCTACGTTGACGCGATGCGGGCAACTCGCGCCGCGGTGGTCACGCCGTTTGGTCGCCAGCAACGCGATCCGGCAGCGCTTGCAGGAGGGGCACGCTTGCTGAGATGACGATTTCTGCGCTGCATCGTGACGCGCAACGCTTGCTTCCAGCATCCGGTACCTTCATTTCGGCTAATCCAGAATCCCGGCGCAGCTACACGACCTTGAACCTGCGAAAATGGCGGCCGGCACGCCACGCTGCCCACCCTGAACCCCACCGTCGCAACGCGGGGCAGGGAGGGCAGGAATGGAAATCGAGCGCTGGCCAGAGAAAGCGCACCGGCGCGTTGTTGGCCGCGCCGTCAGAGCACCCTCTATCGCTGCATCGAGGAACACCCCGCGACCCGGCTCGCGAATGCCGCGACGGTCACGACGACGGCGCGATACCACGTGAGGGAATGGTCACCGCCGGTTGCGACGGATGGGCTGGCAGATGCTCCGCTTCGGCCCGCTTGGCTGATATTGTCGAACCACGATCGACGCGACATCGAAAACGGTCACGGCGGCGCGTGCCCACCGCGGGGCTGCTCGCCCAGGTCCTGGTGGCGAAGTACGCCGATCACCAGCCGCTGTATCACCAGGAGGGGATCTTCGAGCGGGCGGGCGTTGCGATACCGCGCTCCACGCTGGCGCAGTGGGTCGGTGCTTGCGGCGTGCGTCTGCAACCGCTGGTCGATGCGCTGCGGGCGATGCTGCTCGAGCGTTCAGTGTTGCACGCCGACGAGACGCCGGTGGCGATGCTCAAGCCGGGCAAGGGGAGCACGCACCGGGCGTATATCTGGAGCTACAGCTCGACGCAATTCGATGGCCTGCACGCGGTCGTGTACGACTTCGCGGACAGTCGCGCCGCAGCGCACCCTAAGCAATTTCTCGAAGGCTGGTCGGGAAAGCTCGTCTGCGACGACTACGCGGGGGACAAGGGGCTGTTCGCCGCGGGCGTGACCGAGGTTGGGTGTCTTGCGCACGCGCGCCGGAAATTCAACGATCTGTGGGTCAACCACAAGAGCCCGTTGGCCGAGGAAGTGCTGCAGCTGTTCGGAAGACTCTACGATGTCGAGCGCGAGGCAGGGGAACTGAGCGCCGGGGAGCGACAGCGACTACGGCAGCTGCAATCGCAGCCGATCGCCGACAAGTTACGCGAATGGCTCATTCTGTAGCGGCAGAAGGCGACCGACGGAACAGCGATCGCCAAGGCGATCGACTATAGCCTCGGACGTTGGCAGGCGCTGACGCGATTCCTTGGCGACGGCGCTCTGCCGATCGATAACAACTGGGTCGAGAATCGGATTCGCCCGATCGCGTTGGGCCGCTCGAACTGGCTGTTTGCAGGATCACTGCGCGCGCGAAAGCGTGCCGCCGCAGTCATGAGCTTGATTCAATCGGCCAGGCTCAACGGCCACGATCCCTATCGATACCTCAAGGACGTCCTCGAGCGGCTGCCCACCCAACCCGCGAGCCGCATCGGCGAATTGCTGCCGCACGGTTGGATGTCGGCGACGGCTCCAAGCTGATCGCGCACATCGGGGCAAGATGAGTTCCCCGGACGCTTACCGAACGCCTGCAGTCGCGGCGTTGCTGCCGTTAGCAGCGCGAAGCTCAACGGCAGCAGGGTCGGTTTGGGACGCTCGCTACTAAGCCTCCGTATCCCGTCTGCGAGTCGCCACTAGATCCGGGACGATCGGGGCGATCCGCGCTATGGTCTCGCATGACCTATCTCTCGAGGAACCCAGCCTTCCGAAGCCCCTTTTGCTTGAAAACGGAGTCGAGATTCTCGATCGTCTTGCGCAATGCCCCTGCGATGGCTCGTTTGAGCACGAGGCGGTCGAATAGACCTGCCAGTCCACTCCGCGGTGTGAAAGCGACAACCGGACAGAACTCGAATCCCTCGGGAACTGCCTTGAAGTTCCGCTCATGCCTGGCGTCGGGCAGACCTTGTTGACGGCTAACGTAGGTAACTCGGTGGTCCTTTTGGTACTCCTGCAACTTCATATTCACCTGCACTTCGCGACCGAGCAATCGAATGACCACCGTTACCCTATCGCCAGGCGTGTCCCACTTGGCATGGGCGGGGTCATGAAGTCGAACGAAGTTCGGGAAGAACTCCTTCCAGTTCTTTGTGTCCGTGATGTACGCAAAGGCATCACCAGGGGAAACTGGAAAGGTGTGAGCCAGTTCGACACGTATCATCAATCTCTTACTACCGTCGCGCAGCGCGTTTGAAAGAAGCGACGCTGTCTCTCCGTATCGCCGTCCATTGTCGATCCATCACTTAATCTCGGCGCCGAGGAAGGAAAAACCAATCATAGTACGCCTTCCAGCCGTGCCTCACGTCCGCCTCAGCGATCACGCTCATGTCCCTTTGCAAAGTCGAGTACGGCGCGCGTGTACAACGATCCGCCCACAGATGCGTTGTCCTCGTGACCGGCACCCGGAATGAGCGTCAGCGACTTGGATCCGCGTGTGGCGGAAAAAAGCCGCGTGCTCATCGCGTAAGGAACTTCGCTATCCGCTGTCCCGTGGATGAACAGCACGGGCACTTGCAGCATCGGTACCCTCGCGAGCGCGTCGAATCGCTGGTTCAGCAGCCAATCGACCGGGAACATCCAATAGCCGATCTTCGCCATATCCGACATCGACGTAAACGCACTTTCAACGATGAGCCCCGCGGCTTCGGGCCGGCGCAACGCGAGCTCAACGGCGACGGCCCCACCGAGCGAATGCCCGTAGATGAGCGCTCGCCTCGGATCGACGTTTCGTTGCTGAATCAGATAATCCCATGCAGCCTCGGCGTCGTCATAGACCTGGGACTCGGAAGGGAATGCACCCTCGCTCGTCCCGTAACCGCGGTAGTCCACGGCAAGAACGGAAAACCCGATTCGATGGAGCGCAGCGACGTGGTCGACGTTGCTGCCTATATTCATATCGTTGCCATGAAGGTACAAGACGGTCGGAGCATCCGCGTCCGCGGACTGCAGCCACCAGCCGTGCAGGGTCGGCGAATCCCTTCCATCCACGGCAAACCGTACGTCCTCGTATTGCAGGTTAACGTCGGCTGGCGTGCGCGTCACGTCGCGCGCTGGCGCGAAGATTAACTGCCGTTGGTTGGCCCACAAGTACCAATTGGCAGCGCCATAGGCGGCAATCGAAAGTGCCAGCAAGGTGAGGAGACCTCGTACCCAGCCCCGGCGCATGGTTGCGGCTTATCAGTTCGAACAGACTATTCTGGGAAGATCAGGAGCGACCCGTTGGGAATCGTCTTGTTGCGACCCGTTCCGGCCTGTCGCGCTCTAGAGAAGCGGACGTTCGCGGACTTCGCCGGACGGCCCGATTATTCAATCACCCGGCCGGCGCGAAGCAGCACCGATTGCGGAACCTGGAGACCAAGGGCCTTGGCGGTCTTGAGGTTGATCACCAATTCGTACGTACCCGGTCGATCCACCGGCAGGTCTGCGGGTTGGGCGCCGCGGAAAATGCGATCGACGTACTCGGCACCGCGTGCGATCGACACTGAAGCTCCGCCCGCATCGTTGTAGGAAAGAAGGCCGCCCGCATCGACGAACCACGGCGACAAGGCAGCGGTTGGCAACCGGTTGCGCACGGCGAACGCGGCGATACGCTCGCGCGCCGCATAGGTTGCGGCACTGCCCGCGACCGCCAGCGCCTGCGCACGCCAGCCGAGAATGTCCGCGAACGCAGCTTCAATGTCTTCGTCTTTCGCTACGTAGTGATACCGAACTTCATAGCCCAGACTTCTTGCCCCCGAGTCGAGCAATGATCTGATGTCGAATCTGCCACCGTCGACAGTAACCTCCAGGGTCGGATCGAGAATCCAGGAAAGCCGGGGCCCGGTTGGCGCGATTGCCTTGAGAAACTCGAGCCGCTTGGTCGATACCTCCATTCCGGTGTAGGTCGACACCCCGGTGACATTGCGTCCCGGTCGGGCAAAGGAGTCGATGAGGCCCGTTTCGACAGGCCAGGCAACGGCTCCAAACACGATTGGAATTGTCTTGGTCGCCCGCGCTGCGGCGACCGCTGCCGGCCCGGTGCCCGCCCAAATGACATCCACGCGTTTGCGGACCAGTTCTTCGGCGAGTGCGGAAAGTCGCTCTGTCTTGTAGTCGGCGAAGGCGCCCTCGATGGCCAGATTCTGTCCCTCGATCCATCCCCGAGCCTTCAATTCGGCACGGAGCATACCCAGGAATAGGCGTTCCGCATCCCGAGAAGAAACAGGCGTCAAGACGCCCAGCGTTCGGCGCTGCGCCGACGGCCTCAATTGAGCGCGCACCAAAATCGGCGTGGCGGCGGTACCGAGAGCAAGGAGTGCGGTTGTGGCGTTGCGCCTATTCATTGGATCCCCCGGCCGGCGCAATCGGCATCGCCCCTACGGCGAGCGACACCTGCATTCGTCGCCCATGCGTGCCTCACTAACCACTCCCGAACGCACCTGCAAGCAAGTCTACGCTCGGCGGCCCGCCATCGGTCAACAGCACCATCGAAGGACTGCTCTGAGCGACTTTGCTGTACGACCGCTCGTGGCCGGTCAGAGACACACGCCGTGCCGATCTCAACGGCCGCAATCGCGGGCGAAGCGGACGGTCGGATGACGTAACATGAATTTCGCACATTCGAGGCGGTGGCCTCGTTCCCGGACGGCCAAGATGCCGCTCAGAGTTGCCTATGCGAGAACGCGCTGCGTTACGCTGACCCCAATTCCTAACATTCGCGCAATCTTCACCTTGCCCACGCCCTGTGCAGCTAGACTCCGAATTTGCCGTTCGACCTTGGGGTCTGTCCTTGGTCGCCCGAGCGTCGTTCCCTTCGCCCGTGCGCGTGCGAGGCCAGCCTTCACGCGCTCCTGAATTATCGTGCGCTCAAACTCGGCAAAAACACCCAGCATCCCGAACATTGCCTTGCCCGAGGGGGTAGACGTGTCGAGTGCTTGCTGATGAAGGTACAGATCGACCTTCTTGGATTGTAGTTCACCAAGAAACCCGACAAGGTCTTGCAAGCTGCGCCCAAGACGATCGACCGACCAGGCTGCGATCATGTCGAACTCCTTCCGGGCGACGGCATGGAGCAAGGCATCGAAACGGGGGCGGTCCTTCCGGCCCTTGGCACCGCTGATGCCTCGATCGACATACTCCGCAGCGATGGTCCAGCCGTGGCGAGCAATCGCCGCGCGGAGTTCACGCAGTTGATTCTCTGTGGACCGGCCGTCCGTGGAGACGCGGGCGTAGAGGGCGACAGTCTTTGGCTTCGGCATAGTTCACTTCGGTGATGAAGTGGGTGACTCAATCATAGCCGAAAGGCATACGGTAAACAACTGTTTACGGTATGCGCTCAGAGCACTCCGTGACACGGGGCTACGGCGTGCCAAATTCGGGAGGGGTTTTCGGTATGGGCGGAAGCGCCAACGCGTCTGGAATCGATACCTTACTGCCCTTCGCAACCGCCTATCGGTGCAGCAGCATGCGTGGCCCCAGGCTACGTTCGATTGCTACCGGTGGCCGACGTGCCCATCGGGACAAGGTCGCTCACGCACCCCTGATACCGGATGCCCAGTCCCCCAAGACATGCGTCCCCGCCTCGCCCCGCAGCGCCGGTAGCGCCGTGTCGAGGCTGGTGATGATCGCGCGCCGGCCGCCGCCTTCGAGAAAGTGGATCGCCGCGTCGACCTTCGGGCCCATGCTGCCGGCGGGGAAGTGCCCCTCGGCCTGGTAAGCGCGAATCTCGGACAGCGACACCGCGGCGAGCTCCCGCTGCCTGGGCGTGCCGAAGTGGATCGCGACGCGCGGCACCGCGGTCAGGATCATCATGTCCCTGATTCCGAGCACGTTCGCGATCGCGGCCGTCGTCAGGTCCTTGTCGATGACCGCCTCGACACCGCGCCTGCGGCCCTGCCCGTCGCGCACGACCGGCACGCCACCGCCGCCGCCCGCGATGACGACGGTGCCGAGGCACATCAGCGTCTGCGCGAGCGAGATGTCGCAGATGTGCTGCGGCCGCGGGGACGGCACGACGTAGCGCCAGCCGCGGCCTGCGTCCTCCTTGACCGTCACGCCGAACTCGGCGGCGAGCGCGCTCGCCTCGGCTTCCGGGAAGAACGGCCCGACGGGCTTGGTCGGGTTGCCGAACGCCGGATCGCGGGAATCGACCTCGACCTGCGTCACCAGCCCCACGACGTGCCGCGGACTGCCGGCCTCGCGCAGCGCGTTCTCGAACGCCTGGGCGAGGATGTACGCGGTCGCGCCCTGCGTCTGCGCGACCAGGATGTCGAGCGAGAGCGGTGCGACGCGTTTGCGCGCGATCGCGTTGGCGAGCAGCAGCTTGCCGACCTGCGGTCCGTTGCCGTGCGTGACGACGAGCTGGTTGTCGAGCAGCAGCAGCGGCAGCATCGCCTTTGCGGTCCGCGCGGCAATCTCCTTCTGCGCCTCGGGCGAATCGTCTCCGCCGACCGCGTCGATCGCGTTGCCGCCGATCGCGACGATCAGGCGACGCGGCATCTCGAATGCCGCGGCCTCGCTGCGCGCGCCTTCGAGCGTGCCGGCTGCGCCGCTCCCCGGTATCCCGCTGCCGTGCATCACGCGACGCCGCCCTCGACGGCGGCCGACGACGGCTCGCGCATCGCTTCGTCGGGAACGATGTGCGTGCCCGTCACGCCGTGCAGCGCGGGCAGCGCGCAGTCGAGGCTGGTGATGATCGCGCGCCGGCCGCCGGCCTCGACGAAGCGGATCGCCGCCTCGACCTTCGGCCCCATGTTGCCGGGCGGGAAATGCCCCTCGGCGTGCCAGCGCCGCATCTGCGACAGCGACGCACGCGAGATCTCGCGCTGGCCGGGCTTCCCGAAGTCGAGCGCGACCCTCGGCACGCCGCGTCAGGATCATCATGTCGCGAATTCCGAGCACGGCGCCCATCGCGGCCGTGGTGAGGTCCTTGTCGATCACCGCATCGACGCCGTGGCGGCGCCCGATCGCATCGCGCACGACCGGGATGCCGCCCCCGCCGCCCGCGACGACGACCGTGTGCGTGCACATCAGCGCCTCGACGAGCGAGATGTCGCAGATGTGCGTCGGCGCCGGAGACGGCACGACGTAGCGCCAGCCGCGCCCGCGGTCCTCCTTCATCGTCACGCCGAGCTCGCGCGCCAGCGCCGCCGCCTCGGCCTCGCTGAAAATCGGGCCGATCGGCTTCGTCGGATTGCCGAACGCCGGATCGCGCGGGTCGACTTCGACCTGCGTCACCAGTCCCACGACGTGGCGCGGCGAGCCGACCGCGCGCAACGCGTTCTCGAATGCCTGGGACAGCATGTACGCGGTGCCACCCTGCGTCTGCGCGACGAGGATGTCGAGCGACTGCGGCGTGATCCGGTCGCGTGCGATCGCGCTCGCGAGCAGCAGCTTGCCGACCTGCGGTCCGTTGCCGTGCGTGACGACCAGCTGGTTGTCGAGCAGCAGCAGCGGCAGCATCGCGGCCGCCGTCGCCGCTGCGTGCGCCTTGAGCTCCTGCGGCGTGCCGCGGTGCGGCGGCAGGGTCGATCGCGCTGCTGCTGATCGCAACGATCAGCCGGCGCGGAAGCTCGAGCGCGGCGTCGTCGTCGCCCATCACGGCGGGCTCCCGACGGCCGAAACAGGACCGTGCGCAAGCGAAGCGCGGCGCGGTCGCGGTCCGCCCCAGCGCGCTGTGCCAAGCTGCGCCTCCAGCGCACAGGCGACGCCGGTTGCGATGTCCGCGCCGGAAGTCGCACCGATCGCGAAGACCGCGGCGAGCGCCCGAGAAACCGCGTCGGGGCCGCCGTGCAGCAGCGCGCGCAGCAGCACGACGATGGGCTCGCGCACGCGCCCTTGCGCCGCCTCGCGCAGCACCGCGGCGCTCACCGCGTTGCGTCCCACCGGCAGCGTCTTTGGCGATGCGCAGCCCGATCCCGCGCAGCGCTTCGCCGGGGGCGCCGGGAACGTGCAGCGCCGCTAGCAGCCCGACGAGCACGTCGTCGCCCGACGGCGTGAGGCCGGGCCCGAGTCCGATCATGTTCGCGGCACGTTCGGCGAGGGCATCGACATCGTGCTCGCGCAGCGCCGCGACCAGCGCGTCGACGTGACCGGCCAGCCGCGCGGACGCGTGCGCCGCAAGCGGCATCTGCTCACGTGCGCTCGCCGCGAGGCGGGCTTCGAGCTCACGCTTCGCGCGCGCGAGGTTGGCGGCAACGCGGGCATCGTCATCCGGCCAGCGGGGCAGCACGCATTCCCATGGCCGCACGCCGTCGAGCGCGATCGAAAGACGCTCGCCGACCATCAAAGTCGCTGCCGTGAACGCGCACGCCGTCGCCGCACGCCACGCCGAATGGCCGGAATTCCGCGGCATCCACGACCAGCGCGCCGGGTCCGTCGCCCAGCGCCCGGCACGCGAGCGTCCACAGCGCACCCTCGCGCGTCTCGACATTGATCGCTCGCGCGAACGTGCCATGCACGCGGCCGCCGTGATCACCGCGGCGCAATGCCTGCAGCAGCCGCGTATCGCCCGACAGCGCGCGAAATAGCGTTCACGGCGCTAGGGGGTCCGGAAGCTCGACGACGATCGGCACTTCGAGCGTGCGCAGCTCGGTGTCGAGCGCGCTGCCGTCGTCCCACCGGAACATGACGAACTCGCCGGGCGCGCACAGCGCCATGCGCGGCGCGTGCCAGACGTCGGCGTCGTAGTTGACCGCCTGCGAGCCGTCAGCGACGAAGACGCGCAGCTGCGACGCGAGCGGGCTGCCATCGGGCGCCGACGGACAAACGGCGACGAGCTGCCGCGTGCCGTTCATCGGAACGAAGGTCTGGTTCGAGTGCGGATGCCGCTCCAGCGCGTCGATCCGGACGCTTCCCGCCACCGGAGCCACGCGCATCCACGTCATGTTCGGCTGCGCGGCCGGGCGATCGTTGTGCATGCGCGCCGCGAAGGGCTTGCGCTGCGCCCCGGCACCGGTGCCTTGCAGCACCTGGCCGAACGGGGCGAAAGCCTCGGGCGTCAAGCGCTCCGCCGCGATCGCGATGACGCTGCCGGCTGCGGCATCGTCGCGGGTCATTGGACTACCTTCGTGCGGCGCACTCCGGTATTCGCCCTTGGGACGGCCCGGCGGTCTCATGCGCTCACCTCCGCTGCGTCCGCGCGGGCGCGCTCCTCGAGGACGCGCGCGATCGCGAGCAGCCGGCCGTCGCCGTCCTTCGGACCGACGAGCTGCGCGCCGATCGGCATCCGGTGCGCGCCTTCGAGAATCGGCATGGTGAGCGCCGGGACGCCGCAGAGCGTCCAGGTCGTGCAGAACATCGGGCTGCCGGTGGTCGCGAGCCCCACCGGCGCCTCGCCCGGCGTCGCCGGCGTGAGGATGGCATCGTACTCGGAGAACATCCGCGCGAGCTCGCCTCCGAGCGCCGCCGCACCCTCCAGCGCGCGCCGGTAATCCGCGTCGGAGTACGTCTGTCCGCGCTCGATCATCTGCACGAGCATGTCGCTCAGCCGGTCGCGGCCACGCGCGTACAGCGCGCTGTAGCTGCGCGCGATATCCGACTCCATGATCGTGCGGTGCCATTCGATCGCCGATTCGAAGGCTTTCGGTAGTTCGACCTCCTGCACGACGTCGCTCCAGCGACTGGCGAGCTGGAGAAACGCCGCGCGTGCGTCGTCGGTCGCGTTCGGCCACAACGGCGTGCGCACGAAGGCGATGCGCAGCGGCGAGCCAATCGCGGCCGGGACGTCGAGACCTTTGCCGGCGCGGGTGTCGGGATCGTTCGGGTCGTGCGCGAACAGCACGCCCGCGATCAGCGCGATGTCGTCGACGGTTCGCGCGAACGCGCCCGGATGGTCGAGCAGCCGCGACTGCGCGAGTATGCCGTGCCGCGGGATCGCCCCCAGCGACGGCTTCAATCCGTAGACTCCGCAGAACGACGCCGGCCGGATCAGCGAGCCGTTGGTCTGCGTGCCGATGGCGAGCGGCACCATCGACGCGGCGACCGCGGCGGCCGAGCCGCTCGACGAGCCCCCGGGCGTTCGCTGCGGGTCGTGCGGATTGGTCGTCTTACCCGGCGCGTAGACCGCGAGCTCGGTCGTCACCGTCTTGCCCATGATCACCGCGCCGGCGCGGCGCAGCAGGGCGACCGCGGTCGCATCGGCGTCCGGTCGCCTGCCCGCGTGCAGCACGGTGCCGTTCTCGGTCGGCATGTCCGCGGTGTCGAAGATGTCCTTCACGCCCACCGGGACGCCGTGCAGCGGGCCAAGCGGCTCGCCCGCGGCCTGCCGCCGGTCGGCCGCGCGCGCCTGCGCGAGCGCGTGCTCGGGATCGAGCCAGGTCCACGCCTTGACACGGTCCTCGATCGCGCCGATGCGCTCGAGGCACGCATGCACCAGTTGCTCGGAACGGATCTCGCCGCGACCGATGGCAGCCGCCGCCGCCGTCGCGCTCAGTTCGTGCAGTTGCATGGGGATTCCCGAAGACTGCGCGCTGGCGCGATCAGGCGTTCGCGGGCAGCGCCAAGCCGCGCGTCTGCGCGAACGCCTCGAGCGCCTTCTCGAAGCACTCGATCGGCACCGCGGTCAGCCCCGCGCCGATCTGCCCGATGCCCGGACGCTTGCACGCGATGCCGGTGTTGATCACCGGCGTGATGCCGGACTTCACCACCTTGCGGATGTCGATGCCGAGCGGCGTGCCGCGAAAGCGCAGCGAGGGCAGCTTGAACGCCTGGCTCTCGGCCACCGTGATCTCGTACATCCGCATCGTCGTCTCGAGCGCGAATTCGGGTGTGCCGCCGACGTACTCGACGACGGCGGGCGCGCCGGCCATCGCCAGCGACCCGAGGCCGATCGTCTCGGTGATCGACGAGTCGCCCATGTCGGGATTCGCGTCCTCGGGCCCGAAGCCCGGGAAATAGACGCCCTTGATCATCGGCGCCGGCGCGGTGAACCAGCGCTCGCCGGTGCCGCTGACGCGGATGCCCGTCTCGTAGCCGTTGCGCGCGATCGCAGTGACGATGGTCGAACCGTCGATGCCCGATGCCGCGTCGAGGATGCCCTTCGCGCCCGCCATCACGAGGTTCAGGATGAAGTGGCCCGCGTCCTCGACGAACTTGAGCGCGCGCGCGACCTCGGCCGCGCCGCCTACCTCAACGAGATGCCGCGCGAGCGCGACGATCAGCAGCGGATTGCTCGCCTTGTTGCGGTTGTGCATCTCGTCGCCCATCTGCACCGCCTGCGCGACGATGCTCTTGACGTCGACGCCGCCCGCGGCGAGAACCGCCTTGCGCAGCAGCGGCGCGAGCTCGTGGTTCATCCAGCGCAGTTTCTCCATCACGGTCTCGTCGTAGGCGCCGTGCCGCAGCACCTTGCCGATGCCCATGTAGAGCGTCGTGTAGGTGTCGAGCCCGAACGCCTCGTTGCGCAGCACGTTGACCTGCATCGACGGCGTGATGATCCCGGACATCGGGCCGATCGCGCGGTGGTGGTGGCTCGAGTCGAAGCGCAGGCGTCCGCTCTCCGCGAGTGCCACCGCTTCGTCAGGCGTCTTCGCCCAACCCTCGAACATGCTGGCGCCGATGATCGCGCCGCGCATAGGCCCGGGCATCCGTTCCCACGGCAAGGGCGGCCCCGCGTGAAACACCGTGTACTCGCCCATGCCCGGCACGACGTCGCGCGCCGTGCAAATGTCGACCCACACCGCGCCGCCGTCCTGAATACGGCGGATGCACTCCTCGTTGGCTGCCTTGATGCTCATGTCTGTCTCAATCCTCGTCGTCGAGCGCGTCGAGCAGCGCGGCGAGCCGCGCGTCGCCTCCCGCGGGCGGCCGCCAGTCGAGCTGAACGACGGGCACGCCCTCCGCGCGCAGGTCGTCGGCGAAGCTTTCGAGCCCGATGTTGATCACCCGGAGCGAATCCGGAAGCAGGGTTCCGTCCATTACGCCACCTTCCTCGTCGACGCCTCGTCCACACCGGCGCCCACCAGCATTGCCGCGCAGCGTGCGGCGTCGGCATTGGTCGCAAGCGTCACGATTTCCGCGTCGGCCAGCGCCAGCGCCTGCGCGTCGAGCCCCTGCGGGTCGCGCGCGGTGCCAATGAGCGTCGCCAGCACCGCGAGCTCGCGTCCGCCGGCCGTCGCGATCCGCCGCGCGTCGTTCACCGCCGCGACGAGCGGCTGCGCGGGATTCGCGTGCGCGCCCTTGCCCAGCACGAGATCGACGAGCAGCACGCCGACCTCCGGCTCCTGCGCCGCCTGCACGATCGCCTCGGCGCGCGAACGGGGGTCGATCATCGGGTGCGGGCGGCCGACGGTGTATTGGTCGTCGCCGAGGTCGAGGGTGCGGTGCGGATGTCCCTCGCCGAAGATGCCGGTGAGCAGGAGGCGCGTCTCGTAGGCGAGCGTGCCGCCCGTGTACAGGCCGACGATGTGCCGGCCCGCGAACCGGTGCGGGTCGCGCCCGCGCAGGCACTCGCGCACGCGCGCCGCGTCGGTCAGCGCCTCGTCCCGCCACGGCCTTCCGGCGAGCAGCGCGACGACGGCGTCGGCCGCCTTGTGCAGCGTCTCGACGAACACACCGCGGCCGCCATCGCGCGCTTGCGCGCCGACGCAGCAGACGACGACGGGCTTGGCGATCGTCGAGAGCCTCTGCTCGATGCGCGCGAGCACCGAGGGATGCGGCGGCTTCGAGACCAGCACGATCGCCTCGGTCGTCGTGTCGTTCGCGAGGGCGTCGAGCGCGAACAGCGTCATCGCGCCGCCGACCGACTCGGAGAGGTCGCGGCCGCCGACGCCGATCGCGTGCGAGATGCCCTCGCCCAGCGCGTCGAGTCGCGACACGACCGCCTGCAGCCCGGTGCCCGACGCGGCGATGCAGCCCACGCGCCCCCGCGCGACGACGTTCGCGAAGCCGAGTCCCGTGCCGCCGAGATACGCGGTGCCCTGGTCGGGCCCCATGCACAGCAGCCCGCGGCGCACGGCCTCCTGCTTGAGCGCGATCTCGTCCTCGAGCGGCACGTTGTCGCTGAAAATGAACAAGTGCAGCCCGCGGCGCAGCGCGGCCATCGCCTCCACCCTGACGTAGGCGCCGGGCACCGAGATCGACGCAAGGTTCGCATCGGGCATCGCGCGCAACGCGCCGTCGAGGGTGCGCGGCCGGTGCTCGGTGGTGGCCTCCCTCGCTTTCACGGTCTCGGTCAGCTCCGACCTGACCGCGGCGATCGCCGCCTGCGCGATGGCGTCGTCGTCCGCGCTGACCGTGATCACCAGGTCGTTCGGCCCTGCGCCGCGCCCTTCGGCCGTCGCGAGCCCCGCCTGCTCGAGCAGCGCGTGGTTCGCCGGCGTGCCCATGAACAGCGCGACTTCGCGCACCGCATGGCGCTCGCGCACCTCGGCCGAGACGCGCATCAGGACGACCGAATCCTGATAGAACGCCGCCAAGACTTCCGTTCGAAGCCCCATTCCTCCTCGACTCCCACAAGTGTTTCCGGCGCCGCCCGCGCCGGCAGGATCCGACCGGCGCGCTAGATCATCTGGCCGGGCAGCCACGTCGCGAGCCACGGCAGCGCCATCAGCAGGAACGTGAACAGCAGCATGATGACCGCGATACGGCAGCGCGCCCCAGATCGCGTCCTCGATCCCGCCCTTGTCCGGTCGGATGCCGTGCACGACGAACAGGTTCATACCGACCGGCGGCGTGATCATCCCGAGCTCGCACATCAGCACGATGTAGATGCCGTACCAGATCGGGTCGACCCCGAGCGCGGTGACGATCGGGTAGGTGATCGGGATGGTGGCCACCTGCATCGACAGCACGTCCATGAACATGCCGAGGATCAGGTAGAACAGCGTCAGCGCGAGCAGCAGCGCGGTCTGCGACAACCCGAACGACGTCACCCACTTGGTGATCGCGTCGGCGATCCCGGTGAGGCCGATCGTCAGGTTCAGGATGAACGCCGCGACGATGATCAGCATGATCATGCCGCTGGTGCGCGCCGTCTGCAGGAAGCATGTCTCGAGCACCTCGCGGGTGAGCTTGCCCGCGCGCCAGACGAAGAACAGCGCCACCAGCACGCCGAGCGCGGCGGACTCGGTCGCCGTCGCGATCCCGAAGTAGAGGCTGCCCATCACGATGCCGAACACAACGACCGGAGGGATCAGGTACGACAGCGTGCGCACGCGCTCGGCCGTCGGCAGCTTCGCCTCGCGCTTGCCCGTACCGGTGACGACCGCGTTGGAGTAGATGTAGGCCATGAAGCAAAGGGTCAGCAGGATGCCGGGGATGATGCCGGCGATGAACAGCTTGCCGATCGAGTTGTTGGTGAGCGACCCGTAGACGATCATGTTGACCGACGGCGGGATCAGGATGCCGAGCGTGCCGCCGGCGGCGAGCGTGCCGAGCGAGGCGCGCATCGGGTAGCCCCGCGCGGTGCAGCGAGGGCAGCGCGACCGTGCCGATCGTCGCCGCGGTCGCGACCGACGAGCCGGACGTCGCCGCGAACAGCGCGCACGCGCCGATGTTCGTGTGCAGCAGGCCGCCGGGAAGCCCGCCGAGCCACGCCGAGAGCGCGACGTACATCCGGTCGGCGATGCCCGAGCGCAGCAGCAACTCGCCCAGCAGCACGAACAGCGGGATGCAGGTCAGCAGGTTCTCGTTGAGCGTGCCCCAGACGACGGGGGCGATCGAGTCGATGAACGGCGCGCCGAACGCGCCGATGCCGCCAAGGATGCCGACCGCCGCCATGCACACGGCGATCGGAAGGCCGAAGAGCATCATCCCGAGCATCAGGACGAAGATGCCCAGCGCGGGTATCGCGAGCGTCATTGGGTAACCTCCCTTGTCGTCGGGATTCCGGCGACGGCGGCGATGTCCGCGGGCTCACCCGTCGTCGCGAGTGCGCCGCTGCGCTGGGCGAAGTCGTCGACTTCCTCCCGCACTTCCTCCTTGACGCTCTTCGGCTGGAAGTGGTGGTTCACGTCGTCGAGCCTTCCCCGGACGAGCAGCATCGTCGCGCGGACGGCGTAGACGACCGTCACCAGCGCGAACACCAGAAGTCCGGCGTACCAGACGCTCTGCGGCCAGATCAGCGGCGTCTGCCACGGGGTCGGCGCCGTGCTGCCGTACGCCATCGTGTCCTTCACGACCCTGAACGCGACGACCGCGAGCGTCACCGCAAAGACCGCGAGCAGCACCGACGACAGCGCGTTGAGCACGGCCTGCATCCGCTTGCTGAAGTGCTCGTAAAACACGTCGACCCGGATGTGGTTGCGGCCGACCAGCGCGAGCGAGAATGCGATGACCGACCCTGCCGCCAGCGCATAGCCGCCGAGTTCGTCCGCGCCCTGGATCGAGAAGTTGAAGAGCTTGCGGGCAAGCGTCTCGACACTGACCACGAAGGACAGCGCGACGAAAACCAGCCCGAATACCCAGGCGAGGAGCCGCTGCACCGGATTCATCGCGTGTCCCGTGTGGAGTGCGGTTGTGTTACTTGACGCCGATCGCCGCGCCGACGGTCGACTTCCACTTCTGCGAGCACCCGGGGTTCGTCTGGTCGCAGACTTCGGCCCAGGCCGGCAGCGAGATGTCGCGCACCGCGACCTTGACCATGTCGATGTCGGCCTTGCGTCACCGGCACGTCGACCAGCTTGTACTTCTTGTGGTGCACGCAGGGGTCGCGCCCCGCGTTGCAGCCGACGGCGTCGGCGAAGAGCTCCTCCGAGTACTTCCACACTTCCTCGGTCTGCGCGTCGAACGCGGCCTTGAGCTTCGCCTGCTGGTCGGGCTTGAGCTGGTTCCATGCCTTCAGCGTGATCGTGTACGCGTTCAGCGCGATCTGGAAGCCGATCGCCAACTGGTGCGTCGAAACCTCCGGCCAGCCCGCCGAGTTGGCCGAGCTCGGGCCGGTGATCGCGCAGTCGACGACGCCGAGCGACAACGACTGTTGCGTCTCGGGGAACGACAGCGCGACCGGCGTGCCGCCCAGCGAGCTGATGAATTTGGCGAGGCTCTGGTCGTACACGCGGACCTTGAGGCCCTTGACGTCGGCGAGCTTGGTGATCGGCTTCTTGCAGAACAGCACCTGCGGCCCGAACGGCCAGATGCCGAGCAGCTTGACGCCGAACTGCTGCTGCAGCCGCGCGTCGAGCGGCTCGAACCATGCCTTGGACGACTGGCGGCCGGTCGCGTAGTCCGGGTTCTGCCCGACGAGGTCGAGTCCGAGCAGCATCGGCTCGTCGCGCGCGTTTTGCGACACGCGCAGCGAGACGATTTCGAACAGCCCGGACTTCATCATGCGCAGCTCTTCGGTGTCCTTGACGCCCAGCGTATCGATCGGCTTGTACTCGACCTCGATCGGCAGGCCGGTCTTCTGCGCGAGCGACTCGAAGAACGGCTGCTCCTTGTCCTTCTGAATGAGGCCCGTCGCGAGCGGCTGGCCGATCGCCTTCAGCTTGATCTTGTCCTGCGCGAGCGTGGGGGTTGCGAGGACGGCCGCGGCGACCGCCGCGACGAGCATCGACAGCTTCATGGGTACTCCTTCAAGGGAACGGACGATGGAAAGCGGGGACTGCGTCAGTCGGCAGCCACCGCGGGACGGGATTCATTGCGCGCGGGCGCTGGCGCGAGCGACTGCATCGCCGCCTGCACGCCACCCTGGCGGTGCGGGACGCCGGCGAGGCCCAGGCCCATCTCGACACCGGCCAGCGTGCCCATCAGCATCAGGTCGTTGAAGTCGCCGAGGTGCCCGATGCGGAACACCTTGCCGGAGAGCTTGCCGAGCCCCTGCCCGAGCGACATGTCGAAGGCGTCGAGCACGACCGAGCGGAACGCGTCCGCGTCGTGGCCGGCGGGCATCAAGACGCCGGTCAGCGAGCTCGAGTACTCGGCGGGGTCCGCACACAGGATCTCGAGGCCCCACGCGCGCACGGCGCTGCGCGTCGCTTCGGCGTGGCGGTCGTGGCGCGCGAACACGTTGGCGAGCCCCTCCTCCTCGAGCTGGTCGAGCGCCGCCTGCAGCCCGTAGAGCAGGTTCGTCGCGGGGGTGTACGGCCAGTAGCCCTTCGCGTTCGACGCGAGGATCTCGTCCCAGCCCCAGTAGCTGCGCGGCAGCTTCGCGGCGCGCGACGCGGCGCGCGCCTTCTCGCTGACCGCGTTGAACGACAGCCCAGGCGGAAGCATCAGCCCCTTCTGCGAGCCGCCGACGGTGACGTCGACGCCCCATTCGTCGTGGCGGTAGTCGATCGACGCGAGCGAGCTGATGGTGTCGACCATGAACAGCGCGGGGTGCGCGGCGCGGTCGATCGCGCGGCGGATGTCGGCGATGCGGCTCGCCACGCCGGTCGACGTCTCGTTGTGCACGACGCACACGGCCTTGATCGCGCGTGGGCGGTCGTCCGCGAGGCGGGCATGGATCGCGTCCGGGTCGGCGCCGTGCCGCCAGTCGCCGGGCAGGAACTCGGGCACGAGCGCCAGGCGTTCGGCGATGCGCTTCCAGAGCGTCGCGAAATGTCCGGTCTCGGCCATCAGCACGCGATCGCCCGGCGAGAGCGTGTTGACGAGCGCCGCTTCCCACGCGCCGGTGCCCGACGACGGGTAGATCACGACCGGCTGCTGCGTCCCAAAGATTCCGCGGATGCGCGTCAGGACGTCGAGCCCGAGCCGGCCGAACTCGGGACCGCGATGGTCGATCGTCGGGCGGTCGATCGCGCGCAGCACGCGGTCGGGTACGTTGGTCGGGCCAGGGATCTGGAGGAAGTGTCGGCCGGACGGGTGCGAATCGCGGTTCATCGTGGGAAGCTCGGCAAGTTCGTGGCGGGCGGGAGGCGCTTCGGACCATCAGCGATCGTTGGTATACAATACACCATACGCAACTCGAAATGGGTTGTCAAGCAGTTCAACCTGGTCCACACTCTATAGCTGGATGAGGGCCTGAGCGGTCCGGGAGTCCCGATGGCTCGGACCTTCGTCCAGTTTGGTATACTTAAAACATGACGGACACCGCCGACCTTGCCCTGCCCGTCGACCGCCAGACGCTGCCGGCTGCCATCGCCGAGCAATTGCGCGAGTTGATCATCCAGGGCGACCTGGCGCCCGGTGCGCGCCTGAACGAGCGCCAGTTGTGCGAGCGAATGGACGTGTCGCGCACGCCGCTGCGCGAGGCGCTGCGGCTGCTGGCGAACGACGGACTCGTCGCCGTCGTCCCGAACCGCGGTGCGTTCGTCGCGCACATGTCGCCGGATGCGGTGCGGCAGAGCTTCGAGATCATGGGCGCGCTCGAGGCGCTCGCGGCGGAGCTCGCGTGCAAGCACGCCACCGACGCCGAGATCGCCGAGATCGCGGCGCGGACTTTCGAGCTGCAGGCGTGCCACGCCAGGCACGACCTCGTCGAGTACTACCGGCACAACCGCGAGATCCACGACGCGATCACGACGGCGTCGCGCAACGAGCTGCTTCACGACACGATGCGGCGGCTCAACCTGCGCATCCAGAACCTGCGCTTCCGCTCGAACCTCGACGCGGCGAAGTGGAACGCTGCCGTGCGCGAGCACCAGCGGATGGTCGAGCTGCTGCGCGCGCGCGACGGCGAGGGCCTCGCTCGGCTGATGCGCGAGCACATCCGTCGCAAGGGCGACGCGGTGCTCGCGATGATGGGCTGATCGCCTGGTCTCGCGCCGGTCCGCGCGATGGACAAGACGCATCCGTGGTCCGTGACACGGTGCGCGCAACTTCCCGGGCGGCGGTTGGCGTCCTTCCACTTCGCACTTCATACGTCGTACCGAACACAACGAACAAAGCACGCGTTCGGGTCGATTCGACCGAGCGGCCGCTGATTGACGCGCAGCTGCCATCTACGTGTGAACGGCCGGTGTATACCGTAGACCCGTCGCTCATCACCGGAGACCGGGCGGCCGTACCCGACCCTAACCAGCCATCGTGTCGTACAAGAACCGGACATTCAACCACGATCAACTCGCAACGTTCGCTACTGAATCACCTCATCCGCGCGCAGCAGCACCGACTGCGGAATCGTGATTCCAAGTGCCCTCGCCGTCTTGAGATTGATGACAAGGTCGAACTTGGCAGGCTGCTCGACCGGTAGATCACTCGCCACCTTGCCTTTGAGGAGCATGTCCACGTATGCCGCAGCGCGTCGATATACGGCGTTCAGGCTCGGCCCATATGCAATGAGACCCCCTGACTCCGCAAAGTCCCGGTAGATGGACACCACGGGCAGATTGTGCTTCGCGGCCAGGTCGAGGATTTGTCGCCGATGTTTCGTAATCGCTCCGTCGTCCATGACGAACACGGCTTCCGACCGAGCGCGTGACGCGGCTTCGAACGCGCCCGCATAATCGTTCGGGTCGCGCACGGGAAGACGAACGAACTTCAGACCCAGTCTCTCGCCCTTGCGCTCAACCTCGTCAACGATCACGACCGCGCCCGCGTTGTCGCCCTGGTAGAGCGCCGCCATCCGCGAGATCTTCGGAAGCGTTTCCCGGAGCAACTCGACGCCTTTCGGTCCGAGCGCATCGGGCATGAAGCTCACCCCCGTGACGTTCCCGCCGGGATGAGCGAGACTGGCCACGAGACCGGATTTAACGGGATCGGCTACCCGCATGATGACGACCGGGACTGTCCGGGTGGCGTTCTTGGCTGCCTGGGCGGCTGGCGTATTGATCGCGACGATCACGTCGACTTTGAGACGCAGCAGTTCCTCGACAAGAGTCGGAAGCCGCTCGTTGTGTCCCGCCGCATTCCGCAGCTCTATGCTGATGCTACGTCCTTCGACATAGCCGAGCGTGCGAAGCTCGTCGCGAAACGTCTCGAGCAACCCGGGCTGCAGGTCCTGGGCCAAAACACCGATCCGTGGGGTCGCTTTCACTTGCTGCGCTCGGGCTGCCAGAGGTCGTGCAGCCAGTAGCAATGTTCCGACAAGAAACGTGCGACGCGAAAGCACTGTCGAGCCTATGAGGGCGGAATTTGGATTCAGGTCGAGCGTAGCGTAGTGGCAGCGAGTATAGCGTCGCCGCGTCCGGCCCGGGCGCGGGCTCGCCGCTGCGGGAGATTCGATGCTCCTTCGCACCCCCCAAGCTAATCGGCGTGGGACTCCGAATTCGATCAGACAGTCGCGTGATGGCGGCCACGGCAGTCGGTGATGACCGCTTTGGAGCACGAGACGCGACGACCGCTTGTGGCCGGTGACCGCCACTGAAACGCGCCCACCGAATGGCTGCTCCCCGTCTGAAGCGGTCGGCCCGTCAGCGTCGGCCACCCACGACTGATCGCCGACCGAAGGCGGTTGAGTGCGCACCAGAGTCACAAGTTGGATCGGATGCCAAGCTGTCGCAACGTGGGCGCCATTGCGACGGACGTCAACTCCGCCACTTGGCCGGCAAGGCGGAAAAACGTATCCCAATGCATGTACGGCGGCTTCCGATCCACGCCCCACGCAATTCCCCGGCGCCACTTGAGGCGTGCACGCAGTTTTTCGGCGCGTCGTCCAGCGCGTTGCGCCTTGCCTTCTCGCGTGGACGAATAGGCAAGCCCAAAGCAGTGCCGGCAGGCGATAGTCGCGCTTCCGTGAAGGACGGCGACCCGGCGATTGCAATTGGGGCACAAGAACCAAGCGCGCTGCCCGCCGAAGTGGCAGCTCGTCCAGTCCAGGCGCACCGCACGACGCTCGATCTTCCATTTGCCGTCACTGACCCGATAGCGATAAATCAGATACACGCGGTCTACTTCTGGACGGGCAATTACTCAGCAGTCACTAATATAGGCGACGGAAGGAGCGCGGAAGAATGAGCGCACGAGTTTGGGGTCGCGTTGAATCGCCTGCAGATCGGCGTCGATGCGCGACTGCAACTGGTCGCCTTGGCGCAGCGGTTTCTTCGCGGTCCCGGTGCGCTTCATATGGTTCCACACCAGCTCATCGGGATTGAGCTCCGGCGCGTAGCCCGGCAGATAATGCAACTGCAACTTGCCCTGCAGCGAGTCAACGTAGCGGCGCACGACCGGCCCTTTGTGCGCCGGCAGGCTGTCCAGAATTAGCGTCAGCGGCTTCTTGCGCTGTTTCATCAGCCGCTGGAGATAGTCGACAAACAGTTCCGCGTTGAGTGCGCCTTGGTAGGTCACAAACCAGAAGGCGCCGCGGGCATTGACCGCCGAGGCGGCCGACATCGATTGGCGCTGCCCGGGAACGGCTACCACCGGCGTTTGGCCCTGCACACCCCACGTCTTGCCCCGCACTGCATCGGCGCGAAAGCCAGACTCATCCCAGAAATAGATCTGCGCCCCGCGCGCCTTGGCGTCCTGGGCCAGCCGGGGATAGATCTCGTGTTGCCACCGCGCAATGGCTTCCGGATCGCGTTGGTACGCCCGCTGCAGCGGCTTCTGCGGGGTCAAGCCCAGCTTCGCCAGCAACTTCCCCACCGCCGTAAGCCCGAGCTTCACCCCAAACTCGCGCTCGATCAACGCAGCGACGACCTTGCGCGTCCACAAGGCAAAGTCGAATCCGTATTGCCGTGGATCCTTGCCGTTGAGCCAACGAAAGACCTGCCGCTCTTGCGCCACCGTCAGCGTCCGCGGTCGTCCCGTCGCCTTGCGCGAGGCCAGGGCGCGCAGGCCCTTACCCCGTCCGCTCGCCGTACGCAGCCACTTGTAGATCGTGGTGCGACAAAACCCATACGAGGCAATCACCGTGCTTGGATCTTCGCCCTCGCGCACCCGTTCCACCGCCATGCGCCGGATCTCCTCCAACGTCCGGTGATCCAAGGTGCGGCCATCGCGCTTCATGTCTTCAGTATAGACAATGTCGCGCATCATACAAGGCCTTTGTAGGCTAACTTAGGGACTATTTAGTAAGGACGCCGTCGGTTGGTCAAATCGCGTCCAATTGATTTGAAAACAGTACCTCGCCAGCAACTTTTCTCGTTGCCACCGTCGCACGTCAATTGCGCAAACTTCGTCCGTCGTCGCTCTCGCCCTGCTACCCCCACGTCGACCGCTACCAAAGCCGCCCATTGTCCTTTTCCGTTTTGCGAAATGATAAGGCAACTCGGGGACAGTCCTATGCATGATTCGAGACTGGAAGCGGGCACCGGGCCGATGTGTCCAGTAGCGGAGTCGGTATGCGTGTGGATGGGACGACAGGTAGTTCACAACGTTCATGGTCGAGCGGAATCGGTCGACGCCAGTTACGAAAAAAGCGAGCGCGGCGAACGTGGACGAGTGCTTATTTCGTTGCCTCGTCTTTTATCTATCGAGCCGGTTCATTCCGTGGCTCGCCACACCTCAGTCGGCCGTCCCGCGGTGCTTACGGTTTCGCACATCGCGCGACCATTGCCACGGAGCAGTTCGAGAGCAGCACCGATCCGCTCGGCTGGTAGGTTGCGCTTGAACACGCCGCTGATGTCCGTCCGGGTCAAGCCCGCGTTCCCTGCTCGCCGAAGTTGGTGAAGGATTCTGTCTGCCGTCGGATCGCGGAGGATGGCGGGCGGCGTGCTCACGTTCGCCGCCACTTGCGCCGTCATTCTTGGGCGCGCCAGGGCGTCAGGATCGACGCCCGTTGGGCGCGAGGTCGCGGGTTGACCCGTCATGCTGCCGGGTGCTCTGGCGTTCGCCATGGCGTTTCTTGCTGCCTCGCCGATCATGGTCCCCCGGCGGAAAGTGTCGGGCTCGGCTTCTTCCGGCTCCGTACCGACCGGGACGCAGCCACGAGCGACTGCCGCGCGGAGAAACGACTTTGGGGTTTCGATGCCCGCTGGGTCGCATGGCACGCAAAACATGCGGCCATCGAGCAGGCAGATCGCGCAGCCGCGAGGGTGATCCGGCGCCCACAGTCTCACGCTAATACGACTCCTTTCTTCTCGCACGCCGCGCCCGCTTGGTGACTCATCAGTCTGCTCGCGCGCGAGTGGATGTCGAAGTACCGCCGAGCCGAGTGTCTTGGCATCGCCTTGTCGGCAGCTAACGCCTTGCAAGGCCGCGCCGCTGTCCGACTCTGTTGGACTTCTTGCAGCCAGGCAGTAGCGATCGGTTCTTGCGTTTCTACCGTTCTACTCATCAGAACGTCATGACTGTCCAACGCGGGGGCGGTTCGCCTCGAGCCTCATAGGCGGCGTCGCTAGCCTCGCCGAAGCCGTAGGCGTCCTCCTCGTCGTCGAACTGCTGGTGCAGGCGTAATTCCCACACGCTCCAGCTCCATTCTCCGTCGAACTCCTGCATTGCCACCACCCCGCGGTGGTCGTCGATGACTACGACTGATGTACCGTTCTTCTTTCCTTCGCGGACCATTGATTTCGCGACTTTCGTAGAGACTTCGGTTTCAAGTAGCAGGGCACAAAGGTCGTTCCCTTCGCGTGCAAGCCATACGATGTAGCTCCCTATGAGAGGTCAGCATTCGACCGGGCCGGCGGCCTTTCCCCAGGCACGTCGAGTTCCAGTTTGAGCGCCCCGACGATTTCGGTGAGCGCATAAGGTGGCGCCGCGGTGCCGATACCCTCGAGCAACTTCGTTGTCTGTGCTTTGCCTTTGAGGTGGAAAAATCCGGGCAGTCGCATGACGCGCGGCAAATCATGCACGGACGGATCGCCACCGAAACGCCGTGCCAGCGCCCGCTGAACTCTGGAGAATTGATCCAGCGGGCAGTCGTCGGTCAGCCAATAGACGTGATACTTCGCTTGCGACGATTCGACCACGATGTGTGGGTCGAGTCCGGCTTCAAGCACCGGCCCGAGCGGGGCGCCGTCCAGATCAACGAACACGGCGCGCACGCGCTTGATGTTGTGCGTCTGTCGTCCGGTGAAGTCGGTCTCGTTGATCGTGACGAACACACCGGCGCCTTGTTGCTGCATGAGGTCGAGCCAGGCGACGCGGTTGCCGAAGTCACCGTGCCTGATCATCGCCAACTCGTGCCGCTTCGCCGGCGAGTCGTCGAACGCCTGGAACGTCCAGCGCGCGGCCTCGGGATCGAGCCGCATCAGGAATTCGCGCGTCTGGGCGCGGTACCACGGTGCCGCATTGAGAGGTGCTGACTGCAGCGCCGGCGTTAGCATAATGCCGCCTTTGCGTCCTTCACGTAGGCCGTCACGACCTTGATGAAGGCGCCGTCGCCGGCGAGCTGGGCATGGGCGAGCGCCGTTTGACGCGACGAAAAAGTGCGGGATAGGGTTTGCAACGTATCGGTGCCGGCGTCCGTTTTCGCCAGGCGCGCGGCCCGCCAGCTGATGATCTCCATGGTCTATACTCCAGCCGACCGCCGCCCGGTCAGGGGCGGCGGCCAGTTGATGCTCACTCGAAGGGAATGTCGTTCTCGAAGGTCTCGCCGCTGGAATCCGTAACGGTGACTTTCCTGTTCGGTCGCTTGGCCGGCGGTGCTGCGCGCAGACGCAGCCCGCCAGTGATCTTGCCGCCGTACTCGACATCAGGGTCTACGTACAAGATCATCTTGCCGCCGATCCAGTCGTCGCTGTCCTCGCCCAAGGCCTTAAAGAGCCGCCTCTTGTTCGTGGTGTTGAGCACCATCGGCTTGGCGAATTCGGCGAATTGAATCACCCACTCCATGTCCGGCGGCTCGTCGTCGCGCGCGACGTTGGTCTGCTTTAGCGCGACAACGGTCACCAGCGTGTCACGCTCCACATCGTCCTGCTTCAGATACTTGCTGGGGATCATCTCGTTCTGTTTCACGTGTCTGTTCCTTTTCATGTTTGTGCGAGGCGGCTGGGTATTGCACGAGGCCGCAGCGCCGCGTAGGCGGCCCCGGGCCTTGTCTTTCGACAAGGATTGGTCTTTATGGTAGGGAGCATTTCGGCCGGGTCTGCGCCGGTCGGATTGGCTCAGGGGCGCCGACGATGCGACCTTTCGGTTCGCTTCCAGCATCACGACGAGGGTGCGAATTTCGTCGTCGGACTTGCCGGCGATGCGAGCTGAGTTCAGCGCGGCGACTTCATGGGCGGGCCAGCCGACGCAGCGCGGCCCCAAGCTCACCTGCTTCGTCCACAAGCCTTGGGCGATGCGAAGGTAGATCGTGGACCGGGAGTAACCCGATTCAGATTTAACAGCAGGAAGCCGAAAGATGGTGTGCAGCATGTTTGCACCCCGTAGGGTGTTGTTGAACATGCCTGCATTTAAGGATCACAACGCTCGCCTGAATAGGCAGGCGGGTTGCGAAAACTCGCCCCGCGAAATCGAGGATGGGTAGCCGAGTTCCCCGGTGCGGGGGTGGGCGGGTTCGTCCCCGCGCCAGCGGCAAAACCCACTGCTGGCGCGGTGCTTGGGGGTAGGTGGGTTACTTGGCGGGGGTCTTTGGTGCGCCGCCGCCGGGTTGCCAGTTTGCCACCTTGGCGCACTCGTCGATGCCCTGCTCGTTCAGTTTGCCATCGTCGTCGGTCAAATCAAAATCAGCCGCATGCTCTCGCAGCCATTTTTCAAGAGCCTGTTTCGGATGCTTACCGTTCGGATCGGTAACGGCCTGCCATGCCCGCACCGCCGCCGCTAACTTGGGGGCATAGCGTGGATTGTCGCGTTCAAGGTAACCAGAAGCACCGGTCGCAGTCGGAAAGAAGAAGCCGGCTCTTACTCCACGACTCGTCAGCCAAGCGCGGACGTTATCAAGCAAGATGGTAGTCAACGCCCAATCCGGCGATTCGCAAAAGGCTACCTTTAGCTTGGAATAATCCCTTCCCTGCGTCGCCCAGCCATCATCGATGAACTCCAGTCGTCGCAGCCTCTCGTCCTCGGATGGTGATTCGTCCCATCCCTGAATATGTGCGTTTCGTCGGATGGTCGCTTTCAACCGCCGGCCATTGATTGCATTGATAAGCGCCGTCTGCGCCGCGTAGATCTTCGGAAATTGGCCCTCGAAATTGGTGTCGTTCCTGCACCGGGCGATGTACCCGGGGTCATATCCGGCAATCAGTGCCGCCGCCTGCTCCACCGTGAATTCATCGTGCAAATACCAGAGAGGATCAATTTCGAGTTCGTCATTTTGCATTCCGCCCCTTCCACGTTTGGCATTGAAGGCGAACTTCACACCGTCCGAGCAAGGAAATCTGGTCCCCACCCCATTGGGCTAGCCGCGGGGTCGACCGGTCAATGCAAACACTGCTGTTCCTCGTCAAGCATTTGGCGAAGCAATGCGATCGCACATGCTCGCTCTCGGACATCTTGGTCCAAAATCTCCTTGAATTCCCCTTCCTGCTCGCGGCGCATGCCGTCATCAGGCCATTTCACTTCGTTAACGGCCGTCGCAGGGGGGTCACCTTCGCGCCGCGCGCCAACGCATCGAGCATGTCCGCCCATTGCTGCATCATCGCACGCCGGTCGGGCAAGTACTCGGCCCGGTTATAGGCGCCCCGGACTTCATTGCGCCCGGAATGCGCGAGCTGGCGCTCGATTACATCCCCGCGGAATCCAGATTCGTTAAGCATTGTGGACGCCACGCTGCGAAAACCGTGTCCGGTCATCTTGCCCTTAAAACCCAGGCGGTAGAGCGCGAAGAGCATTGTGTTATTGCTCATTGGCTTGTCTGGATTGCGTCCGGGAAACACAAAGCGGCTGCCACCGCCAAGCGCACGCAACTCATCTAGGATCGCCAACGCCTGCCGCGATAGCGGCACGACGTGTTCGGTCTTCATTTTCATGCGCCCGGCCGCGACAATCCATGTCGTGCTGTCAGGGTCAATCTCCTCCCATTCCGCTCCGATTAACTCGTTGGTTCGCACGAAGGTCAACGCGAGAAGCTGTAGCGCGCAGCCCGTCATCCTGTCCCCGATCTCTGCGTAACCAGTGATCTTACGAAGCAGGTCCGGTAATTCTTCCGGGGTGACGGCTGGTTGATTCTTCTTCTTGTGCGGCGTGAGCGCGCCGCGCAGGTCGGGTGCAGGATCGCGCTCGCAGCGGCCCGTCGCCACGCCATATCGGAAGATCTGTGACGCCACCTGCAGCACGCGATGGGCGAGGTCGTAAGCGCCGCGATGCTCGATCTTTCGTACCGCCATGAGCAACTGCGGCGCGGTTATCTCTGCGATCGGCCGCGCGCCGAGCTCGGGGAATAGGTTGTTCTCAAGCCGCCGCAACACGTCCGACGCATGATGTTCAACCCAGACGTGGGTCTGCTTTGCGTACCACTCGCGGGCGACTGTCTCGAAGCTACTCGCGTCGCGCATCCTTGCCGCGTGCTTGTCGGCCTTGCGCTGCGCAGATGGATCGACTCCCCCTGCGAGGAGCTTCCGCGCATCATCACGCCGCGAGCGTGCGTCCGCGAGCGATGTGTCGGGGTACACCCCGAGCGACAGACGTCGCTCTTTCCCTTGAAAGCGGTACTTGATCCGCCACCAACGGCCGCCTGCAGGGGAGATCTCAAGGTACAGACCCCCGCCATCAAACAGACGACGTACTTTCTGGGTGGGCTTCGCGTTGCGAATGGCAGTATTGGTTAGGGGCACGTCGTCACCTTGGGTATCACGGCGCGCGTCGCGTTTAGGAACGCACGCAGCTCACCGGTTTCGGCTGGGGTTAGGACGACGCTTCGGTTACCAAAGCGAAACGCCAGCGCGCCATCGCTATCGAGCCGAAAGCGCGCGGCCGGGTCCACCTGCCGCGCGACAGTCGCCGAGCGTTCTCCTTTGCGAGCTGCGCTCGGGTCGATCCCATCCGCGAGTAGTGCGCGTAGATCGTCGCGTGCGAGACGCGCTTCGGCGAGGGTGACCTCTGGGTAGACGCCAAGCGAGAGCGACTTTGCCTTGCCGGCGAAACGGTACTTGAGGCGCCAATAACGCGCGCCGTTGGGCATCACCAGCAAGAACATACCCCCGCCGTCGAACAGCTTGTAAGGTCGTGCGCGGGGTGTTGCTGACTCGACGCTTGCGGTCGTTAGCCAGTGGGGATTACTTTTTCCGGACGGGGAATACACCCGGGGAATTTGATCCCAAAAAGAGGCCGGCTGTCAATGGACGTTGCTGGCCGTCCCTGGTCGAAAAACGGCGATCTCTAGAGGGAAACTCGACTATCCGTTGGCCTTGTTTGGACGTCGCTGAACGCGAAACTGGCGGAGAGGGCGGGATTCGAACCCGCGTTAGGGGATTACCCTAAACACGCTTTCCAGGCGTGCGACTTAAACCGCTCATCCACCTCTCCGGAGAGCGCATTTTACTTGATTCAGCGCAGCGATATGATCGGCCAGCTGCGCGAGCGCGCCAGTTCGGCCAGCGCGTCGTCCGGCTCGACAGCCACCGGGTGCGTCACCCTTTCCATCAGCGGCACGTCGCTTTGCGAGTCGCCGTAAAAGTAGCTTTCTGCAAAGTCGGTCAGTGCCTGTCCGCGGCCGGCCAGCCACGCCTCGAGCCGTGCGACCTTTCCCTCGTGGAAGCACGGGACGCCCGCGATCCTGCCGGTGAATTCCCCATCGCGGCATTCGGGCTCGCTCGCGAGCAGATGCGGCACCCCGATCATGTGCGCGATGGGCGTGGTCACGAAGCTGTTGGCCGCCGTGATGATCATCGTCAGGTCGCCACGCTGCTCGTGCCATGCGACCAACTCGCGCGCCTTGGGCAGAATGATCGGCGCGATCGCCTGCTCCAGATATTGTTCCCGCCATTGCTCGAGCTGGGCACGCGGATAGCTCGCAAGCGGCTCGAAATCAAAATGCAGGAACGCCACGATGTCGAGCGTGCCGGCAGCGTAGTCGTCGTAATAGCGGTCGAGCTCGGCTTCGTATCGCGCGCGCTCCACGACGCCAAGTCGCATCAGGAACTGGATCCACTCGTAAGTCGCGTCCCCGCCGAGGAGCGTGTAGTCCAGGTCGAAGAGCGCGATGCCCCCGCCCATCGGATTGTTTCCTTGGACGTTCGTCATGCTGTCACGCCGAAGCCGTATTCGGCGGCCGCGTCCTCCAGCCACGACCAGAGATAGTCGGCATAGCTGCGACGGACGATGATCTCGAATGACGGCTGTCGATCTACCTGCCGGAGGAGGATCGGGGCCTTGGCGAGATGGCTCTGCGCGCATCGCCCGATGTCGAAGGCGCGCGGATGCAAATCGATGGGGCAGCCCTTCGTCAGAACATCTCGCGCGCGATCACCGCGCACGACCACGACAGTCTGGCCGCCAGTTACATCGGTAACAGCGTTTCGCAGGCCCACCAACGCGGCACGCAACTCGCGCTCCAAAATCGTCTTGTGCTCGTCCACGGTGACGATCAGCCATTCGTCGGGCCCGAGCCAATACCCGATGTGGCCCCGAGCTTCGCTCACCGTGTTGGGGATGATCGGCAGGTCGACACCTCCTACCTCACGGACTGTCCCCACGAAACGTGCGTCCCGCGCGTCGCCACGCAGATTGAGATGCCCCAGAAACGCGCGCTCGCAAGCGACGACGCCGGCGCTCGCCGGCGACGGCGTCGCGCGTGTTGCGAGGTCAAAGCGTACCAGTGGGCTCTCGCTGGTGATCGGCTCAGGCATTCTGCCGGGTCCCTTCGGGATCAATGAATACCGGGCTCGCGATGACCGCCTCCTTTGTCCGTCCGCTCGTGAGCGGAATCTGAACCTTCTCGCCCATGCGCTGGCGACCACCCTGCACGAGCCCAAGAGCGATCGAGCGGCCCAGGCAGGAGCTGTAATAGCTGGAGGTCACGTGACCGAGCATCGGCACCGGCGCCGCCGCCGAAGCGTCGACGACGATCTGGCCACCTTCCGGCAGGACGTCCGTCGGATCTTCAGTCAGCAGGCCGACGAGCTGCTTGCGATCGGCGCGAGCCGTATCCGAGCGCGCCAGCGAGCGGCGACCGATGAAGTCCTTTCCCTTGGCGATGATCCAGTCCATTCCCAGATCGACTGGTGTCACCGAACCGTCGGTGTCCTGTCCGACGATGATGAAACCCTTCTCGGCGCGCAGCACATGCATCGTCTCGGTGCCGTAAGGCGTGATCCCGTACGGAGCGCCTGCGCTCATCAAGGCTTCCCAGACGTGTCGCGACTCGTTCGCGCACACGTTGACTTCGTAGGCGAGCTCGCCCGAGAAGCTGATCCGCATGACGCGCGCCGGGACGCCGGCGACGGTGCCTTCGCGACACGACATGAACGGAAACGCCTCCGGCGAAAAATCGATGCCCTCGCTCACGGCTTGAACGACCGCGCGGCTCTTCGGTCCCACCACCGCGGCGGTGGCCCAGTGATCGGTCACCGACGTGAGATAGACCTCGAGGTGCAGCCATTCGGTCTGCAGCCAGCGTTCGAGCCACGCCAGGACGCGCGCCGCGCCGCCCGTGGTCGTCGTCATCAGGTAATGATGCTCGGCAAGCCGCGTCGTGACCCCATCGTCGAACACCATGCCGTTCTCGTCGAGCATCAGGCCGTAGCGGCAGCGGCCGACGCCGAGCTTCGTCCACGCGTTCGTGTAGACCCAGTTGAGCAGCGTCACGGAATCCTTGCCCTGGATGTCGATCTTGCCCAGCGTGGATGCGTCCATGATGGCCACACCGTTGCGTGCGGCAAGGCACTCGCGCCGCACGGCGCCATCCATGCTCTCCCCCGGTCGCGGGAAATACCACGGACGTTTCCATTGGCCGACATTCTCGAACGGCGCGCCTTGCGCCTCGTGCCATGAATGCAGCGCCGTCCGGCGCACGGGCTCCAGGAACTCGCCGAGATCGCGTCCCGCAATCGCGCCGAAGGTGACTGGCGTGTAGTTCGGGCGAAACGTCGTGGTGCCGGTGCTCGCGATGTCGTTGCCGAGCGCCTGCGCCAGGATCGCCATTCCGTTGATGTTGCCGAGCTTGCCCTGGTCGGTGCCGAAGCCCAGCGCGGTGTAGCGCTTCACGTGCTCGATCGAATGGTATCCCTCGCGCGCCGCCATCACGATGTCCGATGCCGTGACGTCGTTCTGCAGGTCGACGAACTGCTTGGGGCCACGGCCGGGTGGCTTGGCCGAAGGCACGATCCAGACGGGCCGGAGCGGCTCCTCGACCACGTCGTCGACCGCTGGCGCAGTCGATCCACCGCCGGTCGCAGAAGCCGGACTCATGCGCTGCCTCGGCCCCGGCCGCCGCTCCTTCCCGTATGCAATCGCGGAGAGCGAAGCTGCCGTTGCACGCACCGGCCGAGCGCTCCGCTTGCACCGAAACACCCGGCACGAAGCAGGCTTTCGCTTCGTCGAAACGCGGCTTGCCCCCCGATTGCGCGTGCAGGTGCACGACCGGACTCCAGCCGCCGGATACGGCGACGAGATCGCAGGAGATGACCTTCGCCGGACCAGTGACGCGTTGCCCCGTCGCATCGAGCGCCATCACCTTCACCGCGCGCACGCGCTTCACGCCCGAGATGTCGACAACGGCCGCATTTGCGATCACGTCGACTCCCGCCTTGCGCACCCTCGTTGGGAACTCGCCGCCCGGATTTGCGCGAAGATCCACGACCGCCGCCACCGCGATGCCCGCCGCGACGAGATCGAGCGCAGCCCGATACGCACCGTCGTTGTTCGCGAACACCACGGCGCGCGATCCCGGCCGGACGCCATAACGATTCACGTACGTGGATACTGCCCCGGCGAGCATGACGCCGGGACGGTCGTTGTTCGGGAACACCAGCGGACGCTCGATGGCGCCGGTCGCCAGGACCACCTGCTTCGCGCGTACGCGCCAGACGCGCTCGCGCGCTCCCTTGCGTTGACCCAACGGCAAGTGGTCGGTGCGCCGCTCGGCAATCGTCAGGAAGTTGTGATCGTGATAGCCGAACACCGTGCTGCGCGTGAGCAATCGCACGTCCGGCATCGCGGCCAGTTCGGTGACGATCCGCGACACCCATGCCGAAGGCGAAGCGCCGTCGATCGTGACACCGGATTGTGCAATGGTGTTGCTGGGCTCGCCGGCGATTGCGCTGGTGGTTTCGAAGCGGAGCCACCGAACGCCTCGTCGCGAAGGCCGAGCAGGCTGCCGCCGAACTCACCTTGTTCGTCGGCGAGAATGACCCGCGCCCCGGCCTTGCCCGCCGACCATGCCGCCGCGAGCCCGGCGGGACCTCCGCCGACCACCAGCACGTCGCAGTGCGCGTTCATCTTGTCGTAGTGGTCGGGATCGCGCTCCGCGGGCGCAGTGCCGAGGCCGGACGCCTTGCGGATGAAATGCTCGTAGCGCATCCAGGACCGCCGCGGCCACATGAACGTCTTGTAGTAGAACCCGGCCGGGATGACGCGCGCGCACCATCCGGCGATCGCCATGAGATCGAAGCCGACGCCGGGCCATGCGTTGACGCTCGACGCGACCAGGCCGTCGTACAACGTCACTTCGGTCGCCCGCGCGTTGGGCACCGTGGCGGCGCCGGATTCCAGCTGGACGATCGCGTTGGGTTCCTCGACGCCGCTCGCGACGATGCCGCGCGGACGATGGTACTTCCAGCTTCGCGCAACGACCGTCACGCCGTTGGCGAGCAGCGCCGAGGCAAGCGTGTCACCCGCGTGGCCCTCGTAGGTCCGGCCATCGAACGTGAAACGCAAGCGCGTACGACGGTCGATTCGCCCCCCGACCGGAAGGCGATGGCCCTGGCTCACGCGCCGCGCCCAGGCGCCGGATCGCCCGGCTTGTAGACGGACGTGATCCGGTAGCTGACGGTATCGCGCTCCACGTTGAACCACCGCCGGCAACCGTGCGTATGCACCCATTGCTCGAGGTGGCGGCCGCGCGGGTTCTTGCGCATGAAGAGGTAATCGCCCCATTGCTCGTCGGTGAGCGCGTCCGGTTCGGCCGGCCGCGCGATGTGCGCCTCGCCCCCACAGGAGAACTCGGTCTGCTCCCGCGGACCGCACCAGGGACAGGTGATGAGCAGCATGGTTGGCGTGCTCGCCCGCTCAGTGCGCGACCGCAGCAGCGCCGTGCTCGTCGATCAGGCGGCCGGTGAAGAAGCGGTCGAGCGAAAAGGCCGCGTTCAACTCGTGCGGACGGTCCTGGGCGATCGTGTGCGCGAACACCCAGCCCGATCCCGGTGTCGCCTTGAAGCCACCCGTTCCCCAACCGCAATTGAAGTAGAGGCCCTGTACCGGGGTGAGCCCGATGATCGGGCAGGCGTCCGGACACACGTCGACGATCCCGCCCCACTGGCGGTTCATCCGCACGCGGGAAAAAATCGGGAACAGCTCGACGATGGCCGCGAGCGCATTCTCGATGATGGAAAAGCTGCCCCGCTGCCCATAGCCGGTGTAGGCGTCGATGCCGGCCCCGATGACGAGATCGCCCTTGTCGGACTGGCTGATGTAGCCGTGCACGGCATTCGACATCACGACGGTGTGCAGCACGGGCTTCAGCGGCTCGGACACGAGTGCCTGCAGCGGATGGCTTTCGATCGGCAGGCGCAGGTCCACCATCGCCGCGAGCACGCTGGAATGGCCCGCGGCGACGACACCGACCTTCTTCGCCTTGATGAATCCCTTTGCGGTCTGTACACCGGTCACGCGGGATCCCTCGCGCCGGATGCCGGTGACCTCGCAGTTCTGGATGATGTCCACGCCACGCGCATCGGCCGCCCGGGCGAATCCCCAGGCGACCGCGTCGTGACGAGCGATTCCAGCGCGGCGCTGCAGCGAAGCGCCGAGGATCGGATAGCGCGCACCCGGCGAGGTGTCGAGGATCGGCACCATCGCCTTCACCTGCGCCGCATCGAGGATCTCGCCATCCACGCCGTTCAACCGGTTGGCGTTCACGCGCCGCGCGATGTCGCGCATGTCCTGCAGCGAGTGGCCGAGGTTCAGCACCCCGCGCTGGCTGAACATCACGTTGAAGTTGAGCTCCTGCGAGAGTCCCTCCCACAGTTGCATCGACTTTTCGTACAGGTGCGTGGCCTCGTCCCAAAGGTAGTTGGAGCGGACAATCGTCGTGTTGCGCCCCGTGTTGCCGCCACCGAGCCAGCCCTTTTCCACCACGGCGACATTGGTGATGCCGTGGTCGCGGGCAAGGTAATAGGCGGTGGCGAGTCCGTGCCCGCCGCCACCGACGATGACGACGTCGTACTCCCGCTTCGGCTCCGGCGTCCGCCAGACGGCCGGCCAACGCTCGTGGTGGCTGAACGCATTGCGAACGAGGCTGGTGACGGAATAGCGGCGCATCGGCGGGCGACGTCGATTGTCGTTACGCGAAGGATACCGACGCGGGGAGCGAGGGAACGTTCAATGGCTCGCCGCGCGATTCGTCTGCCGTTCCGCGCTCGGCGGATGGCCGAAGGCGTTGCGGTAGCACTTGGAGAAATGCGGCGGCGACTGGAACCCGCAGGCCGTCGTGATATCCGTGATCGACATCGAGGTCTGCAGCAGGAGCTCGCGCGCCCGGCGCAGGCGGAGCTCCAGGTAATACTTCGTCGGCACCTGATCCAGATGCTGCTTGAACAGCCGCTCGATCTGCCGGCGCGAGACGCCGATCGACGCCGCCAGCTCGTCGAGCGGGATCGGGTCCTCGATGTTGGCCTCCATCAGCGCGGCGGCCTTGATGAGCCGCTCGTGAAAGACGCCGACCTGCGCCTGCAACGGAATGTGCTGGCGGTCCTGGGCATTGCGGATGCGGTCGAGGATGAACTGCTCGGAGATCAGCGATGCGATGTCGCGCCCCAGATGGTCCGTGATCATGTTGAGCATCAGGTCGAGCGGCGCGATGCCGCCCGAGCAGGTGTAGCGGTCGCGGTCGATCGCGAAGAGCTGCTCGGTGAACACGATCCGCGGAAACTCCTCCCGCAACGCCGACATGTTCTCCCAATGAATCGCCGCGCGATACCGGTCGAGCAGACCCGCCTTGGCGAGCGCATAACCCCCGGTGCACAGACGACCCGAGGGCGACACGACGCTGCGCGAGCCGGCGCAGCGCGCTCACGAGATCGCGCGTCACCGCCTGCTGCACTTGCACACCGCCGCAGACGAACAGGACGTCGACCGGCCCGACCTGGTCGAGGGCTACCGTCGGCGACAGCGCGAGGCCGTTGCTCGCGGCGACCGCCTGACCGTCGAGACTGGCGATCGACCACTCGTAGACGTCCTGTTGGCATACGCGATTGGCCATGCGGAGCGGCTCGACGGCGCTCGTGAGCGCGATCATCGAGTAGCTCGGCAAGCGTGAGGAATCCGAACCGGTGCCTGGAAGAGAATCTCGCTCGTTCCGCCGGGCGCAACGCACGGCCGGCCTGGCCCGGAGCGGCGGCATTCCGGCGCATCAGGAACGGCTCCGGACGACGCGATCGTTGCCCCCGAACACGTCCGTTGGCGCGATCAAGATAGGAAACCGGCAGCGCGAGGTCATGCGCATCGACGACCGCAGTTTGTCAAACTGCGACGTTGCTGTCCAGCCGCAGGTATCCGCGATGCGTCACCGCCGGACGATAATCCGGGTGGGCTCGCGCGAGTTGTCGTACATTGGCGTTCCGATCACGGCAATCGACCCGCGAAGCCCGCGATGTCCGGCATGAAAGAGTTCGACTACATCGTCATCGGCGCGGGGTCGGCCGGCTGCGTGCTCGCCAACCGGCTCACGACTGCGCCGGACATCGCCGTGTTGCTGATCGAGGCCGGCCCGCCGGACCGCAGCCTCTTCATTCACATGCCGTCGGCCTTCGCGTATCCGCTCGCGGACGACAAGTACAACTGGGCGTACGTGACGGAGCCCGAGCCGCACCTGGACGGGCGGCGCATCTCGTGTCCGCGCGGGCCGCGTGCTCGGCGGTTCGTCGTCGATCAACGGGATGGTCTACATACGCGGCCACGCCGCTCGATTACGACGGATGGGCCGCGGCCAAGGGTCTCGAACACTGGTCCTATGCGCATTGCCTGCCTTACTTCAAGCGCGCGGAAACGCGGATCAAGGGCGCCGACGACTACCACGGCGGCAGCGGTCCGCTCTATGTCACCACCGGAGCCATGCAGAATCCGCTCTACCGGGCCTTCATCGACGCCGGAATCCAGGCCGGCTACGCGCGCACCGAGGACCTGAACGGCTATCGGCAGGAAGGCCTCGGGCCGATGGACCGGACGACGTACCGGGGACGGCGCTGGAGCGCCGCGATGGCTTACTTGCGGCCCGCGCGGACCCGTGGAAATCTGAGCGTGCTGCCGCGGTGCCTCGTCACCCGGATCGTGTTCGAGGGAACGCGCGCCATCGGGGTCGAATACGCGCACGATGGTCAACTCGTTCGAGCGCGAGCCCGGCGCGAAGTCATCGTCTCCGGCGGCGCGATCAACTCGCCGCAGATCCTCATGCTGTCCGGGATCGGCGATGCGGACGCATTGCGCAAGCACGGGATCACGCCGGTGGCGCACGTACCGGGCGTCGGCGAGAACCTGCAGGATCACATCGAAACCTACGTGCAGCACGCGTGCACGCAGCCGATCACGCTGTACTCGACGCAGAACCTGCTGGCCAAGGGAAGAATCGGCTTCGAGTGGCTGCTGTTCCGGACCGGACTCGGCGCCACCAATCATTTCGAGGCCGGCGGCTTCATCCGCAGCGCGGCGGGCGTCCGGCATCCCGACCTGCAATATCATTTCCTGCCCATCGCGATCACCTACGACGGCAGGGAGAAAGTCGACCAGCACGGCTTCCAGGCCCACGTGGGCCCGATGCGCCCGACCTCGCGCGGCTGGATCAGGCTGGCGTCGTCGGACCCGCGCCAGCCGCCTCGGATCCAGTTCAATTACCTTGCGACCGACGGCGATCGCCGCGAATTCCGCGCCGGCGTCAGGCTCACGCGCGAGATCTTCGCGCAGAGGGCGTTCGACCCGTACCGCGGACCCGAGCTCTCGCCGGGGCCAGACATCGTCACCGATGCCGAAATCGACGCGCATCTGCGGCGCAAAGCCGAGAGCGCCTATCATCCGTCGTGCTCATGCAAGATGGGCGCGAACGAGGATCCGATGGCGGTGGTCGATGGCAACCTGAAAGTGCGCGGCACCGAGGGCCTGCGCGTCGTCGACGCATCGATCATGCCGGCCGTGGTGAGCGGCAACCTCAATGCGCCGACGATCATGATCGCCGAAAAGGCGGCCGACCTCATTCTCGGCAAGCGGCCACTGCCGCCCAGTGAGGTCCCGGTCTTCGTCCATCCGGAGTGGCAGACGAAACAGCGTTGATGCGCTGCCGTCGCGCGAGTTCGGACGGAAGGTTCTTCCGGCGCCGAGGTCAGGCCCGCAAACGTCGGCTCTCCGGATCGAACGGCGATTCGCGCAGCACCGTCGCCTTCCTGCGCTCGCCGAGGATCTCGATCTCGAGCTCCGAGCCGACCGCCGCGTGCTGCGGCTTCACGTAGGCGATCGCGAGGCTCTTGCCGAGCACGTGCCCGTAATAGCCCGGCCGTGGCGCGTCCGACCAGCGTGCCGGCCGCGAACAACGGCTCGTTGCCGAGCGGATCCGCATCGGTGACGCCGTGCACCTCGAGCGTCGACGAAGCCGATGCGGCACGCCGGCGGCCAGTTGCCGCGCGAGCGCTTCCCTGCCGATGAACTCGCCCTTGTCCATGCGCACGAAGCGATCGAGGCCCGCCTCGAACGGCGTGTAATCGCGCGTCAGATCGGAGCCCCACATGCGGTACGACTTCTCGATGCGCAGCGATTCCATCGCGCGCATGCCGACCATGCCGATGCCGAATTCGCTTGCCGGCAGCGAAGAGTCGCGTCGAACAGGCCATTGGCGTACTCGATCGGGAAATGCAGCTCCCAGCCCAGCTCGCCGATGAAGTTGACTCGCAGCGCGTAGACGTCGATCGCCAGGCCGACTTCGATCACCTGTCCGGTGAGCCACGGAAAATGCTCGTTGTCGAGCTGGCATCGGTCAACTTCGCCAGCACGTCGCGTGCCTTCGGTCCCGCGACGACGAACGTCGCACGCGCTGGTCGTGATGTTGCGCAGCTGCACCGATGCCATCGCCGCGGCAGCTTCTTCTGCAGGTAATCGCTGTCGTAGCGCTCGGCCGCGCCGGCGCTGACGACGTAGTAACGGTTTTCGCGCGAGCTTGGTGATCGTGAATTCGGAGCGAATGCCGCCCCTCTTCGTCAGCGCATGGCACAGCGCGATGCGGCCGGCCTTCGTCGGCACCTTGTTCGCGACCAGGCTGATCGAGCCAGGCCTCGGCGCCCGGACCGGTCACTTCGTACTTGGTGAACGGCGTCAGGTCGATCACGCCGACGTTCTCGCGCATCCGGCGGCACTCGTTGCCGACGTGCTCGAAGTAGTTGCTGCGGCGGAAGCTCCAGACGTCCTCGCGCTCGACGCCCGGCCGGCGCGAACCAGTTGGCGCGCTCCCAGCCGTAGCGCTGGCCGAACACGGCGCCCATCCGCTTCAGCTTGTCGTAGACCGGGCTGGTCTTCGCCGGACGCGCGTCGTGCACGCTCCTCGTCCGGATAGTGGATCGGTGAAGACGTTGCGATACGTTTCCTCGTTCTTGCGCGACGGTGTAGCGCTTGCTGGTGTAGGCACCGAAGCGGCGCGGATCCACGCGCCAGCATGTCGATGCCCGGCTCGCCCTCGACGATCCATTCGGCCAGCTGCCAGCCGGCGCCGCCGGCGGCCGTGATGCCGAAGCTGTGGCCTTCGTTGAGCCAGACGTTGCGGACGCCCCACGCCGGACCGATCAGCGGGCTGCCGTCGGGCGTGTAGGAGATCGGTCCGTTGACGATGTCCTTGATGCCGCAGTGCTCGAGGCACGGCACGCGCTTCATCGCCGCCTCGACGTGCGGCAGCAGCCGATCGAGGTCGCCCTGGAAGAGCTCCTTGCCGAACCAGTCGCGGCACGCCGTCGGCGAAGCGCGCCGGCGCGCCCGCCTCGTACGGGCCGAGGATCCAGCCCATGCGTTCTTCGCGCAGGTAATACGACTGCGTCGGACTCGCGCAGCACCGCGAGCTCGCGGCCGCCGGCCGCGCGGTACGCCTTCAGCTCGGGCGATTCGTCGTAGACGATGTACTGGTGCTCGACCGGGATCGCCGGCACGTCGAGGCCGAACATGCGGCCCGTCTGCGCGGGCGTAGTTGCCGGTTGCGCAGCACGACGTGCTCGGCAGATGATGTCGCCCTTGTTCGTCCTGAGCTTCCATTCGCCGCGAGGCGGTGCGCTCGACGCCGAGTCACTTCGGTCTGCTCGTGGATCTCGGCACCGGCGCTGCGCGCGCCCTTGCGCAGCGCCATCGTCAGGTCGACCGGCGCGATGTGGCCGTCGTGCGGGTGGTAGAGCGCGCCGATGATCTTCGGCGTGTCGACGCCATCGCCCAGGTTCACCAGCGGCCACAGCTCCTTCACCTCGGCGGGACCGATGATCTGGAACGGCACGCCGATGGTGTTGGCCGTGCCGCAGTACTTCCGGTACTCGTCCATGCGGTCGCGGCAGGTCGCGAGCCGCAGGTTGCCGGTGACGTGAAAGCCGACTTCCTGGCCGGTTTCCGCCGGCAGGCGCTTGTACAGGTCGACCGAGTACTTGTGCAGCTGGCCGACCGTGTAGCTCATGTTGAACAGCGGCAGCAGGCCGGCCGCGTGCCAGGTCGAGCCGGCCGGTGAGCTCGGTGCGCTCGACGCAGCACGACGTCGGTCCAGCCCTTCTTGGTCAGGTGGTAGAGCGTGCTGACGCCGACGACTCCGCCGCCGATCACCACCACGCGCGCATGCGTTTTCATGGCTGCGATCTCCTCGGTTTCGGGTTGTGTCTGCCCGCCCCCGATCGATACGGCGGTCCCGGCCGTGTTGCCCGCCGCGCCACGCCCGCCGTTTGCGCCGCCGAGACGACCAAGGCGCCCAGTTTAGCCAGCCCGCACGCGAAAACAACGCAAATTGCGACTCCGGATTGCAGGAATGCGCCGCCGCGGCGGGAGTGGTTCGTCTTCCCGATGTGGCTGCCCACGCGCTGCGCGTGTCGCCGGCCGACAACCTTTGGTCGCTACGCCGCCAGCGGAGCCTCGGGTCGACCGCTACCATGAGGCTCGCGGGAGATCGTCCGCCGGGCGACGCATGGGCGGGTGAGGACCGAAGGAACGGAGAAGCAGGTGCCCGACAACATCGACGACGATCTGGACTTGAACACCCTCGACGATGGGGAGCTCGTCGCGCAGGTCCACGACGATCTGTACAACGGCCTGAAGGAGGAGATCCAGGAGGCAACGAGGATCCTGCTCGCGCGCGGCTGGCCGCCCGAGCGGGTGCTGAACGAAGCGCTGGTCGAGGGGATGCGCATCGTCGGCGTCGACTTCCGGGACGGCATCCTCTTCGTGCCCGAAGTGCTGCTCGCGGCCAACGCGATGAAGGGCGGGATGGAGATTCTGCGGCCGCTGCTCGCGGAAACGGGTGTCGAGCCGATCGGCAAGATGGTGATCGGCACCGTCAAGGGCGATATTCACGACATCGGAAAGAATCTCGTCGCCATGATGATGGAAGGCGCCGGCTTCGAGGTGATCGACCTGGGCATCAACAATCCGGTCGAGAAGTACCTCGACGCATTGGCCACGCACAAGCCGGACATTCTCGGCCTCTCAGCGCTGCTCACGACCACGATGCCGTACATGAAGGTCGTGATCGACACCATGAAGGAAAAGGGCATTCGCGACGATTACATCGTGCTGGTGGGCGGCGCGCCGCTCAACGAGGCGTTCGGCAAGGCCGTCGGCGCCGATGCCTACTGTCGCGACGCCGCGATCGCGGTCGAAACGGCGAAGACGCTGATCGCAGCTCGCCGCGCAGCGCACACGCCGGGTTGACGCGCGGGCACACGGAATGGACCGCCCGCCTGCCGTTCTCGTGATTGCGTGCGGAGCACTTGCCCGCGAGATCATCGCGCTGAAGGACGCCAATGGCTGGGCGCATCTTGACGTGCAGTGCCTGCCGGCGGAGTTGCACAATCGCCCGCAGCGCATCCCCGGTGCGGTGCGGAACGCCATACGGGTCCACCGCAAGCGGTACGCTTCGATCTTCGTCGCCTACGGGGACTGCGGAACGGGCGGGGAACTCGACGCGGTGCTCGCGGCAGAGGGTGTGGAGCGGATCCCGGGCGCCCATTGCTACGAGTTCTACACGGGCGGCAATGAATTCCGGGCGCTCGCGGATGCCGAGCCCGGCACGTTCTACCTCACGGATTTCCTGCTGCGGCACTTCGAGCGTCTGGTCATCGGCGGCCTCGGCCTCGACCGACACCCCGAGTTGCGCGACCAGTATTTCGGCAACTACCAGCGCCTCGTCTATCTCGCGCAGGCCCCCACGCCGGAAAGGACGGCGGCGGCGCGCGCTGCAGCGGCGCGGCTCGGACTCGCTTTCGAATCCACGTGCACGGGCTACGGCGAGCTCGAGCGAAGTCTGCGTTCCCTGCGTCCGCGGGCCATCGCGTGCGCGAACTGAGTTGGCGCGCGTTCCGCATGCACGCCGCGTTATGCGCGAGTTGAGTCGTCCGACGGTGCATTCGCAGGTCCCCGCATGGCCAAGCTGATCGTGATCTCGTGGCGTGACATTCCCGCGCAGGTGGTCGTGAAGCGGGGCCGCGAGACCGTCCGCTTACCGCTCTCGCCGCGTTTTCAGGAAGCTGTCGATCGCGCCGCCATGCGCGCCGGCAAAGGCAGCTCGGATGCCTATCTTGCCGAGTGGAAACGCAGCGCACCCAGGGAATGCGGCGACGATCTGGACGTCGAGGCGCGTGCCGAAATCGTGCGGCTCGAAGTGCATTACACCGACACCGACCTCGAGCGGCTGATCCGCGCGAAGGGCGTGGATGACAGCGCCGCAGCGGCGGAAACCGCCGCGCGCGATGATCCATGAGCCGGGCGGTGCGCCATTGGGCGGTCCGCCACGCCCGCGGTCTCGAAACGTCCTATCGGCTGTTCGAGCGCGCCGTCGTGGCAGCGCACCCGGTCTGGAATCGGATCGGCTACGAGCGGGCCGAGCGGCCGGTGGCCACGGTCGAGCGGCTGGTCAAGGGATTCCTCTTCGACTGCAGGATGTGCGGCCAATGTGTTCTCGGCGCGACCGGGATGTCGTGCCCGATGAACTGCCCGAAAGAGCTGCGCAACGGGCCTTGCGGCGGCGTGCGCGCCAACGGCAACTGCGAGATCGACCCGGAGATGAAATGCGTCTGGGTCGAAGCGATCGCCGGAAGCAGCAGGATGCGCGACGGCGGCACGGCGATCCATCTCGTGCAATTCCCTGTCGATCGGACGCAGCAAGGGCGCTCGTCGTGGTTGCAGGCTGCGCGCGACAAGGCCCCGAACGGCACCGGGAATCGGCGATGAGATTCGAAGACGAGCCGGTGCCCGGCTATCCGCTGCCGATCCTGCCCGGTCACACGTCGCCCGGGCGCCTGGAGCGCGTGCTGCGGGCCGGCGCCTTCGCGGTGACGACCGAGCTCGACCCGCCCGATTCGGCCGATCCCGAGGACGTTTACCGTCGCGCCCGCGTCTTCGACGGCTATGTCGATGCGATCAACGCGACCGATGGCAGCGGCGCCAACTGCCACATGTCCAGCCTGGCCGTCTGCGCATTGCTCACGCGCGTCGGCTATGCGCCGGTGATGCAGATCTCCTGCCGTGACCGTAACCGGATCGCCATCCAGGGCGACATCCTCGGCGGGGCCGCGATGGGCGTGTGCAACATGCTGTGCCTGACTGGCGATGGTGTTGCCGCCGGGGATCATCCGCAGGCGAAGCCCGTGTTCGACCTCGATTGCATGACGCTGCTCCAGATCGGCCGGACGTTGCGCGACGACCGCCACTTCCAGAGCGGCCGCAAGCTGACCTTCGCGCCGCGCGTGTTCTTCGGCGCGGCCGAGAATCCGTTCGCCCCACCCCACGAATGGCGGCCCTTCCGACTTGCGAAAAAGGTGGCTGCCGGCGCGCAGTTCATCCAGACGCAATACTGCTACGACGTGGCGCGGCTGAAGTCGTTCATGGCGCGGGTGGACGACCTGGGACTGATCGAGCGCGTGTTCATTCTCGTCGGCGTCGGTCCATTGCGGTCGGCCAAAGCCGCCCAATGGATGCGCACTCACGTTCCGGGCGTCCACATTCCGGATGCGATCATCGAACGCATCGCCGGCGCGACCGACCAGGCGCGCGAAGGTCGCCGGGTGTGCATCGACCTCATCGGCGAGATCCGCGAGATCAAGGGGGTGCGCGGCATCCACGTGATGGCCTACCGTCAGGAGGAAGCGGTGGCCGAGGTGATCGCGCAATCCGGCGTGCTCGCGGGTCGCGTCCCGTGGTACCCGGGCCGCGACCGCGACCCGCAAACAGAGAAGGCAGTGTCATGACCGATACCGTCATCAGCTCCGCGACCCGCGAAGTCGTCATCGGGTTCGAGCGGCCCTTCGTCATCATCGGCGAGCGGATCAATCCCACCGGGCGCAAGATCCTCGCCGCCGAGATGGCCGCGGGCGACTTCGGACGTGTCAGCACGGACGCGCTGGCACAGGTGGAGGCCGGCGCGCACATGCTGGATGTCAATGCGGGAATTCCGCTGGCCGACGAGCCCGCGATCCTGGCCCGGGCCATCGAACTGGTGCAGTCGGTGACGGACGTGCCGCTGTCCATCGATTCCTCGATCGTCGCGGCGCTTCAAGCAGGTCTCGCGGCATACCGCGGCAAGGCGCTCGTCAATTCGGTGACCGGCGAGGAAGACCGGCTGGAAGCGGTGCTGCCGCTCGTTCGCAAATACGGCGCGGCAGTCGTCGCGATCTCCAACGACGAAACCGGGATCTCGCAGGATCCCGACGTGCGCTTCCGGGTGGCGAAGAAGATCGTCGAGCGCGCCGCCGACCACGGCATTCCCGCCTGCGACGTCGTGATCGATCCGCTGGTGATGCCGATCGGCGCCGTCGCTCAGGCGGGCGTGCAGGTGATGCAACTCGTGCATCGTCTGCGCACGGAGTTGAAGGTCAACACGACCTGCGGCGCGTCGAACGTGAGCTTCGGGTTGCCCCGGCGCGAAGGCATCAACACGGCTTTCCTCACCATGGCGATCGCTTCCGGCATGACCTCCGCGATCACCAACCCGCTGCACCCGGAAATCGTGAAGGCCTGCATGGCCGCCGACGTGATGATGGGCCACGATCCGGACTGCATGCGCTGGATCCGCAAGTTTCGCGAAGCGCCCGTGCCCGGCGCCGACGGCGAGGCGGCTCGAGGCCGGCGCGAGGGTGGACGGAGGCGGCGCGCTTGATGGCCGCGCGGATGCAAGCGGAACGGGAGCCGACGTCGGTGGACGAGGACGCACTCGTCGTCTTCATGCCGTCGGGCCGGCGCGCACGTGTGCCGATCGGCACGCCGTTGTTGCAGGCAGCGCGAACGCTCGGCGTGGACATCGATTCGGTGTGCGGCGGGCGCGGGCTGTGCGGTCGCTGCCAGATCCTGCTGGCCGAAGGCGATTTCGCGAAGCACGGCGTGATCTCCCGCGCCTCGCACCTGTCGCCCGTCGGCCCGGTCGAGGAGGCGTATCTGCCGCCAGCAGCCGCTGGCCCCCGGGCGCCGGCTTTCCTGCTCGACCCGGGTACTGGGCGACGTCGTGATCGACGTGCCGCCGGACAGCCAGGTCCACCGCCAGGTCGTGCGCAAGGCAGCCGAGGCCCGCGACATCGAGCTCGATCCGGTCGTTCGTCTGCACTATGTCGAAGTCCAGCCGCCCGACATGCACGATCCCTCGGGCGACCTGCGGCGGCTGGAGGACGCGCTCGAGTTCGAGTGGCGGCTCACCGGCCTCGCCTGCGACGTGCGCGTCCTGCAGCAATTGCAGCCGGCGTTGCGCAAGGGCGACTGGAAGGTGACGGTGGCGGTGCACGGCGCAAGCCAGATCATCGCCGTGTGGCCGGGCTTTCGCGAGCGGGTGTACGGAATCGCGTTCGACATCGGGTCGACGACGATAGCCGCGCACTTGTGCGACCTGTCGAGCGGCGAGGTGGTGGCCGCGGCAGGGGCGATGAATCCGCAGATCCGCTTCGGCGAAGACCTGATGAGCCGGGTGTCCTGGGTGATGATGAATCCCGGCGGCGAGAAGGAGCTGACCGACATCGTGCGCGGCGCGATCAACGAGCTGGCCGCCGACGTCGCGCGCCAGGCAGGCATCGCGCGCGAGGACATCCTCGAGGCGACGTTCGTCGGCAACCCGATCATGCATCATCTGCTGCTCGGCATCAGCCCGGTCGAGCTCGGCGGCGCGCCGTTCGCCCTCGCGACCGACTCGGCGCTGACCCTGTGGGCAACGGAGATCGATTTCGCCATTCACCGCAATGCCCGCATCTATGTGCTGCCGTGCATCGCCGGTCACGTGGGCGCCGACGCGGCCGGCGTCGTGCTGGCCGAGCGGCCCGATCTGGCGGACGAGATGACGCTGCTCGTGGACATCGGCACCAACGCGGAAATCGTCCTCGGCAACCGCAAGCGGCTGCTCGCCTGCTCGAGCCCCACCGGGCCCGCGTTCGAAGGCGCGCAGATCAGTTGCGGGCAACGCGCGGCTCCGGGAGCCATCGAGCGCGTGCGCATCGATCCCGCTACGCTCGAGCCGCGCATCAAGGTCATCGGCTGCGATCTGTGGTCGGACGACCCTGGCTTCGCCGAGGCGACCGCGAACGAGCGGCGTCACCGGCATCTGCGGCTCCGGCATCATCGAGGCGATCGCCGAGCTCTACCTTGCCGGCGTGATCCGCTCCGACGGGGTGATCGACGGCGAGCTCGCGGCGCGCAACCCGCGCATCCACGCCGACGGCCGGACCTTCTCCTATCGGCTCCACGAAGGCGCGCAGGGCCGCGCGCCGTTGCGCATCACGCAGAACGACGTGCGCGCGATCCAGCTCGCCAAGGCAGCCCTCTACGCGGGCGCACGGCTGTTGATGGAGCGCCTCGGCATCGACCACGTCGACCGCATCCGGCTTGCCGGCGCCTTCGGCAGCCACATCGACGTCAGGTACGCGCTGGTGCTCGGGATGATCCCCGATTGCGCGCTCGATCGCGTGAGCTCGGCCGGCAACGCCGCCGGCACCGGCGCCCGGATCGCGCTCTCGACCAGCGCACACGCGCCGAAATCGAGCAGCTCGTGCGGCGCATCGAAAAGATCGAGACCGCGGTTGCCCCCCGGTTCCAGGAATTCTTCGTCGAGGCGATGGCCATTCCGCACCTGACCGCCCCGTTCGAGCGCCTGCGCGCCGAAGTTTCGCTGCCGGTGCCCAAGCCGGCTTCGGGCGATAACCGCCGGCAGCATCGACCCAGCGCGCGGCGTGCCAAGTAATCATGTCGCACCGCAGCACAGGGTCGTGGCGCAGCACTGCGCGAGGACACAATCCCCAGGCGCCGTCCGGCCGAACCCTTCCTTGACAGTTGCGTCATCAATTCGCTTTACTGCCTCATCCGTTTCGGGTGGAATGGCGACCGGGGCAACCCGAAGTTGGCGATACGGACCGACGCGGGCTAGGCTGCATTCACTGTCAAAGGAGGTCACGCAATGTTCAAGTCCACCATCCGCAGCCTGATCATCGGCGCGGCGGCCATCGTCGTGTCGGCATTGATCGCCGGCCCGGCGTTCGCGCAAAAGACCAAGATCACGGTCTACACCGCGCTGGAGAACGACCAGCTCGGGCCGTACAAGCAGGCGTTCGAAGCCGCGAATCCCGGACGTCGAGATTGCCTGGGTCCGCGATTCGACGGGCGTGATCACCGCGCGCATCCTGGCGGAAAAGGACAATCCGCGCGCCGACATCATCTGGGGTCTGGGCGCATCCAGCATCGCGCTGTTCGATTCGATGGGTCTGCTGGAGCCTTACACGCCGAAGGGCGCGGATCAGGTCAAGCCGACGTTCCGCAGCAGCAAGAGCCCGATGACCTGGACCGGGTTGGACGCGTGGCTTGCGGTCATGTGCTACAACACGGTCGAGGGCGGCAAGAAGAATCTGCCGAAGCCGGCAGCCTGGGCCGATCTCGCCAATCCGGTCTACAAGGACTCGATCGTGATGCCCAACCCTGCCTCCTCGGGGACGGGATATCAGGCGGTCTACGCTTGGATTCAGCTCATGGGCGAGAAGGAAGCCTGGGAGTTCATGGACAAGCTGCACCAGAACATCGCCGTGTATACGCACTCGGGTTCGGCCCCTTGCGTGCAGGCGGCGAAAGGCGAGCGCGTGATCGGCATCGGGTTCGACATGCGCGGCGCGAAGGAGAAGACCGGCGGCGCCCCGATCGACATCATCCTGGCCAAGGAAGGCGCGCCCTGGGACATGGAAGCCACGGCCATCCTGAAGGGAACCAAGAACCTGGCCGCCGCGCAGAAGCTCGCGGATTTCGCCGTCAGCAAGGGCGCCTACGAGCTCTACGGCAAGTACTACGCGATCGTCGGCTATCCGGGCATGAATCCCGCGCCGCCGAACTATCCGCCGAGCGCCGACGCGGCGATGGCCAAGATCGATCTGGCCAAGATGGGACAGGAGCGCGCGAAGATCCTCGCCGAGTGGACCAAGCGCTACGACGCCAAGTCCGCGCCCAAGTAGCGTCCGACGACGGAACACAACCCGTAGACACGATGCGGCCCTCGCCTTCGCCAGCGGCGAAGGGGGTGGGCCGCATTTGTTGACATGCCCGAGAAAAGCGTCAGCACCGACGGCGCCCCTTACCTGCGGATCGAGCGGCTCACGAAGCGGTTCGGCTCGTTCCAGGCGCTGAAGGACATCTCCCTGGATATTTTCCCGGGCGAGTTCGTATGCTTTCTCGGCCCGTCCGGCTGCGGCAAGACGACGTTGCTGCGCGCCATCGCCGGACTCGATGTCCAGACGTCGGGCCGCATTTTTCAGGCCGACCGGGAGATCTCCAATCTGCCGGCGTCGGGGCGCGATTTCGGCATCGTGTTCCAGTCCTATGCGTTGTTCCCCAACCTCACGGTGGCCGCCAATGTGGGCTACGGCCTCGCCAGTCGCGGACTGCCCAGGGTGGAGATCGCAACCCGCGTCGACGAGCTGCTGCGGCTGGTCGGGCTGCCCGATTCCGGACGCAAGTACCCGGCGCAGCTTTCGGGCGGACAGCAGCAGCGCGTCGCCGTTGCGCGCGCGCTGGCGCTCTCGCCCGGCCTCCTTCTGCTCGACGAGCCCTTGAGCGCGCTGGACGCCCGCGTGCGCGCGTATCTGCGCATCGAGATTCGCCGCCTCCACCTCCGCCTGGGCGTCACCACCATCATGGTCACGCACGATCAGGAAGAGGCGCTGACGATGGCCGATCGCATCGTCGTGATGAACGAGGGCGTGATCGAGCAGGTCGGCACGCCGACCGAGGTGTACCGCAAGCCGGCCAGCGCCTTTGTCGCGGATTTCGTCGGCACGACCAATTTTCTTCCCGGCGTCGTGCTCGGTCCCGGCCGCGTGCGTTTCGGCACCATCGATCTGGCCTGCGAGCTCGACATTCGCCCGGGTCCGGGCCATGACGTCACGCTGGCGATCCGGCCCGAGGATGTCGTCGTGCGCAACATCGACGCCACCACCGCCAACTCGTTGACCGTGCGCGTCGCCGAGATCGAGTTCCTGGGCTCGTTCTGCCGCGTGGGCCTGGCGATCGACGACGCGAAACCCGCGCTGATGGCCGACTTCTCGATCAACGTCGTGCGCGATCTCGCGATCACCGAGGGCAAGCAGATGCGGATCGCGCTGCCGCCGGACCGCCTGCGGGTGTTCCCGCGGGCGCCCAAAGCACCATGACGAGCATAGCGGCGCCGAGCGTCGCGCCCTACCCTGCCGCCCGCCGCCGGCTCGACCGCGACGACGTGCTGATGCGGCTGGGCATCTGCCTCCTGATCGGCTGGATGCTGGTCACGCTCGTGCTGCCGTTGTGGTGGCTGCTGTCCAAGAGCTTCCAGAACCAGAACGGCGAGTTCGTCGGGCTCGCCAACTACATTCACTATTTCTCCACGCCCGCGCTGTTCGAATCGGTGTGGAACAGCCTCTTCATCTCGGTCGTGTCGACCGTGATCGTGCTGCCGCTGGCCTTCGTGTACGCCTATGCGCTGCAGCGAAGCTGCATGCGCTGGAAAGGCCTCTTCCAGGCGCTGGCGCTCATTCCCATCCTGGCGCCCTCGCTGCTGCCGGCGATCTCGCTCATCTACCTTTTCGGCAATCAGGGCTTCCTCAAGGAGCTGATGTTCGGCGGCATCGATCTATGGCGCCGATCGGCATCGTGATCTCGCAGGTCTTCTATTGCTTCCCGCATGCAATGATCATCCTGATGGCGTCGCTGTCGATGGCCGACGCGCGGCTGTACGAGGCGGCGGACGCGCTGGGTGCGTCGAAGACACGCGTGTTCTTCACCGTCACCCTGCCCGGGGCCAAGTACGGCGTGATCAGCGCGGGCTTCGTCGTCTTCACGCTCGTCATCACCGATTTCGGCATCGCCAAGGTCATCGGCGGACGCTTCAACGTGCTTGCGACGGACATCTTCAAGCAGGTGATCGGCCAGCAGAATTTCGAAATGGGCGCGGTGGTCGGCTTCGTGCTGCTGATCCCCGCGGTCGTCGCCTTTGCCGCCGATCGCATCACGCAACGGCGGCAGGTGGCGCTGCTGACGGCGCGCGCCGTGCCTCTCCAACCCAAGCCGGAGCCGCGGCGCGACTGGGGGCTGTTCGCGTTCTGCACCGTCGTCGGCGGCCTGATCTTCGCCCTGCTGGCCATGGCGGCCTGGGCGTCCTTCGTCACGCGCTGGCCCTACAATCTTGCGCTCACCCTCAAGAACTACGCGTTCGGCGATTTCGATACCAACGGGTGGGACGCGTACTGGAACTCGGTCGTCATGGCGTCGTGGACCGCCGTGATCGGCACGGTCATCGTCTTTCTCGGCGCCTATCTCTGGAAAAGACGCGCGGCTTCGCTTGGGGGCGCGGCGTCGCGCAATTCATGGCCATGCTGCCGATGGCCGTGCCCGGCCTGGTCATCGGCCTTGCCTACATCTTCTTCTTCAATGCGAAGGGCAATCCGCTGGGCTTCATCTACGCGACGATGATCATCCTCGTCGTCAACTCGGTCACCCATTTCTACACCGTCAGCCACCTCACCGCCACGACGGCGTTGAAGCAACTGGACAACGAGTTCGAAGCGGTCTCCGCGTCGCTGAAAGTGTCGCTGCTGCGCACGATGGCGAGGGTCACCGTTCCGATCTGCATGCCGGCGGTGCTGGACATCACCATCTATCTCTTCGTCAACGCGATGACCACGGTATCGGCGGTGATCTTCCTCTATTCGACCAACACCAAGCTGGCGTCGGTCACGATCATCAATATGGACGAATCGGGGTTCACCGCCGCCGCAGCCGCCATGGCCATGACCATCGTGGCCACCTCGGCCGCCGTGAAGATCGCCCATGTCGTGCTGACGCGCCGGCTCGATCGCACGACGCAGGCCTGGCGCCGGCGCTGAGTCCTTTTCCGACGGCGGCGCCGCAATTCTGCCGCGCGCTATCGGATCGGCGCCTCGAGAAGACATCCGAACTCGCGCGCGAAATCGACCGAAACGCGCGCGTGCACCGCGCCCTGCTTGTCGAAGAATCGCTGCGTTCCGCCAATGGGGAACACGCCCTCGTGCCAGATGTTCGGATGGATGTAGAGGCCGTGCGTGCCGTCGAAGCGGAAGCACACGAAGTCACTCGGCTCGATGTCGTCGCCGGGCAATGCCAGCGGCACCAGGAACGGCTTCCGATCGAGCGGGAAGAAGAGCTGGCCCCCGTCGGGATGATAATTCGCGTGCCATAGCAGGATCCGGCGCGGGTCGCGCTCGTGGTCGGGATCGGCGCGTTCGGGCTCCTCGCCGTACGCGAGGATGTAGTGACCCCCGACGGCATCGTTGCGGCCGAACAGGATGTCGCCCTTCCATTCGCTGACGAACGTCCCTTCGGTCGTACCGCCCTCGTCGCCCGTGTCGGGGTCGACGGGCCGCGAGCCCTGCGCCGGCCAGCGCACGATCTCGATCGTGCAGTTCGCGGGGTCGTCGACGAGGTAACCATAGCCTTCGAGCGCCGCTCGGCGTCGCGTCGATCACGGGCATCGCGACGCGCGCCAGACCCGCGGGCAGATCGGGGTTGAGGTAATCGGCAACGGCCGGCATGGCGAGTCCCCGTGCGCTCGCGTCAGAATTTCGAATCCGCGAACGACGCCTTGCGTCGGTCGATGAAATCGCGCAGGGCTTCGTCGACGGCCGGATCGAGCGGCGGGGCCTCGTACTCGGCCAGCTGCTTCTTCCAGCTCGCGTTGGCGCGTTGCGTCAGGTCCTGGCTGCCCTCGGCTTCCCATTGCTCGAAACTGTTGTTGTCGGCAATGGGCGAGCGGTAGAACGCCGTCTCGAAGTTCGCCTGCGTGTGCGCGCAGCCGAGGAAATGCTTGCCGGGGCCGACTTCGCGGATGGCATCCATCGCCTGGCCGTTCTCCGACAGGTCGACCCCGGCCAGCAGCGTGTGCATCATGCCGGCCTGATCGACGTCCATCACGAATTTCTCGTAGCCCATCGACAAGCCGCCCTCGAGCCAGCCGGCGGCGTGCAGCACGAAGTTCACGCCGGCGAGGCACGTGGGAACGAGCGTGTTCGCCGACTCGAAGGCGGCCTGCGCGTCGGGGATCTTCGAGCCGCACAGCGCGCCGCCCGAGCGAAACGGGACGCCCAGGCGTCGCGCGAGCGCGGCCATCGCGTAGAGCACCAGCGCGGGCTCCGGCGTGCCGAACGTGGGCGCGCCCGATTGCATCGAAATGGACGACGCGAAGCTGCCCAGCACCACCGGCGCTCCGGGCGCGACGAGCTGGACGAAGGCCATGCCCGAGAGTGCTTCGGCCAGCGTCTGCGCGGCGGTGCCGGCCACCGTCACCGGCGACATTGCGCCGGCGAGGATGAACGGCGTGATGATCGTGGCCTGATTGGCGCGGGCATAGACCTTCGCGGCGCCGAGCATCGTGGCGTCGTAGGTCATCGGCGAATTCGCGTTGATCAGGTTGATGATCACGGTCTTCGGCTTGCCGGTGGCCGGGTCGAGGTATTCGTCGCCGAACAGGATCTTCGCCATTTCGACCGAATCCTGCGCCCGCTCCGGATGCGTCACCGAGCCCATGAACGGCTTGTCGCTGTACTTCATGTGGCTGTACACCATGTCGAAGTGGCGCTTGTTCACGGGCAGGTCGACCGGCTCGCAGATCGTGCCGCCGGAGTGGTGCAGCGACGGCGCCAGGTAGGCGAGCTTCACGAAATTGCGGAAGTCCTCGATCGTCGCGTAGCGGCGGCCCTCGTCGAGGCTGCGCACGAACGGGGAGCCGTAGGCGGGCGCGAAGACCGTGTGCTTCCCGCCGATGGGCACGCTGCGCGCCGGATTGCGCGCGTGCTGCACGAACTCGCGCGGCGCGTTGGCCCGAATGATGCTGCGACACATTCCGGGCGGACAGCGCACACGTGCGCCGTCGACGTCGGCTCCGGCGGCCTTCCAGATCTCGAGCGCTTCCGCATCGTCGCGGTACTCGATGCCGACGTCCGCGAGGATGATGTCCGCGTTGCGCTCGATGAGCGCGAGTCCCTCCTCGTCGAGCACCTCGTAGACGCCGATCCTGCGCGTGATGTAGGGCATCGACGTGCCGGCACGTGCCGAACGGGCAGCCCGCTTCGCTTCGCGTCCGCCGGCGCGGCGGGAACGGGGCGATGGTGATTGCGGCTCGTCCATGGTCTCTCCTGCGCCGGGATCCGGGCATCGCTGGAAGTATGGTCAGTGGGTCGCGCGATGACTGGTCAGTATGCGACGCCACCTTGCGCGCCTACGCCATCCACGGGTGAACGCCGGGGCGTTGTGTTAGATTCGACGCCGCCCATAGGCCACGGCGCAACGCGGCGATCGACGCGGCAACGCAGCGCGACTCCGGGTCACCGAGCAAACGCGCCCAGAACGCCACGTCGGGGAGAGCCTTCCGCATGCCAGTGCCCCAGAAGAGCCGCATCGTCATCATCGGCGGCGGCGTCATCGGGTGCAGCATCGCCTATCACCTGGCCAAGCGCGGCGAGCGCGACGTGCTGCTGCTGGAACGTCTGCAGCTCACGCACGGCGCGACCTGGCACGCGGCCGGACTGGTGGGGCAGTTGCGCAGCAGCAGCAACCTGACGCGCCTCATGCGCTACGGCGCCGAGCTCTACGGCAAGCTCGAAGCCGAAACCGGACAGGCGACCGGGCTGGCACCGCTCCGGCAGCCTGCGCCTCGCCTCGTCGCCGGCGCGCTGGCAGGAACTCAAGCGCTCGGCGACGATGGCCAAGGGCTTCGGCTTCCACGTCGAACTCGTGACGCCGCGCGAGGCGCGCGAGCTCTTTCCGCTGCTCGAGCCTTGACGGCGTGGTCGGCGCCGCGTGGATCGACGGCGACGGCTATGTCGATCCGACCAGCCTGACGCTCGCCTACGCGGCGGGCGCACGCAACGGGCGGCGCGAACCTGCTGCAGGGCGTGCGCGTCACGGCGCTCGAGCGGCGCGGGCGGCGCGTCACGGCGGTCGTCACCGATCAGGGCGCGGATCGAAGCGGAATGCGTGATCGACGCCGCCGGCATGTGGGGCCGCGAGATCGCCGCGATGGTCGGCACGCGCGTGCCGGCCTGCGCCGTCGAGCACCAGTATTTCGTCACCGAGAAGACCGACGCGCGTTCCGGCCGGCCTGCCGTCGCTGCGTGATCCCGACGGCAATTTCTACGTGAAGCCCGAGCCCGGCGCGCTCGCGGTCGGCGGCTGGGAAGCGAACACGCGGCCGTGGGGCGTGACGGGCATCGCGGCCGATTTCGGCCCCGAGTTGCTGCAGCCGGATTTCGATCGGTTTGCGCCGCTCGCCGAGGCCGCCTCCGCGCGCATTCCCGCGCTGAGCGAAATCGGCATCCGGCAGATGATCAACGGGCCGATCCCGATCACCGCCGACGGCGAGCCGGTCATCGGCCTCTCGCCGGAGCTCGACAATTTCTACCTCTGCTGCGGCTTCACCTCCGGCATCGCCGCATCGGGCGGCGCGGGCTGGGTGATGGCCAACTGGATCGTCGACGGCGATCCCGGACTCGACCTGTGGCCCTTCGACGTGCGCCGCTTCGGCGCGCCGCATTCGGTCAAGGCGTACATGTACGAGCGCGCGGTCGAGAGCTACGCCCGCTACTACGCACATCGCGTGGCCTCATCACGAGCCTGACGCCGCTCGCCAGGCGCGGCGCAGCCCGCTGCTACGCAGACGCTCGCGCGCGCGCGGGCGCGGTCTACGGCAACAAGTTCGGCTGGGAGCGGCCGAACTGGTTCGCGCCGCCGGGCACGCCGGCCGTCGAGACGCCGTCGTTCGAGCGCGGGCCGGCGTTCGACGCGATCGGCGCCGAGCATCGCGCGGTGCGCGAGCGCGTCGCGCTGATCGACATGAGCTCGTTCTCCAAGGTCGAAGTGCGCGGCCCGGGCGCGCTGGCGCTGCTGCAGAAGCTCGCGGTCAACGACGTCGACCGGCCGGTCGGCACCATCGTCTACACGCAGCTGTGCAACGAGCGCGGCGGCATCGAGGCCGACGTGACGATCACGCGGCTCGCCGACGGACCGCTTCTACTTCGTCACCGGCAGCGCGCTGGGCGTGCGCGACCGCTCGACGCTCGAGCGTCACCTTCCCGACGACGGCAGCGTCGAGATCGTCGACCACACGTCCGCGAAGGCGGTGCTGAACCTGTGCGGGCCGCGCTCGCGCGAGGTGCTCGCGGCGCTGACCGACGCCCCGCTCGACAACGCAGACTTTCCCTACATGAGCGCGCGCGAGCTCGACCTCGCGTACGCGCCGGTGCTGGCGTTGCGCGTGACCTATCTGGGCGAGCTCGGCTACGAGCTGCACGTTCCCGTCGAGTACGCGCTGCACCTCTACGAGCGGCTGTGGGCCGCCGGCGAGCGCTTCGGCATCGCCAACGCGGGCTACCGCGCGATCAACAGCCTGCGGCTCGAGAAGCACTATCTCGTCTGGGGCGCCGACATCACGCCGGACTACAATCCCTACGAGGCCGGGCTGGGCTTCTGCGTCGCGCTCGGCAAGGGCGAATTTCTCGCCCGCGCAGCGCTGGCCGAAGTGAAGGCGCGAGGGCCGAAGCAGCGGCTCGACGTGGTTCACCGCACCGCCGGAGATCGAACCTGTTCGGCGGCGAGATCGTGCTCGCCGGTGAACGCGTGCTGGGCCGGGTCACCAGCGCCGGTTACGGCTACACGATCGGTCGCAACCTCCTCTGCGCGTACCTCGCCGGCGGACGAACCGGCCCACCCCGAATACAACGTCGAAGCGATGGGCGAACGTTATCCCGTCGTTCGCCACACGCGGCCGCTCTACGATCCCGACCGGATCGCGATTCTCGGATGATCACCGCCAGGAGCGGCACGATGTCCGCACCTGACCCCGGAGCTTGCCGCGCTCCTCGCCACGCGCCGCGAAGGCCACGGCATGCCGCGCGCGTTCTACCTCGACCGCGGCGCTGTACGAGGCCGAAGTGCAGGACGCCTCTGGCACGGCGGATGGCTCTTCGCCGGGTTCGCCTTCGAGATCCCGAAGCCGGGCGATTTCCTGACGCTCACAGTCGACACGACGCCGGTGCTCGTCATCCGCGGCGACGATCGGTCGCGTGCGCGCGTTCCACAACGTCTGCCGCCACCGCGGCATCGCAGCTCTGCCGTACCGAGACCGGGACACGTCCGCGCGATCGTCTGCCCGTATCACAGCTGGACGTACGCGCGGCAACGGCGAACTCGTCGCCTGTCACGGCATGCACGACGGCGTGGACAAGTCGCAGCTGGGCTTGAAGCCGCTGCACGTCGAAGTCGTGGCCGGCCTGATCTACGTTTCGCTCGCCGACTCGCCCCCCGACGTTCGACGGCCTGCGCGAGCGCTTCGCCGCGGCAGGCGCGCCGCAGGGATTCGACCGCGCGCGCCTGGCGAAGACGATCGATTACGAGGTCGACGCCAACTGGAAGCTCGTCTGGGAGAACAACCGCGAGTGCTACCACTGCACGCCGCGCCACCCGCAGTACGTCAAGTCCAACTTCGACATCTACGACGAGGAGCACGCCTCCGACGCGATCCGGCAGGAAATCAGCCGCGGCGCTCGCGCGCATCAAGCCGAAATGGGGCCTGCCGGGCGATGGCGCCGCGCACCCGAAGGGCGGCCTCGCGACGTTTCCCGATCCCGATCACGACGTCTGGTACACGTCGCAATCGCACGGCGCTGGCCGAGGGCTTCGACACCGAGTCGATGGACGGCAAGCGCGTCGCGCCGCTGATGGGCGATTACCGTGACGCCGACGTCGGCGTGCTGCGGATGCGCAGCCTGCCCAACTTCTGGCTGCACGCGAGCTGCGACCACGCGGTGGTGACGCGGATGCTGCCCGCCGGAACGCGCACGACGAGGATGCGGAGCTACTGGCTCGTGCATCAGGATGCGCGCGAGGGCGAGGACTACGACCTCGACCGCCTGCTGCCGTTCTGGAATCTCACCAACGAGCAGGACTGGGAGATCTGCAAGTGGCAGCAGAAGGGCGTGGAGTCGATCGGCTACGAGCCGGGCCCGCTGTCGCAGCGCAAGGAATACAACGTCGATGCGTTCATCCGCTGGTACTTGCAGCAGATGCAGTCGCGAAGATGACCAGCGGTAGTTAGCCGTGCCGGTCCATTGAGGAGTAACTTATGTTGCAACGGAACGAGCCACGATTCCTGCATGAGATCCGGCAGTCTCTCTACACCGCAGTCCTGTCCGACGTGCTGGACGAGCTCGGTTTTCGCGAACAGGCGATGGCGCCCTCGATCCGGCCGCTCGACGAGGACCTCACGCTCGCCGGCTTCGCCCGGACCGGCCTGTATCGCGAGGTCTTTCACGCCGTCGCCGGCGAGAACCCCTACGAACTCGAAATTGCGCTGGTCGACGACCTCAAGCCCGATGACGTGGCGGTGTTCGGATGTTGCGGCTCGCGCCGCATCGCGCCGTGGGGCGAGCTGCTATCGACCGCGTCCCGGGCGCGTGGCGCAGCCGGCTGCGTGACCGACGGCCTGGTCCGCGATATCCGTGCCATCCGGGCGCTGCGCTTCCCGGTCTTTCACGGCGGCATCGCGCCGCTGGATTCGAAAGGCCGCGGCAAGGTCGCCGAAATCGACACGCCGATCCACTGCGGCGGCGCAGCCGTCGTCCCCGGGTGACCTGGTCGTGGGCGATGCCGACGGCGTCGTCGTCGTGCCGCGGGCCGTCGAAGACGAGGTGCTGCGCCGGGCCTTCGCCAAGGTCACCGGGGAGAACACCACGCGCGACGAACTGGCCACGGGCGCCAAGCTCGCCGACGTATTCGCCAAGTACGGCGTACTCTGAAGGTGATCGCCCGACCTCATCGCCGCGAGGGCGCCCAATGTATCCGGCGATCGCCGCAATCGGCTCACCTGTCAGATCAGCGGCGCCTTGCCGTTCGACGCTCGCATCGACCACCGTGAGCGCGGTCATGTTGACGATACGGCGCACGGTCGCCGACGGCGTGAGGATGTGCACGGGCTTCGCGACGCCGAGCAGGATCGGGCCCAGCGTCACGCCGCTCCCCGCAGCGGCCTTGAGCAGATTGAATGCGATGTTGGCAGCGTCCACGGTCGGCATGATCAGGAGGTTCGCCTCCCCCTTGAGCCGCGAGTTCGGAAACACGCGCAAGCGCACCTCCTCGTCGAGCGCAGCGTCGCCGTGCATCTCGCCTTCGATCTCGAGCGCGGGATCCGCCGCGTTGACCAGCGTGAGCGCCTCCTGCATCTTCGTCGCCTGCGGATGCCGGCTGCTGCCGAAGCTCGAGTGCGACAGCAATGCCACTTTCGGCGTGAGGCCGAAGCGGCGGATCTCCTCGGCGGCGAGCAGCGTGATCTCGGCCACCTGCTCGGCGGTGGGATCGACGTTGACATAGGTGTCGGCGATGAACATGGTGCGCGTCGGCAGCATCACCGCGTTCATCGCCGCGTAGACGCGCGCCCCCTTGCGCAGGCCGATCACCTGCGCGATGTACTCGCGGTGCAGCTCGTGCCCTCCGTACATGCCGCACAGCATGCCGTCGGCTTCGTCCAGGTGGACCAGCATCGCGCCGATCAGCGTCAGTCGCCGGCGCATCTCGATCTTGGCGTACTGCTGCGAGACACCCTTGCGCTGCGTGAGCCGGTAGTACTCGGTCCAGCATTGCCGGTACCGTGGATCGAGCTCGGGGTTGACGAGCTCGAAGTCCGTCCCCGGCCGGATTCTCAAGCCGAAGGTCTCGAGGCGTTGCGCAACCACGGCCGGCCGGCCGATGAGGATCGGGCGCGCCAGGCCTTCGTCGATGACCACCTGCACCGCGCGCAGCACGTTCTCGTCCTCGCCTTCCGCGTAGATGATCCGCTTCGGGTCCTTCTTCGCCGCCTGGAAGATCGGTTTCATCAACAGGCCGGAGTGGTAGACGAACTGCGTGAGCCGGTCGCGATAGGCCGCGAAATCCGCGATCGGGCGCGTCGCGACGCCCGAGTCCATCGCCGCCTTCGCCACCGCGGGCGCGATGGTCACGATGAGCCTCGGGTCGAACGGCTTGGGGATCAGGTACTCGGGACCGAAGCGCAGGTCCTCGCCGCCGTAGGCGCGCGCGACGACGTCCGACTGCTCGGCCTTCGCCAGATCGGCGAGTGCCCGCACGGTGGCGAGCTTCATCGCCTCGTTCACCGTCGTCGCACCGACATCGAGCGCGCCGCGGAAGATGAACGGGAAGCACAGCACGTTGTTGACCTGGTTCGGGTAGTCCGAGCGCCCGGTCGCGATGATCGCGTCGGGGCGCGCCGCCTTGGCGAGATCGGGCATGATCTCGGGCTCGGGGTTCGCGAGCGCGAGAATCAGCGGCTTCGCGGCCATCTGCGCCAGCCATTCCGGCTTCAGCACGCGCGCGGCCGAAAGCCCGAGGAAGATGTCCGCGCCCGGGAGGAGCTCCGCGAGCTTGCGCGCCGTCGTCTCCTGCGCGTAACGCGCCTTGTGGTCGTCCATCTCCTCCTTGCGGCCCGCATACACCACGCCGGCGATGTCGGCGACCCAGATGTTGCGCCGGGGGATGCCGAGCGATACCAGAAGATCGAGGCACGCGAGCGCCGCCGCGCCCGCACCCGAACAGACCAGCTTGACGTCGGAGAGCGCCTTGCCGACGATGCCCAGACCATTGGTGATCGCGGCGCCGACGATGATCGCGGTGCCGTGCTGGTCGTCGTGGAACACCGGGATGTGCAGGCGCTCGCGCAGCTTGCGCTCGACGTAGAAGCACTCCGGCGCCTTGATGTCCTCGAGATTGATGCCGCCGAAGGTCGGCTCGAGCGCGGCGATGATCTCGACCAGCTTGTCGGGGTCGCGCTCGTTGATCTCGATGTCGAAGCAGTCGATGCCGGCGAATTTCTTGAACAGCACCGCCTTGCCTTCCATCACCGGCTTGGCGGCAAGCGGGCCGATCGGCCCCAGTCCCAGCACGGCCGTGCCGTTGGTGACGACGCCGATCAGGTTGCCGCGCGCGGTGAGGTTGCGCGCTTCGGCCGGGTCGCGGACGATTTCGTCGCAGGCGGCCGCGACACCCGGGCGAATAGGCGAGCGCGAGATCGCGCTGGTTGGAAAGCTGCTTGGTCGCCTGGATCGAGATCTTGCCCGGCGGGGACTGCCGGTGGTATTCGAGCGAAGCCTCGCGGATGTCCTGGTCTGCCATGGGTTCGCTCCTCGGGAAAAGCGTCTCGCGCAATCATAGCAAGGGGCCGTGGCGCAGGACGGTGGTGTCACCCGTTGGGACATACGGAGAGACTGGTGTGGGGAGAACCCCACGCCGTCATCGCGGTCTATTTCCGTCCGCCATGGAAAGCCGTCGCGGCAATCAACAGTTTGACTCCGCGCAAGGTCCGCGAGGGTCGGTCCGCTATAATCGCGCCTGGTTTTTCGCCTTTGGCGCCAGCCCGATCCGGCCGCGCCCGACGCAGCGTTGGCCGCGCCCCGGACCCTACCCCAATCGCCCATGCTGGAAGCGCAGGATCTCGCCGCGCGCCGCGGCTTTGCGCGGCTGTTTTCGGGACTCTCGTTTCGCGTCGCTCAAGGCGAGGCGCTCGTCGTCACAGGCGCGAACGGCACCGGCAAGACGACGCTTCTGCGCATGCTGGCCGGACTCTCGGCGCCATCGGCGGGCGAGATTCGCTGGAGCGGCGCCACCGTGGCACCGTTCGATCCCGTCTTGCGCGGCGCGTTGGCTTTCGCCGGGCATCTGCCGGCCTGAAGGACGAGCTCACGGCCGAGGAGAACCTTCGTTCGCTGCTCGCGCTGGAGGACGTCGCCGTGCCGGACGCGGCGACTCGATTCGGCACTCGACGACGTCGCGCTCGGCCGCCAGCGCGCGCTCCCCGCGCGCGTGCTCTCGCAGGGCCAGCGCCGTCGCATCGGCCTCGCGCGCCTGTCGCTGCTCCCCGCGTCCGCTGTGGATTCTCGACGAGCCGGTCACGGCACTCGATGCCGCGGGTATCGCGCTGCTGGCCCGCGTCGTCGCCGGGCACCTCGCCAAAGGCGGCCTTGCGGTCGCCGCAACCCACGCGCCGCTTGGCCTGCCCGAATCGCGGGTTCGCGCGCTCGCGCTCGGTTGATTGCACCATGACAGCCATCGCCACGCCTTTGCCCGCCGCGGGGGCCGTCTGGCCGGCGGTGCGGTGGGCAGTCGGCCGCGACCTCAAGCTCGCCCTTCGCTCGCGCGCGGAACTCGGCGTCCAGTTGCTGTTCTACGTGATCGTGGTCTCCCTCTTCCCCCTTGCGACCTCGCCGGAGCGCAACCTGCTCGCCACGATGGGTCCGGGCGTGTTGTGGGTCGCGGCGCTGCTGTCGTCGTTGCTGTCGTTGCCGCGGCTGTTCGCCGGCGACCACGCGGACGGCACGCTCGAGCAGATCGCGCTGTCGCCCTACCCGCTACAGGCGCTGGTCTCGGGTAAAATACTGGCTCACTGGCTCACGACGGGCCTGCCGGTCGTGTTGCTCGCGCCGCTGCTCGGGCCTGCAGTACGCAATGGACGGCGAGTCGCTGGCGGTGCTGACGGCGGCGCTCCTGGTCGGCACGCCGGTGCTATCGCTGCTCGGCGCGATCGGTGCGGCGTTGACGCTGGGTCTGCGCGCGAGCGGCAGCCTGCTCGCGCTGCTGATCCTGCCGCTGTATGTCCCGGTGCTGATCTTCGGCGCCGGCGCCGTGGATGCGGTGCGCGCCGGGTTGGGTGCGGCCGCCAGCCTCTCCCTGCTCGGCGCCGGCCTGCTGATCGCCCTCGTCGGCGCGCCATTTCGCCGCCGCGGCGGCCGTGCGCATTGCCCTCGATTGACGCGAAGGACACATGGCATCGGATTCGTTCAACTGGTTCAGGTTTTCGTCACCGGCCACGTTCTACCCGCTGGCCGGGGATCATGATCCCGTGGTTCGGATGGGCCGCGGCACTGCTCGCGGCCATCGGGCTCTACATCGGGCTCTTCGTCGCGCCCACGGATTTCCAGCAGGGCGAGGCGTACCGGATCATCTTCATCCACGTGCCCGCCGCCTGGATGAGCATGTTCCTGTACGTCGTGATGGCGTGCTGGAGCGCGCTGGCGCTCGGCTTCAACACGCGGCTCTCGGCGATGATGGCGCAGGCGATCGCTCCGACCGGGCGCGGTCATGACGTTCATCGCGCTGTGGACCGGCGCGTTCTGGGGTCGACCGACCTGGGGCACGTACTGGGCCTGGGATGCGCGGATGACTTCCGAGCTGATCCTGCTGTTCCTCTATCTCGGCGTGATCGCGTTGCGCCACGCTATCGACGACCCGCGCCGCGCGGACCGCGCCTGCGGCGTGCTGACGCTCGTCGGCGTGGTCAACATCCCGATCATCTATTTCTCGGTGCACTGGTGGAACTCGCTGCACCAGGGGGCGACCGTCAGCCTGACCAAGGCGCCGAAGATGGCGGCGATCATGCTGACCGGCATGCTGATCATGTCGTTCGCCGCCTGGTTCTACGCGATCGCGGTGTCGCTCGCCCGCGTGCGCACCATCATGATCGATCGCGAGCGCGGCTCGGCTTGGGTGGCCACGACAGTCGGAGCGGCCCGATGAGCGACAAGGCGGCAGCCCGCGTGGCGATGGGTGTACTTGCCGGAGCGTGCCGCCGCGGCGGCCAAACCTTCTCATGGAGGCAACAGCGGCATGACCGAATTCTTCGCGATGAACGGCTACGGCTTCTACATCTGGAGCGCGTACGGCGTCGCCGCGATCGTGCTCGTGCTCGAACTCTCGGCGCTGCGTTCGCGGCGCCGGGCAGTGCTCGAGGAAGCGCGATTGACCGTCCCCGAGGACGCGCTCGATTCCTCCGGAGCCGCGCAATGAAGCCGCGGCAGCGCCGTTTCCTGTGGATCGGCGTCGGCGTGCTGTTGCTCGCCGGCGCCGTCGGGCTGGTGCTCAATGCGTTCCAGTCGAACCTGGTGTTCTTCTTCTCGCCGACCGACATCGCCGAGAACCGGGCGCCGCAGGGCCGCGCCTTCCGGATCGGCGGACTCGTCGAGGAGAAGAGCGTGGCGCGCGCGGGCGATGGTCTCACCGTGCGCTTCAACGTCACCGACACGGCGAAGACGATACCCGTCGTCTACACGGGCATCCTTCCGGATCTGTTCAAGGAGGGCAAGGGCGTGGTCGCGCAGGGCAAGCTCGGCCCCGACGGCGTGTTCCACGCAACCGAAGTGCTGGCCAAGCACGACGAGAACTACATGCCGCCGGAAGCCGCCGCCGCGGTGGACCAGGCGCACACGCGGGCCGCGATGGACAAGGCCACGAAGACACTGAAGCCCTGACGCGAAGGACCGACCGATGATTCCCGAACTCGGGCATTTCGCCCTGATCCTCGCGCTGCTGCTGGCCATCGTGCTCGGTACGCTGCCGCTCATCGGCGCCGCGCGGCGCGTTCCCGCGTGGATGGCGCTCGCGCGGCCGCTCGCCACCGGGCAGTTCCTGTTCATCGCCATCGCCTTCGGCTGCCTCGCGTACTCGTTCGTCAACAGCGATTTCTCGGTCGCCAACGTCGCGACGAACTCCAATTCGCAGCTGCCCGTGCAATACAAGTTCGCGGCGACCTGGGGCTCGCACGAGGGTTCGATGCTGCTGTGGGTGCTGATGCTCGGCGGCTGGACGTTCGCCGTAGCCGTGATGAGCCGCCATCTGCCCGACGAAATGGTTGCGCGCGTGCTGGGCGTGATGGGGCTCGTCGCCGTCGGCTTCCTGCTGTTCATGCTGCTGACGTCGAATCCCGTTCGAGCGCCTGTTCCCGCCCGGCGCCGGAGGGCCGCGACCTGAATCCGCTGCTGCAGGACCCCGGAATGGTGTTCCACCCGCCGCTCCTGTACATGGGCTACGTCGGCTTCTCGGTGGCCTTCGCGTTCGCGCTCGCGGCGCTGATCGGCGGCCGGCTCGACGCAACCTGGGCGCGCTGGTCGCGGCCGTGGACCACGCTCGCGTGGAGCTTTCTCACCTGCGGCATCATGCTGGGCAGCTGGTGGGCGTACTACGAGCTGGGTTGGGGCGGCTGGTGGTTCTGGGATCCGGTCGAGAACGCGTCGTTCATGCCGTGGCTCGTCGGCACGGCGCTCATCCACTCGCTCGCGGTCACCGAAAAGCGCGGCACGTTCAAGGCGTGGACGGTGCTGCTCGCGATCAGCGCCTTCTCGCTCTCGCTGCTCGGCACGTTCCTCGTGCGCTCCGGCGTGCTCACCTCGGTGCACGCGTTCGCGACCGATCCGCGGCGCGGCGTGTTCATCCTGGCCTTCCTCGCGCTCGTGATCGGAGGTTCGCTGGCGCTGTTCGCGGCGCGCGCGCCGAAGGTCGGCGGCGGCGGCCGCTTCGAAGCGGTGTCGCGCGAGTCGATGCTGCTCGCGAACAATGTGCTGCTCCTCGCCGCAGCGGGATCGGTGCTGCTCGGCACGCTGTACCCGCTGTTCCTCGACGCGCTGAACCTGGGCAAGATCTCGGTCGGCCCTCCCTATTTCGACACGGTGTTCGTCCCGGTGATGACGCCGCTCGTCTTCCTGATGGGCGTCGGGCCGCTCGCGCGCTGGAAACAGGCGACGGTGCCCGACCTGTGGCAGCGCTTGCGCTGGGCGCTCGTGGTCAGCCTCGTGACCGCGCTCGCACTGCCCTTCGCCACCGGCAAGTGGACGCCGATGGTGAGCTTCGGGCTGCTGCTCGCCACGTGGATCGTCGACCACGACGATCGTCAACGTGCGGGAGCGCAGCCGTGGCGCGCGCGGTGGTCTGCTGGCGCAACTCGCCCGGCAGCCGCGCAGCTACTGGGGGATGATCGTCGCGCATCTGGGAGTGGCCGTGTTCATCGTCGGCGTGACCATGGTCAAGGGCTACGAGACCGAGCGTGACCTGCAGGATGGACGTCGGCGATACGACGACCGTCGGCGGCTACACATTCCGCTTCGAAGGCGTGACCGACGCCAGGGGCCGAATTACCGCGCGGCGCGCGGCATGTTCGACGTGAGCCGCGACGGAAAGCACGTGACGACGCTCTTCTCGGAGAAGCGCACCTACAACGCCGGCGGCATGCCGATGACCGAAGCGGCGATCAAGAGCATGTTCACGGGCGACCTGTACGTTTCGCTTGGCGAGCCGGTCGCTGCCGGCGCCTGGAGCGTGCGCGTCTATTCGCAAGCCGTTCGTGACCTGGATCTGGGCCGGTTGCGTGCTTCATGGCGCTCGGCGGACTGCTTGCAGTGTCGGACCGTCGTTATCGGCTGACGCTGCGCCGGGAAGCGATGCTGCCCGGTGGCGCATCGGCGAAAGTCTAGGGCGGGCACGATGCGCAAGAAGCTGCTGATTCCGCTGGCCGTCTTCGTCGTTCTCTGCGGGTTCCTCTTCGCCGGCCTGTGGCGCGATCCGCGCGAGGTCCCCTCGCCGCTGATCGGCAAGCCGGCGCCGTCATTCACACTCGCGCAGCTGCATCAGCCCGCGAAGACGCTCGGGCCGGCGGATCTGAGGGGTCAGGTGTGGTTGCTCAACGTGTGGGCATCGTGGTGCGTGTCCTGTCGCGAGGAACATCCCCTCCTGGTCGAGCTGGGCCGCGCGAAGATCGTCCCGATCGTGGGCCTCAATTACAAGGACGAGCCCGCGGCGGGCATGCGCTGGCTGACGCAGAACGGCGATCCGTACAACGTGTCGGTCGTCGATCGCGACGGGCGCGTCGGGATCGACTGGGGCGTCTACGGAGTACCGGAGACCTTCCTCGTCGACAAGGAGGGCATGATCCGATACAAGCAGATCGGGCCGATCACCGCCGAAGCGCTGGAAACGAAGATCCTGCCGATGATCCGCGAGCTCCAGCGATCATGATCCGCTTCATCCGCCTGCTGTCGGTGGCCTTCCTGTTTCGCGTGCGTGCCCGCTGCCTTTGCGGCCGACGCGGTTCCGACCGAAAAGGACGCGGTGGCCGCCTCGCGCGCGGTCAAGCTGTCGGAGAAGCTGCGCTGCCTCGTCTGCCAGAACCAGTCGATCGCCGAATCGAACGCCGAGCTCGCGCAGGACCTGCGCCGGCAAATCCACGAGCAGATCGCCGCCGGCAAGAGCGACGAGGAGATCGTCGACTACATGGTCGCGCGCTACGGCGACTTCGTCCTCTACCAGCCGCCGGTCAAGGCGACGACGATGCTGCTGTGGGCCGGCCCGGCGTTGCTGCTGCTGCTCGGTTTCGCGGTCCTCGTCCGGATCGTGCAGACGCGGCGCACGCAGCCCGATGAGGCGCCGCTTACCGCCGCGGAACGCGAGCGCGCCGAACGGCTGCTCGCCGGCGCCAACCGGGATAGCGAAACGTGACTCTCTTCGTCGTCATCGCGGCCGTGATGGTGGCGGCCGCCCTCGCGTGGGTGCTCGTGCCCCTGTTGAGACGCGTGAAATCCTCCGGCATCGCCCGCGAAGCGTCCAACGTCGCGCTGCTGCGCGACCAGCTTGCCGAGCTCGACGCCGATCTTGCCAATGGCATGTTGCCGCGCGAGCAGTACGAGCAGGCGCGCAGCGAGCTCGAGCAGCGCGTGATCGAGGAGTCGCGGGCGATTCCGGCAATTGCGTCTGCTCCGCCGCCGGCAGCGGCAGCGTGGACGGCGGCGGTCCTGGCCGGCGGCATTCCGCTTGCGGCGCTGCTGCTCTATGTGGTCCTCGGCAGTCACGAGGCGTTTGCCCCGGCGGCCGCGCGGATTGCGAAGAGCAGCGCCGAGCACGACGTCACGCCGGAGCAGGTCGACAAGATGGCGGAAACGCTCGCGGCACGCCTCGCACAGGAGCCCGACAATGTCGATGGGTGGGTGATGCTCGCGCGAACCTATTACGTGCGCAACCGTCACGCCGAGGCGGCCAAGGCGTACGAGCGGGCGGTCGCGCTCGTGCCCGGCAACGCCGACCTGCTGGCGGATTACGCCGACGCGCTCGGCGCAACGCAAGGTGGGCTCGCCGGCAAGCCCGAGCAGTTGATTCAGCAGGCCCTCGCCGCGGATCCGACGCAATGGAAGGCGCTCGCGCTCGCCGGCACGCTGGCGTTCGACCGGAAGAATTACGCTCAGGCGGTCGCGCACTGGGAAAGGCTGAAGGCCACCGTGCCGCCGGAAGCGCCGATCGCCAGGTCGATCGATGCCAGCATCGCGGAGGCGCGCCAGCTCGGCGGCCTCGGACCTGGCACGGCACCGCCCTCCTCCGCCAGTCTCGCACCAGCGCCATCGACACCCGGCGCAAGCACGCCGCCAGCGGTAGCGTCCTGCGCCCGCAGGAACGGCAAGTGTGCTGGCGGGTGCGAGTGTCGCCGGCACGGTGAAGCTCGCGCCCTCGCTCGCGGCGAACGCGGCGCCAACCGATACCGTGTACATCTTCGCGCGCCCGGCACAGGGCTCGAAGATGCCGCTCGCGATCCTGAAGCGACAGGTGAAGGATCTTCCCGCGTCGTTCGCCCTCGACGATTCGATGGCGATGTCGCCGAGCCTCGCGCTGTCGAATTTCAGCGAGGTCGTCGTCGGCGCGCGCGTTTCGCGGTCGGGCAATGCGATGCCGCAGAGCGGCGATCTGGAAGGACTCTCGCCGCCGGTCAAGATCGGCGCGACCGGACTCACCGTCCTCATCGATCGCGCGCTGCCCTGACGCAACGGCGTCGGGCGGCAATTTGTCGCACCCTTGCGGGCGTGCGCGGCAGCCGCGCTGGCCGGGAGTCCCACGTTGTCTTGACATACGTCAAGCGGTCGCCATCGCGACCGACCGACGCGCGCGCGCATTGCTAGACTTTCCCGTGCAACACGCCATTCTCTACGGGGAGAAATCATGAACCGCGTCAGCATTCGCGCCTTCGTGCGCATCGCGAGCACGTTGGCGCTCGCCGCCGTGACGATATCGGGCGCAACCGCATTCGCGCAGGCCGCCAAGCCAGCCGCGCCGGCCAAGGCGCCGGCCGCAAGGGCCGCGGCATTCGACGCGTCCGCGTGCCTCGCGTGCCACGCACCCGTCAAGGCGTTCTACGAGAGCGGCAAGCACAAGGGCGATCGGCTGCAACGCCTGTCACGACGGCACGGCAGCGCATCTCGCGGATTCGAAGAAGCGGCCGGCCACGAAGACCGACCTCGCCACCTGCGGCGGCTGCCACCAGAACCAGTACAAGTCGTACGCGCAGATGGACTGGCATCGCACGGCGCGCTTCGAGAAGAAGCAGACGACCGGACCCGCGCCCGATCCGGCGTACGACCTGCTGATGACGCCGCACGGCTTCACGCAGCGAGCACAACCTGCCGCGCGGGCACACGTTCGCGCTGCTCGACCAGTTCGTCGTCGATCGCGCGTTCGGCGGCCGCTTCGGCACCAAGGAGACGCTGGCGCTATCTCGCCGGCGTCCGGCGACTTCAAGGTCTGGGACGTCGCGATCGACCTGTATCCCGACAACACCGACCAGAAGGTCTTCAAGCCGGGCACCGCCGCCGCGGCGAACCCGGTGTGCCTCTCCTGCAAGACGCAGGACCACATCCTCGACTGGGCGTACATGGGCGACCCCGCGCCCAGCGCGAAGTGGAGCCGCACGTCGAAGGTCGTCGAGCTCGCGCAAGTCGATCGAACCACGCGCTCAACTGCATCTTCTGCCACGACCCGCACGCGGCGAAGCCGCGGATCGTCCGCGACGCGCTGATCGAGGCGGTCACGCGCACCGACATCGCCGACGCTGTACTCGCAGGACGCGCGCAAGACGAAGGTCGACGTCAAGGACATGGGCGTGCGCGGCTACACGCGCAAGATCGGGCATGCTCGAGCGCTACGACGGCAAGCTGCAGTGCGGGCAGTGCCACGTCGAGTACAACTGCAACCCCGGCTTCAATCCGAACACCGGCGAGGCGATCACGATGGCCGACAAGCGCACCAACTACTTCCCGTTCGTCGACGTCAACAACGTCCTGAAGGCGTACGACGGCATCCAGTTCCGCGACTTCCGCAACCAGTTCACCGGCGCGGCGCTGTGGAAGGCGCAGCATCCGGACGTCGAGACCTACTACAACTCGAAGCACGAGAAGGCCGGCATCGACTGCGCCGCGTGCCACATGCCGAAGGTCAAGGACGCGAAGACCGGCAAGTTCTACACGTCGCACTGGCAGACCAATCCGAAGAACTACCTCAAGGAAACCTGCCTGCGCGTGCCACCACCAGTGGAACGAGACGCAGGCGCGCTACGTGATCGAGTCGATGTCTTCGCACTACCAGGGCAAGGTGCGCAACGCCGAGTTCTGGCTCGCGCAGCTGATCGACAAGTTCGGCCAGGCGCAGCTCGTCGGCGTGCCGGAGGACGCGCTCAAGGCCGCGCGCGCGAAGCACGGCGATGCGCACGCGAACTGGGAATGGTGGACCGCCGCCAACGGCGCGTCGTTCCACAATCTCGACCTGGCGAAGGAGTCGCTCGCGAAGTCGGTGACCGCCTCGCAGGAAGGCATCAAGATCCTCGACGACGCGATCAAGGCGAAGCAGGGCCCCACGGCGAGCGCCGCACCTGCAGCAGCCGCGCCGACTTCAGCGCCAGCGGCCCCGGCGCCGAAATAGCCGATTCGATTGACACGGAGCAAAGGCGAGGCGCGTGCGCCTCGCCTTTTCGTTTGAGGGCGCGCGATAATCCCCTTGCCGGGCTGAATTGCGTGGTTCGATGCAACCAGAGGTTGCCTGCCGCTCGACTCGGTTGACCGATGTGTCCATGGCGTTTCTCTCGCAGCCGTTGATGTTCTGGCTGATCGCCGCCGCGATGACGGTGCTGGCGCTGGCGTTCGTCCTTCCCTACCTGTTCGCGCCGCGACCGCCGCGTACCCGCGCGCGGCGCACGGCGCTCAACGCCGCGATCGACCGCAGCGAGCTCGCCGAGCTCGAGCGTGCGCAGGCGGAAGGCGTCGTCACTGCAGACCAGTACGCGCAGGCGCGCGCGGAAATCGAGCGGCGTCTCCTGGCGGATGCCGCGGACGACGAGCGCATGCACCGCACCACGGCCGCGCGTCGCGTAGCGCGGCGTTTGCGCTGGCGTTCGCCTTGCCCGCGCTCGCCTTCGGCCTCTACCTGCTGTTTGGCGAGCCGGCCGCGCTCGATGCGAACCGCGCAGCCGCTACCTTGGCGAGCACCGACGCGAGCGCGACGGCATTCGAGCGCGACGCACTCCTCCGCCATCTCGCTCGGCAACCACGCGATGGCCGTGGCTGGGTGCTGCTCGCGCGCATGGATTTCGAAGCGGATCGCTTCGCCGACGCGGCTGCGGCCTACCGAAAGGCGATCGCGCACCTCGGCCAAGGTCGCAGCGGATCCCGGCGATCTGGTGCGAATACGCAGATGCGCTCGGGATGGCGCAGGGCGGCACGCTCGCCGGCCAGCCGCGCGAGCTCGTCATGCACGCGCTCACGCTCGACCCCGCACACCCGAAGGCGCTGGAGATGGCGGGCAGCGCGGCGTACGAGCAACGCGATTACGCGACGGCCGTACGCCACTGGCAGCGACTGCTTGCGCAGCTGCCGGAGCGCTCGTCGGAGCAGCGCGAGCTCGCGGCAGCGATCGCGCGCGCCGAGCGCATGGACGTCGCCGCGAGCAGCGCGGCCGCCGTGCGTCCATGAGCGAATCCGCACCCCGCATGACCGACGTCGACGTCGTCGTCGTCGGCGCCGGCATCTCCGGTCTCGCGGCCGCGCACGGCATGAAGCAGCGCGGCGCGATCGGTCGAAGTGCTCGAAGCGGCCGCGCGTGCAGGCGGCGTGATCGGAACCCGGCGGCGCGACGGCGTGCTCTTCGAGCGCGGACCGAACAGCACGCTCGACACCACGCCGCTCATCGACGAGTTGCTCGACGCGCTCGGCAGTCCGCGGCGAGCGCGTCGAAGCCAGCGCTGTCGCTGCGATCCGGTTCATCGTGCGCGCCGGCGCTCTCGTGCCGCTGCCAACCTCGCCCCGGCGCATTCCTGACCACCCGCGCGTTCACGCTCGGCGCCAAATTGCGGCTGTTGCGCGAGCCGTTCATCGCGCCGGCGCCGCCGGATGCCGAGGAGTCGATCGCCGCGTTCGTTCGCCGCCGACTCGGCACCGAGTTCCTCGACTACGCGATCGACCCGTTCGTCTCCGGCGTCTACGCTGGCGACCCCGAGCAGATCTCGGTGCGGGCCGCGTTTCCGCGACTGCACGCGCTCGAGCAGAAGTACGGCAGCCTGATCAAGGGCCAGATCAAGGGCGCGCGCGAGCGCAGGCGCAGCGCCGAGAAGGCGAAGAACGTGGCCGGCAGCTTTTCGTTCCGCGACGGCATGCAGACGCTCACCGACGCGCTCGCGCGCTCGATCGGGCGCATCGAGACTGGCGTGCAGGTGCGACGCCTCGAGCGCAATGCCGATGGCACCTGGACCGTCGCCGGATCGCGCAGCGGCGAGCCTGTCCTGCGCCGCGCACGCTGTCGTGATCCTCGCGCTGCCCGCTTACGAGGCGGCGAAGCTCGTGCGCGAGATCGCTCCTGCGGCAACCCGGGCGCTCGACGCGATCGACTATGCGCCGGTCGCGAGCGTCGCGACCGCCTACCGGCGCGAGCGACGTGCGCCATTCGCTGGCCGGCTTCGGCTTCCTCGTCCCGAAGCTGGAACAACGGCAGATCCTGGGCTCGTTGTTCTCGAGCAGCATGTTCGAGGGACGCGCGCCGACGGGCATCGTGTTGCTCACGACGTTCGTCGGCGGCCGCCGCAATCCCGGACTTGCGGCCAAGCCCGACGCCGAGCTCGCCGAGATCGTGCACGCCGAGCTCGTCATCGCTCGTCGGCGCGCGCGGCGAGCCGCTGTGGAGCGAGGTCACACGCTGGCCGCATGCCATCCCGCAGTACGACCTCGGCCACCTGGCGCGACTCAGACCCGTCGAGGACGCCGAGCGCGCGCATGCCCGGACTGTTCTTCTGCGCGAGTTACCGCGGCGGCGTCTCGGTGGGCGACTGCATCAAGTCGGCGCATGCGATGGCCGAAACCGTGCGCGGCTTCCTTGGCGCGTCGCCCCCGCGGGCGTAGAGCACGAGATCCGCGGCTTCCGTCGCTCCCGTCCCCTGCGTGCGCCGCTATAGCGACCAGCCGCACCTCCAGCACAACTCGAAAGTCGCCGGATTCTCTTCCTGGCACTTGGCGCAGCGAACGCTCCCGCCCCGGCTGCGCTCCACCTGATACTCGCGCAGCACCGCCTCGGCCCGCACGCGGTCATCGTCGTCGTCGAGCCACACCTGCGGCATTGCCACGTCCGGCGGCACGTCGCCGACGATGCTCGACATGTGCTCGTTGAACACGTGCGCCTTGATGCCGGCATGCGCAAGCCGGTCGACCAGGAGATAGGCGTCGACGCGGTGCGACGCGACGAAGAAACGCTGCATCAGTGCGCCTGCCGCAACCGGTGGCTCCGCCGCTGCAGCCAGCCGACGAAGACCATGAACGTGAGCGAGATCGCGATCAGCATCGTCGCCGCGGCCGTGATCGTGAGGCTGATGTTGTCGTTGATGCCGGCGAACATCTGCCGCGGCAGCGTGCGCTGGCCGGGACCGGCGATCAGCAGCGCGACGACGACTTCGTCGAACGACGCGGCGAACGCGAACACCGCGCCCGAGAGCGACGCCCGGCAGGATCAGCGGCAGCGTCACGCGGCGGAACGTCGTCAGCGGCGGCGCGCCGAGGCTCGCGGCGGCGCGCAGCAGCGTGCGGTCGAAGCCCGACAGCGTGGCCAGCACGGTGATCACGACGAACGGCACGGCGAGCGTCGTGTGCGCGAGGATCAGCCCCGCATAGCCGTCGGTGAGGCCGAGCGGCGCGAACGCGAAATAGACGCCGACCGCGACGATGATCACCGGCACCACCATCGGCGAGATCAGCAGCGCCGAGCAGCAGCCCCTGCCCCGGAAAGCGCGCTCGCCACAGGCCGAGCGCGGCCAGCGTGCCGAGCACCGTCGCGAGCAACGTCGCCGCCGATGCCGACGATCAGGCTGTTCCACACCGACGGCAGCCAGAAGGACGAGGCGAAGAAATCCTCGTACCAGCGCAGGCTGAAGCCCGGGCAGCGGGTAGTAGAAGAACGAGCCCGACGAAAACGACAGCGGGACGATGATGAGGATCGGCGCGACCAGGAACACCAGCACCAGCGCGGTCAGCACGGCAAGGCCGACGCCCGAGAGCCGCTGGCCGACGGTCTGCGTTGCGGTGCGCGCATCGAGTCGCTCATGCCAAGCCGCATCCTGTCGATGCCGACCAGGCGGTCGTAGACCGCGTAGAGCGCCAGCGTCGCCGCGAGCAGCATGATCGACAGCGCGGCCGCCATGCCCCAGTTCACCGTCTTGCTCGCGTAGAAGGCGATGAAGTAGCTGATCATCTGGTCGTCGGCGCCGCCGACCAGCGCCGGCGTGATGTAGTAGCCGAGCGCCTGGATGAAGACCATCAGGCAGCCCGCGCCGATGCCAGGCAGCGTCTGCGGCAGGTAGACGCGCCGGAACGCGGTGAACGGCGGCGCGCCCAGCGACGACGCGGCCCGCACGTAGGACGGCGAGATGCCGCTGCATCACCGCGTAGAGCGGCAGCACCATGAACGGCAGCAGCACGTGCACCATCGCGACGTAGACGGCGAAGCGATTGAAGATCATCCGCAGCGGCTCGTGCACGAGGCCGAGCGACAGGAAGCAGGTTGTTCAGGATGCCCTCGCGCTGCAGCAGCACGACCCACGCGACGGTGCGCACCAGCAGCGAGGTCCAGAACGGCAGCAGCACCAGAAACAGCAGCACGGCCGCGCGCGCGGGCGGCTGCCGGGCGATGAAGTAGGCGACCGGGTAGCCGAGCAGCGAGGCAGACGAGCGTCACCATCGCCGGAGATCCACAGCGTGCGTCCGAGCACGTTGCGGAATACCGCCTGCTCGGGCGGCGCGCCGACGATCGCATCGCTCGGCATCGCGGCGCAGGTCGAGCGCCGCGAGCAGGTAGAAATCGCGTCGACCGGCCCGGCGGCGCGGCGGATCGCCGCCCAGGTCTCGACGCTCGCTCCACTTGGGATCGATCGCCGACGCAGCGAGTCGCGCGCGCGAGCCCGCGAGCTCGGCCGGCAGCGCGCCGCCCCGTCGCGAACAGCAGCGAGCGGAAGCCCGCGACGTCGTAGTTGAGCCGCGTCGCCGCGCTCGCGAGCGTTCCGGCCTCGCGCGCAGCACGCACGTCGGCGACGAGCGCGGCATACGCGGCATCCGGCGGCAGCTCGCGCGCCGTCCCAGTGCGCGAGCTCCGCGGTGACGCGCGGCAGGATTCGCGCGACCTCGCTGTCGAAGATCGCCGCGCCCCAGCATCGCGCCGATCGGCACGATGAACGTCGCGAGCAGAAAAGCAAAGAGCGGCAGCACCAGGGCTGCCGCCCGCAGTTGCTCGCTTGCGCCCGCTGCGCGCGCGAGCGCCCGCCGCAGCGCCGGCGGCGTCAGCGCTCGATGCCGTCGCCGCGCGAGCGCGCCGCTCGCGGCCATCGCGCCCGCGCCAAGCGCAGGACGTCCTACTTCGCGACCCAGGCGTTGAACCGCTGGTTCAGCTTGTCGAGGTTCTCCAGCCAGAACTTGTCGTTGATGTACAGCGACCGCTGGAAGTTTGCCGGCGCCGTCGGCAGGTTCGGCAGCACCGTTCTTGTCGATCAGCGCGGTCGCGGCCTTCGCCGTCACGCCGTAGGGGATCTTCGGCGGCAGGTTCTTCTGGTTCTGCGGATCGTTGACGAACACGAGGAACTTCTCGGCGTCGGCCTTGTTCGGCGTGCCCTTCATGATCACCCACGAGTCGATCGTGTAGAGGTTGTTCGTCCAGACGATCTTGAAGTTCTTCTTGTCCTTGTCGTTGGCGGCGGCGATGCGGCCGTTGTAGGCGTCGGTCATCACCACCTCGCCCGAGGCGAGCAGCTGCGGCGGCTGCGCGCCCTTCTCCCACCAGACCATGTTGGGCTTCAGCTGGTCGAGCTTGTTGAACGCGCGATCGACGCCCGCCGGCGTCGCCAGCGTCTTGTAGACGTCCTGCGGCGCCACGCCGTCGGCCATCAGCGCGATCTCGAGCGTCGTCTTCGGACCCTTGCGCAGCGCGCGCTTGCCCGGCCACTTCTGCACGTTCCAGAAGTCGGCCCAGTTCTTCGGCGCGTCGCCCTTGATCTTGTCGCCGTCGTAGGCGAGCACGAAGCTGTAGACGATCGCGCCCACGCCGCAGTCGTTCACGGCATCGGGCAGGTACTTGTCCTTGCCGCCGAGCTTCGCCCAGTCGAGCTTCTCGTAGAGGCCTTCCTCGCAGCCGAGCAGCAGCTCGTCGGACTCGACCTGCACGACGTCCCAGTTGTTGTTGCCGCCCTGGATCTTGGCGCGCAGCGTGCCCACGCCGCCGTCCCAGCTCTCCTCGGCCATCTTGATGCCGGTCGCCATGAACGGCTTGAAATAGACCTCGCGCTGCGCGTCCTGGTACGCGCCGCCCCAGGACACGACGGTCAGGTCGCGCGCGACGGCCGTAGCGGACAGCGCGGCGGCGATCGCCAGCACGCCCAGTTGCATGATCCGATGGTGCATGGTCTCCTCCTCCTTCATGGTTGATGAGTCTCGTCTTCCCGCGCGAACGCCCGACAGTGCTCGGGCGCCCACGCCAGCTCGATCGCGCCGCCGATGGCGGGCAGCCGGTGCGCCTCGTCGATCGGGCGCTTCACGGTGAAGTCGTCGTTGCCGGACAACGCGACCCGCGCCCGGACGTGATCGCCGAGGTAGATCACCTCGCGCAGCGTCCCCGTCAGGCAGCATCCCGGCTTGCGCCGGCATTGTATGCCCCGCGGCCGCGGATTTGCACCCGCTCGGGACGCAGCGACACGGTGACCCGCCTGCCGGCCGGCAATGCGCGCGGCGAGCGACCCGGCGATCCGGGCGTCGTCGGCGATCCGGATCGTGCAACGCGCACCGTCCACGGCCTCGAGCGTGCCCGTCGAAACGGTTGTTCTCGCCGATGAACCGCGCGACGAACGCGTTGGCCGGCTCCTCGTAGATCTTCTCGGGCACGTCGAGCTGCTGGATCCTGCCCGCGGTGGAACACCGCGATGCGGTCGGACATCGTCAGCGCCTCGTGCTGGTCGTGCGTGACGTAGACCATCGTCACGCCGAGCCGCTGGTGCAGATCGCCGGATCTCGAGCTGCATCTGCTCGCGCAGCTGCTTGTCGAGCGCGCCGAGCGGCTCGTCCATCAGCACGAGCTTCGGCTCGAACACCAGCGCCCGCGCCACCGCGACGCGCTGCTGCTGGCCGCCGGAGAGCTGCGCCGGCCGCCGCGCCGCCGAACGCCACCGAGCTGCACCATGTCGAGCGCGCGCTCGACGCGCTGCGCGATCTCGTCGCGCGCCGATGCCGCGCACCGACAGCGGAAAGCGCGATGTTCTCGGCGACGCGTCATGTGCGGGAACAGCGCGTAGTTCTGGAACACCATGCCGATCTGCCGCTTGTGCGGCGGCAGCGTTCGACAGCGGCTTGCCGTCGAGCAGGATCTCGCCGGCGGTCGGCGTCTCGAAGCCGGCGAGCATCATCAGCGTCGTCGTCTTGCCCGAGCCGGACGGCCCGAGCAGCGTCAGGAATTCGCCGCGCTCGATGTCGAGGTCGAGATCGTCGACGACCTGCGTGACGGCCGTCGTAGGTCTTGCCGATGCCGACGAAGCGGACGATCGGTTCAGACATGCTGCCCACCGTTGATCGGGATCTCGGCTCCGGTGATATACGACGCGCGGTCCGAGCACAGGTAGAAGATTAGGTCCGCGACTTCGTCGATCGTCCCGAGCCGATGCATCGGGATGTCGCGCTCGACGATCGCGGGCGTGCCGGCGAGAGGATGGAAGTGTCGATCTCTCCCGGCGCGACCGCGTTCACGCGCACGCCCGCGCCCGCCAGGTCGAAGGCCATCTCGCGCGTGAGCGCCGCCAACGCCGCCTTCGATGTCGCGTACGCCGAGCCGGCGAACTTGTGCACGCGCGACCCGGCGATCGACGTCAGGTTGACCACGGCGCCGCGCCCCCGTGAGAGTTCCGAAGCGAATCCACGCGTCATCAGGAGCGGCGCGTAGAAATTGGTGTTGTACATCGATTGCCAGACGTCGATCCCGGTCGCCAGCGAGTCGAGGCGCGAGCCGTCCGGGCTGCTTCGGCGAGATTCCGGCGTTGTTGACGAGCGCGTGCAGTTCGCCGTCGGTGAGCATGCCGCGCATCAGCTCGATGCAGCGGACGATGTTGTCGAGGTCGGACAGGTCGAGCAGGATGTGCGACTGCGCGCGACTCCACGGGCATTGGCCAGGAGGCGGGGTGCGCGACACGGTGATGACACGCCAGCCTTCGGCATCGAAGCGCAGCGCGGTCGCGTGGCCGATGCCGCGGCTCGCTCCGGTGATGATGGCGGTCTTGCGTTCGGGCATGGCGGCGTGCCGCGCGGTCGCAGATCCGAACGGTCCGCTCAGACGAGTCCCTTCTCCTTCACCATCGCCCAGGTGTCGTCGAGCGCCTTGCCGAAGCAGGCCATCATCTCGTCGATCTCGGTCTCGGAAATGACGAGCGGCGGACTGAACGCGACGATGTCGCCGGGCATGTTGCGCAGGATCGCGCCATGGTGCTGGGCGCGCGCACGAGGTAGGCCGCCACGCCGGCCTTGGCATCGAAGCTCTGCTTGGTCGCCTTGTCGCGGACGATCTCGACGGCGCCGATGAGGCCGATGCCGCGCGCCTCGCCGATCAGCGGGTGGTCGGCGTAGCTGCGGATGCCCGCCTGCATCCGCGGACCGACGCGGCGCACCTGCGCCACGATGTCGCGCTCCTCGTAGATCTTGAGCGTTTCGAGCGCGACGGCCGCCGGCACCGGGTGCGACGAATAGGTGTAGCCGTGGCCGAAGATGCCGAGCTTGTCGCTTTGCGCCGAGCAGGATGTCGTAGAGCTTGCCGGACACGAGGTTCGCCGAGATCGGCAGGTACCCCGCCGACAGCGCCTTCGCCAGCGTCATGATGTCGGGCTCGAGGTTGAACGTCTGCGACCCGAACATGTTGCCGGTGCGCCCGAAGCCGCAGATGACTTCGTCGGCGACGAACAGGATGTCGTATTTCTTCAGGATCGGCTGGATCCGGTCGAAGTAGGTCGCCGGCGGGACGATCACGCCGCCCGCGCCCATCACCGGCTCGGCGAAGAACGCCGCGACGGTGTCCGGACCCTCGCGCAGGATCAGCTGCTCGAGGACTGTCCGCGAGGCGCGCCGCGAACGCCTCCTCGCTCTCGCCGGCGCGCGCGCCGCGATAGTGGTGCGGACAATCGGTGTGCAGGATGCGCGCGATCGGCAGGTCGAAGTCGGTGTGCGCGAACGCGAGCCCGGTGAGGCTTGCGCTCGCGATCGTCACGCCGTGGTAGGCCCGCTGCCGCGAGATGATCTTCTTCTTCTGCGGCCGCCCGAGCGCGTTGTTGATGTACCAGACCAGCTTCACCGCCGTGTCGTTCGCCTCGGAGCCCGAGTTCGCGAACAGCACCTTGGCCATGCCGGCGGGTGCGATGCCCGATCAGCCGCTCGGCGAGCTCGGTCGAGATCGCCGGGACCTTGCCCGCGAAGCTGTGATAGAACGGCAGCTCGCACATCTGCCGGTAGGCCGCGTCGGCAAGTCGGCGCTCGGAGAAACCGAGCGACGCGCACCACAGGCCGGCCATCCCCTCGAGGTAGCGTTTGCCCTCGTCGTCGTAGACGTATACCCCTTCACCGCGCGTGATGACGAGCGGCCCCTCGGTCTGCGACGAGCCGAAGGTTCGTCGCCGGGTGCAGATGAAACGCGAGATCCCGGCGCGCGGCCGGCGTAGTCAACGTCATGGGGTGTGCCTCGGGAAGATTGCTGTCGGAGCGGAAACCCGCCCATTGTTCGCGCGGCGAGCCGCCTGCGTCAAGTGCGACACGGCACCGGCGTCATCGCAGCGACAGCGTAGCAAGTGCCGCAACGAGCCGCTCGAGCACCGCAATGAACGCCGCCGCGCGAGCGGGCTCCCAGCGAAACGGCGGCGTTTCGTCCATGTAGCAGGCCTGCGCCGTTTCGAGTTGCAGCGCGTGCACGTGACGCGTCGGCTGCCCGTAGTGGCGGGTCACATAGCCGCCCTTGAAGCGTCCGTTGACCACACTCGTGAATCCGACCGCACCCGCGAGCACCAACGCCGCGGCCGCCTGCGCCTGCGGCGCACAACTCGCTCCGTCGGCGGTGCCGAGATTCAGATCCGGCAACCGTCCGGCAAAGAAGCGCGGCACCTCGCGGCGGATCGAATGCGCATCGAGGAGGACCGCGTGGCCATGCCGCGAGCGCACCCGTTCCACTTCGGCTGCCAGTGCCGCGTGATAGGGGTCGAAGTACGCGGTGCGGCGCGCGTGAATTTCGTCCGCGGAGAGCACCCCGCCTGCGGCGTAGATCGCCTCGTTGGCGAAGGTTCGCGTCGGGCATAGCTCGGTGTTGTCGGCGCCCGGATACAGCACCGCTCCGGTCGGGTCGCGATTGAGATCGACCACGTAGCGCGAATGGGTGGCAACCAGCAGCGTGGCCCCGCTGAAGCGGGCGAATGCGAACAGCTTCTCGACGTGCCAATCGGTATCCGGCAACACGCTGGCCGCCGGAGTCAATCGCGTCGACGATATCCGGCGGCACGTACGTTCCGGCGTGCGGCACATCGACGATAAGCGGCGAATCGCCGCGTGTGCATTCGAACAGGTTCATCGTTCACTCTCCCGCACGATGTGTCCGCCACGCACGATACCGATGCAGGGATTGCCTCCGATACGGTAAGCGAGCTCCGCCGGGGTGTCGATCTCCCACAGCACGAGGTCGGCCCGAAGCCCGACGGCCAGCGCACCCCGGTCGGCAAGACCCAGCGCCCGCGCTGCGTGCCGCGTCGCGCCGGCCAGCGCCTCCTCGGGCGTCAGCCCGAACAGCGTACACGCCATGTTCAGCATCAGCAGCAGCGAGGTCGCCGGCGAGGTTCCGGGATTGCAGTCGGTTGCGACCGCCATCGGCACGCCGTGCGCGCGCAGCAACCCCACCGGCGGGAGCCGCGTCTCGCGCAACGCATAGAAGGCACCGGGCAGCAGCACGGCGACGGTGCCTGCACGAGCCATCGCGGCGATCCCGGACTCGCTCGCGTATTCCAGATGATCTGCCGAAAGCGCGCCGAATTCCGCGGCGAGACCCGCACCGCCGGTGTCCGACAGCTGGTCGGCGTGCAGCTTCACCGGGAGTCCGGTGGCGCGGGCCGCTTCGAACACGCGGCGGGTCTGCGCCGGCGTGAACCCGATGCTTTCGCAGAATGCATCGACGGCGTCGGCGAGACCCGCTCCGGCAACAGCGGGAATGGTCTCTCTGCACACGAGGTCGACGTAATCGTCGGCGCGTCCCGCGAATTCCGCCGGGACCGCATGCGCCGCGAGGAGCGTCGTTCGCACATCGATGCCCACGTCGGCCGCGACGCGACGCGCCGCGTGCAGGAGTCGACACTCGTTCGCGGTATCGAGTCCGTAACCCGACTTGATCTCGATCGTCGTGACGCCTTCCGCAGCCAACGCAGCGAGGCGCGGCCGGCTGGCGACAACCAGCGCATCGTCACTGGCCGCACGTGTCGCGCGCACTGTCGCGTTGATTCCCCCGCCGGAGCTCGCGATGTCCGCGTACGACGCGCCCTTGAGCCGTGCCTCGAACTCGCTGGCGCGACTGCCGGCGTAGACGAGATGCGTGTGGCAATCCACGAGACCGGGGGTCGCCCACGCGCCTTCATAGTGCAGCAGCTGGCGCGCGCCCACGCCGGCAGGAAGGTCCCGCTCGGCGCCGACCCAGGCGATGTGCTTGCCCGTGATGCCGATCGCGCCGTCGCGGATTGCGCCGTAGGGTGTATCGCCGGCCATCGTCGCCAGATGCACGCCGGTGATGAGGAGATCGAACGGGACGTTCATTGGCCGGGGAAATCGGATCCGATTTTCGTCGAGGTTCAGGCAAACATGCGCGCGAGCGCAGCTCGATAACGCGCAAAGACCGCTTCCTCGCGCGGGTGCTGCCCATCACGGACCACCCAGTTTCCCCCGACCATGACGTCGCGCACCGGTTGGCGGCAAGGGCCGAAGATCGCGGCGTCGAGCAGCGCGTCCGCCGGCTGCCCGGCGAGCGCGGCGTCGTTGCCGTTCAGCACCACCAGGTCGGCCCGCAAACCTGGCGCGATGGAGCCGGTATTTCTCGCGAGCGCTTGGCCACCGCCCAGCGCAGCACGGGCAAACAACGCCTGACCGACCGGCACATCCCCATCCACGAGGACGTTGCGCTCGAATCGCACGAGCCGCTGCGACCATTCGAGCTGGCGCAACTCGGCGAACGGGTCGAGCTTGGTATTCGAGTCGCTGCCGACGCCGAGCATGCCGCCAGCGTCGAGGTAGGCACGCGCGGGAAACGTTCCATCTCCGAGATCCGCTTCGGTCGTCGACGCAAGGCCAACGACCGCGCGGCTGGCAGCGAGCTCTTTCGCTTCACTCTCCGTCAAATGCGTTGCATGGATCACGCACCAGCGCGCATCGATACCGGCGTTGCCGAGCAGCCATTCGACCGGCCGTGCACCGCTCCAGGCAAGGCAGTCCGCGACTTCCCTCGCTTGTTCGGCAGCGTGGATGTGAATGGGGCCGCTCTCCGGCGCGAGCGCCGTTACGGCCGCGAGTTCCTCCGGCGTCACGGCACGCAGGCTGTGCGGGGCAATCCCGAGCGTGTACCCCGCCCCTGCCCCTCTCGTGGCAAGCACGTTGACCAGGCGGGTGAACGAGTCGACCGTGTGCACGAAACGGCGCTGGCCGGCCACCGGCGGCGCACCGGCGAATCCCGAATGCGCGTAGAACACGGGCAGCAGCGTCAGCGCGATGCCGGCGTCGCGCGACGCCGCCACGATGCGCTGCGCGAGTTCCGTCGCATCGGCGTAGGGATTGCCGTGCGGGTCATGGTGGACATAATGGAATTCGGCGACCGCCGTGTATCCGGCGCGCAGCATTTCGACATACGCCTGCGCGGCAATCGCTTCGAAGGCGTCGGCATCGACCCGATCGAGAAAAGCGTACATCGCTTGGCGCCAGGTCCAGAAACTGTCCCGCGTCGCACTGCGCCGCCCGGTGCGCCCCGCGAGCGCCCGCTGGAACGCATGCGAATGCACGTTCGAGATGCCGGGAATGAGCGGGCCGGCGAGACGCTCCGCATCATCGGGCCGGGCGTCCCAAACAACGCCGGCAATGGTGCCGTCGGCGGCGACGTCTATGCGCACGTCGCGTCGCCAGCCATGGGGCAGCAGCGCGTCGGCGGCAAACAGTCTCATGCGCGGGCCGGTGCAAAGGGTGGACGCGATCGAGGTAAGCACTTCCGGAGAAGCGCGTTCCCGGCCAATGGTAACCCGGCCCCGATGCGCATTGACACGACCCAGCCTTGACCCCTAGTGTACGCAGTCTGAATTTCCGGCGCGGTGCGCCGGATTCTCAGGGTTCGCTTCCTCTACCCCGGAGCCCCCCATGCGCAAGTCACTCGCTCTTACCGCCGCGGCATTCGCCCTCGTCGCGTTTCCTGCCGCGGCCCAGGAAACCAAGGTCGCGATCGGCATGTCCGGCTGGACCGGCTTCCAGCCGCTGACCCTTGCCCGTGATGCCGGGATCTTCAAGAAGAACGGCCTCGACGTCACCCTGAAGATGATCCCGCAGAAGGACCGCCACCTCGCCATTGCGTCAGGCGACATCCAGTGCGCCGCCACGACCGTCGAGACGTGGATCGTCTGGAATGCGAGCGGCGTGACGACCCGGCAGATCTTCCAGATGGACAAGAGCTACGGCGCCGACGGCATGGCGGTCCGCAGCAATGTGGCGAAGATTGCCGATCTCAAGGGCAAGACGATTGCCGCATCGGCGCCCGGTACGGCCCCGTACTTCACGCTCGCCTGGTTCCTCAAGAAGAACGGGCTTTCGGTGAAGGACGTCACGGTCGTCAATCTCGAGCCCGCGGCCGCCGCGCAGGCGTTCGTCGCGGGGCAGAACGACGCCGCTATGACTTACGAGCCGTACCTGTCGACAGTGCGCGACAACCCGCAGGCCGGCAAGATCATCGCCACCACGCTCGACTATCCGATGATCATGGACACGTTCGGCTGCACGCCGAAGTTCCTCGCCGAGAACCCGAAGGCCGCGCAGGCGCTCGCGAACAGCTATTTCGAAGCGCTCGAATTCATCAAGAAGGATCCGCAGAAGAGCAACGAGCTGATGGGCGCGCCGACCAAGCAGTCGGGCGAGCAGTTCGCCAAGTCGTCCTCGTACCTGCGCTGGCAGGACAAGGCGGCGAACCAGAAATTCTTCGCCGGCGAGTTCCAGCAGTTCACCAAGGAAGCGGCCGACCTGCTGCTCGAAGTCGGCATCATCAGGCAGATTCCCGACCTCAACGCGCTCGCCGACACCAGCTACATCAAGTAAGGCATGCGTCCGATCGCTGGCCGGGGGTCTCGCCGCGATCGGATGCGAATGTGGCATATACCCTGCACCCGGCCTTCTGCGGGAGGCGCAGTGGGGCGCGGGGAACCAGCGGCTCGTGGACTTCCGGACGGCTGCGCATGACCCCGTTGAAGCCGATCCCGCCCGGCCGCAAGGCCGCGCTGGGCATCCTGTTCTTCGTGCTGTTCGTCGGCGCGTGGAGCCTGGCGACCTTCGGCGGCTTCGTGTCGAAGACGTTCCTCGCCGATCCGCTGACCATGCTGCGCGAGGGCTGGGCGTTGTTCGCGCAATATGGCTTCGCCAAGGATATCGGGATCACCGTCTGGCGCGTCGTCGGCGGCTTCGTCCTCGCGGCGGTCGTTGCCGTGCCGCTGGGGATCGCGATGGGCGCGTACAAGCCGGTCGAAGCGTTCTTCGAGCCGTTCGTCTCGTTCGCGCGCTACCTGCCCGCGTCGGCGTTCATTCCGCTCCTGATCCTGTGGGCCGGCATCGGCGAGATGCAGAAGCTCCTCGTGATCTTCATCGGCTCGTTCTTCCAGGTCGTGCTGATGGTCGCCGTGACCGTCGGCTCGACGCGCCGCGATCTGGTCGAGGCGGCGTACACGCTCGGCGCGAATGCTTCCGGCGTCGTGCGGCGCGTGCTGCTGCCGAGCTCCGCGCCGGCGATCGCGGAAACGCTGCGGCTCGTTCTCGGCTGGGCGTGGACTTACGTCATCGTCGCCGAGTTGATCGGCGCGTCGTCGGGCATCGGCCACATGATCACCGACAGCCAGGCGCTGCTCAACACCGGCCAGATCATCTTCGGGATCATCGTGATCGGCGTCATCGGCCTCATCTCGGATTTCGCGTTCAAGTGGGCGAACCAGCGGTTGTTTCCCTGGGGAGCCGCATGAGTTTCGCGGCGCGGGACCCCGGTTTGCGGGGGATCGACACCCAAGCGAATGCGGCTGGAGGTCGACACCGCGGCGCCACATGCGTGCGCGGCACGTCGCGGAGGCCGAGCGCTTGAGCAAATTGCTGATCGAAGGTGTGGGCCGCACGTTTCCTGGCGTGCGCGGCGGCGTGCCCACCGAGGCATTGCAACCGATCACGCTCACCGTTGCCGACAACGATTTCATCACCATCCTCGGGCCTTCCGGCTGCGGCAAGTCGACGCTGCTGCGCATCGTCGCCGGCCTCGACCGGCCGACGCTGGGCCACGTGCTGCTCGACGGGACGCCGGTGACGAGCCCCGGCGCCGACCGGGGCATGGTGTTCCAGTCGTACACGCTTTTCCCGTGGCTCACCGTGCGCGAGAACATCTGCTTCGGGCTGCGCGAGAAGGGGATGCCGCAGGCGCGGCAGGACGAGATCGCCGCGCATTACATCGAGCGTGTCGGACTCGCCGGCTTCGAGCGCCACTATCCGAAGATGCTCTCCGGCGGCATGCAGCAGCGCACGGCGATCGCCCGCGCACTCGCCAACGACCCGAAGATCCTGCTGCTCGACGAGCCCTTCGGCGCGCTCGACAACCAGACGCGCGGGCTGATGCAGGAACTGCTGCTCGGCATCTGGGAGGCGGAGAAGAAGACGGTGCTCTTCGTCACCCACGACATCGAGGAATCGATCTTCATGGCCGGACGCGTCGTCGTGATGAGCGCGCGTCCCGGACGCATCAAGGCCGAGGTGACGGTCGATTTGCCGCACCCTCGGCACTACACGGTGAAGACCACGCCCGCCTTCTCGGCGCTGAAGGCGAGACTGACCGAAGAGATCCGCGTCGAGGCGCTGAAGGTCGCGGCCGTGGCGTAGCAACACCGGCTTGCCGCGCGGTTCCCCTACGTCGCGGAGTGACCATTAGGTTTCGTAGCGCATGTTGCCGACTTCCCTGATTGGCCAATTGCCGCAACGCACTTGACTGGCTGCACACCAAGTGATCCGATGACGACCTGCACCACCACTGGAAAGGACAGCGCATGCCTGCCGAATCCAAGTGGCGCCTTCATGGCGTGCGAGTCGTTCGCGCCAACGAACTCGATACCAACACGCCGCAGACGCCCGGAATGAATCGCGCGGCCGCCATCACGCATGCCCGCGCCGGCGCGCAGAAGCTGTGGGCCGGGACAGTCGTGATCCACCCGAAGGCCAAGACCGGGGCGCATCACCACGGGCCCGTCGAGAGCGTGATCTACGTGGTGAGCGGCCGCGCGCCGAATGAAGTGGGGCGAGCGTCTCGAGTTCGTGACCGAGGCGGGTCCGGGGGACTTCATCTACATTCCCCCGTTCGTGCCACACCAGGAGATCAACGCGAGCAGCGAGGAACCCCTATCCTGCGTCCTGTGCCGCAGCGGACAGGAACCCGTGGTCGTGAATCTCGACCTGCCGAACGTTGAGCCGAATCCGGAGGAAGTGCATTGGGTGGACAACATCCATCCGGACCCCGCGGCGCAGCAGACGCCGCGCTAGAGACTCCCTCGCAGCAGGCATTTCGGCACGAACATCGCGGCTGAGATACCCCGGCGGTTCCCGCCGTGGGCGAGATGTTCGCAACCGCCACCTTGAGCAAGAGCCGTGATCCCCAGCAAAAAGGCCGGACACGAGAGCCCGGCCTTCGCCGTCGATCCGGACCGCCGAGAGCGTTACGCGGTCTTGGCTTCCGCCTCGCCCACCGCCTGTTCCGGACGGTCCACGAGCTCGACCAACGCCATCGGGGCATTGTCCCCCACGCGGAATCCGAACTTGAGGATCCGGAGGTAGCCGCCCGGGCGCGCCTTGTAGCGGGGACCGAGCTCGTTGAAGAGCTTGGTGACGACCGCGCGATCGCGCAAGCGGTCGAAGGCCAGCCGGCGGTTGGCGAGGGTCGCTTCCTTCGCGAGCGTGATCATCGGCTCGGCGACGCGGCGCAGTTCCTTCGCCTTGGGCAGCGTGGTCTTGATGACCTCGTGCGTCAGCAGCGAATTGGTCATGTTCCGCAGCATCGCAAGCCGATGACTGCTGGTGCGGTTTAGCTTTCGCAAGCCGTGGCGGTGGCGCATGATGTACTTTCCCGTGCTCGAACGCGATTACGGCGCGCTCGTTATTCTCTAGCGGTTACCGCCAGGAATCGACTGGCTTTGCCAGCGATTCCTGGGAAGCAATTCCCGTCAAAAGCAGGTTTCCATTTTTCACGGTCGGTCCAGCCCCGCGGGCGGCCAGTTTTCGAGCTTCATGCCGAGCGAGAGCCCGCGCGAGGCGAGCACTTCCTTGATCTCGTTCAACGACTTGCGGCCGAGGTTCGGTGTCTTCAGCAATTCGGTCTCGGTGCGCTGGATGAGATCGCCGATGTAATAGATGTTTTCGGCCTTGAGGCAGTTCGCCGAGCGCACCGTGAGCTCGAGATCGTCGACCGGACGCAGCAGCATCGGGTCGACCTGCGGCTTCACGCCCTGGTCGGGGTGCACCTCGGTGCCCTGGAGATCCGCGAACACCGACAGCTGTTCGACCAGCACCGACGCGGCATAGCGAACGGCCTGCTCGGGCTCGACGACGCCGTTGGTCTCGATGTCGAGCACCAGCTTGTCGAGGTCGGTGCGCTGCTCGACGCGCGCGCTCTCGACGGCGTAGCTGACGCGACGAACGGGGCTGAACGACGCGTCCAGCAGGATGCTCCCGATCGTGCGGCCGCCCTCCGGCTTCACGCGCGCGGTCGCAGGCTGGTAGCCGCGGCCCTTTTCGACCTTGATCTCCATCTCGATCCGGCCGCCCGCCGTCAGATGCGCGATCAGATGCTCCGGATTGATGATCTCGACGTCGTGGTTGGGCTCGATGTCGGCGGCCGTCACCGGCCCTTCGCCCGTCTTCGCGAGCTTCAGCAACACGTGGTCGCGGTTATGGAGCTTCAGCACCACACCCTTCAGGTTGAGCAGGATGTCGACAACGTCCTCCTGGACGCCGTCGAGCGCCGAATACTCGTGCAGCACCCCCGTGATCCGGACCTCGGTAGGCGCGTAACCGGGCATCGATGACAGCAACACGCGGCGCAGCGCGTTGCCCAGCGTGTGGCCGTAGCCGCGCTCGAACGGCTCCATGACCACCTTGGCGTGGAACGGCGACGTCGATTGCACGTCGATGATGCGCGGCTTCAACAGGACATTGCTCTGCATGCGGAACCTTTATGCCGGAAAACTTCTGATGGACCCGATGGCGAGCGGCTCAAGCCGCCGCCATCGAACATCCGCTATTTCGAATACAGTTCGACCACCAGGCTCTCGTTGATGTCCTGCCCGAACTCCGAACGGTCCGGCGCACCCTTGAATGTGCCGGTCATCTTTTTCACGTCGACCTCGACCCACGAGGGGAAGCCGACCTTCTCGGCGAGCTGAAGCGCATCCTGAATCCGGAGCTGACCCTTGGCCTTCTCGGTCGCTCCGACGACGTCTCCCGCCTTCACGAGCGCCGAGGCCACGTTCAGGACCTTGCCGTTCACCGTGATCGAACAATGGCTAACCAGCTGCCGCGCCTCGGCGCGCGTCGAGCCCAATCCCATCCGGTACACGACGTTGTCGAGCCGCGACTCCAGAAGCTGGAGCAGGTTCGTGCCGGTCGAACCCTTGCGACGGGCCGCCTCCACGAAGTACCGGCGGAACTGCCGCTCGAGGAGGCCGTAGGTCCGGCGCAGCTTCTGCTTCTCGCGGAGCTGGTTGCCGTAATCCGACTGGCGCATCCCCGATTTCACCCCGTGCTGGCCGGGCTTGGTCTCGAGCTTGCATTTGGAGTCGAGCGATCGGCGCGCGCTCTTCAGGAACAGGTCGGTGCCTTCCCGTCGCGCGAGCTTGCATTTGGGTCCGGTGTATCGAGCCACTCTTCACCCCTGTTTCTGCTTCTGAAGGCCGACGGGCTCCGCCCGCGGTTTTCAGGTGAACAAACCGGGCAAGAGTAGGTGTGTACCCTTGCCCGCATCCATTAGATCCGGCGGCGCTTCGGCGGACGGCATCCGTTGTGCGGAATCGGCGTCACATCCGAGATGCTGGTGATCTTCATCCCCAACGCGTTCAGCGCACGGACCGCGGATTCACGGCCCGGGCCGGGGCCCTTGATGCGGACCTCCAGGTTCTTCACGCCGCACTCCACTGCGGCGCGGCCGGCCCGCTCGGCGGCCACCTGCGCGGCGAATGGCGTCGACTTGCGCGACCCCTTGAATCCGGCGCCACCCGACGTCGCCCACGACAGCGCATTGCCCTGCCGGTCGGTGATCGTGATGATCGTGTTGTTGAACGACGCGTGAATGTGCGCGATGCCTTCCGCCACGTTCTTCTTGACCTTCTTGCGGACGCGGGCGCCGGCTTTCGGGTTCTGCTGTTGCGTTGCCATGTTCTTCGATCCTCGAGCGTTACTTGGACGCCGGCTTCGCCGTGGGTCTGGCCGCCGACGCCTGCCGCGCCTTGCGCGGGCCCTTGCGCGTGCGCGCATTGGTGCGGGTGCGCTGACCGCGCACGGGCAACCCCTTGCGGTGGCGCACGCCGCGATAGCAGCCCAGGTCCATCAGCCGCTTGATGCTCATCGTCACCTCGCGGCGCAGGTCGCCCTCGACGGTGAACTTCTGCACCTGCTCGCGCAGCCGGTCCATCTCCGCGTCGGAGAGGTCCTTGATCTTGGTCGCGCCCTTGATTCCGGCGGCCACGCAGATCGCCTTGGCGCGCGGGCGGCCGATCCCGTAGACGGCGGTGAGCGCGATCTCGGCGTGCTGGTGGTTGGGAATGTTGACGCCTGCAATGCGGGCCATGTCTTAACCCTGTCTGTGTGTCCGTGCCGTTGCCGACGAAACGAAAAGAGTCGCGAACCTGCGAGCCTCGCGGCCGCCGTTCATCCCTGCCGCTGCTTGTGGCGCGGATCCGTGCAGATGACCCGCACGACGCCGTTGCGCCGGATGATCTTGCAATTGCGGCAGATCTTTTTCACCGATGCCAGTACTTTCATCTCAACCTCGATCCTCTAGTCCTCATTTGGCGCGGAAGATGATCCGCGCGCGGGTCAGATCGTACGGGGTCAGGTCCACCGTCACCTTGTCACCCGGGAGGATCTTGATGTAGTGCATCCGCATCTTTCCCGAGATGTGCCCCAGTACCACGTGGCCGTTTTCCAGCTTCACCCGGAACGTCGCGTTCGGCAGCGTTTCCAGGATCTCGCCCTGCATCTGAATCGTGTCTTCCTTCGCCATCAGCGCGTGGGCAGCCCGCCCTTGAAGTTCGCCTTCTTGAGCAGACTCTCGTACTGCTGGCTCATCAGGTACGCCTGCACCTGCGTCATGAAGTCCATGGTCACGACGACGATGATCAGGAGCGAGGTGCCGCCGAAGTAGAAGGGGACGTTCTTCCAGGCGATCAGGAAGTTCGGGATGAAGCACACGATCACCAGGTAGAGCGAGCCCAGCATCGTCAGGCGCAGCGTGATCTTCTCGATGTACTTCGCGGTCTGGTCGCCGGGCCGATACCCCGGAATGAACGCCCCGCTTTTCTTGAGGTTCTCCGCCGTCTCCTTCGGGTTGTACTGCAGCGCCGTGTAGAAGAAGCAGAAGAAGATGATCGCGCTCGCGTACAGGATCTCGTGCACCGGCTGGCCGGGGCCGAGCGCCGCGGCGAGATCGCGCAGCCAGATCGTGCCCTCACCGGCGCCGAACCACGACGCCAGCGTCGCGGGGAACAGGATGATCGACGACGCGAAGATCGGCGGGATCACGCCGGCCATGTTGAGCTTGAGCGGCAGGTGCGAGCTCTGGCCCTGGTAGACCTTGTTGCCGACCTGGCGCTTGGCGTAGTTGACCAGGATCTTGCGCAGGGCGCGCTCGACGTAGACGACGAATGCCGTGACGGCGACGATGAGAATGGCTATTCCAAGCACCAGCGGGATCGAGTAGGCGCCGGTGCGGGTCTGCTCCAGTGTCTGGCCGATCGCACTCGGCAGCCCGGCGGCGATGCCGGCGAAGATCAGGAGCGAGATGCCGTTGCCCAGCCCGCGCTCGGTGATCTGTTCGCCCAGCCACATCAGGAACATCGTGCCGGTCACGAGCGTCACCGCCGTTATGAGCCGAAACCCCAGCCCCGGGGCGACGACGAGCCCGGCCTGCGCCTCCAGCGCAACGGCAATACCGAGCGCCTGGAAGAAGGCGAGCCCGAGCGTCGCATAGCGCGTGTACTGCGTGATCTTGCGGCGGCCGGCTTCGCCTTCCTTCTTCAGGGCCTCGAGCGTAGGCACGACCACCGTGCAAAGCTGCATGATGATCGACGCGGAGATGTACGGCATGATGCCGAGCGCGAGAATCGAAAAGCGCTGCAGCGCACCGCCCGAGAAGACGTTGAAGAGGCCCAAGATGCCGCCCTGCTGCGACCGGAATAGTTCGTCCAGCACGGACGCGTTGATGCCCGGTACCGGGATGTGCGTCCCGATCCGGTAGACGATGAGCGCGCCCAGCAGGAACCACAGCCGCCGCTTCAGATCGGCGTACCGGGATCCTGCCTTCAATGCGGGATTGTTCGTAGCCAACGCCTGATTCCGTTTCGCTTCCGCCGGGCCTTAGCCGACGCTGCCGCCGGCGGCCTCGATCGCGGCCTTGGCGCCCTTGGTCACGGGGATGCCCGAGAGCTTGACCGCCTTCTCGAGCTTGCCGGACTTGATCACCTTCGCCGACTTCGCGAGCATCGGCACCACGCCCGCCGCCTTCAATGCGGACAAATCGATGTCCAGGACCGGCAGCTTCGCAAGATCCGACAGGCGCACTTCGGCGGTGTCCGCGCGCGAGCGCGAGACGAATCCGCGCTTCGGCAGCCGGCGCTGCAACGGCATCTGCCCGCCCTCGAAACCGACCTTGTGGAATCCGCCCGAGCGCGATTTCTGGCCCTTGTGGCCGCGCCCGGCGGTCTTGCCGAGACCCGAGCCGATGCCGCGCCCGACCCGGCGCTTCGCCTTCTTCGACCCGGCAGCGGGCTTGATCGTGTTAAGACGCATCGCGTGTGCCTCGTCGTTACCCGGCGACCTTGAGCAGGTAGCCGACCTTGTTGATCATCCCGCGCGTCGCCGGCGTGTCGACGACTTCGACCGTGTGGTTGGTCCACTTGAGGCCGAGCCCGCGCACCGTCGCACGGTGGTCCTGCTTCGTGCTCGCGACGCTCTTCACGAGCGTCACCCGGATCTTCTTCGGCGCCGTCATGTCAGTGCCCGCCCGGCCGCCCGAAGGGCACTGACACGCCCCCTTTGGGGGTGTGCGAACGCAGTGAGCCTGGGGGTCGTTTCATCCTATGCCTCCATCAGCTGCTCGACCGTCATCCCGCGCTTGGCGGCGATGTCGGCCGGCGCATTCGAGTTCTGCAGCGCGTTCAGCGTCGCCCGGACCAGGTTGTACGGATTGGTCGAGCCGTGGCACTTCGCGAGCACGTTGGTCACGCCGACCACCTCGCACACCGCCCGCATCGGGCCACCGGCGATCACGCCCGTTCCCTCGGCTGCCGGTTGCATGAAGACCTTGGTCGCGCCGTGCCGACCCTCGACCGCGTGGTGCAGCGTGCCATTCTTCAGGCGCACCTTGATCATCCGGCGGCGCGCTTCTTCCATCGCCTTTTGCACAGCCACCGGCACTTCCTTCGCCTTCCCCTTGCCCATGCCGACACGTCCGTCACCGTCGCCGACGACCGTCAACGCCGCGAAGCCGAGGATCCGCCCGCCTTTCACCACCTTCGTGACGCGATTGATGCTGATCATCTTCTCGCGCAGGCCGTCGCCCCGCTCGTCCTGTTGCTGCTGCCGCTGCTGCATTCTCGCCATGTCGATCTTTCCCTGTCGGTCGCCGGGTCAGAACTTGAGTCCGGCTTCGCGCGCCGCGTCGGCGAGTGCCTGCACGCGGCCGTGATACTTGTAGCCCGAGCGGTCGAACGCGATCTTCTCGAGGCCGAGCGCCTTGGCACGATCCGCAATGCGCTTGCCGACGAGCGCCGCGGCCGCCTTGTTGCCGCCGTTCTTCACGTCCTTGCGCACCTCGGCCTCGACGGTCGACGCGCTGGCCAGCACGCGATTGCCCGTCGGCGCGATGATCTGCGCATAGATATGGCTGTTCGAGCGGCTTACCACGAGCCGCGTCGCGCGCTGCTCGGCGATGCGCGCCCGGGTCTGGCGGGCGCGGCGGACTCGAGCTTCTCTCTTGTTCATCGCTGTCCTCGATTCGGCTGGCGGGGCCGATATCGCCCCGCGCTGTCTACTTCTTCTTGGTTTCCTTGATCACGACGCGCTCGTCGTGATAGCGGACACCCTTGCCCTTGTACGGCTCCGGCGGACGGTAGGCGCGGATTTCCGCCGCCACCTGCCCCACCTGCTGCTTGTCGATGCCCTTGACCAGGATTTCGGTCTGCACCGGAGTTTCCACTTTCACGCCCTTCGGCATCGCGTGCACGACCGGGTGCGAAAAGCCGAGCGAAAGATTGATCTTGTCGCCCGCTGCCTGGGCGCGGTACCCGACGCCGACCAGCGTCAGTTTCTTCTCGAAGCCCTGCGTCACGCCCTTGACCATGTTCGCCACCAGCGCCCGCAGCGTCCCGTGCATCGGCTTCGCGGCCGCGTTCGCGGCCTTGCAGACGAGCGCGTCGCCCTCCCGGTCGATCGAGAGCTCGGAGCCGAACGAGCGGGTGAGCGTGCCGAGCGGCCCCTTGACCGTGATCGCGCCCGGGGCGAGCGTCACCTCGACCTTGGGCGGCAGGGCGATGGGGTGATTGCCGATACGCGACATGGCTCCCCCTTACGCCACGATGCAGAGCACTTCGCCGCCGACCCCGGTGGCGCGCGCCTTGCGATCCGTCATCACGCCGTGGGACGTCGAGACGATCGCGATCCCCAGCCCGTTCATCACGCGCGGGATGTCGTCCTTGCCCTTGTAGATGCGCAACCCAGGCTTCGACACGCGCTCGATCCTCTCGATCACCGGACGGCCGGCGTAGTACTTGAGCGCGATCTCCAGCAGCGGCTTGATGCCGTCGCCGGACACCTTGAAGCCGTCGATGTAGCCCTCGTCCTTCAGGACCTTCGCGATGGCGAGCTTCACCTTCGACGACGGCATCGCAACGACGGCCTGCTCCACCATCTGCGCGTTGCGGATGCGCGTCAGCATGTCGGCGATCGGATCAGTCATGCTCATGCTTCACCTCACCTGCCTGGTCGGTTACCAGCTGGCCTTGACGATGCCCGGCACCTCGCCGCGCATCGCGAACTCCCGCAGTTTGTTGCGGGCAAGGCCGAACTTGCGGAAGTACCCGCGCGGGCGGCCCGTGATCGCGCAGCGGTTGCGCAGCCGCGTCGGGTTCGCGTTGCGCGGCAACTGCTGCAGCTTGAGCCGCGCGGCGTACCGGTCCTCGTCCGACATCCGGGTGTTGTCGACGATCGCTTGCAGCGCGTCCCGCTTCTTCGCGTACTTCTTCACCAGCGCCCGCCGCTTCTGCTCGCGGTTGATCAGGGAAAGTTTTGCCATGGCTCGCTCTAGTTCTTGAACGGGAACCGGAATGCGGAGAGCAGCGCCTTGGCCTCGGCGTCGCTCTTCGCGGTCGTGGTGATCGTGATGTTCATGCCCCGCATCGCGTCGACCTTGTCGTACTCGATTTCGGGAAAGATGATCTGTTCCTTGACGCCCATGTTGAAGTTCCCGCGGCCGTCGAAGGACCGCCCCGACACGCCGCGGAAGTCCCGCACGCGCGGCAGCGCGATCGATATCAGCCGGTCCAGGAACTCGTACATCCGGTCCTGCCGCAGCGTCACCATGCAGCCGATCGGATAGCCTTCGCGGATCTTGAACCCAGCGATCGCCTTCCGGGCCTTGGTGACGACGGGCTTTTGCCCCGACAGCTTCTGCATGTCGCCGGCCGCGTTCTCGAGCAGCTTCTTGTCCCCCACCGCCTCGCCGACGCCCATGTTGAGGACGATCTTCTGGATGCGGGGAACCTCCATCACCGACTTGTACCCGAACTGCTTGGCCAGCGCGGGTACGACGTCCTTCTTGTAGATTTCCTTCAGGCGGGCCATCTAGAGTCTCCGTCGAGCCGTTGTCCTCACGCGCCCAGAATCTCGCCATTGGACTTGAAGAAGCGAACCTTCCGCCCGTCCTGGAGCGTGCGCATGCCGACCCGGTCCGCCTTCCGCGTCACCGGGTTCCAGATCGCGACGTTCGAGACGTGGATGGGCATCTCCTTCGTGACGATGCCGCCCTGCACGCCCTTCATCGGGTTGGGCCGCTGGTGCTTCTTCACCTGGTTGACACCCGCGACGAGGACCCGGTCGGCGATCACGCGCGTCACGTCGCCCCGCTTGCCCTTGTCGCGACCGCTGATCACGACGACGTTGTCGCCTTTCCTGATCTTGCGCATTGCGATCTCCTACAGGACTTCCGGCGCCAGCGAGACGATCTTCATGAACCGCTCGGTGCGCAACTCGCGGGTGACCGGCCCGAAGATGCGGGTGCCGATCGGCTCGAGCTTGGCGTTCAGCAGCACCGCCGCATTGGTGTCGAAGCACACCTTCGCGCCGTCGTCGCGACGGACACCCTGGCGAGTGCGCACGACGACCGCGTTGTAGATCTCGCCCTTCTTCACCCGCCCGCGCGGCGCGGCATCCTTGACGCTCACCTTGATCACGTCACCGATATGGGCGTACCGGCGCTTCGAGCCGCCGAGCACCTTGATACACATGACACGCCGGGCGCCGGTGTTGTCGGCGACGTCCAGCATCGACTGCATCTGGATCATTGCTGCTTCTCCAACTTAACCCGCGGTGCGCGACGCAACGGCGGTGCTCGCTACGTCACGGCAGGCTGCCGCGGCCAGTTTTGGACCCCGTCCGGGGAAAGACCGCGGCCCTGGCGAAAAACCCGTTCTCCGGGTTCGCGTCCACCACGCCGCGGCAGACGAAAACGAACATTATGGCCCGATTCGTGCTTTGCTGCAAGCGCGACGCACCGGAGCCGGCGTCGGGGGCAACCCCCGGCGTCAGAAGACCTTCGCCTTCTCGAGCAGACGGCTCACCCGGTATGCCTTGGTCTTCGCGAGCTTGCGGCAGGCGACGATCTCGACCAGGTCGCCTTCCTTGAACTCGTTCTTCTCGTCGTGCGCGTGGTACTTGCGCGACCTGATCACGATCTTGGCGTACAGCGGATGCTTGACCCGGCGCTCGACCAGCACCGTGACGGTCTTGTCCATCTTGTCGCTGACGACCCGGCCCGTCAGCGTCTGGACGATCGTCTTCTTCGCCGCAGGGGCTTCCAGTTGCTCGGTCATGCTTGTCCCGCCTTCTGGTGAATGAGCGTACGCGCGCGGGCGATGTTGCGCCGCACCTGCTTCAGCTTCTCGGTGTTCGTGAGTTGCTGCGTCGCCTTCTGCATCCGCAGGCCGAACTGTTCCTTCAGGAGCGCGTTGAGCTCGTCCTTCAGCTGGGCCGGTGACTTCGCGGCGAGCGCCTTCCTCGTATCCGTCCGTTTCATCCTGTCCTCCGTCAACCGCCGATCAGCCGATGCACGAACGTCGTCCGGATGGGCAGCTTGGCCGCCGCTAGCGCAAACGCCTCGCGGGCGACGGTCTCGTCGACGCCGTCCATCTCGTAGAGCACCTTCCCGGGCACGATCTCGGCCACGTAGTACTCGGGATTGCCCTTGCCGTTGCCCATCCGTACCTCGGCCGGCTTCCGGGAAACCGGCTTGTCCGGGAAGATCCGGATCCAGACCCTACCGCCGCGCTTGATGTGCCGGGTCATCGCCCGGCGCGCCGCCTCGACCTGACGTGCCGTGAGGCGGCCGCGACCGGTCGCCTTCAGGCCGTACTCGCCGAAACTGACCTTGTTCCCGACGGTCGCAACGCCCTTGTTGCGGCCCTTCTGTTCTTTCCGGTATTTCCTTCTAGCTGGCTGCAACATTTTTCGCTCCTGCGCGGCGCCCACGCTTCGGCGCCTCGGGCGCCGGGGCCGGCGACGCCGGCTCGGCGTTGTGCGCGAGCACCTCGCCTTTGAACACCCAGACCTTGATGCCGATGACCCCGTAGGTCGTCCCGGCCTCGGCCAGGCCGTAATCGATATCGGCGCGCAGCGTATGCAACGGCACGCGGCCTTCGCGGTACCACTCGGTCCGGGCGATCTCGATCCCGTTCAACCGGCCGGCGCACATGATCTTGATGCCCTGGGCGCCCAGCCGCATGGCATTCTGCATCGCCCGTTTCATCGCGCGGCGGAACATGATCCGCTTCTCGAGCTGTTGCGCGATCGAGTCGGCAATCAACTGGGCGTCGATTTCCGGCTTGCGGATCTCCTCGATGTTGAGCCCGACGTCGCCGCCCATCATCTTGCGCAGGTCGGCGCGCAGCGTTTCGATGTCCTCGCCCTTCTTGCCGATGACCACGCCCGGACGCGCGCTGTAGATCGTGATCCGCGCGTTCTTGGCCGGCCGCTCGATGGTGATCCGGCCGACCGAGGCGTGACCGAGCTTCTTCTTGAGGTACTCGCGGACCTTGATGTCTTCCTTCAGCGTCGGCGCGAAATGCTTGCTGTTGGCGAACCACTTCGACGACCAGTTGCGCGTGACAGCGAGGCGGAAACCCGTCGGATGAATTTTCTGTCCCATGAACGTCCCTTATTTTCCGTCACCGACGGTGACCGCGATGTGGCAGGTCTGCTTCAGGATCACGTTGCCGCGGCCCTTGGCGCGTGCCGTGAACCGGCGCAGGCTCTCCGCCTTGTCCACGCAGATCGTCTTGACCTTGAGCTCGTCGACGTCGGCGCCATCGTTGTGCTCCGCGTTGGCGATCGCCGACAACAGCACCTTTCGGATGATGCCGGCGCCCTTCTTCGGGCTGAAGGAGAGGACGTTGAGCGCCCGGTCGACGGGCAGGCCGCGGATCTGGTCGGCAACGAGCCGGCCTTTCTGGGCGGACAGGCGGACGCCCCGCAGAATTGCTTTGGTTTCCATCGCTCGCTCTCCTACTTCCTCGGCGGCGCCGGCGCCGCGACCTTCTTGTCGGCCGAATGGCCCTTGAAGGTCCTGGTCAGCGCGAACTCGCCGAGCTTGTGCCCGACCATGTTCTCGGAAACGTAGACCGGGATGTGCTGCTTGCCGTTGTGTACGGCGATCGTGAGCCCGACGAATTCCGGCGTGATCGTCGACCGGCGCGACCAGGTCTTGATCGGCTTCTTGTCGTTCACCGCCCGCGCGGCGTCCACCTTCTTCAGCAGGTGATCGTCGACGAACGGGCCCTTCTTGATCGAACGTGCCATCTCTGTCTACCCTCGTCTAGCCTTTGGTCGCGTGGCGGCGCCGCACGATCATCGCATCGGTGCGCTTGTTCTTGCGCGTCTTGAAGCCCTTGGCCGGCGTGCCCCACGGCGAGACCGGGTGATGCCGGCCTCCGCCGCCGTTGGTGCGGCCGCCCATCGGGTGATCGACCGGGTTCATCGCGATCGCGCGCACCGTTGGACGTTGGCCGCGCCAGCGGTTGGCGCCGGCCTTGCCGATCGAGCGCAGGCTGTGCTCCTCGTTGCCGACCTCGCCGATCGTCGCGCGGCAGTTCACGTGCACCTTGCGGATCTCGCCCGAGCGCAGCCGCAGCTGCGCGTACTCGCCTTCACGGGCGAGCAGCTGGACACCGGCGCCGGCGGAGCGCGCCAACTGCGCCCCCTTGTCCGGCGTCATCTCCACGCAGTGAACGATCGTGCCGACCGGAATGTTACGCAAGGGCAGGCAATTGCCCGGCTTGATCGGCGCTTCGGCGCCCGACATCAGCTGTGTGCCGACGGTCACGCCGCGCGGCGCGATGACGTAGCGCCGCTCGCCGTCGACATAAAGCAGCAGGGCCAGGTGCGCGCTGCGGTTTGGGTCGTACTCGAGCCGCTCCACCTTGGCCCCGATGCCGTCCTTGTTGCGACGGAAATCGACGATCCGATAGTGCTGCTTGTGGCCGCCCCCTTGGTGCCGCATCGTGATGTGGCCGTTGTTGTTGCGGCCGGATCCGCGCTTCTTGCTCTCGGTCAGCGCGTCGACCGGCCGTCCCTTGTGCAGATGCGGGTGGACGACCTTGACCAGCGAGCGGCGGCCGGGAGAGGTCGGTTTGACTTTTTGCAGGGGCATGATCAGGACTCCGCCGCGAAATTGATTTCCTGGCCCGCCTTCAGGCACACGTACGCCTTCTTCCAGCTGCGACGCTTCCCCGTGAAGCGTCCGAAGCGCTTCGTCTTGCCGGCGACGTTCGAGATCTGCACGCTCTTCACCTGGACCTTGAACATGGCCTCGACCGCTGCTTTCACTTCCGGCTTGGTCGCGTCGGGGACGACGCGGAAGATCACCTGCTCGTGCTTGTCGGCAAGGAAGGTACCCTTTTCGGAGATGACCGGCGCGAGCAGCACGGTGGCCAGGCGCTCGGAGTTGAATTGCCGCGGCGAGTTCATCCAAGCATCTCCTCGAACTGGGCGAGGGCGCCCTTGGTGAGCAACACGTGATTGAACCGGACAAGGCTCACCGGGTCGACCTCGCGGGTCGCGAGCACCAGAACGTCGGGCAGGTTGCGCGACGACAGGAAGACGTTGTCGTCGAGCCGGTCCGTGACGACGAGCACGGGACCCGCGAGCCCGAACGCCTTGATCTTCTGCGCGAAGAGTTTGGTCTTCGGCGCGTCGACGCGTGAGCGCCTCGATCACCGAAAGGCGCCCCTCGCGCACGAGCTGCGACAGGATCGACGCGATGCCGGCCCGGTACATCTTGCGGTTCAGCTTCTGCGTGAAGTTCTCGTCGGGCGAGCTGGGGAAGATCTTGCCGCCGCCCACGCCACAATGGACTGTTCGCCTGGCCCGCCCGCGCGCGGCCCGTTCCCTTTTGCGCCCAGGGCTTCTTGTGCGACTTGTTGATGTCGCTGCGACCCTTCTGGGCGCGGGTTCCCTGACGCGCGTTCGCCTGGAACGCGGTGACGAGCTGGTGGATCAGCGCCTCGTTGTAGTCGCGCCCGAACAGGGCGTCGGACGCCGCGAGCGTCGCCGCAGGCTGGCCCTTGTCGTCGATCAGCTTGAGGTCCATCGTCACGCTCCCTTCTTCGCCGGCGTCTTGACCGACGGACGGACGATGATGTGGCCGCCGTCCGCGCCGGGCACCGAACCCTTGACGAGAAGGAGGCCCCGCTCGGCGTCGACGCGGACCACGGTAAGCGTTTGCACCGTGCGCGTAACGTTGCCGTACTGGCCCGCCATGCGCTTGCCCGGAAAGACGCGACCCGGGTCCTGCGCCATGCCGATCGATCCGGGCGAGTTGTGCGAGAGCGAATTGCCGTGCGACGCGCGGTTCGAGCTGAAGTTGTGACGGCGGATCGCACCCGAGAAGCCGCGGCCCTTGGACGTGCCGGTGACATCGACCAGCTCGCCGACCTTGAAGGTGTCCACGCCGATTGTCGCGCCCACCGCAAGATCCGCGAGCGCCTCCGGCGCAACCGGAAATTCGCGAAGCAGTTCGCCGGCCACGACCCCCGCCTTCGCGAGATGCCCGGCCTGCGGCTTCGACACGCGCGACGCGCGACGCTTCCCGTACGTGACCTGCACGGCTGCGTAGCCGTCGGTCGCGGGAGTCTTGATCTGGGTGACGCGATTGCCGGCGACGTCGAGCACGGTCACCGGAACGGCGCTGCCGTCGTCGGTGAAAATGCGCGTCATGCCGATCTTGCGGCCGACAAGTCCGAGTGACATTTTCGTTTTCCTCAGTTACACAAGTGCACGGCGCCGATTGCGATTGACCGGATGCCGCTGTTGCCCCCGGCGCTATCGCCGGGCTTTATCCATCCTGTTGCCTGATCCTGTTACCTGTTGCCTGTCACCTGATACGGCTACTGCAGTTTGATTTCGACATCGACACCGGCCGGCAGATCGAGCTTCATCAGCTGGTCCACCGTCTTGTCGGTCGGATCGATGATGTCCATCAGCCGCAGGTGCGTCCGGATCTCGAACTGGTCGCGCGAGGTCTTGTTCACGTGCGGCGAGCGCAGGACGTCGTAGCGCTCGATCTTCGTCGGCAGCGGGACCGGGCCGCGCACTACTGCGCCGGAGCGCTTCGCGGTCTCGACGATCTCCATCGCCGACTGGTCGATCAGCTTGTAATCGAATGCCTTCAGCCGGATCCGAATTCTCTGGTTCTGCATTTGCCCCGTCCCTTACTCGATGACTTTCGCGACCACACCGGCCCCGACCGTGCGCCCGCCCTCGCGAATCGCAAACCGCAACCCCTCCTCCATCGCAATCGGCGCAATCAGCGTCACCGTCATCGCAATGTTATCCCCCGGCATCACCATCTCGGTCCCCGCCGGCAGCTCGCAACTGCCCGTCACATCCGTCGTCCGAAAATAAAACTGCGGCCGATACCCCGGAAAAAACGGCGTGTGCCGACCCCCCTCCTCCTTCGACAGCACATACACCTCGCAGCTGAACTTGGTGTGCGGCGTGATCGAGCCCGGCTTCGCCAGCACCTGCCCCCGCTCCACCTCCTCCCGCTTGGTGCCCCGCAGCAGCACCCCCACGTTGTCCCCCGCCTGCCCCTGATCCAAGAGCTTGCGGAACATCTCCACCCCCGTGCACACCGTCTTCAAGGTCGGCTTCAAGCCCACAATCTCCAGCTCGTCCCCCACCTTCACCACCCCTCGCTCCACCCGCCCCGTCACCACCGTGCCCCGACCACTGATCGAAAACACGTCCTCCACCGGCATCAAAAACGGCCCATCGATCGCCCGCTTCGGCTCCGGAATGTAACTGTCCAGCGCCTCCGCCAGCTTGAAAATCGACCCCTCCCCCATCTCGCTCTTGTCGCCCTCCAAGCGCCAGCTTCGCGCTGCCAATCACGATCGGCGTCTTGTCCCCCGGAAACTGGTACTTCGACAACAACTCCCGCACCTCCATCTCCACCAACTCCAGGAGCTCCTTGTCGTCCACCATGTCCGCCTTGTTCATGTAGACCACGATGTACGGCACCCCCACCTGCCGCGCCAAGAGAATGTGCTCCCGCGTCTGCGGCATCGGCCCGTCCGCCGCACTCACCACCAGAATCGCCCCGTCCATCTGCGCCGCACCGGTGATCATGTTCTTGATGTAGTCCGCATGCCCCGGGCAGTCCACGTGCGCATAGTGCCGCTTCTCCGTCACGTACTCCACGTGCGCCGTGTTGATCGTGATCCCCCGCGCCTTCTCCTCCGGCGCATTGTCAATCTGATCGTACGCCTTCACCTCCCCACCATACTTCTTCGACAGCACCAGCGTCATCGCCGCCGTCAGCGTCGTCTTCCCATGATCCACGTGCCCAATCGTCCCCACGTTCACGTGCGGCTTCGTACGCTCGAATTTGCTCTTGGCCATTGCGCTCTCCAGCTTCTTCGTTGAACCTTCCGCCACGAATCGACGGGCTCCGCCCGCGATTCGTGGGATATTCACTCGGACAAAAGTAGGGGTTTACTTTTGTCCGCTCACCCTTTCTTGTTGATGACGGCCTCGGCGACGTTCTTCGGCGCCTCGGTGTAATGCTTGAACTCCATCGTGTACGTCGCGCGTCCCTGGGAGAGCGAACGCAGCGTCGTCGAATACCCGAACATCTCGGCGAGCGGGACCTCGGCCTTGATCACCTTGCCGGTCGGGTTGTCCTCCATTCCGTGCACGATGCCGCGGCGCGAGGAGAGGTCGCCCATAACGTTGCCCATGAAATCCTCGGGCGTCTCGACCTCGACCGCCATCATCGGCTCGAGGAGCGCGGGGCTCGCCTGGCGCATTCCGTCCTTGAACGCGATCGATGCGGCCATCTTGAACGCGTTCTCGTTGCTGTCGACATCGTGCGAGGAACCGTCGAACAGCGTCACCCTGACATCGACCACCGGGAAGCCCGCGAGGACGCCGTTGGGCAGCGTTTCGCGCAGACCCTTTTCGACGGCAGGAATGAATTCGCGGGGGACCGTGCCACCCTTGATCGCGTCGACGAACTCGAATCCCTTGCCCTGCGCGTTGGGTTCCATCTTGAGCCAGACGTGGCCGTACTGGCCGCGGCCGCCCGACTGCTTGATGAACTTGCCCTCGACCTGGACGGGCTTCCGGATCGCCTCGCGGTACGCCACCTGCGGCGCGCCGACATTCGCCTCGACGCCGAACTCGCGCTTCATGCGGTCGACCAGGATCTCGAGGTGGAGCTCGCCCATCCCCGAAATGATCGTCTGGCCCGATTCCTCGTCGGTGCGGACCCGAAACGAGGGGTCCTCCTGCGCGAGGCGATTGAGCGCGATCCCCATCTTTTCCTGGTCGGCCTTGGTCTTCGGCTCGACCGCGACGTGGATTACCGGCTCCGGGAAGATCATCTTCTCGAGCGTGATCACATGCGCCGGGTCGCAAAGCGTGTCCCCTGTCGTCGCTTCCTTCAGGCCGACCGCCGCCGCGATGTCGCCCGCGCATACGGCCTTGATCTCCTCGCGCTGATTCGCGTGCATCTGCAGAATGCGGCCGATGCGCTCCTTGCGTCCCTTGATCGGGTTGTAGATCGTGTCGCCCGTCTTGACGATGCCGGAATAGACGCGGAAGAAGATGAGTTGGCCGACGTAGGGGTCGGTCATGATCTTGAACGCGAGGCCGGCGAACGGCTCGGTGTCGGACGCCTTGCGGCTGCCTTCCTTGCCGTTCTCGAGCTCGCCCGTGACCGGCGGGATGTCGGTCGGTGCCGGCATGAATTCGATCACCGCATCGAGCATCGCCTGGACACCCTTGTTCTTGAACGCCGAACCGCACAACATGGGCACGATCTCGCTCGCGATCGTGCGCTGGCGGAGCCCCGCCTTGATCTCGTCGACGGTGAGCTCGCCGCCTTCGAGGTACTTGTTCATCAGCTCTTCATTCGCCTCGGCGGCGCTCTCGATCATCTTCTCGCGCCATTCGGCAGCCACCGGGACGAGTTCCGCCGGGATGTCGCGCATCTCGTACTTCATCCCCTGCGTGGAATCGTCCCAGTAGATCGCCTTCATCCGGACGAGGTCGATCACCCCCTCGAACTTCTCCTCGGCGCCGATGGGCACCTGGATCGGCACCGGGTTCGCCTTCAGGCGCGCCTTCATCTGGTCGTAGACCTTGAAGAAATTCGCGCCCTGGCGGTCCATCTTGTTGACGAACGCGAGCCGCGGCACCTTGTACTTGTTTGCCTGGCGCCAGACCGTCTCCGACTGCGGCTGCACTCCGCCCACGGCGCAGTAGACCATGCACGCGCCGTCCAGAACGCGCATCGAGCGCTCGACCTCGATGGTGAAGTCGACGTGCCCCGGCGTGTCGATGATGTTGATCCGATGCTCCGGAAAATGGTTGTCCATCCCCTTCCAGAAGCAGGTCGTCGCCGCCGACGTGATCGTGATCCCGCGCTCGCGCTCCTGCTCCATCCAGTCCATCACGGTCGCGCCATCGTGCACCTCGCCGATCTTGTGGGACACGCCGGTGTAGAACAGGATGCGCTCGGTGGTCGTGGTCTTACCGGCATCGATGTGCGCGCTGATGCCGATGTTGCGATACCGGTCGATGGGGGTGGATCGTGCCACGATGTGCCAGGGTTTGACGTTGAGCGAATCCGGTTTGCGCCGAACGCTCGGCGCCGGACCGGTTTCTAGAATCGGAAGTGGGAAAACGCCTTGTTGGCCTCGGCCATGCGGTGCACTTCCTCGCGCTTTTTCACCGCGCCGCCGCGGCCTTCCGAGGCCTCGAGCAGCTCGGCGGCCAGGCGCTGGCCCATCGATTTCTCGCCGCGCTTGCGGGCCGCTTCGCGCAGCCAGCGCATCGCGAGCGCCACGCGCCGCACCGGGCGCACCTCGACCGGGACCTGGAAGTTCGCACCGCCGACGCGCCGGCTCTTCACCTCGACCATCGGCTTCGAGTTCGCGAGCGCCTGATTGAACACCTCGAGCGGATCCTTGCCGCCCTTCTTCGAGATCGACTCGAAGGCGCCGTAGAGGATGCGCTCCGCCACCGACTTCTTCCCGGCGGTCATCAGCACGTTGACGAATTTCGCGACATCGCCGCTGCCGTACTTCGGATCGGGCAGGATCTCGCGCTTGGAAATTTCTCTGCGTCGGGGCATAAACACTCCGTTCGGCGAAAAGTGAAAACCTACTTTTCGCCGGTCATGTCTTCCGTCGAATCGCTGGCAGAGCCAGTCGATTCGACGCGGAAAATGCTACGAATCGTCAGGCGGCCTTCGGCTTCTTCGCGCCGTACTTCGAGCGGCTCTGCTTGCGGTCCTTCACGCCGGCGGTGTCGAGGCTGCCGCGCACCATGTGGTAGCGCACGCCCGGGAGGTCCTTCACGCGCCCGCCCCGGATCAGCACCACCGAGTGCTCCTGCAGGTTGTGGCCTTCGCCGCCGATGTAGCTGATCACCTCGAAGCCGTTGGTGAGCCGGACCTTGGCAACCTTCCGCAGCGCGGAATTCGGCTTTTTCGGAGTCGTCGTATAGACGCGCGTGCACACACCTCGCTTCTGCGGGCTCTGCTGCAGCGCCGGAACCTTGCTCTTCGACACGGGGGGCGTGCGCCCCTTCCGTACGAGCTGACTGATGGTAGGCATCCTGATTTTCCGTTTCGTGCCGCGGACATTCGCATCCGCGGCATGGCTTTACGCTTGGCGAAACAACAAATTGAAGTGGCCCAAGCACACGCTTGCGCGCCGTTGCCCGGGCCACTCTCTTAGCGCCATGACCGACGATCGCCGCTCGAACTGCCGCGATCGCAGCCGGGTACGCGAGCCTGCCGCCTGCGTTCGAAGGGCGGGCGGGAGGCGAAAAGACTGCGATTATAAAGACATAACGAGGCCAGCGTCAACACCATGTTGCGGCGCGGGAACACCTTGCGCGCGGCTCGCCGAGGTCCGGGGCGCGACCCGGTAGCCCCGGTGTCGGGTCGCCGGATACAAGACGGGGCCGGCGGATCGCTCCGCCGGCCCCGCCATCCATGCGCGGGCGACTCTCAGGCCGCGTTGGCCGACACCTCGGTGGTGGGTGCCGTCACCTCGGTGGCAGCTGGCGCTTCCTCGCCCGGGGCGAGGAACCCCGCCTCGGGCCCGAGCAGCTTCTGCTTCTTGCGGGCGTTGTGGTACGCGAGTCCGGTGCCCGCCGGGATCAGCCGGCCGACGATCACGTTCTCTTTGAGCCCGCGCAGATCGTCCTTCTTGCCCATGATCGCCGCCTCGGTCAGCACGCGCGTGGTTTCCTGGAACGAGGCCGCGGAGATGAACGAGTCGGTCGACAGCGACGCCTTGGTGATCCCGAGCAGCATGTGCTCGTAGGTCGCGCCGCGCTTGCCTTCCTCGGCGGTCACCTTGTCGTTCTCGTCCAGCAGATCCGAGCGCTCGGCCTGTTCGCCGGGAATGAACCGCGTATCGCCCGCGTCGACCACCTGCACGCGGCGCAGCATCTGCCGCACGATGACTTCGATGTGCTTGTCGTTGATCTTCACGCCCTGCAGCCGGTAGACGTCCTGCACCTCGTCGGTGATGTAGCGCGCGAGCGCCTCCACGCCGAGCAGGCGCAGGATGTCGTGCGGATCCGCCGGGCCATCGACGATCGACTCACCCTTGTTGACCACCTGGCCATCGTGCGCGGTCACGTGCTTGTCCTTCGGGATCAGGTACTCGTGGGCCACGCCGTCCAGGTCGGTGATGACCAGACGCTGCTTGCCCTTGGTGTCCTTGCCGAACGACACGGTGCCGGTGACTTCCGCGAGGAGCCCCGCGTCCTTCGGCGAACGCGCCTCGAACAGCTCCGCCACCCGCGGCAGGCCGCCGGTGATGTCGCGGGTCTTCGACGTCTCCTGCGGGATCCGGGCAAGCACCTCGCCGACGCTGACCTGCTGGCCGTCCTTCACCGTGATGATCGAGCCCAGCTGGAACGTGATGTTGACCGGCAGTTCCGAGCCCGCGAGCTTGATTTCCTCGCCGCCCTCGTCGAGCAGCTTCACCTGCGGCCGCACGCCCTTCGCCACCGCCCCCGCACGACGCTTGGGATCGATGACGACCAGGGTCGAAAGACCCGTGACTTCGTCGACCTGCTTCGCGACCGTGACGCCCTCCTCGACGTTCTCGAACTTCACGCGGCCTGCGTATTCGGTGACGATGGGACGTGACGTCGCATCCCACATCGCAAGCACCTTGCCCGCCTTCACCGCGTCGCCGTCCTTGACCTGCAGCGTCGCGCCATAGGGCACCTTGTGCCGCTCGCGCTCGCGTCCGTTGTCGTCGTGGATCATCACCTCGCCGGAGCGAGCGATGACGACGAGCTCGCCCTTTGCATTGGTGACGTAGCGCATCAGCGCCGAGAAGCGAATCGTGCCGGCCGACTTGCTCTCGAGCTGCGACGCCGCGGCGGTCCGCGACGCCGCGCCGCCGATGTGGAACGTCCGCATCGTGAGCTGCGTGCCCGGCTCGCCGATCGATTGCGCGGCGATCACGCCGACCGCTTCGCCGACGTTGACGAGATGGCCGCGGCCCAGGTCGCGCCCGTAGCACTTGGCGCACAAGCCGTAGCGCGTATCGCAGGTGAGCGGGGTGCGCACCTTGACCTCGTCGATGCCCAGAAGCTCGATCTGCTCGACCTCGTCCTCGCCCAGCAGCGTGCCGGCCTCGAACAGCGTCTCCTGCGTTTCGGGGTTCACGACGTCGGCGGCGGTGGTCCGCCCGAGAATGCGCTCGCGCAGCGCCTCGATCACTTCGCCGCCCTCGACCAGCGCTTTCATCGCGACGCCGTTGCTCGTGCCGCAATCGTCCTCCGTCACGACCAGGTCCTGCGTTACGTCGACCAGGCGGCGCGTAAGGTAGCCCGAGTTTGCCGTCTTCAACGCGGTGTCGGCCAGGCCCTTGCGCGCGCCGTGCGTCGAGATGAAGTACTGCAGGACGTTCAGGCCCTCGCGGAAGTTCGCGGTGATCGGCGTCTCGATGATCGAGCCGTCCGGCTTCGCCATCAGGCCGCGCATGCCGGCGAGCTGCCGGATCTGCGCCGCCGAACCGCGCGCTCCGGAGTCGGCCATCATGTAGATCGAGTTGAACGACTCCTGCTTGACCTTGTTGCCCTCGCGGTCGGTGACCTCCATCGAGCCGAGCTGTCCCATCATCGCCTTCGCGATGTCGTCGCCGGCGCGGCCCCAGATGTCGACCACCTTGTTGTAGCGCTCGCCCTGCGTGACCAGCCCCGAGGTGTACTGCGCCTCGATCTCCTTCACCTGCGACTCGGAGTCCGCGATGATCCGGTGCTTCTCCTCCGGGATCAGCATGTCGTCGGCCGCGAAGGAGATGCCGCCGCGCGTCGCGAGCGCGTAGCCCGCCTGCATCAGCTTGTCGGCGAAGATCACGGTCTCGCGCAGGCCGCAGCGGCGGAAGCTCGCGTTGATGATCTTCGAGATCTCCTTCTTCTTGAGCGGCTTGTTGATGATCGCGAACGGCAAACCGGCCGGCAGGATCTCGGACAGCAGCGCCCGGCCGACCGTCGTCTCGAAGCGGACGATCTCCTCGGCCGCCTCGTCGCCCTTGGCGCCGGCCTGACGGATGCGCACGTGGATCTTCGCGTGCAGCTCCACTTGGCGCGACTCGTAGGCACGCTGCACCTCGGCCAGGTCGGCGAACATCATTCCTTCGCCCTTCGCGTTGACCTTCTCGCGCGTCGCGTAATAGAGGCCGAGCACGATGTCCTGCGACGGCACGATGCAGGGCTCGCCGTTCGAAGGCAGCAGCACGTTGTTCGACGCGAGCATCAGCGTGCGCGCCTCCATCTGCGCCTCGAGCGACAGCGGCACGTGCACCGCCATCTGGTCGCCGTCGAAGTCGGCGTTGAACGCCGTGCAGACGAGCGGGTGCAGCTGGATCGCCTTGCCCTCGATCAACACCGGCTCGAAGGCCTGGATGCCGAGGCGGTGCAGCGTCGGCGCGCGGTTCAGCATCACCGGGTGCTCGCGGATCACGTCTTCCAGGATGTCCCAGACGACGGGTTCCTGGCTCTCGACCATCTTCTTCGCCGCCTTGATCGTCGTGGCGAGGCCCATCGTCTCCAGCTTGTTGAAGATGTAGGGCTTGAAGAGCTCGAGCGCCATCAGCTTCGGCAGCCCGCATTGGTGGAGCTTCAGCTGCGGCCCGACGACGATCACCGAGCGGCCCGAGTAGTCGACGCGCTTGCCGAGCAGGTTCTGACGGAAGCGTCCACCCTTGCCCTTGATCATGTCGGCGAGCGACTTCAGCGGCCGCTTGTTGGCGCCGGTCATCGCCTTGCCGCGACGCCCGTTGTCGAGCAGCGAGTCGACGGCCTCCTGCAGCATCCGCTTCTCGTTGCGCACGATGATGTCGGGCGCCTTCAGCTCGAGCAGCCGCTTCAACCGGTTGTTCCGGTTGATCACCCGGCGGTACAGGTCGTTCAAGTCCGACGTCGCGAAGCGGCCGCCGTCCAGCGGCACCAGCGGGCGCAGCTCCGGCGGCAGCACCGGCAGCACCTCGAGGATCATCCACTCCGGCTTGATGCCCGACTTGTGGAACGCCTCCAGCACCTTCAGCCGTTTGGCGATCTTCTTGATCTTGGTGTCCGAGCCGGTCGTCTCGAGCTCCTTGCGCAGCCGGTCGATCTCGTGCGGAACGTCGAGCGCCTTCAAGAGCTCGCGGATGCCCTCGGCGCCCATCGAGGCGGAGAAGTCGTCGCCGTGCTGCTCCAGCTTCGCGAGGTAGTCGTCCTCGGTCAGGAGCTGCGCCCGATTGAGCGGCGTGAGGCCCGGGTCGGTGACCACGTACGCCTCGAAATAGAGGACGCGCTCGATGTCGCGCAGCGTCATGTCGAGCACCATCCCCATGCGGGACGGCAGGCTCTTCAGGAACCAGATGTGCGCGACCGGACTCGCCAGCTCGATGTGGCCCATCCGCTCGCGCCGGACCTTGGCGAGCGTGACCTCGACACCGCACTTCTCGCAGATGACCCCGCGGTGCTTCAGGCGCTTGTACTTGCCGCACAGGCACTCGTAGTCCTTCACCGGGCCGAAGATCTTCGCGCAGAACAGGCCGTCGCGCTCCGGCTTGAAGGTCCGGTAGTTGATCGTCTCCGGCTTCTTGACTTCGCCGTACGACCACGAGCGGATCTTCTCCGGCGACGCGAGACCGGTCTTGATGGCGTCGAATTCCTCTTCCTGCGTGACCTGCTTGAAAAGATCGAGCAGTGCTTTCATCGCTGTACTCTCCGAGTGCGCGCTCGGCCCATGTTCTTCGGTCGGGAGCGCGCGGTTTGATCTGATACCTGTTTCCTGATACCTGTCACCCGATATCAGAAGCGCTCGAGATCGATGTCGATCGCGAGCGAGCGGATTTCCTTCACCAGCACGTTGAACGATTCCGGCATTCCGGCCTCGATCTTGTGCTCGCCCTTGACGATGTTCTCGTACACCTTGGTGCGCCCGTTCACGTCGTCGGACTTGACGGTGAGCATTTCCTGCAACGTGTACGCTGCGCCGTAGGCCTCGAGCGCCCAGACTTCCATCTCGCCGAAGCGCTGGCCGCCGAACTGCGCCTTGCCGCCGAGCGGTTGCTGCGTGACGAGGCTGTACGGGCCGGTCGACCGGGCATGCATCTTGTCGTCGACCAGGTGATGCAGCTTCAGCACGTGCATGTAACCGACCGTGACCGGGCGGTCGAACGCCTCCCCGGTGCGGCCGTCGCACAGCGTGACCTGGCCCGAACGCGGCAGGCCGGCGAGGTCGAGCATGCCCTTGATCTCTTCCTCGGTGGCACCGTCGAACACCGGCGTCGCGAACGGCACGCCGCCCACGAGGTTGCCGGCCAGGCGCGTCACTTCGGTGTCGTCCAGCGAGGCGAGGTCCTCCGGCTTTCCGGTGGTGTTGTAAATCCGCTCGAGGAACTTGCGCACCTCGTCGGCCTTCGCTTGCGCCTTCAGCATGGCGTCGATCTTGCGGCCGAGCCCCTTCGCGGCCCAGCCCAGGTGAACCTCGAGAATCTGCCCGACGTTCATCCGCGACGGCACCCCGAGCGGGTTCAGCACGATGTCCACCGGCGTCCCGTCTGCCATGTACGGCATGTCCTCGACCGGCACGATCTTCGACACGACGCCCTTGTTGCCGTGCCGGCCAGCCATCTTGTCGCCGGGCTGCAGACGGCGCTTCACCGCGACGTAGACCTTGACCATCTTCTGAACGCCGGGCGGCAATTCGTCGCCCTGCGTGAGCTTGCGGCGCTTCTGCTCGAACATCTGGTCGAACTGCACGCGCAGCTGGGCGAGCGACTCCTTCATCGCCTCTAGCTGGCGCGCCGAGTCCTCGCCGGCGAGACGGATGTCGAACCAGTCGTGGCGGGCCACGCCATCGAGATACTCCTTCGTGATCTTCGCGCCCTTCACGATCCGCTTCGGGCCGCCGTTGACCGTCTTGCCGAGCAGCAGCTTCTCGATGCGCGCGAACTGGTCGTTCTCGACGATCCGCAGCTGGTCGTTGAGGTCCTTGCGGTAGCTCTTCAGGTCCTCGTCGATGATCTGCGCCGCACGCTTGTCGCGCTCGATTCCCTCGCGCGTGAACACCTGGACGTCGATCACCGTGCCCGAGATGCCCGACGGGACGCGCAGGCTCGTATCCTTCACGTCGGACGCCTTTTCGCCGAAGATCGCGCGCAGCAGCTTCTCCTCCGGCGTCAGCTGCGTCTCGCCTTTGGGCGTGACCTTGCCGACCAGCACGTCGCCGGCGTCGACCTCGGCACCGATATAGACGATGCCGGCGTCGTCGAGCCGCGACAGCTGCGCCTCGCCGAGGCTCGAGATGTCGCGGGTGATCTCCTCGGGGCCTAGCTTGGTGTCGCGGGCGACGACCGAAAGCTCCTCGATATGGATCGAGGTGTACCGGTCCTCGGCAACGACCCGCTCGGAAATCAGGATCGAGTCCTCGTAGTTGTATCCGTTCCACGGCATGAACGCGACCAGCATGTTCTGGCCCAGCGCCAGCTCGCCCATATCCGTCGACGCGCCGTCGGCGATCACGTCGCCCTTCGCGATGACGTCACCGACGCGCACCAGCGGCCGCTGGTTGATATTGGTGTTCTGGTTGCTGCGCGTGTACTTGGTCAGGTTGTAGATGTCCACACCGACGTCCCCGGCGGTGGTCTCGGCATCGTGGACGCGGACGACGATGCGGTTGGCATCGACGTAATCGACCTTGCCCCCGCGGCGCGCCTGCACCGCGGTTCCCGAGTCGACGGCCGCGGTGCGCTCGACGCCGGTGCCTACGAGCGACTTCTCGGCCCGGAGGCAGGGAACCGCCTGCCGCTGCATGTTGGACCCCATCAGCGCGCGGTTCGCGTCGTCGTGCTCGAGGAAGGGAATCAGCGAGGCGGCGACGGAGACGATCTGGGCCGGCGCAACGTCCATGTAGTCGACCTTGTCCGCCGTCGCCAGCATGAACTCGTTCTTGCTGCGGCAAGAGACGAGCTCGTCCTTCAGGCGCCCGGCCTTGTCGAGCTGCGCGTTCGCCTGCGCGATCACGTACTGACCTTCCTCGATCGCGGACAGGTAGTAGATCTCGTCGGTGACCTTGCCGGCGACCACCTTCCGGTAGGGCGTCTCGAGGAAGCCGTACTCGTTGGTGCGGGCATACAGCGCCAGCGAATTGATGAGGCCGATGTTCGGGCCTTCCGGCGTTTCGATCGGGCAGACGCGGCCGTAGTGCGTCGGGTGCACGTCGCGCACCTCGAAGCCTGCGCGCTCGCGCGTGAGGCCGCCCGGGCCCAGCGCCGAAACGCGCCGCTTGTGGGTGATCTCGGAGAGCGGGTTCGTCTGGTCCATGAACTGCGACAGTTGCGAGGACCCGAAGAACTCCTTGATCGCCGCGGAGATCGGCTTGGCGTTGATGAGGTCGTGCGGCAGCAGGTTCTCGCTCTCGGCCTGGCCGAGGCGCTCCTTCACCGCGCGCTCGACGCGCACGAGCCCCGAGCGGAACTGGTTCTCGGCAAGCTCGCCCACCGAGCGCACGCGGCGATTGCCCAGGTGGTCGATGTCGTCGATCTCGCCACGGCCGTTGCGCAACTCGACCAGGATCCTGATGACGGCGATGATGTCGTCGTTGGTGAGCGTCGCCGCACCCTTCAATTCGGTGCGCCCGACGCGCCGGTTGAACTTCATCCGACCGACCGCCGAGAGGTCGTAGCGCTCCTCGGAAAAGAACAATCCGTGGAACAGCGCCTCGACCGCGTCCTCGGTCGGCGGCTCGCCCGGGCGCATCATCCGGTAGATCGCCACACGCGCTGCCGTCTGGTCCGGCGTGTCGTCCGCGCGCAGCGTCTGCGAGATGTACGCGCCCTGGTCGAGATCGTTGGTGTAGATCGTCTGGATCGTGGCGACGCCGGCGTCCGCGAGTTTCTGCAGAACCTCGTCCGTGACCTCGTCGTTCGCCTTGGCGAGCACTTCGCCGGTGTTCTTGTCGACGATGTTGGTCGCGAGCGCGCGGCCGACGATGTAGTCCGCGGGCACCGCGATGCGCTTCACGCCGCCATCGACGAGCTCGCGGATGTGCTTGGCGGTGATGCGCTTGTCGCGCGGCACGATCACCTTGCCGTCCTTGCCGGTCACGTCGAAGCGCGCCATTTCGCCCTTCAGCCGCTCGGGCACGAATTCGAGCTGCGGGCCCTTCGCCGACAGGTGGAACGTGTCGAACACGAAGAACTGGCGCAGGATGTCCTCGTTGGACAATCCGATCGCCTTCAGCAGCGTGGTCACCGGCATCTTGCGGCGGCGGTCGACGCGGAAGAACAGGAAGTCCTTGGGGTCGAACTCGAAATCCAGCCACGAGCCGCGGTAGGGGATCACGCGCGCCGAGAACAGGAGCTTGCCCGAGCTGTGCGTCTTGCCGCGGTCGTGCTCGAAGAACACGCCCGGCGAACGATGCAGCTGCGAGACGATCACGCGTTCGGTCCCGTTGATGACGAACGAGCCGTTGTCGGTCATGAGCGGGATTTCGCCCATGTAGACTTCCTGCTCCTTCACCTCCTTCACCGTGTCCTTCGGCGCCTCCTTGTCCATCAGGATCAGCCGAACCTTGGCGCGCAGCGCCGAGCAGTAGGTGAGGCCGCGCTGCTGGCACTCGGTCACGTCGAACGCGGGCGCGAGCAGCGAAAAGCTCACGAACTCGAGCCGCGCGTTGCCCGAATGGCTCGAGATCGGGAAGATCGACGTGAAGGCCGCCTGCAGGCCTTCGTTCTTGCGCGCATCCGGGGCGGTGTCCGCCTGCAGAAAGGCGCGATACGACGAGAGCTGCGTCTCGAGCAGGAACGGCACCTCGAGCACGCTTGCCCTCTTGGCGAAACTCTTGCGGATGCGTTTCTTCTCGGTGAACGAATACGGATGCGGGGTCGTCGCTGCGATTGCCATGTACATCTCCGATTCACGCGAAGCGGGCGGGTTGCCGCCGCGCCCCATGACGCGCCGGGGGCGCGTCAGTCGCTCATCGACTGGTCGGGAGCATTGCACTCCCTGGCGTGGTGGTTGGCCGCTACCAACCGCTGGCGGACGACGGCGCGCAAACCGAGCGCCGTCCGACCAAGCCTGCCCTCTGCAGTCGCTTCAGAAGACGAAGAGGAGCGGACTCTTGCGAATCCGCTCGTCTTCGCGTTCGCGAAGACGGTCGAGCGATCAGGCTCCGGCGTGGCGTCCGTACCGTGACGCCGACCGCCCGCTCGCATCACCCGAACCGGTCGATTGCGCGTCCGGTGCCCGGCTCAAGCGCGATCGCGCCCGGCGCCGGACACCCGACTCGCCATCGCCTTATTTCACTTCGACCTTCGCTCCGGCCTCTTCCAGCTTCTTCTTCGCGGCGTCGGCATCGGCCTTCGAGATGCCTTCCTTGACCGGCTTCGGCGCGCCGTCGACGAGGTCCTTCGCTTCCTTCAGACCCAGGCCGGTGAGCTCGCGCACGGCCTTGATGACGTTAACCTTGTTCTCGCCGATCGCCGCGAGCACCACGGTGAACTCGGTCTGCTCTTCGGCGGCCGCGGCCGGTGCGGCGGCGGCGGGGCCAGCGACGGCGACGGCAGCCGCGGCGGAAACGCCGAACTTGTCTTCCATCGCCTTGATGAGCTCGGAAAGCTCGAGGACGGTCATCGACGAGATCTTGTCGAGGATTTCGGTTTGCACAGCAGTCATTTCGTTCTCCTGATTCGTTCGGGTTTGACGTTCGATGGGGCGGCGGGCGCGGCTTACGCGGCCTGCTTCGCGTCGCGCACGGCGGCGAGCACGCGGACAAACCGCGACGGCACCTCGTTCAAGGTGCGGACGAGCTTCGTCATCGGCGCCTGCAGCGTGCCGAGCAGCTTCGCGATCAACTCGTCGCGCGACGGCAGACCCGCCAGCGCCGAAATGTCTTTCGCGCTCATCACGTGGCCCGGCATGGCGCCGCCGGTGATCACGAACTTCTCGTTGGTCTTGGCGAAGTCGTTCAGAACCTTCGCCACGGCCACCGGGTCCGGACCGATGCCGTACGCGAGCGGCCCGACCATCCGGTCGGCCAGCGGGGCGAACGGCGTGTCGACGACCGCGCGGCGCACCAGCGTGTTCTTGACCACCCGGAAATAGACGCCGGAGGCTCGCGCCTTCGCCCGGAGTTGCGTCATATGGGCGACTTTCATCCCGCGGTTCTCGGCCATCACGATGGCCTGGGCACCGGCGACCTGTTTCGCGACTTCCGCGACCACCGTTTCCTTCTGTTGCAGATTAAGACCCAAGGTCTGCCTCCAATCTCGAATGCCCGTGGGCATTCGCCCTGTGCCGATGCCGAGATATCCGGATTCGGCGGTTCGCGGTGACCTTACGTCAGGAAAACCCTGCGTTCGGGACACCATCTGCGCTGGATCAGGGAACAGGCGACAGGAAACAGGGATCAGAAAAATCCCGGTCGTCCCGTAGCCGGCCCTGGTTTAAGCGATACGCTCCCGCGGTCTTTGACGGCACGCGTGACCAGGTATCAGGGGCCAGGTAACAGGGATCAGAAAAAGACAACCCCGTACCCCCACCCTCGACTCCTTCGGCGCGCGTTCCCTCAATCCTTCTGTTCCCTGATCCCTGTTGCCTGTTCCCTGTTCCCTGACCTGTTTCCTGCTATTGCGGCTGCTGCGCGAGACTCGCCGCATCGACGCGCACGCCGGCACCCATCGTGCTCGAGACGCTGATCTTCCTCAGGTACACGCCTTTGGTGCCCTGCGGCTTCGCCTTGTTCAGCGCCTCGATCAGCGCGAGCAGGTTGGTCTTCAACTGTTCCGGGGCAAACGACGCGCGGCCGATCGTGCATTGGACGATCCCGGCCTTGTCGGTGCGGTACTGCACCTGCCCCGCCCTTGCGTTCTTCACGGCAGTGGTGACGTCCGGCGTCACCGTGCCGACCTTCGGATTCGGCATCAGCCCCCTGGGTCCCAGGATCTGGCCCAGCTGACCGACGACCTTCATCGCGTCCGGCGTCGCGATCACGACGTCGAACTCCATGAAGCCTTCCTTCACCTTCGCGGCGAGGTCGTCGAAGCCGACGATGTCGGCACCGGCGTCCTGCGCGGCTTTCGCCTTCTCGCCCTGCGCGAACACCGCGATGCGGACCTTCTTGCCGGTGCCGGCGGGCAACACCACCGAGCCGCGCACCGTCTGGTCCGACTTCTTGGCGTCCACCCCGAGGTTGACCGCAACGTCGACCGACTCGTCGAACTTCGCGACCGCGGTGTCCTTGACGAGCTTGAGCGCCTCGTCGACGGGATACGACTTGCTGCGATCGACCTTGCCGCGCACGGTGCGCATCCGCTTGGAGAGCTTGGGAAGCTGCTGTTGGCTGGTCATGATCACTTCACCCCTTCGACCGTCACACCCATGCTGCGTGCGCTGCCGGCGATCGTGCGCACGGCGGCGTCCAGGTCGGCGGCGGTGAGATCCGGCATCTTCGCCTTCGCGATTTCCTCCGCCTGCGCCCGGGTCAGCTTGCCGACCTTCTCGGTGTGCGGTGTGCTGCTGCCCTTCTCGACCTTGGCCGCCTTCTTGATCAGCACCGTGGCCGGCGGGGTCTTCATCACGAACGTGAAGCTCTTGTCCGCGTAGGCCGTGATCACCACCGGTATCGGCAGACCCGGCTCGACCTTCTGCGTCTGCGCGTTGAACGCCTTGCAGAATTCCATGATGTTGAGCCCGCGCTGACCGAGGGCCGGGCCTATCGGCGGGCTGGGATTCGCCTTGCCCGCCGGCACCTGCAGCTTGATGAAACCGACGATTTTCTTCGCCATGACTGTCTCCTGTTGGGTTCAAGCGGATCCGCAGATCCTCCCCGGCTCACTTCGTTGCGACGACCGTTGCTATGCCTTCTCCACCTGCGAGAAATCGAGCTCCACCGGCGTCGACCGACCGAAGATGGTGACCGACACCCTGAGCTTGCTCTTCTCGTAGTTCACGTCCTCCACGTTGCCGTGGAAATCGGTGAAGGGACCTTCCTTGACACGTACCGCCTCGCCCATCTCGAAGAGCACCTTCGGCCGCGGTTTTTCGACGCCTTCCTGCACCTGGCGCAGAATGGCATCCACTTCCTTCTGCGTGATCGGGGTCGGCTTGTTCGCCGTGCCGCCCACGAATCCGGTGACCTTCGGCGTGCTCTTCACCAGGTGCCAGGTATCGTCGGTCATTTCCATCTCGACCAGGACATACCCCGGGAAGAACTTCCGCTCGCTGATCGCCTTCTGGCCACCCTTCATCTCGACCACTTCCTCGACCGGAACCAGGATCTGTCCGAACTTGTCGGCAATGTCCGAGCGCTTGATCCGTTCGGTGAGGGCGCGCTGGACGCTCTTCTCGAATCCCGAGTAAGCATGGACGACGAACCACTTCTTGCTCATCACTCGCCCCGCCCGGTCAACAGTTTCACGACCCACGCCAGCGTCGAGTCCACGGCGAACAGGAACAGCGCCATGATCACGACGAATCCGAACACGATCGCGGTGGTCTGGATCGTCTCCTTGCGCGTCGGCCAGGACACGCGGCCGGCTTCTTGCCACGCTTCCTGGGCAAACGCGAAGAACTCCTTGCCCGGGGCCGACAGCCAGGCCACGGCGCCGGCCGCAACGAGACCGCCCATCACCATCAGCACGCGCAGGACCAGCGCCGCCTCGGAGAAGTAGTAGTAACCCCAGACTCCGGCGATGACGCAGGCCACCGCGAGCCCAATCTTTACCTTGTCGATCATGTCAGGACTCAGGTAACAGGTAGCAGGGATCAGATGTCGGAGATACGGTGTCGGCGGCCGGATACCGGCACCGCCAACCCGCAACTGACCTCGTCGTCTTCCTTGTCGCGTCGCCTGCCATCAGCCTCTCGTCTCCATCGGGCGTCCACGACTGTTGGCACGGCCAGATTCGGTCCATTGCGCCGACCTCGGCGCTTCAGAGCCAGATTTCCGATACCTGTTCTCCGATCTGTCAACCCTGACAGTGGCAGGCCAGGAGGGAATCGAACCCCCAACCTGCGGTTTTGGAGACCGCCGCTCTGCCAATTGAGCTACTGGCCTAGTCAGGCAACACGTAACAGAGGTCAGGTATCAGCAAAACCGTCCGCCAATGCGTTCGGTCCTTCGTTGCCTCGCGCCGCTAGTGTTCGCGCGCTCGGTGTTGCGTTGTCTTTCTCCGCGAAAGGCGCCGGGCCGTCCCAAGCCTTTCGCGCTAACTAGTTCGGCAAAAGTGCAACCCTACTTTTGGCTGGTTCGTCGTCCGCCGAAGTGCGGCGGAGCCCGTCACTTCGGCGCGGTAACTACTCGACAATTTTGGCCACCACACCGGCCCCGACCGTGCGCCCGCCCTCGCGAATCGCAAACCGCAACCCCTCCTCCATCGCAATCGGCGCAATCAGCGTCACCGTCATCGCAATGTTATCCCCCGGCATCACCATCTCGGTCCCCGCCGGCAGCTCGCAACTGCCCGTCACATCCGTCGTCCGAAAATAAAACTGCGGCCGATACCCCGGAAAAAACGGCGTGTGCCGACCCCCCTCCTCCTTCGACAGCACATACACCTCGCAGCTGAACTTGGTGTGCGGCGTGATCGAGCCCGGCTTCGCCAGCACCTGCCCCCGCTCCACCTCCTCCCGCTTGGTGCCCCGCAGCAGCACCCCCACGTTGTCCCCCGCCTGCCCCTGATCCAAGAGCTTGCGGAACATCTCCACCCCCGTGCACACCGTCTTCAAGGTCGGCTTCAAGCCCACAATCTCCAGCTCGTCCCCCACCTTCACCACCCCTCGCTCCACCCGCCCCGTCACCACCGTGCCCCGACCACTGATCGAAAACACGTCCTCCACCGGCATCAAAAACGGCCCATCGATCGCCCGCTTCGGCTCCGGAATGTAACTGTCCAGCGCCTCCGCCAGCTTGAAAATCGACCCCTCCCCCATCTCGCTCTTGTCGCCCTCCAGCGCCAGCTTCGCGCTGCCAATCACGATCGGCGTCTTGTCCCCCGGAAACTGGTACTTCGACAACAACTCCCGCACCTCCATCTCCACCAACTCCAGGAGCTCCTTGTCGTCCACCATGTCCGCCTTGTTCATGTAGACCACGATGTACGGCACCCCCACCTGCCGCGCCAAGAGAATGTGCTCCCGCGTCTGCGGCATCGGCCCGTCCGCCGCACTCACCACCAGAATCGCCCCGTCCATCTGCGCCGCACCGGTGATCATGTTCTTGATGTAGTCCGCATGCCCCGGGCAGTCCACGTGCGCATAGTGCCGCTTCTCCGTCACGTACTCCACGTGCGCCGTGTTGATCGTGATCCCCCGCGCCTTCTCCTCCGGCGCATTGTCAATCTGATCGTACGCCTTCACCTCCCCACCATACTTCTTCGACAGCACCAGCGTCATCGCCGCCGTCAGCGTCGTCTTCCCATGATCCACGTGCCCAATCGTCCCCACGTTCACGTGCGGCTTCGTACGCTCGAATTTGCTCTTGGC
>CAWELU010000029.1:0-278101 GCA_963809965.1 uncultured beta proteobacterium
TGCGCCCGGCCGGGCGCACAACGAAAAAGGCCCCTGCTTGCACAGGGGCCTTGCGGCGATCGACGGGGAGAGGAACCCGACTAAACGCGCCGTCCCCGATCGCGCGATTACATGATCGGCAGCTTCTTGCCGGCGGTCACACCCGCTTTGCGGACGAGCTTCAGTTCGAGCACGCCATCGTTGTACTTGGCTTCGCTCTTCGACTCGTCGAGCTCGTGCGGAAGCGTGAAGCTGCGATAGACGTTGCCGTAGTAGCGTTCGCTACGCAGCATCTTGTCGCCATCCTTCTTTTCCCACTCCCGCTTCACTTCGGCGCTGATCGTGACATCGTTGCCTTCGATCTCGACGTTGATGTCTTCCTTCTTCACGCCGGGAACTTCGGCATGGATCATGTACCCGTCGCCGGTTTCGGTCACGTCCATCTTGATCGTGATCGGCGTACGCGCACCCTCCATGCGGACGGGCTTGAAGAACCCGCGGAACAGCTCGTCGAACCCGGTGTCGACAAACGGATCATAGGTTACGAGCTTCGTCATGACATCCTCCTTCCACTTCCTTGCGTCTTGGCTTGGATTCCGAACCCTCGGAACCCTCCCCGATCTCAATTTTGGACCTTCCCCGCCGCCAATTCAAGCCGACGTCTTGACCGCGGTCAACGGCACGCGCAATACACCCGCTGAGCGACGGTTGCGATGGTGCGGCCTGCGTCGTTTGGTCGCGCCGCCCGATCTGCGGCCGGCACGGGCGACTAACGCGGTGCGTCAAATTCCGCCGCCCAACCACGCTGCGCCGCGCACGCCGCTCGAATCCCCGTGCCGGTGCTTGACGAGTCGGGTGTCGACGCGGTCCGAGAACACCCATGGCCCCCAAAGCTTCGGCACGTCGGTGTAGAGCCGGTCGATGTTGGACAGTCCCCCGCCGAGGACGATCACGTCCGGATCGAGGATGTTGATGATGTGCGCCAGTGCGCGCGCGAGGCGTTCTTCGTAACGCGCGAGTGTCGCGGCGCACGCCGCATCCCCCATCTCCGCCCGCGCCACGATGTCGCGCGATGGCACGGGTTCGCCGGCCGCGTGCCGATGATCACGCTCGAGCCCCGGGCCGGAAACGAACGTTTCGATGCAGCCGTTCCGTCCGCAGAAGCATGCGGGGCCGGGCCGTTCGTCGTCTCGCGGCCAGGGCAGCGGATTGTGGCCCCACTCGCCGGCGATGCCGTTCGGACCGTCGAGCACGCTGCCGCGAACGACGACCCCGCCGCCGACTCCGGTGCCGAGAATCACGCCGAAGACCACCGCGCCATCCTGCCCCGCGCCATCGCTCGCCTCCGACAGCGCGAAGCAGTTGGCGTCGTTGGTGAGACGCACGTCGCGGCCAAGCATGGCCTCGAGATCGCGCGTGATGGGCTGACCGTTCAGGCAAACGGAATTCGCGCCGCGAAGGAGGCCCGTCGCCCGTGAAACCGAACCCGGCGTTCCGATGCCGATCGTTCCCTGCGCGCCGACCTCGCTCTCGGCGTCGTGGATGAGCCGCACGATCGCCGCCAGCGTCTTGCCGTAGTCGTCTCGCGGCGTCGGGATCCGGCGGCGCAGCAACTCGCCTCCGCCCGGATCGAGGGCGACGATTTCGATCTTGGTGCCGCCGAGGTCGATTCCCAGCCGTAGGCGATTGTGATCCATCGTTGTTGCTTCCGGTCTGGCGTTCCACGGGCACGTTTCATGCAGCACAACCGACGGATCCGCCCGGTTCGGCGGTATTGCGAGGTAAACTTTACCCTTGTCAACAATGGAACGTCACATGTCGCAAGAGCCTGGCGTCGCTGACGCCATCGTACCAGCCGAGGCCCAAGCCACCGGCGGCGCCCCGGGAAGCGACGATGTATCCGCGTTCCGTGACGCAGTGCTCCACAAGCTTACCTACATGGTAGGCAAGGATCCGGGACACGCACTCGACCACGACTGGTTCGTCGCGACCGCCCTTGCCGTGCGCGACCGCATCGTCGACCGCTGGATGGACGCAACCCGCAAGACGTATCGGGACGGCCGCAAGCGCGTCTACTACTTTTCCCTCGAGTTCCTGATCGGGCGCCTTCTGTTCGATGCGCTGGGCAACCTCGGCATCGACCGCGACGGCACGCGAGGCGCTGCGCGACTTCGGCGTGGACCTCGACCGGCTCCGCAAGCTCGAGCCCGACGCGGCGCTCGGCAACGGCGGCCTCGGCCGGCTCGCCGCGTGCTTCATGGAAAGCATGGCGACACTGGGCATTCCCGCGCACGGTTACGGAATCCGCTACGACCACGGCATCTTCCGCCAGGTGCTGCGGGACGGCTGGCAGCTCGAGCTGCCCGAGGAGTGGCTTTCTTCCGGCAATCCGTGGGAGTTCGAGCGGCCGGAGGTGACCTACACGATCAGCTTCGGCGGCACGGTCGAGAGCGTCCAGCAGCGAGGATGGAACCACGCGCTACGTCTGGGATCCGGTCGAGAGCGTCAATGCGGTCGCGTTCGACACGCCGATCGCCGGCTGGCGCGGGCGGCACGTCAACACGCTGCGGCTGTGGTCGGCGCGGGCAACCGATCCCTTGCGGCTCGACGACTTCAACCGTGGCGACCACGTCGGCGCGCTGGCCGATCGCGTGCGCCTGGAGGCGATCTCCCGCGTGCTCTATCCCAGCGACGAGACGGCGGCCGGGCACGAACTGCGGTTGCGGCAGGAGTTCTTCTTCGCCTCGGCGTCGCTGCAGGACTTGCTGCGCCGGCACAAGTCGCAGCACGGCGAGCTCGCCTCGCTTGCCGACCACGTGGCGATCCAGCTGAACGACACGCACCCGGCCATCGCGGTCGCCGAGCTGATGCGGCTCCTGGTGGACGAGCACGGCATGCCGTGGGAGCTCGCGTGGAACATCACGACGTCCGTCTTCAACTACACGAACCACACGCTGCTGCCGGAGGCGCTGGAGACCTGGCCGGTGTCGCTGATGGAGAATCTCCTGCCGCGGCACATGCAGATCATCTACCTCATCAATGCGCTGCATCTCGACCAGCAGCGAGTTGCCGGGCACGAGGACAACGGGTTCCTGCAGTCGATTTCCCTGATCGAGGAGGATCACAGTCGCCGGGTCCGGATGGGACACCTCGCGTTTCTCGGGTCGCACCGCGTCAACGGCGTCTCCGCGCTGCACACCAGCCTCATGCGCGAGACGGTGTTCCGCGACCTCAATGCGCTCTATCCCGACCGCATCGTCAACAAGACCAACGGGATCACGTTCCGCCGGTGGCTGTTCCAGGCCAATCCGGGACTGACCGAGCTGATCGTCGATGCCGTCGGGCCGGCAGTCCTGGACGATCTCGACCGGACTCGAAGCGCTCGCCACGCTGGCCGACGATGCCGCGTTCCGGGAGCAGTTCGCCGCCGTGCGCCGCGCGAACAAGGTGGCACTGGCGCGGCTCATCGCCGAACGGCTCGGCCTGGGTGTGGATCCCGATGCGTTGTTCGACGTGCAGATCAAGCGCATCCACGAATACAAGCGGCAGCTCCTGAACATCCTCGAGACGATCGCGCTGTACAACGCGTTGCGCGCGCAGCCGACGCGCGCGTGGGTACCGCGGGTGAAGATCTTCGCGGGCAAGGCGGCCGCGGGCTACCACCAGGCGAAGCTCATCATCAAGCTCGCGAGCGATGTGGCACGCGTCGTCAACCGCGACCCCGTGGTGCGCGGCCGGCTCAAGGTGGTATTCCTGCCGAACTACAACGTGAGCCTCGCCGAGGCGATCATTCCGGCGGCCGATCTTTCCGAGCAGATCTCGACGGCGGGCATGGAAGCCTCCGGCACCGGCAACATGAAGCTTGCGCTCAATGGCGCGCTCACCATCGGCACGCTCGACGGCGCCAACATCGAGATCCGCGAGCACGTCGGCGCGGAGAACGTCGTGATCTTCGGGCTCACCGCCGACGAGGTCGCCGCGCGGCGGCGTGCCGGAATCGACGCCACGCGCGACCATCGAGGCGTCGCCGGTGCTGGCGGAGGTGCTCGACGCCATCGGCTCGGGCATGTTCTCGCCGGACGACCGGGATCGCTACCGCGGCATCGTCGATGCCTTGCGGCACCACGACTATTTCATGGTCACCGCCGATTTCGCCGCCTACCAGACGGCGCAGCGCGCGGTGGGCTCGCTCTGGCGGGATCCCGCGAGCTGGTGGCGCAAGTCGATCCTCAATACGGCGCGCATGAGCTGGTTCTCGGCGGACCGGGCGATCCTGGACTATGCGCATGAGATCTGGCGCACGGAACCGGGCCAGCACTAAGGCCGCGTCGATGCGCGGCGCTCTGTCGTCCGGCACGATCGACGCGATCGTCGAGGGCCGCCACGCGGATCCTTTCGCGGTGCTCGGCCCGCATGAGGTGGATGGCTCGCTTGTCGTGCGGGCGTACGTCCCCGGCGCCGAGACGCTCGATGCCGTGACGCGAAACGGCGATCTGCTGGCCCACCTCACGCAACGCCATCCCGACGGATTTTTCGAAGGCCCGGTCGGCGAGCGCACGGCCTATCGGCTGCGTGCGGTGAACCGCGACGGGACGTGGGTCGTCGACGACCCTTACGCCTACGGACCGGTGCTCGGCCCGATCGACGACTGGCTGATCGGCGAAGGGACGCACGTGAAGCTCTACGACCGCCTCGGCGCGCACGTCATCGAGCACGAGGGCGCGACCGGCGTTCACTTCGCGGTCTGGGCGCCGAACGCGCAACGCGTTTCCGTCGTCGGCGATTTCAACGCGTGGGACGGCCGCCGCCACGTGATGCGCAGACGCATCGATACCGGCGTGTGGGAAATCTTCGTTCCGGCGCTCGGCGAGAACACGCTCTACAAGTACGAGATCATCGGGACCGACGCCGCCCTGCTTCCGCTCAAGGCCGACCCGGTCGGATTCGGCGCGGAGTTGCGGCCGTCGAGCGCGTCGGTCGTTCGCGATACCGCCTCCTTCGCGTGGTCCGACGGCGAGTGGATGGCGGCCCGGTCGCGGGGCGATCCGCGGCGGACGCCGATGTCGATTTACGAAGTGCATCTGGGGTCGTGGCGCCGCGGCGAGGGCAATCGCTGGCTCACGTACGACGAGCTTGCCGACACACTCGTGCCCTACGCGGCCGACCTGGGCTTCACGCACCTCGAGTTGATGCCCGTCAACGAGCATCCCCTGGATGCTTCGTGGGGCTATCAGCCGATCGGACTCTTTGCGCCGACCAGTCGGTTCGGCGAGCCGGCCGCGTTCGCCCGGTTCGTCGATCGTTGCCACCGGGCCGGCCTGGGCGTGATCCTCGATTGGGTGCCCGCGCATTTTCCGATCGATCCACACGGCCTCGCGCGCTTCGACGGCACGGCGCTCTACGAGCATGCCGATCCGCGCCAGGGCTTCCATCCCGACTGGAACACGGCGATCTACAATTTCGGGCGCCCCGAGGTCGTCAATTTTCTCCTTGCCAACGCGTTGTTCTGGCTCGACCGCTACCACGTCGACGGAATCCGTGTCGATGCCGTCGCCTCGATGCTCTATCTCGACTACTCGCGCCAGCCCGGCGAGTGGGAGCCGAACCGGTACGGCGGCAACGAGAACCTGGAGGCCATCGCGTTCCTGCGCAAGCTGAACGAAGCGGTCTATGCGAAGCATCCCGGCGCGCTCACGATCGCCGAGGAATCGACCGCGTGGCCGGCGGTGTCGCGCCCGACCTACGCGGGAGGTCTCGGGTTCGGCTTCAAGTGGAACATGGGCTGGATGCACGACACGCTCTCGTATGTGCGGCTGCAGCCGGTCCACCGGCGCTGGCACCACGACCAGATGACCTTCGGCCTCATGTACGCGTTCGCGGAGAACTTCATGCTCCCGCTGTCGCACGACGAGGTCGTGCACGGCAAGGGGTCGCTGCTCGCCCGGGTGCCCGGCGATGCGTGGCAACAATTCGCCACCTTGCGCGCCTATTACGCCTTCATGTGGGCGCACCCGGGCAAGAAGCTGCTGTTCATGGGACAGGAATTCGCGCAGGGCCGCGAGTGGAACTTCGAAGCGGGCCTCGACTGGTCGTCCCTCGACATCGGCTGGCACCGAGGCGTGCAGACGCTCGTCCGCGACTGCAACCGCGCCTACCGCGCGGAACGCGGCTTGCACGAGCGGGACTGCGAAGCCGACGGATTCCGCTGGATCGTGGTCAACGATCCGGAGAATTCAGTGTTCGCATGGGTGCGCTTCGGTGGCGACGGCGCGCGACCGGTTGCCGTCATCGCCAACTTCACCCCGGTGCCGCGCGCCGGATACCGCATCGGCCTGCCGTCTCCGGGGCGGTGGCGCGAGATCCTGAATACCGATTCGGCGAGTGTATGGCGGATCCGACTGCGGCAACGCCGGAGGCGTCGACGCGCACGCGGGCGAGTGCCACGGCTATCCCGTGCTCCGCGCAGGTCATGCTGCCGCCGCTCGCCACCCTGTGGCTGGTACACGAGGGATCGACATGAAGCCGCCCGCGAGTTCGGCCGCATGCGACAGCGACGAAGAGGACGCATTGGACAAGGTAAACTACTCGACCCCGCTCGCGCGCTCGGCGATGGCCTATGTCCTAGCCGGGGGACGCGGCAGCCGGCTGATGGAACTGACCGAACGCCGCGCGAAGCCCGCGGTCTACTTCGGCGGCAAATCGCGGATTGTCGACTTCGCCCTGTCGAATGCGCTCAACTCCGGCATTCGCCGCATCGCGGTGGCAACGCAGTACAAGGCGCACAGCCTGATCCGCCACCTGCAACGCGGCTGGAACTTCCTCCAGCCGGTGCGCAACGAAAGCTTCGACATCCTGCCGGCGAGCCAGCGCGTCGCGGAGGACCAGTGGTATGCCGGCACCGCCGACGCGGTGTACCAGAACATCGACATCGTCGACGGCTACGCGCCGGAGTACCTCGTCATCCTGGCCGGCGATCACATCTACAAGATGGACTACGAGCGGATGCTCGTCCAGCACGTCAACGACGGCGCCGACGTCACCGTCGCCTGTCTCGAGGTGCCCGTCGCCGAAGCGAGTGCCTTCGGCGATCATGCACGTCGACGGCGACGACCGCATCGTGTCGTTCCTCGAAAAGCCCGAGGTCGCGCCCGAGATGCCCGACCGCCCCGGATGGGCGCTGGCGAGCATGGGCATCTACGTCTTTCGCCGCGAATTCCTGAACGAGCAGTTGCGGCGCGATGCGGCGGACGCGCACTCGCGCCGCGATTTCGGCCACGACATCATTCCCTATCTCGTCGAGCACGGCAAGGCCGTCGCCCACCGGTTCGCGCGTTCCTGCGTGCGTTCCAATGCGGAAAGCGAGGTGTACTGGCGCGACGTCGGAACCCTCGACGCGTACTGGAAGGCGAACATCGACCTGACCGACGTCGTGCCGGCGCTCGATCTTTTCGATCGCGACTGGCCGATCTGGACCTACGCGGAGATCACGCCGCCCGCGAAGTTCGTGCATGACGTCGAAGGCCGGCGCGGCATCGGCGTTTCCTCGCTCGTCTCCGGAGGCTGCATCATCTCCGGCTCGTCGATCCGGCAATCCCTGCTCTTCACCGGCGTCCACGTCCATTCCTACGGCCAGCTCGAGAACGCGGTCGTCCTGCCCTATGCCGAGATCGGGCGCGGCGCACGGCTGGCCAACGTGATCATCGACGCCGACGTGAAGATTCCCGAAGGACTCGTCGTCGGCGAGGATCCCGAGCTCGACGCGGCACGCTTCCGCCGCACGCCGCTCGGCGTCTGCCTCATCACGCAACCGATGATCGATCGACTCGCCACGGCCGCGACGTGAAGCGGCGAGTGCACGTCCTCTCGGTTGCGTCCGAGGTCTACCCGCTCGTCAAGACCGGCGGTCTCGCGGACGTCGTCGGCTCGCTGCCGATGGCGCTCGCGCGCGAGGGCATCGCGGTGCGCACGCTGGTTCCGGGCTATCCGGCGGTCATCGATGCGCTGCACCGGGCCGAGACCGTCCACGCGTTCGACACATTGCACGGCGGACCTGCGCGAGTGCTCGGCTCGCATGCGGCCGGCATCGACCTCTTCGTTCTCGACGCGCCCCATTTGTTCGCACGGCCCGGCAATCCCTACCTCGGCCCCGACGGCAGGGAGTGGCCGGACAACGGGCTGCGGTTCGCGGCACTGGCCGAGTGCGCGGTCGCGATCGCGCGCGGCACGATCGCCAAGTACACGCCGGACATCGTCCACGCGCACGATTGGCAGGCCGGGCTCGTCCCCGCCCTGCTCCATTACGGCGGATTGCGTCGTCCGCACACGGTGATGACCGTGCACAATCTGTCGTTCCAGGGGCAGTTTCCGCGCAACCTGCTCTCCGCGATCGGGCTGCCGCCCGAAGCCTGGGCGATCGACGGCGTCGAGTATCACGGGACGATCGGCTACCTCAAGGCCGGGCTCGCGCTCGCCGACCGCATCACGACGGTGTCGCCCAACTATGCGGCGGAAATCCGCACGCCCGACGGGTGGCATGGGCCTCGACGGGCTGCTGCGCCAGCGCGCCGGAGTGCTCAGCGGAATTCTCAACGCCATCGACGACAAGGTGTGGGATCCGGCGGCGGACCCGTATCTGGCGGCGCGCTTCGACACGAGGCACCTGGCGCGTCGCGTTGCGAACAAGGGCGCGCTGCAGGCGCGCTTCGGGCTCGACCCGATGCCGGATGCTTTCATCTTCGGCGTCGTCAGCCGCCTGACCTGGCAGAAGGGGATGGATCTGCTCCTCGAAGCGCTGCCCGCCCTGGTCGGCGCCGGCGCGCAACTCGCGTTGCTTGGTGCTGGCGACCGGGCCATCGAACGAGGCTTCGTCGAGGCAACCTCCCAGCATCGCGGCCGCGTCGCCGCGATCACCGGCTACGACGAGGCTCTTGCTCATCTGATCCAGGGTGGCGCCGACGCATTGCTGGTGCCGTCGCGTTTCGAGCCGTGCGGACTGACGCAGCTCTGCGCGCTGCGGTACGGCGCGATTCCCGTCGTCGCCCGCGTGGGCGGTCTCGCCGACACCGTCGTCGACGCCAATCCGATGGCTCTGGCCTCCGCCGCCGGGACGGGTGTCCAGTTCGCGCCCGTGACCCGCGATCACCTGGAGCTGGCGATCGGCCGCACGATCGCGCTCGCCTCCGACCGCCGGTCGTGGCGTCGGCTGCAGGAGCGCGCGATGGCGACGGATGTCGGTTGGAGCCGTCCTGCCAAAGAGTACGCGGCGCTCTTTCGCGAGCTCGCGCGCGAAGGCGTGGCCTGACGCATGCGGCGCGTCGGGCCCGGCCGTCCCGAGCCGCTCGGGCTCACCCTGACCGAAGATGGCGCGAATGTAGCCGTATTTTCGGCACACGCGACGACGATCGAGCTGTGCCTGTTCGACGCCACCGGCGAGGCCGAGGTCGAGCGGATCGTGCTGCCGGCACGCAGCGGTGACGTTCATCACGGATTCGTGAGCGGAGTGACCGCCGGCGCCCGCTACGGCCTGCGTGCGCACGGACCGTACGAGCCGCTGGCATGGGCATCGATTCAACGCGGCGAAGCTTCTCGTCGATCCTTACGCGAAAGCGCTCGACCGGCCTTTCACCTTCGATTCGGCGATGTGCGGTGCGAGTGGTGACAACGGATGGCGCGAGGACACCGACAGCGCCCGGTTCGTTCCCAAGGCGATCGCCGTGCCGGCCATCGCCGCCGCATCCGCGGCCCGGCCACAGGTACCGTGGGCGGATACGATCGTCTACGAGCTGCACGTGCGCGGCTTCACGCGGCTCAATCCCGACGTGCCGGAATCACTGCGCGGCACGTGCGCCGGCCTCGCGCACCCGGCGGCGATCGCGCACCTTTTGCGCCTCGGCGTCACGACGGTCGAGCTGATGCCGATCGCGGCGGCCATCGACGAGCGCCACCTGCCGCCCCTCGGGCTGCGCAATTACTGGGGTTACAACCCGGCGGCGCTGTTCGTCCCCGATCCGCGCCTTGCGCCGGGCGGCATCGACGAGCTGCGCGCGTGCGTAGACGCGCTCCACGGCGCGGGCATCGAGGTGCTGCTCGACGTCGTCCTCAATCACACCGGCGAAGGCGACGCGCTCGGTCCCACCGTGTCGCTGCGCGGTCTGGACAACGCGACCTACTACCGCAGCGTTGCCGGCGACGCAGCGCGCTATGTGGACGACACGGGCTGCGGCAATACACTGGCGCTGGATCGCCCTCCTGTGCTGCGCCTGGCGATGGACGCACTGCGCTACTACACGAGCGCGGCCGGAGTCGATGGCTTCCGCTTCGATCTCGCGACCACGCTGGGGCGCCGTGCGGATGGCTTCGATCCTGCCGCGCCGCTGCTCGCCGCCATTGCGCAGGATCCCGTCCTGCGCGAGTTAAAGCTGGTCGCGGAGCCCTGGGATCTCGGGCCCGGTGGCCACCGACTCGGCGCGTTTCCGGCGCAGTGGGGCGAATGGAACGACCGCTATCGCGATGCGGTGCGCCGGTTCTGGCGCGGCGATACCGGCAAGCGTGGCGGAACTTGCCACGCGATGCGCAGGTTCCGCGGACGTCTTCACGGCCCGGTCGCGCCCTCTCTCGCGCTCGATCAACTTCGTCACCGCGCACGACGGCTTCACTGCGCTGGACCTGGTTTCGTACGCGTCGAAGCACAATGCGGCGAACGGCGAGGACAATCGCGACGGCGGCGAGGTCAACTACTCCTGGAATCACGGCATCGAGGGCGACACCGGTGACCCCGAAATCCGGGCCGCGCGCGAACGCGACGTGCGCAATCTGCTCGCGACACTGCTGTTCTCGCGCGGTACGCCGATGCTCGCGATGGGCGACGAACTCGGGCGGACGCAGCGTGGCAACAACAACGCGTATGCGCAGGACAATCCGCTGACCTGGATCGATTGGCAGCATGCCGACCAGCGGCTGATCGCCTTCGTTGCCGCGTCGATCGACCTGCGCAAGCGCCACCCGGCGTTGCGCCTCGAGCGACCGCTCACGGGGAGGCCGGTCGACGCCAGCGGGATACCCGACGTGGAGTGGCGCCACCCCGACGGTCACGACATGACGCGCGACGATTGGACCGACCCCGATCGCCGCGCCGTCGTCGCGATCGTCTACACGGGCGCTTCCGGCATGGCCGCAACCGATCGCGTCGCGATTGCCTTCAACGCGGGGCACGAGCCGATCCGAGTGCGCTGGCCGGAGCCGCGCGACGCTCGCGCCTGGCGCCGGTGTATCGACACAGCGTCGCCCACGGGGCTGCCCGAAGCCCGCGCCGATGAAGCCGCCAATCTCGTCACCGGTCGCCGCGCGTTCGCTCGTCGTACTGGTCGAAGCGTCCGCAACCGCGCGCAGGCCACGCAAGACAGGTGTCGAGCCCAAGGTGCTCGATCGGCTCGCCGCCGCCGCAGGTATCCTGGACGAGTGGTGGGACGTCGAGGCCCGGCGCCATGTCGTCGGCGCCGATGCCAAACGGGCATTGCTGGCGGCAATGGGGCTCGGGATCGCATCGACCGACGATGCGCGCGCGCGAATGGGCGAGCTTGCCGATGCCTTCGCTCGCCGACGTCTTCCCCCGGTTGTTGCGGCCCGCGCCGGTTCTGCCGCACAACTTCCCGTTGTGCTGCCGGACAAGCCCGGTGGCCGTCGCGCCACGCTGCGCCTCCGGTGCGAGGATGGGACGGAGCACGTTTTCCCGTTCTCGGTCGACGAGCTTCCCGCGCAGAGCGCGACCGGCGGCGGACGGGCAACCCGTGACGCAGAGGATCGTCTCGCTGCCGGTGCTGCCCATGGGCTATCACACGGCATCGCTCGATGGCGAGCTCGACTGTGCTTGTCGAATCGTCGTTGCGCCGGATCGATGCTTCCTGCCCCCGGACCTCGCGGCTGGGGCGCGTCGCTTCGGGCTCGCCGCGCATCTGTACTCATTGCGCCGCCAAGGTGATCAAGGCATTGGCGACTTCACGACGCTGGCGAGACTGGGCGCGGTCACGGCGCGTGCGGGCGGCAGTGTCGTCGCCATCAATCCGCTCCATGCGCTCTTTGCCGAGGAACGCGAGCGAGCAAGCCCCTACCATCCGTCGGACCGCCGTTTCCTCGACCCGATCTACATCGATGTCGGCGACGTGCCCGACCTCGCGGCCGCGGCCGAGGCGCACGCGATCCTCGATCGCGATCGTGACCTGATCGCAACCTTGTCCAAGGACGCGGACGTCGACTACGCAGCGGTCTGGCAGACGAAACGCAAGCTGCTGCGAGGCTGTTTCGAGCAATTCGGACAGCGCGCCGCATCCGACCGGCTCGTCGCCGAGTTCGACGCTTACGTTGCCACAGGTGGCGCGTCGCTGCGCCAGTTCGCACTGTTCGAGGCGATCGCCGCCGCGCATCCGCGGGAACCCTGGCATCGCTGGCCCGCGGAATTGCGACGACCGGACGCGCCGGGGATCGAGGCGTTCGCACGAGAGCACGCTGATCGGATTCACTTCGCGCTGTACCTGCAATGGCTCGCTGATCGCCAGCTTGGCGCGGCCGCGCGTGGTGCCCATGCGAGCGGGCTCGCGATCGGGTTCCTGCGCGACCTCGCGATCGGTGCCGCCCCCGACGGTGCGGAGTGCTGGGCGGGTCAAGGGATGCTCGCGCGCGGTGTTTCGGTCGGTGCCCCGCCCGACTCGTTCTCGCCAGCGGGCCAGGTGTGGAGTCTACCGCCGCCCATCCCGCACGTGCTGAGGACATCGGGGGCTTCGGGCTTTCGCGAGCTCGTCGCCGCGAACATGCGGCATGCGGGCGCCTTGCGCATCGACCATGTGATGGGCCTCACGCGGCTGTTCTGGGTACCGGATGGGGCAAAGGCCAGCGAAGGTGCCTACGTCCACTATCCGCTCGATCTGCTGCTCGAAGTTCTCGCGCTCGAGAGCCAGCGATCGGAATGTCTCGTCGTGGGCGAGGACCTCGGCACCGTACCCGACGGATTACGCGAGCGGCTTGCCGCGGCGGATGTGCTCTCCTACCGGGTCCTTTGGTTCGAGCGTGACGGCGCCGACTTCATCGCGCCCTCCCGCTATCCGGCGAAGGCCCTGGCCTGCGTTTCGACGCACGACTTGCCGACGATCGCCGGTTGGTGGTCCGGCACCGACATCGACGAGCGCCGCAACCTCGGATTGCTGAGCGATAAGCAGGCAACTGCGGCCCGCGATGAGCGCCAAGAGGCGCGCGAAGCGCTGTCCGACGCGTGCGTGCGCGAGGGAATCGCGCGGGACGAGCCGTTGGATGCCAAGGCGCCGCACAATCCGGCGATCACCGCCGCGATCCACCGCTATGTAGGCGAATCGCAGGCCGCGCTGGTCCTGCTCCAGGCCGACGATCTCGCCGGCGAGGCGACGGCATTGAACCTTCCCGGCACCGACCTCGAACGACCGAACTGGCGCCGGAAACTAAGGGTGGACGTCGATCGGCTGTGGACGACGCCACTGGGCACGCGCGCGGTCGCCGATCTTGCCGTTGCACGGGGTGCCGGTGCCGTGACGAATCCAATTCCCCGATCCGACGATCCGCTTTGACGGACGGGTAACGTGACGGGGCGGAACCGCTCGCCCCGTTTCATTCGGACGATAATGGGCCCGCCGCCAAACTGATGCGCACCTTCCGGAGCTTCGCATGACCCGCCGCCTTCCCCTCGCCGCCTTCTTCACGTGTGCCATCCTCTCGTGGGGGCCGGCGCTGGGCCAGCTCAACCTTTATTGCAGTTCGCCCAACACCGCGTGGTGTCAGGGCATGGCCGTCGGCTTCGAGAAAGCCGCGGGCATCAAGGTTGCGGTCATCCAGAAAGCGACCGGCGAAATGCTGGCGCAGGTCAAGGCCGAGACGGCGAATCCGAAGGGCGATGTCTGGTGGGCAGGTCCCGCCGATGCATACCTGCAAGCCGCCGAGGAAGGCCTGCTCGAAACCTACGCGTCGCCGAACCTGGCCCAGCTGCACGACTGGGCGCGGCGCATCTCGGAAGTGTCGGGCAACCGCGTCTCCGGCGTCTACGGCGGCATCCTTTCGCTCGGCTACAACACCGAGCTCAAGCAGAAGAAACGGCTGCCGGTGCCGAAGTGCTGGAAGGACCTGCTGGACCCCGCGCTCAAGAACGAGGTGATGCTCGGCAACCCGAACTCGTCGGGCACGGCGTACCTGATGCTGGCTACACTCGTCCAGGTGTTCGGCGAGGACGAGGCGTTCCGGTACATGAAGGCGCTCAACGCGAACGTGAGCTCGTATGCGCGTTCGGGCATCGGCCCGATGACCGCGGTGAAGCGTGGCGAGATCTACCTTGGCAGCTCGGTGCTCCACGGCGTCATCAACGAAATCATCGCCGGCTTTCCCGTCGAGCCGGTGCTGCCGTGCGAAGGCGTGGGCTACGAAGTCGGATCGATGGCGATCATCAAGGGGGCGCGCAACCTCGCCGAGGCCCGCAAGTTCGTCGATTGGGCGCTCACCGTCGACGCCCAGAAAATCGGGCTCGACGTCAAGGAGTACGCGATTCCGACCAACATGGCGGTTGCGCTCCCGGCGATGGTCCCGAACCTCGCCGACGTCAAGGTGATCAACTACGATTTCGCGAAATACGGCTCGAGCGAGACGCGCAAGCGCTTGCTGGAGCGCTGGGAGAAGGAGATCAACGCGGCAGCGCGTTGACACCGCCTGCGCATGCTTGCCCGATCCAGGAGCGGCGAGCAGCCCGCGCCGACGACGCCCGTGTCCGAGCCCGCGATCGTCGGGTGGCTGGCCGTCGGCGCCGTCGGTTTCCTGTTGCTCCCGTGGTACGCGCTTCCCGATTCGCTGCTGTCATCCGCGTGGGTGCAACACTGGCTCGCCAAGGACAGCGCACCGGCCTGGTGGCAGGCGTTCGCGCATGGCCGCCCTTGGCTGTGGCCCATCGTGGTGATCTTGCTTTTCGGCATCGGGGGGCTGTGGTCGCGGTTCGCAGCGGTTCGTGCCGGCGCGCTGCTCGCCGTGGGTGCCATGGGGTTCGTCTACACGCTCGCGCAGGGCTTTGCGATCGGCGCCAATGGCTGGTCGTTCGGCGCATTGGCATCGCTCGTCGGTCCCCTGACCGCCGGCCAGTACGGTATGGGTATCGGCGCCGCACTGACGCTCACCGCATTCGCCATGCTTTTCGCGCTGGGCCTTGCCGGGCGCGGTTATTTCCGCGGGGACGCGTTTGTCGCGGGCAGTGTGGTCGCCGTCACGACGCTCGTCGCCGTGTTCACGTTCTTCCCGGTCGCGACCGTTCTCGCGTCGGCGTTCGAAGACAGCATCGGCGCATTTTCGGTCGCGGCGCTCCCGGGACGCCTTTTCACCGAAAAGATCTGGGGCTTGGGCTGCGTCGGCGGCGGCACGCGGTGCGGCGTCGCCTGGAATACTCTGCTGCTGGCCCTGTCGTGCGCCACGCTGTGCACCGCGCTCGGCCTCGCCTTCGCACTGATCGCCACCCGTACCGAATTTCCGCAGAAGAAGCTGCTGCGCGGGCTGGCCGTGCTGCCGATCATCACGCCGCCGTTCGTGATCGGTCTGGGGATGATCCTGATCTTCGGCCGTTCCGGCCTCATCAACCAGTTCCTCGAGCTCTTCTTCGGATTCGAGCTCGGACGATGGATCTACGGGATGCAGGGCGTGTTGCTGGCGCAGGTCTTCGCGTTCACGCCGATTGCCTTTCTCGTGCTGATCGGCGTGGCCGAGGGCGTTGCCCCCAGCATGGAGGAAGCGGCGCAAACGCTGCGAGCGGACCGCTGGCATGTCTTCCGCGATATTTCGCTGCCGCTGATGCGGCCGGGACTCGCCAATGCGTTTCTGATCAGCTTCATCGAGTCGATCGCCGACTTCGGCAACCCGATCCTGCTCGGCGGCAACTTCGGCGTGCTGTCGACCGAGATCTTTTTTTCCGTTGTCGGCGCGCAGCTCGACCAGGGGCGGGCCGCGACGCTGGGGATTCTGTTGCTCGTCTTCGCGCTCGGCGCGTTTCTCGTGCAGCGGCTGGTGCTGGGCAGCCGGGTCTACACGTCGCTCGCGGGCAAGGGCGACGCCGGGCTGCCCACGCGGCTCCCGGACGGCGTCCGGCGGCTGTGCTTCGGGGTCGCGCTGCCTTGGGTGGCTCTTACGCTCGTCATCTACGCGATGGCGCTCGCCGGCGGGTTCGTCGAGACCTGGGGTCGCGATTACACACCGACGCTGCGGCATTATGCGAGAGCGTTCGGCGCCGAGTGGACGCCGCACGGGATCCTGTGGACAGGCGCCGCCTGGAGCTCGTTCTGGACCACGGTGAAGCTTTCGGCGATCGCCGCACCGCTCACGGCCGGGATCGGCATTCTCGCCGCCTATGTGCTGACGCGCCAGAAGTTCGTCGGCCGGAGCGCATTCGAATTCGGCACGATGCTCTCGTTCGCCATCCCCGGCACCGTGATCGGCGTTTCCTACATCCTGGCGTTCAACGTCCCGCCGATCGAGATCACCGGCACGGCACTGATCCTCGTCGTCTGCAATGTCTTTCGCAACATGCCGGTCGGCGTGCGTGCCGGGATGGCGTCGATGGCGCAGATCGACAAGAGCCTCGACGAAGCGGCGACGACGCTCGGCGCGCGCGGCTTCACGACGCTGCGCACGATCCTGCTGCCGCTATTGAAGCCCGCCATCGTCGCCGCGCTGGTCTACAGCTTCGTCCGGGCGATGACGACGCTGTCGGCGGTGATCTTCCTGGTATCGGCCGAATACGAGTGGGCGACGACATACATCATCAATCGCGTCGTCAACGGCGACTACGGGGTGGCCATCGCCTACTGCTCGGTGCTGATCGTCCTGATGCTCGCGGTGATCGGGCTGATCCAGCTCGCCATCGGCGAGCGCCGGATCGGTCGCCGCACGGGTGGCCTTGCCGCGCCGCGCCTCGGTGAAATCGGTGGCAACACGGCCTGACCGACAGGCGGCCTCGGCCACACGCTGCCCCAAGAAGCTTCCAGGCTAGTGCATCGCCCGCCGATCGATGGAGCCGACCCCGTTCCGATGACTTCCGCATCCAACGGACTCGTTCGATGACCGCCGCCTCCATCGCCTTCCGCCGCGTCACCAAACGCTACGGGCCCGTGGTCGCGGTCGACGACGTCTCGTTCACCATCGGCGCCGGTACCCTCGTAACGCTGCTCGGGCCGTCCGGATGCGGGAAGACGACCATCCTGCGCATGGTGGCGGGCCTCGAGTTGCCAAGCGCCGGCACCATACTGATCGGCGGCGAGGACGTGACCGCGCGCGCCGCCGCGGAGCGCGATGTCTCGATGGTGTTCCAGAGTTACGCGTTGTTCCCGCACATGAGCGTCCTCGAAAACGTCCGCTACGGCCTTGTGGTTTCGCGCCGGGCGAAGGCCGAGGCGAACGAGCGGGCCCGGGCCACGTTGGCGTTGGTCGGGCTGACCGGACTCGAGCATCGACTCCCCTCGGAGCTCTCCGGAGGACAGCAGCAACGGGTGGCCGTCGCGCGCGCGCTGGTGCTGGAGCCTTCGGTGCTCCTGTTCGACGAACCGCTGTCGAATCTGGACGCACGGTTGCGACGGCAGATGCGTGAAGAGATACGCGAGCTGCAGCAGCGCCTGCATCTGACCGTCATCTACGTAACCCACGACCAGGCCGAGGCGATGGCGGTATCCGACCGCATCATCGTGATGGATCGGGCGACCGTCGCGCAGCAGGGTCCGCCGCGGGAGCTCTACGAGCAGCCGCGCGACGCGTTCGTCGCGGGCTTCATGGGGGACGCGACCCGCGTGCGCGGAACGCTTTCCCGACGCGATGCGACGCACGGCGAGGTGCGGCTGGGGCCGATTTCGCTGTCACTGCCGCATCGCGGCATGCCCGACGGCGAGTGCGAAGTCGCGATTCGTCCCGAAGCGATCGAGATCCGGCCCGAGGGCACCGCACCGCTCGCTGCGACGGTGAAGAAAGCGTCGTATCTAGGACAGTTGATGGAGTACACGCTCGACACTCCGATCGGCGAGCTGTTCGTGATCACGACTGCCGTCGATCGGCCGCTCGATGTCGGTACCAGCGTCGGCGTTGCGCTGGCGAAACACGGTGTCGTCCTGATTCCGCCACCCTCTGGGAGTCCCTGATCCACGCCGCGACGGCGGCCGCGGGAATAGGTGGCGGGATTGCGTTGTTTACGGAGCGTTCGGCGCTGCGTCGGCAATGCGGGGGCGAGTCGTGAAGATCATTCTGAAGGCGATGCTGTCAGCGTCAATGCTGCTGGCGGCCACCATGGCGCTTGCGACGTACCACACTTTCCGGATCGAGCAAATCTTCTCGAACGCCGACGGCAGTGTTCAATACGTGGTACTCCACGAAGCGCTGGGGATGGATGGCCAGAACCTGTTTGCCGGGCAGACAATATCGAGCGGGGTAGCCGGGACCACCAAGACGTACGTCTTTCCCAGCAACCTCCCGGGCGGTTCGTGCGACTATTACGGCTGCAGCCCCGGTCCGACAGCGAACAAGAGGGTTCTGATCGCGACGCAGGGGTTCGCGGCCTTGAATCTGGTCGCACCGGATTACGTCGTCGAGAACGGCTTCCTGCCGCTCGCCAATGGCTCCGTCAACTTCGCCGGCGTCAGCGACCTACCCTACGCCTCGTTGCCGACCGACGGCGTCAACGCGTTGTACGCGAACGGGATGGTCGCGCCAAACCTGGCGACCAATTTCGCGGGGCAGTCCGCGTCCGTTGCCAGCGCGGCGTTGGACCTCAATCAGCACGGCTTGACCGGTTCCTGGTACGAGCCGGCGACCCGCGGACAGGGGTTCGAAGTCGAGGTGTTTCCCGACCTGTCGGCGCCGGGAACGGGTTTCGTCTTCGTCAGCTGGTTCACCTACGACACCGTCGTCGGCGCGGCGGAGCGTCAGCGCTGGTACACGCTGAGCGGGCAGGTGGTGACCGGACAGCCCAGTGCCGCGCTGACGATCCGCCAGAACACCGGCGGAAACTTCAATGCTCCGCCGATCACGACGGGACAGCCGGTCGGAACCGCGACGTTGACCTTCGACACCTGCACGAGCGGTCAACTGTCGTACAGCTTCACCGACGGCACGGGCCGCACCGGGAACATACCGTTGACGCGGCTGACGCAGAACGTGACCTGCTCCACATCGAGCGCGCGTCCCACCAACGCCGACTTCGCTCTTTCGGGGAACTGGTTCGATCCGGCGACCTCGGGCCAGGGCTTGACGGTCGAGGTCAACCCGACTTCCGGCACGATCTTCGCCGCCTGGTACACGTATGCGCCGAACGGCGCCAGCGCCGGGGCAGCCGGGCAACGCTGGTACACGGCGCAGCCCGACGCCGCCATTGTCGCCGGGCACCCGGTCGATCCCGGTGACGATCAAGGAGACCACCGGAGGATCGTTTGATGCCCCGACGCCGCCCGGCCAGCAGACCGTGCCTGTGGGGACTGGAACGCTGGCCTTCCAGAGTTGCTCGGCCGCGACGTTGGACTACAACTTCACCGGCGGGAGCAGCAGCGGCGCGTCCGGGACCATCGCCCTCAAACGCGTCGTTGCCGTGCCCAAGGGCTGCACAGGATAAGACCAAACTAAGACGATACGGGCATTCATCGAGTGATTCGCGCCACAGTAGATAGCGCATGGAATATCCGCGCCGGCGCGGCTGTTTGTGAGGTTCGGGGTGCGCAAGGCAACATACCGCCCCTGCTCCGTTTCGCCTCGCCGATGGAGGACAACATGAATCCTTGGCTGCGCTGCTTCATTGCAGCGGTATTGCTGGCAGCGACGTCCGCCGCGTCGGCATCGTTCCACCTGTTCAGGATCGAGCAGCTCTACTCGAACGCCGACGGAACCGTGCAGTTCGTCGTGATGCACGAGAGACCAGGCTCTCTCCCCTCAATCGCGCGCCGAACGGGCCTCGGTGAGCGGAGCCTTCGTCAGGATGCCCGCGAACTGCCCGCGGTCATGATGAACCCGATTGTCGACGGGCCGCGGCATGTAATGCGGTACCGAAGGCGTGACGGGACAGGGTTCAGTCAGGGTGCGCATCACTTTCCGGCCAGCTTGGCCGCCGTCGCGTCCTTGATCTTCTGGCAGCGCCCGACCAGGTCCACGAGCACGCTTCCGGACCAGCCGAACGTGAACAATCCGGAAATCGCGATAATGGGGTGAGCATTTCCCATCCGTGCGGAAGGACCACGCTGCCATAGCCGACGGTCGTATAGGTGTTTCCGGAAAAGAATCCGGCGACGCGCCAGGTCGGTATCAGTCCCGTGTACGACGAGCGCCGCAGCCCAAAGAAAGATCTCGAGGACATGCAGCGCCAGCAGCATGAAGACCCCCTGGCTCATGAGCAAGTCCGCGCGCCACATCGCCGGCCGTTGCAGGATACGTTGCGAGCGCCGCACTACAGCGCCGGTCACCCCGCGCACACCGGCCGCGTGTACCAACATGATCAGCACCAGCATGCCTCCCCCGAACAGCAGGTCGGCAACGGGCATCACCGCCGAAAGGTGCTGGAACAGTGGGAGTTGCGCGATGTCGCGGGGCACGGCCTCGAGTGTCGCCGCACCGTTCTCGACGAGGTCACGGCCAACCGAAACGGCAGGAGGCGACTGCTGTGTTGCCGCGACCGCGGTCGGTGTCAAGTCCATCTCTAGCAATTATCACCCGGTGTCGCGCGGTTTCGCGCGGATCACGCCTTGTCGGCGTGATGCTTGCCCTTGTGGCCGTGGGGATCCTTGGCGTCGTCCTTGTCGTGGTTCTTGCCGTGATGGCCGTTGTGGTGATAGCCCCAGTGCTCGATGTCCTCGTACAGCACCAGCTTGTCCGGATCGAGCCCCTTGCGCTTCTTCAGATCGGCCAGCAGGCCAGCGTCGCTCAGGTCCAGCTTGTGCGATTTCGACCAGTCGTGCTCGGCAACCTTCTCCAGGCGCTTTACAGTTTGCGGATCATCGGTCTCGATCGCCAGTTCGCGCCGCGAGTCGAAACTTCCGGGCGCGATGTTGATCGAGCCGATGATGGAACGCTTGCCGTCGGCGAGCAGCATCTTCGCGTGCAGCTTCAGGTGCCTGAGGGTATGCACCTTGGCGCCCACGTCCTGCAGGATGCGCAGCCCGCCGACGCCTTCGATCAGCTTGTCGGGCTTGAGCGAGTGCGGCGGCTTGGCCAGGATATGCACTTTCACGCCGCGCCTCGCTGCGCGCACCAGGCGTTCGATGATGACCTGATCCTGGTAACGCTCGTTTTGCATCCACAACGTGTGCTTGGTCGCGTCGACGAACTCGGCGATGCGCCGGCGGCCTTCGCCAGGGCACCAGATCAGGCGCGACTCCGGCTTCGGCTTGAATTCCTTCCGGTCCCAGTCGGCGTCGAAACAGGCCACCATCTCCGCGACTTCGTCGCCATGGGTGGTGACGACGGCGTAGTCGCGCGTCTGCGTCAGGTCCTTCGGTTCCCAGTTGAGCGACTCGACAAAGCCGCACTTGTCGTCGACGACCATTGACTTCTGATGCGTCAGGTCGAACTCCGGGTTGCTGTCGCGCACCTCGACGCCGGCATCGGTGAGCAGCTTGCGTGCCTCCTCATTCTCGGACTCCCCGCTGCGCCGAGCGGGGTTGAGCATCACCCGGACCTTGACGCCGCGCTTGTGCGCGGCGATCACCGCATCGAGCAGCGTAGGATCAGTGAACAGGAACATCCGGATGTTCAACGCGTGCGTGACACCGTCGATCGCATCGAGGATGGGTCTGGCCGTGTCGTCCGGGAGGACGATCAGCGTGTGCGACATGATGGAGGCCCCCTGAACGTGGATCTGATTCGACAGTGCGGTCGGCGGCACGCGGCACTCACGCCGCGCCGGCTGCGCTGGCCGCTGGTGTCTCGTATTGAATGCGGTGCAGCTCGGCGTAGACGCCGCCACGCGCGATCAGTGCGTCGTTGGTACCTTCCTCCGCCACCACGCCGTCCTTCAGCACGATGATCTTGTCGGCGTCGCGAATGGTGGACAGACGATGCGCGATCATGATGACCGTGCGGCCCTTCATCAGCCGCTGCAGCCCCTCGATCACCAGGCGCTCGGATTCGGTGTCGAGCGCAGCCGTCGGCTCGTCGAGGATCATGATCGGGCTGTTGCGGATTACCGCGCGGGCGATGCCGATGCGTTGACGCTGGCCGCCGGACAGCGTGTCGCCGCGCTCGCCCACCACCGAGTCGTAGCCGCGCGGCATGCGGATGATGAACTCGTCGGCGTTGGCGAGTTTCGCGGCGGCGATGATTTCCTCGTCGCTGGCGCCGGGGCGCCCGTAGGCGATGTTCTCGCGAATCGTCCCGCGGAAAAGCACGGTTTCCTGCAGCACGAAGCCGACCTGCGCGCGCAGGGACGCGAGCTTGAAGGTCCTGACGTCGGTGCCGTCGATCAGAACGCGCCCGGCGGAGGGATCGTAGAAGCGGGGGATCAGGCTCAATACCGTCGACTTGCCGGAGCCCGTCGGGCCGACCACGCCCACCACCTGGCCCGGCGCGATTCCGAACGAGACATCCCGCAGGACCGGAGCCTCGTCGCCGTAGGCGAATGCGACATGTTCGAAGGCGATCGCTCCCTTGACCCGGCCGGCATCGGTCGCGTCCGCTCGCTCGGGAATGATCTCGTCGGCGGAGAGTATCTTCTGGATGCGCTCCAGCGCGACCGTCGTCTGCGCGATCGCACTGGTCATGCTGGCGAGATCCTTCACCGGCTTGAAGAACTTCGTCAGGTAGGCGAGGTACACCGTCAATGCGCCTGCGGTCATCGTTCCGGCAACGATCAGCGCGGTGCCTTTCCAGAGCACGATGGCGGTGCAGAGCGCGACCACGATGCCGACCACGGGCGACAGCAGCGACTTTACCTGGCGCGCCTTGAGGGCCGCCTCGACCGTGGCGTGGCTGGCCGCCTCCATGTGTGCCAGCTCGAGATCCTGGCGTCCGAATGCCTTGATGGCCCGCACCGACCCCAGACCCTCCTGGACCACGGCGACCACCTCGCTTTGCTTGACGCGAACGATCCGCGTCACTTCCTTCACCGCCTTCTTGAAGCGCATGACGAACAGCAGCAGGAACGGCGTGACACCGATGGCGATCAGCGTGAAGTCCCAGTCGAGCCAGAACATGAGACCCAGCATGAAGACGATGGTCAGGAGATCGACGACGATGCCGAGCGTCGACGACGACGCGAAGCTCTGCACGGTCGACACGTCGCTGGTGATGGTCGACATCAGCGCGCCTGTCTTCGCGGTGTCGTAGAAGCGCAGCGAGAGCCGGTGGAGGTGTTCGTAGATACGGATGCGCAGGTCGTTGGCCACCCACTGCCCGACGCTGGTGGTGTAGTAGTTGTCGATGTACGTCGCCACCGCGCTGACGACGGCGATGAACAACGTCGCCAGCCCCGCAAACAGCGCGACCCCGAGCGTGTGACGTCCGATGCCATAGTCGTGCGCCCAGGCGGCCCACTCGGGCAGCTTGTGATTTCCGAGCGCGTCGTCGAGGACAAGCTTGAGCGGCCACGGCGCCGCGAGGCTCATTGCGATCTCCACCAGCATTGCAATGAATACGATCACCAGCCAGCTCCGATACGGCCGGATAAGTTCAAGTACCAGGCGCGTCAACTGCCCGTCCTGCGGAGGCGCGTCGTGCGCCTTGGCCCCGTCGGAAATCGGTGCGGTGGATGCTTCGGAGCGAGCGTGCTTGGACATTCAGGAAGGGTTGCGCAATCGGCTGCAGGAAACGACGATGCTCGCCCGACACCCGCGTCGGACGTCAAGTCATCGCCGCGTTATTCCCGCATCCTGGAGTCCGCGCCGTCCGCGGGTCACGCGGCGAAACCGGTCGCCGGCAGCCGGCGTTGGAACGGAACCGTCCGACTGTGGCAACATTCACCCATGGTTCGGCAAGACGCGCATTGCGACCGCGATAGCGGTGCTGATCTTCGCGACCGCAGTGAACGGGCCGGCGGCCACAACGCAACCGCTGCCACGCGCGAAGGAAACCCAGGCGGAAATTCAGATCGGGCTGTGCGCGCCCGCTGACCAGATCGTGCGAGCACTGGAGTTGCGCCCGCGCGGCACCCCGATCGAGGTCTGGCTGTTCGATGACGCTGCGCTCACCCTGTTCGGACGGGGGTTGCGCCTTCGCCTTCGGGTGGCAGCGGATGGTCGCTCCGAATTCACGCTGAAAGTGGCCGACCAGGATTGTGCGCGTCTTGACCCAAACCTCGTGCCGCCTGGTGAGGGCAAGTGCGAAATCGACCTCCATGGCGCGAGCATGGCTGGTGCAGTCTCGCTCGCGCGTAAGTTGGATCGCCACGAGCACAAACGACCTCCTTGCGGGTCGCGTAGCGCCGGCGCAGGTGTTGAGCCGATCGCAGAGCAGGTACTTGCGCGAAGTCGTCGACGTCTGGCCGTTGCCGCCCGGAATTCGTGCGCTCGGTCCGATGCAAGTCCGGACTTATCCGTTCCAAGGGCGACGTTTACGACGTCGATCTATCGCAACTTCCGGACGGCGAGCAGTACGCCGAGATCTCGCGCAAAGTGCCGGCAGCCGACGCAGCTGAAGCGAAGGCGGTCCTGGAACGAGATCTGTCCCGAGCCGGACTCGCGATTTGCGCCGATCAATCTTCGCAAGCTGTGAACAAGCTGCACTCCCTGCTGCGTTAGCCTCGAAGTGCGCCATCGTTCGCGGAATGGATGTGCAGGTCGCGCTGCGGAAATGGAATCGCGATTCCGGCCTTGTCGAGCTTCCGCAGAATGGCAACGCGCAGCGCGTTCTGCGCCTGCAATCCGACGTCGACCGTCTGCACCCATGCGAGCAGCCTGAAGTCGAGCGAGCTGTCGCCGAAGCCTTTGAACATGGCGCGTGGTGCCGGATCCGTCATGATCTCCGGCACGTCTCCGGCCGCCTCCACCAGCAAGCGCATCACCTGTTCCGGTTCGGAACCGTAGGCGACGCCGACATCGATGTCGTAGCGGCGCTGACGGTCGGAGCGCGTCCAGTTCACCACCTCCTTCGTCACCAGCTCCGCGTTGGGCACGATGACCTCCGCCCCCTGCGCCGTGCGCACGGTGGAGGAGCGAATGCCGATGCGCTTGACCTCGCCGGTCAACGAGCCAACCTCGATCAGGTCGCCCACGCCGACCGGCCGCTCGACGATGAGGATCAGGCCGGACACGAAGTTGTTGACGATGGTCTGCAGCCCGAAGCCGATGCCCACGCCGAGCGCCCCGGCGAGGAGCGTGACCTTGGTCATGTCCATGCCGAGTGCAGCCAGCGTGAGCACCGCACCGACGATGACGATCGACCCAGCGGCTGAAGGTCACAATGGCATAGCCGGCGCCAGGCCGCAGCTGGAGCCGGGGTACGATTTCGCGATCGAGGATGAATCCGGTTACTCCGGTCAGGACGACCGTTGCGAAAATGACGCCGAGCGCCGTCGCAACCGCTCTGGCGGGGATGGACACGGTACCCACGTCCAGCGTGGCGTCCATCAGCGATTCGACGGACGAACGCAGTATCGGCATGAGGCCGAGACTGCCCAGCGTCGACAAGCACCACGCCGCCGATGGCGAGCGCGGCCAGGACCAGGCGCACCGCGCGCAACAGCGCCGGATCCGCGTTGCGCGCGCTCCGGAGCCACCGGACCATCGGCGTGGCAAGCAGTGCGAGCGTCGCGCCATAGAGTGCCAGGGCCGTCGTGCCGAAGACCAGGCCGAATCCCAGGACGCTGCCCATGCCCGTGCGCACCGAGCGAGCCGCCCCCGCGAATCCAAAAACCACATGGAACGCGATCACCACCGCTGCGGCCATGACGAAACCATGCTACAGCGCGCACGATACCCAGGTTCAGGCGCGGCAACGCCCGCTGCAACCGTCCATGGCGAAGGTCGAGCGCGATCGGCACGGCGATGCCGATCGCCTGCACCAGCAGCAGCATCCGACTGGCAATCGCACTCGCGTCGATCGCGGCCCGCACGGGGATGAGCATCGTGGCCAGCGAGATTCCGTAGAGCGTCAGCGGAATGGGCGCCGCCAGCGCCCTTCGTGCCACCATTGCCGCGGGAATGGGGACGAGCACCAGCAGCGCCTCGTAGAACAGGAACGGCGGATCGGGCGCCAGCCACCACAGCGACATGAGTGCGATGAGCAGCGATGCGGCGCCCGGTCGACCGTAGGCGCGCTGCACCGATCCGGCATCCCGCCCGGACCCCCTGGCGAATAGCCAGGCGGTCAGCGCCAGGACACCAAAGAACACTCCGGCAAGACCGGCACCGCTCTTGCATCAAGTAGTCTCGCAGCACCCGCCCGGCCGCACGCAGCTCCGCGGCGACATGCTCGAACTGCGCGGGCGCTGCGCCAAGTTGCCATAGCGCGGATTTCTCCACCTCCATCCGGTGCGAGCGGACACGCTCCTGCCGCGTGGCGATGAGCGCCCGCGCACCATCGATGCGCGCCTGCAGGGCCAACGCGCGGTCGAGCGCGAGCAACGTGCTGTCGCGGAATTCCCGCAGCCGACTGCTTGCGCGCTGCAGCCTGGCCTCGATCGCTCGCGCGCGCTCGAGGACCGGCGCGGGGACGAGTCGAGCCTCCAGAAACAACAGGCGCTCCTGCCACTTTCGGACCTCCGACTCGAGCGCGTTGCCATCGTGCTCGAGGCGCCGGACGACGGACGCGAGATCGTCGACCAAGCTCGTCGCAGCGCGATGCAATGCCCTCAGTTGACGATCGAGGTCAATCGGATCGATCAACTCGGCAGCGGCTATCGCGCCTGCGGCGAGGGCATCGAGGTCCGCCTCCAGCACAGTGACTCGCTCTTCCAGATCGCGCCACTGCCCGGCCTGCGCCAGACGGGCAAGTGCTGCGCGCTGCAATTCCTCGCTTGCGGTGGCCTGGGTGACCGTGTCGGTGACGGTCGTGTTGGGTGTGACAGCAGCAGGAGAAGCTTCGGCGGCAGCGGTCGTCGGCTGCGCGCTGACGAACGCGGGCGAAAGCAGCAGCATGACCGCAATGATCATCAGTGGCGCCCGAGCCCCGGCGGCCCGGGCAGCGGGCGGGCGCGCGGCGGCGCAATGGCGGACTGCGCGCACGGTTGGCGGGATCAAGGGGAAGCGCTACCCATCTGCGTCCCCATCGCGCCCCGGTCGTCCAAGTCGGTCACGGGGATTCGCCATGGTTTGCCTCGTCGGCGACCCGGTCCTTGATCGGATACGGCGCATAGGGGACGCCTGCCGGTTCTGACGCACCGACGCGACGAGGAGTAGCAAAGAACCCTCTTGCATGACCTTCTCCGGTCAGTGCTTCGGTGGCGAATGAAATGCGCCCGTTTCGGCGGCCACGCCGCTGATGCAGGTCCGGATGCTGGTGCAGGCCCGGATGTTCCACCGCCTGGATGAGCCGATTTTCCCATCCTGGCAAGAATCACAAGGCAGCCGGTCAACGCACTCCGACCCTGCTCGACGTTCCTCCCCGGTTCGCTGGCGGCTTGCCCCCACCCGTGGGCATGCGTCATTTTGCCGCAGTCGCGTCCGCGCAACGACGCAATGACCAACGACGCCCCACCGGCTGATTTTCCCCGTGACATCGATTGACAAACCGGTTAGGATGTTGCAGTGCAGCATTTCGTCAGGAGCTTCCATGGAAATCTCAGGCAAGGTTGCGGTAATCACGGGGCCGCTAGCGGCATCGGTCGGGCGGTCGCCGCCGAATTGGCGCGCCGCAATGTACGCGCGATGGCGCTCGTGGACGTGGGCAATAACATCGATGGCGTCGCCGCCGAAGTCAATGCCGAGGCCGGCCGGCACGTCGCCCACCCGTACCGGGGCGACACGACCGACGAGGCGTTTCGCGCCTCGGTTTTCGATTCCATCAGCAGCCAGTTCGACACGGTCACCATGTGCGTGCCGGCCGCCGGCATCACGCGCGACGATCTTGCGGTTCGGATCGACAAGATGACCGGCAAGGCGCGCATCTATCCTGTCGAACGATTCAGGCAGGTCATCGACGTGAACCTCGTCGCGCCCGTCTACTGGGCGCTCGAAATGATCGGACGCATCGCCGAGAATCGCGCCGCGTGCGGCCTCAAGCGGTGGGACCCGTCCGAGGGAATGCAAGGGGCCATCGTCTTCATCGGCTCGGTTTCCTCGCAGGGCAACCGCGGCCAGATCTCCTACGCCAGCACCAAGGCCGGCCTGGAGGGAGCCGCTGCGACGATCATGAAGGAGGCCGTCTACTACGGCGTACGCTGTGGCGTGATTCACCCGGGATTCACGGACACGCCGATGGTGCGCGCGATGGGCGATGACTACATCAGCAAGAACATTCTGCCGTTCACGCAATTGAGCCGGCTGATTCGACCCGAGGAAATCGCCGATGCGATCTGCTTCATGCTCGCCAACTCTGCGGTAAGCGGCGAACTGTGGGCGGACGCTGGCTGGCACGCACCCGCATAGGGCCCCTCTCAACCGAGGCGCAACACCATGCCGGTTTAGCGGGTCGCTACGCGCGCCTTCCCGGATAGACCGGCGCGCTGCCGCGTGGTCAGGCCCCGGCTGGACTGCCGGCGGCGGCGCGGAGCAGTGCGATCACTTCCGCGTCATCCACCTGCCGGAAATCCCGGTAGAACTGGCCGACCGCGTAGAAGAATTCGGGCGCCTGCAGACACACGACCTCGTCCGCGTAGGCCCGCACCTTCTCGACCGATTCGCGCGAGGCAACCGGCACTGCACAGATGAGGCGCTCGGGCGCGCGTGAACGCAACGCGTGCAACGCAGCGATCATCGTCGCCCCCGTCGCCAGACCATCGTCGACGACGATGGCAATGCGCCCCGCCGGATTCAGTGCCGGCCGGATGGGCGTGTATTCCGCACGGCGACGCCGCATCGTCGCCATCTCGGCGGCGATAGTCGCTTCGAGGTAGGACGCTGTCGCGCCCGCCGATTCCGCATAGTCGGCGACGTAGCTCCAGCCGGTCTCGTCGACCGCGCCAATCGCGAATTCCGGATTGCCTGGCGCGCCCAGCTTGCGCGTCAGCACGACGTCGAGCTCGCCGCCCAGCGCATCCGCGATGACCTTTCCCATCGGCACCGCGCCGCGCGGAATCGCGTACACGATCGGATGCTTGCCTCGCCACGCCGCGAGGGCATGGGCGAGTTGCTCTCCCGCGTCGATTCGATCCCTGAACAGCATCGCGTATCCCCGTTCGCAGCACCCTTGCTGCAAACGCTACACCCCCGCCGCCGAAGCGGCGTTGACGGATGTCACGAAACCGGCGGTTCGCGCGCGGCTCGCCGCCGAGGGCAGCGAACTACAGCGGAGGAATCCGCAATACCTGTCCCGGGTAGATCTTGTCCGGGTGCTTCAACATCGGCGTGTTGGCCTCAAAGATCTTCATGTACTTGTTCGGATCGCCGTATTGCGCCTTCGAGATCTTCGACAGATTGTCGCCGGAAACGACCGTGTAGTACGTTGCCTCGGGCGCACTCCGGTCGACGCTCATCATGTCCTTCACCTGCGTCACGCCGGCGACGTTGCCCGCGCAGAGCACGATCTTTTCCCGGGTCGCCTGGTCGGGCGCGACGCCGAAGACGCTCGCCGTCGCGCTCGCGCCGTCGAACGTCACCGTAAGGGCGGTGGCCGAGAGATTCTGCGCCTTGATGTAATCGAGGATCGCGTCCCCCGCGGCGGCATTCGCTGCCGCGACCTTCTCGCGCATTGGAAGGCGCAGCCGCCGCCTCCTGCATGGCTGCCTTCGCCTTGCCTGTGCCGAAGAGCTTTTCTCCGGCGTCCTTCACGAAATCGATCAAACCCATGGTCAAGTCTCCGTCGTTGGTCACGCGCAATGAATCGTTGGTGGATGGCGCGTGGTGAATGGCCGGGGAGTGGCGCGTGCGTCCGGTCCCATCCATGCAAGGATACACCGGTCGCGGCCCGATCTCGATTTCCCGTGCACGCTTCGCCGCATCGCCGCGACCATCACGTGGATGCGTTCTGCGCTCCACTATAATTGCTGCGCTCCGTCGTGCCATATTCAGCCTCCTTGGAATCGTCGCTGCCGCTTTCGGCCCTGCCTCCCATCCGGCCCGGATCCTGGGCCGCGTGGCAGATCGCGCTGCGGCCGAAAACGCTGTGGATCGCGACGATTCCGGTGATCGTCGGCACCTGCCTCGCGTGGTCGGTCGCGCGCGCGTTCGATCCGGTCATCGCGCTGATCGCGCTCGCAGCATCGGTGCTGATGCAGGTCGTGACCAATCTGCAGAACGACGTCGGCTACACCGAGCGCGGCGGCGAAACCGGCGCGCGCATCGGGTTGCCGCGCGCGACGGCGACCGGTTTGCTCGGCATTCCCGAGGTCAAGCGCGCCATCGTGGCAGCGATCGTCGTGGCCCAGCTCGTCGCCCTGCCGTTGATGATCCGCGGCGGTGCCCCGATCGTGGCGACGAGCGTCGCTTCCACGCTCGCCGCCTATGGCTACATGGGCGGCCCGCGTCCGATCGCCTACACGCCTCTCGGCGAACTGACCGTCTTCCTTTTCTTCGGTCTCACGGCCGTCTGCGGCACCTATTACGTGCAGGCCGGCACCATCGGGATCGCCGCGTGGATCGCCGCCACCTCGATCGGAATGCACGCCGCCGGCGTTCTTCTCGTCAATAATTTCCGCGATCGCGCGCACGACGCTGCGACCGGGCGCCGCACACTGGCGGTGACCATCGGTGCCAAAGCTGCCACACGGCTGTATGGAATGCTGGAACTGGTGCCGTTTGTGCTGGCAGCGCTGCTGGCAGCGTGGCAACAAAGCGTCCTCTACGCCTTGCCGCTCGCTCGCGCTCCCCTGGGCCTGGCGGCTGATCCGCGATTTCGTCCGCACGCCTGACGGACCGGCGCAGAGCGCGCTGCTCTTCCGCACGGTGATGCTCGAGGTCGCGTTCGGGATGCTGCTCGCCGCGGGGGCTTTGCTCGACGGATGGACGCGGTGATTGGCGGCGCGCATCCGCGCCAATCAGACGTGGCTCAATTCGCGAGCGCCGGGCGTGCATGCCCGCGGAGTGTCTCCGAGGGCAGTTCGCCGAACATCCGCTTGTAGTCGGTGACGAAGTGGCCGAGATGCCAGAAGCCCCACTTCGCCGCGACGCCTTGTACCGATTCGGCCGCCCGTCGTCCTGAGCGCAGGTCGCGTCGCACGCCATTCAAGCGCAGCGCCCGCAGGAAGCGGACCGGGTTCAAGCCGAGCACCTCCTGAAAGCTGTACTGGAGCGTGCGCCGGCTGACACCGAGCTCCAAACAAAGGTCCGCGACGGTGATCGGCAGGTCGATATGCGCACCCATGTACGTGCGGGCCCGATCGACGACGCGGAGGCGGCTCCCGCATGGCGGCTTCGGCGTCGTCTCGTCCGTCTCCTCGGTGACGGCCAGGATGCCGGCCAGGACGGACTGCTCGAGCATCCGCTGCGTCTGCCCGAACCGCAGCGCCGCGGGATTGGCGTCGAGCGAGGCCAGCATCGAGAGCAAGAGGCGCCGAAAGTCCGCAAGCCGCCCTGCCGGCGGCGTCAGCACGCGCTTGCCGTCGAACAGCTTGACGATGTCGCGGTGCTCGATCCTGGCCGCGTACGCCGCAAGCACCTGTTCGTCGACGGCGAGCCCGAGCACGTCGAAGCCCTTGGGCGCGTAGAAGTCGAGTTCGTCGTCGCCCGAAAGGGTGATCAGCGCATCGACGTGCACGACCTCGCCGCCGAACAGCGCGGTCCCGGCCATCTGCAGCGGCACGCCGATGGCCCGCGATCCCGGGCGCGCGGTGCCCGCCTCATGAACCGACTGGTTGGTCGTTTCGCGGAAGATCTGCACCCCGCGAAACGACACCTCCTGGAGGCTTCCCGCGAAGCGTCCCGGCGTCAGCTGCTCGTACACCTGATCCCATTGGCGCAGGCTCGCGGCCTGCTCGTCGATGTCCGAGCTGACGATGTGCGCCATCGAGCACGGTGCCGGCTCGCTGCCACCGAATCCCGTCGCCGCCGTTTCGCCCAACGTCCCCGCCGCTGCGCTCACGCGACGTCCGCTCCGATTCCGATGATCACGCCTTCCCCCGTGCGCGACGCCAAACCGCAATCCCGCCCATCGTGCATTGCACAATGGACGTTTTTGTGGACGTTTTCCTTGATCTGTGACAATCGGACGCACCCCGGATTGCCGATTTTGGATAACGCCGCGGTGCCGGCGCTCCTTACACTCCCCGACGAGCCTAACAACGCTGTCGTGCGGAAATACCGACCGGATTCGTTCCGTACGCCGCCGACGAGGTGACGCGGCTGCACAACCGGAGACTGGATGACGTTGGATGACGTTGCGGGCATGCACGCCTCGATCGTCACGCGCCTCTCGAGCATGGACTTTCAGGTCGAACCGACGAAGGAGCACAGACAATGATCCGTACACATCGCACGCTCAATTCCCTCACCCGCATCGCGCTCGCGGTGAGCGCCCTGTTCGTGCCGCTCGCGGCTCATGGCGCGGTCACCGAGCAGGAAGCGGCGCGACTCGGCCGCGATCTCACGCCGGTCGGCGCCGAAAAAGCCGCGAACAAGGAGGGCACGATTCCGGAATGGACCGGCGGCGTGACGACCATGCCCGCGGGCTGGAAAGCCGGCCAGAAGCGCGTCGATCCGTTCGCCAACGACAAGCCGCTGCTGGCGATCGACGCCTCCAACGTGGACAAGTACAAGGACAAGCTGTCCGACGGGCAGGTAGCGCTTGTCAAGCAGCTCCCGGGCTACCGGATGGACGTGTACCCGACCCGGCGCAGCTGCGGCTTCCCGGACTTCGTCTACGAGCGCACCAAGGTCAACGCGCGCGAGGCGAAACTCGCCGCCAATGGGTGGGGGCTCGAGAAGGCGATCGGTGCCGCCGTCGTCTTCCCGATTCCGAAGACCGGCGCGGAAGCGGTGTGGAATCACAAGGTCCGCTACATGGGCGAAGGACGCCTCGAGTACTACGCGACCATCTTCTCGAACAAGGGCGGCGACTTCACGCCGCTGGTGCAGGACCAGTGGACCCTGGTGCCCTTCCACACACCGAAGAACAAGGGCGTCGAGGAGGTCGCCGGCGTCGAGATGAAGCTGCTCAATGCCGTCGTCTCGCCGGCGGCCCGCGCCGGCGAGCTCATTCTCGCGCACTGGTTCTTCAATGAGAACAGCGACGCGTGGCTCTATTTCCCGGGGCAGCGACGCGTGCGCCGCGCGCCGTCGTTCAACTACGACAACCCGGTGCCGGGCTACGAGAACCTGGAGACCGTCGACGCTTACCCGATGTACGCCGGCGCGATGGACCGCTACGACTGGAAGCTCGTCGGCAAGCAGGAGATGTACATCCCCTACAACAACTTCAAGCTGATCGACAAGAGCCGCAAGTACAAGGACATCTATCTCGGCGACTTCGTCAACCGCGACCTCGTCCGGTACGAGCTGCACCGTGTCTGGAAGGTCGAGGCGACCGTCAAGCAGGGGATGCGGCACCAGATCGCCAAGCGCGTGTTCTACCTGGACGAGGACAGCTGGGCGCTGATGATCGGCGATCTCTACGACGCGCAGGGCAAGCTCTGGCGCGTGCAGGAATCGAGCATCTATCCCGCCCCGGAGATTCCCGCGTGCGTCGGCCAGGAGTTCGTGTCGTACGACCTCACGGTGGGCCGCTACATCGCCGAGAACGCGACGCAGGAGCGGCCGGAGACGGACTGGCTCGCCGGGCGCGAGGGCCGCATCGACCCGAAGAAATTCAGTCCCGACGAATTGCGCCGGGTGGGCGAACGCTGATGGTGCGCACGGGCGCGGCAGCCGCGCCGTGCCCGTCGCCGATTCCTTGAGGAGAGGGAGAAATCATGAACGGACAGACAACGCGCGCACCCCGTTTCAAGAGAACCGCACTCGCGCTTCGCGCTTGGTGGCGTCTTCGCGCTCGGCGCACCGTCGGCATCGGCGGTGAGCTTCGAAACCGACGACGTCAAGGGCAGCTTCGACTCGACCATCTCGTTCGGCATGCAGTGGCGGATGTCGGGCACGAGCTGCAGCATCATCGGCAACGACAACGGCGGCTGCGTGCCGACCACTGGCACGCTCGGCGAAGTCGTCAACGGGCCCGGTTTCGGCTTCACCTCCGACCCCGACTTCAACTACCTGCAGGCCGACAACGGCAACCTCAACTACAAGAAGAATCAGCTGGTCTCGGCCGCGCTCAAGGGCAATCACGAGCTCGCGCTCAAGTTCAAGGAAGGCTGGAGCGCACTTGGCCGCTTCACCTGGCTATACGACCCGGCTGCCGACAACACCGAGCGGACACCGCTCACGAGCGACGCCAAGAACATCGCGGTCCACAACATCACACTGCTGGACGCGTGGGTGGCGAAAGACTTCGAGGTAGCCGGCCGGCCGGCCAAGGTGAGGGTAGGCAACCAGGTGATCTCCTGGGGCGAGGACATCTTCATCTACGGCGGCATCAATGTCATCAACGCGATCGACTTGACGCGCGTGCACAAGCCGGGCGTGCAGCTGAAGGAGATCTTCCGGCCGGCGCCGATCGCCTCGTTCAACATCGGCGCGACCAATAACCTGTCGGTCGAAGGCTTCTGGCAGATGCGCTGGAACAGCTTCCGCTTCGACCCGGTGGGAACGTATTTCTCGACTGCCGATGTGGCCGGCAACGGGCAGCAGCCGGCGTTCGTTCCCAGTTCCCTCCTGCCGGCGCCACCGGGAACGGTCGGCGATCCCGGCACGATCAGCAACGGCGAGATCATCCCGGCCGGGCAGCGTTTCACGTACAACGATTTGCTGGAGATCGGGACCGTGATACCGGTGATTCCGACCCAGTCGCCGCCGAACCTCAACCAGTTCGGGTTCGCCATGCGCTACAAGCCGGACAATTCGAATGCGGAGTGGGGCTTCTACTACCTGCATTACAACGACAAGATTCCGTACCTGGGCTTCGTCAACGATCCGTCGATCACCGCGAATCCCTTCGGGCTCGGGTATTACCTGCAGTACCCCGCGAGCCGCAACCTGTTCGGTGTTTCCGTCAACGGCAACATCGGCGACTGGGCGGTCGGCGCCGAGCTCTCGCTACCGGCCGAAGGACGGCGTGGCAATCGACCCCACGGTGCCGCTTGCCGGCGAATACTGCGCGTTCTGTGCGCCGGGCGCCTATCCTGGTTACGTCGACTTCAAGAAGTGGCAGGCGCATCTCACGGCGATCTACCTGCTCGGACCAAGCGGCGATCTGGGCTGGCTGCTGCGCGGTCTGAACGCGGCCGAAGGCACCCTGCTCCTGGAAGTCGCGACGGCTTACTATCCCGACCTCGACCGTTCTGGCAAGTATCCCCTCTACTTGCCGAACTACGAGTTGCCGGACAAGTCGTCGACCGGGATGGTGGCTTCGTTCAACGTCGTCTACCCGCACATCTTCGGCTCGCCGGTGAACCTGACCCCGCAGATCGACGTCCTCTGGGACATCAACGGAACCAGCGCCGAACACCATTCCGTTCGTCGAGGGTCGCGTCGCCGTGACGCCCGTCGCTCAATTTCGAGTACCTGAACAAGTGGCGGGCGCAATTGCTGTACACCAACTACTCGGGCGGGGCGGCGAACAACCTGCTCCGGGACCGCGACTACATCGGCTTCAACGTCTCGTACTCGTTCTGAGCATGGGGGCGCGACACCGGCCGCCAGGCGTTCGCCGGCGGCCGGCAGAGAGCGCGCGTAAGGCGGCCCGCTGATGCTCGCCGCGCCTCGTCGCGCGCCTCGAGGGCGACGCTGTTCGCGCGCCGCGGCATGGTGCTCGCGGCGCTGGTCCTGCTCACCGTGGTCATGGGCGTGTTCGCGGCGCAGCTCAGGATGTCGGCGGGCTTCGACAAGCAGCTCCCGCAGGACCACGAGTACATCAAGACCTTCTACCAGTACCGCGACCTCGTCTTCGGCGCGAACCGCATCGTCGTCGTCGTGCACCAGAAGCGCGGGGACATCTGGAACGCGGGCTTCCTCAAGAAGCTGAACGAGGTCACGCAGGCGGTGATGTTCCTGCCGGGCGTCGACCGGCGAACCGTTACGTCGCTGTGGACGCCGACCACCCGGGTGCTCGAGATCACCGAGGAGGGCTTCGAGGCCGAGGACGTGATCGGCGGCAACATCACCCCGGATGCGCTCGACGCGGAGAAGATTGCGCGGATCAAGCGCAACGTCGTCGTCGGCGGCTACATCGGGCAGCTCGTCGCGACCGACAACACGAGCGCGATGGTCGTCGCGGATCTGCTCGAGTACGACCCGGTGACGAGGAAGTCGCTCGACTATCTCGATCTCGCCGACAAGCTCGAGCGGGAGGTCCGTGGCAAGCTGGAGACGCCGGAGTTCGAAATCCAGATCATCGGCTTCGCCAAGCAGATCGGCGACATCGCCGACGGCGCCAAGAGCGTGGCGCGCTTCTTCCTGCTCGCGTTCCTGCTGACCGCCGCGTCGGTCTACCTCTATTCGCGCTCGTTACCGCTTACGGTGCTCCCGCTCGTCTGCTCGCTCGCGTCGGTGGTCTGGCAATTCGGGACTCTGCAGCTATTGGGCTACGGTCTGGATCCGCTCGCGGTCCTGGTGCCTTTCCTCGTGTTCGCGATCGGCGTGTCCCACGGCATCCAGCAGATCAATTACATCTCCGCGGAGATCCGCACCGGCGTCGACACGATGACCGCCGCGCGACGCAGCTTCACCGGACTCTTGATCCCCGGCACGATGGCGCTGGTGACGGCGCTGGTCGGCTTCGCGACGCTGACGCTGATCCCGATTCCGATGATCCGCGAGCTGGGGATCACCGCGTCGATCGGCGTCCTGTACAAGATCGTCACCAACCTCGTGATGCTGCCGCTGGCCGTGTCGTACTTCCACTTCGACGATGACTACGTGGAACGTGTGAACAAGGCGCGGGATCGCCTTTCCCGCATCATGGGTTGGCTGTTGCGTGGCTTCACGCCGCGCACCGCCGCGTTGGGCACGCTGATCGGAGCCGCGCTGTTCGCGCTCGCTTTCTTCCAGAGCCAGGGGCGCCACATCGGCCATCTGCACCCCGGCGCTCCGGAGCTCCATGCCGACTCGCGCTACAACCGCGACGCGAGCGAGATCGTGAGCAAGTTCGACCTCGGGCTCGACGTCCTGTCGGTCGTCATCGAGGCGCCCAAGGACGGCTGCTACGACTACGCGACGATGGAGTACGTGAACCAGTTCAGCTGGCAGATGCAGAACGTGCCCGGCGTGCTGTCGGTTGCTTCGGCGGCGTTGCTCGCGAAACAGGCGTTTTCGGGGTTCAACGAAGGCAATCCCAAATGGGCCGCGCTGCCGCGGGATCCCAAGGCGCTCGCCAACGCGATCAGCATGGCGCCGGAGGGCACCGGCCTGTGGAACCCGGGCTGCACGGTGCTTCCCGTGCATCTGTACCTCGCCGACCACAAGGCGACGACGATCAAGGCGGTCGTGCGAGCGGTGAAGGCGTTTCGTGCGGAAAACCCCAGCGAGAAAGTCCGGATCCGCCTCGCAAGCGGCAACGTCGGCGTGCAGGCGGCGACCAACGAGGTGCTGGAAGCGACCGAGCTGCCGATGATGCTCTACGTCTACCTCACCATCGTCGCGCTGGTGTTCGTCACCTACCGCGACTGGCGCGCGATGCTCGCGTGCTGCGTGCCGCTCACGCTCGCCACCTTCCTCGGCTACTGGTTCATGAAGGAGCTCGAGATCGGCCTCACGGTCGCCACGCTGCCCGTGATGGTGCTGGCGGTCGGCATCGGCGTCGATTATGCGTTCTACATCTACAACCGGCTGCAGCTCTACCTCGCCCAGGGGGTGGACGTCGTCACGTCGTTCAAACAGGCACTGCGCGAGACCGGGATCGCGACCATCTTCACCGCGCTCACGCTATCGGTGGGCGTGGCGACCTGGTCGTTCTCGGATCTCAAGTTCCAGGCCGACATGGGACTCTTGCTCACGTTCATGTTCATGATCAACATGCTGATGGCGATGACGCTGCTGCCGGCGCTGGCCGTCACGATCGACGTGCTGATCCCGCGGCGTCGCCCCGTGCGCGCGCCGCTCCTGAGCCACTGAGGGAATTGCCGTGCTGGACAAGCTTCTGGACCTGCTCGACAGCGCACCGCCGGCGACCGCCGATACGGTGGGTGCGCCTTTCGCGCGGCGCGACGTGGCCGTGGTTGCACTGCTGGTCGAGGCCGCACAGATCGACCGCGCGGACAATCCGGAGGAACTCGACGCCGTCGAGCGCATCGTGCGTGCGCGCTTCCAGCTCGACACAGCGACCGCCGCGCAGCTGATCGCGACGGCACAGCAATCTACTCGCGGCGTCGCTCGAGGACTGGGTTTTCGCGGCGGCCGTGCGGGAAGGCTTCAGCGTGGAGGAACGCGCCGAGATTCTCGGCTTGCTGTGGGAGGTGGTCTACGCCGACGGCAAGCTTGCCCGCTTCGAGGAATCGCTGCTGTATCGGCTGGCCGAGATATTGCGCGTGGGCGAGACCGAGAGCGAGACGGCACGGGCACAGGCATTTGCGCGGTCGGGACGCGGCGACACGGGAGAAGGCGAATGAGCCGCGGGTTCAGACATCGGTGCTGGCGCAACTTGCCGGCCATGGCGGAGCCCGGCGAATGAGGCGCACGATGCACAGCGCGCGCATTCTCGCGGCCGGGCTGGTCGCGGCATTCGGCGTGGCCGCCCTTGCCTTGGCGCAGTCACCGGCACCGCCCTCCGCCTCCACACCGCCGATGGCGTTCAAGGGACCTCTCGCCACCAAGGCTCCGCTGCTCGCCATCACGCGGATCGGCCCACGGCTCGTTGCAGTCGGCGATTACGGCGTGGTCCTGCTCTCCGACGACGCCGGGGCAACCTGGCGGCAGGCCGGCGCGGTCGCCACGCGCAGCATGTTGACCGCAGTGACCTTCGCCGACCCGAAGCATGGCTGGGCCGCCGGACACGGCGGCGAGATCATGAAGACGGAGGACGGCGGCGACACCTGGACCCCGCTCCACTCGGCCGGCAAGGATGCCGTGCTGCTCTCGCTGTGGTTTGCGGACGACAAGCACGGCATCGCCGTCGGCGCATTCGGCCTCGCCATCGAAACGCGCGACGGCGGCCGCACCTGGAAGGAGTTCGCCATCGGCGAAGGCGACGATCGCGACCGGCACCTCAACGCCATTGTCGCGCTCCCGAGCGGCACGCTCATCGTCGCGGCCGAGGCGGGCACCGCATTTCGGTCGACCGATGGCGGCGCGACGTGGTCGACGCTGCGCCTGCCCTACAGCGGATCGATGTGGGGCGGGATCCCGCTCGCCCAAGGCGGCGCACTGCTCTTCGGCATGCGCGGCCACGCGCTGCGCAGCGCCGACGATGGACGCACCTGGACCGAAGCCGTGACGGGAACCGACCACTCGTTTACCGGAGGGCTCCAGCTTGCCGACGGCACCATCGCGCTGGTTGGCCTGTCGGGCGTCCTCGCCCGCAGCGCCGACGGCGGCAAGACATTCGATTCCACGAATCGCGCGGAGCGGCAAACGCTGTCCGCCGTCGCCATGGGAGACCCTGGACAACTGGTTGGCGTCGGCACCGGCGGCATCGCGACCTTTGCCGTAAAGTAAGGTCGCAGACGAAGTCCTGCGGAATCCGCCTGCTGTGAGCGCAAACCGGCCGAAAATCGAGCCCGACCATTCACTTGTCGCGACCGAGCTCGAGATCCGGCCGGAGTGGACCGACGCCAACGGCCACATGAACGTGGCCTACTATGTGCTCGCCTTCGACCGCGCCACGGATGCCTTCTACGACGCCCTCGGGATCGGTTGGCCGTACCTCGAGCGTGAGCGAAAGTCGCTCTTCACGCTGGCGATGAACGTCGACTACGTGCGCGAGGTCATGGCCGGCAGCCCGCGTGCGCATCGAGAGCCGGTTGCTCGACCACGATCACAAGCGCGTCCATTATTTCCACGCGATGCACGATGCACGTGAGGGCTGGCTCGCCGCGACGAACGAGCTTGTCGCGATGCACGTCGACATGGCGTCGCGCAGGAGCGCGCCGTTCGCGCAGGACACGCAGGACCGGCTGGCCGCGATGCGAGCGGCGCATGCCGCGCTGGCGCCGCCGGCACAGGTCGGCCGCAAGCTCGGGATCCGACGCGCTTAGGGAGTCGGAGCCGATCACTGCCTCGGTCGGTGACCCTAGAGCGCCAGCGCGACCTCGGTCCCCTGCGCGATCGCGCGCCGCGCGTCGAGCTCGGTCGCGACGTCGGCTCCGCCGATCAGCGTGACGCCGACGCCCGCACTGCGCAGCGGCTCGTAGCAGCTCGCGGCGCGGCTCCTGCCCGGCGCAGACGACGACCGTGTCGACGTCGAGCAGTTTCGGCTCGCCGTCGACCCGGATGTGCAGTCCCGCGTCGTCGATCCGTTCGTACTCGACACCCGGAATCATCTGCACGCCGCGCTTCTTCAGGAGCGTGCGCCGGATCCAGCCGGTGGTCTTGGCGAGGCCGTCGCCCAGTTTGCTGGCCTTGCGCTGCAGTAGCCAGACTTCACGCGGCCCGCCGCTTGTCGTCGGCGGTGCGAGGCCGCCCACGGTCGCGATACTCCGGGTCGATTCCCCACTCGGCGAGATACTCTGCCCGTCTCGTCGTGGCCGCCGTGATGCGTCAGGAACTCGCCGACGTCGAACCCGATGCCGCCGGCGCCGATGATCGCGACCCGCTTGCCTGCTTCCTTGCGGCCGAGCACGATGTCGGCATAGCCCGCGACTTTCGGATGGTCGATGCCCGGTATCGCCGGCGTGCGCGGGACGATGCCGGTCGCGAGCACGACGTGATCGAAGCCGCCGAGATCGCCGGCGCCAACCCGCCGGTCGAGCGTGAGCGCAACGCCGGTCCGCTCGATCCGGCGCCGAAAGTAGCGCAACGTCTCGGCGAACTCGTCCTTGCCGGGAATCCGCCGCGCGAGGTTGAACTGCCCGCCGATCTCCGCTGCCGCATCGAACAGGGCGACGTCGTGGCCGGCCTCGGCCGCGGTCGTCGCGCAGGCAAGCCCGGCCGGCCCGGCCCCGACGATGGCGACGCGCTTGCGCCGTGCCGCAGGCTTCACGACGATCTTCGTCTCGTGGCACGCGCGCGGATTGACGAGACAGGACGCGACCTGCCGCGAGAAGATCTGGTCGAGGCACGCCTGGTTGCACGCGATGCAGGTGTTGATCTCGTCTGCGCGGCCTTCGGCCGCCTTGGCGACGAAATCGGCGTCCGCAAGCAGCGGCCGCGCCATCGACACGACATCCGCGTCGCCACGCGCGAGAACTTCCTCCGCCACGGCCGGATCGTTGATCCGGTTGGTCGCGACCAGCGGAATCCCGACTTCGCCCTTCATCCGTCGCGTCACCCACGCGAACGCCGCCCGCGGGACCATCGTGGCGATCGTCGGCACCCGCGCCTCGTGCCAGCCGATCCCGGTGTTGATGATCGTCGCCCCCGCCGCCTCGACGGCCTTGGCCAGCACAACGACTTCGTCCCACGCGCTGCCGCCCTCGACCAGGTCGAGCATCGAGAGCCGAAAGATGATGATGAAGTTCCGTCCGACGGCCTCGCGCGTGCGGCGCACGATCTCCACCGGAAAGCGCATGCGATTCTCGAGCACTCCGCCCCATTCGTCGGTGCGATGGTTGGTCTTCGGCACGAAGAACTCGTTGATCAGGTAGCCTTCGGAGCCCATGATCTCGACACCGTCGTAGCCGGCGCGCTGGGCGAGCCGCGCACAGCGCACGAAATCGGCGATGGTCTTGCGCACGCCCCAGCGGGAAAGCGCGCGCGGCCGGAACGGACTGATCGGCGAGCGGATCGCCGACGGCGCGACAGCCAGCGGGTGATAGGCGTAGCGCCCGGTATGCAGGATCTGCAGCGCGATCTTCCCGCCGGCCGCGTGCACGGCGTCGGTGATGATCCGGTGCCGCCCGACCTGCCACGGAAACGACAGCTGCGCGCCACGCGGCTCGACCCGCCCTGCAAAGTTCGGCGCGATGCCGCCGGTGACGATCAGGCCGACGCCGCCCTTCGCCCGCTCGGCGTAGAACGCGGCCATCCGCTCGTAGCCGTCCGACGCTTCCTCGAGGCCCGTATGCATCGAGCCCATGAGCACGCGGTTGGCGAGCGTCGTGAAGCCGAGGTCGAGCGGCGCGAGCAGGTGCGGATACGGCGAGGTCATGGCACTCCCAATCGATCGACGCGTCAAAGCGTCCGCGCGATGATTTCCTTCATGATCTCGTTGGTCCCGCCGTAGATGCGCTGCACGCGGGCGTCGGCGTACATCTGCGCGATCGGGTAATCGCGCATGTAGCCGTAGCCGCCGAAGAGCTGCAGGCACTCGTCGATGACCTTGCACTGCATGTCGGTGAGCCACCACTTGGCCATCGACGCGGTCGCCGTGTCGAGCGTGCCGGCGAGATAGCGCTGGATGCAGGAGTCGATGAACACGCGGCCGACGTGGGCGATGGTCTTCGCCTCGGCGAGCTTGAAGCGCGTGTTCTGCATTTCGATCAGCGCCTTGCCGAACGCCTTGCGCTCGCGCGCGTACTCGGTGGTAAGCCGCACCGCGCGCTCCATGTCCGCGACGGCCCACAGGGCGACGATCGTGCGCTCGTACGGCAGCTCCTCCATCATCTGCGCGAAGCCCGCGACCTTCGGCGCCGCCAAGCAGCGCGTCCGCCGGAACGCGGCAGTCGTCGAAGAAGAGCTCGGAGGTGTCCTGCCCCGGCATGCCGATCTTGTCCAGCGTGCGGCCGCGGCGGAAGCCCGTCGAGGCCGTCGGTCTCGACCATCACCAGCGAGATGCCTTTCGCGCCCCCGGCCGCGGTGTCCGTCTTCGCGACCAGCATGATCAGGTTCGCGACCTGCCCGTTGGTGATGAACGTCTTCGAGCCGTTGACGACGTAGTGCTCGCCGTTGCGCACGGCTCGCGTGCGGATGCCCTGCAGATCGGATCCCGGCGGCGGGTTCGGACATCGCGATCGCGCCGACGAGCTCGCCGCTCGCGAGCCGCGGCAGCCAGCGCCGCTTCTGGTCTTCCGTGCCGTAGCGTTCGATGTAATGCGCGCAGATGTTGTGCACGCGATTTGCCGAAGCTCGCCACGCCCGCGTACGCCATTTCCTCGAAGACGATGCAGTCGTGCGCGAACGTGCCGCCGCTGCCGCCGTATTCCTCGGGCACGCCGCACAAGCAGGAGCCCCATCGAGCCCATCTCGCGCCACGACGCGGCGTCGACGCGATGTGCCTGCTGCCACGCGGGCTCACGCGGCGCCAGCACGTCGGTGACGAAGCGGCGCACCGTGCCGCGGAAGGACTCCAGCTCGTCGTCGAGCCACGGCGAGCGGTATTCGCTCGGGGTGTTGGCGCCATCCGGCATCGCATCCTCCTCTAGTGCGCGCGATACAGCGTCACCACGCAGGCGCCGCCGAGTCCGAGGTTGTGCTGGAGCGCGACGCGCGCGCCCTCCACCTGACGCTTCTCCGCCGTGCCGCGCAATTGCCGCGTGAGCTCATAGCATTGCGCGAGACCGGTCGCCCCAAGCGGGTGGCCCTTCGACAACAGGCCGCCGGACGGATTGGTGACGTAGCGCCCGCCGTAGGTGTTGTCGCCGTCGGCGACGAACTTCGCCGCGCCGCCTTCGGGACACAGGCCCAGCGCTTCGTAGCTGATGAGCTCGTTCTGGGCGAAGCAATCGTGCAGCTCGACCACGTCGACGTCCTCGGGGCCGATCCCCGCGGCTTCGTAGACCTGTCGCGCCGCGGCCTTGGCCATGTCGTAGCCGACGACCTGCATCATGTCGTGCGCCTCGAACGTGCTCGGCGTGTCGGTGGTCATGGCCTGCGCGGCGATCGTGACCGACGCGTCGAGGCCATGCCGGCGCGCGAACGCTTCCGAGACGATGACCGCCGCGGCCGCACCACACGTCGGCGGGCAGGCCATCAGCCGGGTCATCACGCCGGGCATCATCATCGGCGACGCGAGCACCTCGTCGGCGCTCACTTCCTTGCGAAACAGCGCGAGCGGGTTGTTGGCCGCATGCCGGCTCGCCTTGGCGCGGATCTGCGCGAAGGTCGTCAGCGTCGTCCCGTACTTCTTCATGTGCGAAAGCCCGGCACCGGCGAAGTAGCGGATCGCCAGCGGAACGTCGGGCGCGCCGACCAGCGCATCGGTCTCGCGGTCGAAATCGTCGAACGGCGTCGGGCGATCGGTGAACTTTGCGGTGAGCGCGCCCGGCGCCATCTGCTCGAAGCCGAGCGCCAGCGCGCACTCGACCACGCCGCTCTCGACCGCCTGCCGCGCGAGATAGAGCGCGGTCGACCCCGTCGAGCAGTTGTTGTTGACGTTGACGATGGGAATGCCGCTCATCCCGACGTGGTAGAGCGTCTTCTGGCCGGCGGTGGAATCACCGTACACGTAGCCGACGTAGGCGTGCTGCACATCGGTATAGGCGATGCCCGCGTCTGCAAGGGCCGCCGTCGCGGCGGCGGCGCCCATCACGTCGTAGGTTTCGCTGGCCCCGGGCTTGGCGAACGGGATCATGCCCACGCCCGCGACGATAACCGGTCGTCCCATCTCGTTTCCCCTTCCTCGTGGCGCCGGTCCCACCCGCGGCGGCGTCGGCGAACGGCCGTTGCAAAGGGGGTCATCTTACCGGCACCCCGGGCACCGGCTGTCGGGTGCCTTAACGGCCATTCCGGAACGCTCGGCGGACCTCGCCGGCCGGGACTCCGCAGCAATTTGTTGTTAGAGTACGCGTAGCGGCAGATCACCGCCCCGGCAATGATCGATGAGGGAGGCAACGATGGGCATACTCGAAGATCTTCTCGGTGGCGCAACGACCGGTCAGCACGGCATGGGGCAACCTGCCGCCCGGCAAGCGCCGCAGCAGGCGAGCGGCGGCGGCATGAGCGGGACGTTGATGGCCCTGCTCCCGATCGTACTTGCGATGCTATCGAACCGCGGCGGCGGTGCGCCGCAGGCCGGGCCCGGCCCGAGCGGCGGCGGGCTCGGGGACATCCTCGGCCAGGTGCTGGGTGGCGGCGCGCAGCGGGGCGGCGGCCTGGGCGACGTCCTCGGCGGCATGTTGGGCGGCGGTGGCGGCGGTAGGCGGCCTCGGCGGTCTGCTCGAGCAGATGGCGCGCGCGGGGTACGGGGACCAGGCGCGTTCCTGGGTCGGCACCGGGCAGAACATGCCGATCGAACCGGATGCATTGGAACAGATCTTCGGGCACGGCGGCATCGCCGCGATCGCGCGTCAGGCAGGCGTCAGCGAAGCGGATGCGTCGCAGGGTTTGTCGGAACTGCTGCCGGAGGTCGTGAATCGTGTTACGCCCGGCGGCGAGGTGCCCGACCTCGACTCGCTCGCAGCGAGCGTCGGCGACCTGTCGCGCCAGCTCGGGCTGGGCCGATAGAAGGCCTGCACCATGCGCCTCGAGGACCAGCCACGCAGCGAGAACATCGAGGACCGCCGCGGGATGCGCATTCCCGGCGGGCGCGGCCTCGTTGGCGGCGGGATCGGCGTCGTGGTGGTCGCGCTGATCGCGATGTTCCTGGGCATCGACCCCGGCGTCGTGTTACAGGGTGTTCAGCAGGGGCCCGTCGCGACGGCACCTCAGGAGCGGGTGGCGACCCGAGCCCCCGCCCGGGAAGACAAGATGGCCGATTTCGTCGCGGCCGTTCTCGGCAGCACCGAGGAGACGTGGACCGAGATCTTCGCCCGCGGCAGCAAACGGTATCAGAAGCCCGTGCTCGTGTTGTTCAGCGGCGCGGTGGAGTCGGCGTGCGGATTCGCGCAGGCCGCGGTCGGGCCGTTCTATTGCCCCGGCGACAACAAGCTCTACATCGATCTCGCCTTCTACCGCGACCTGCAGGACAGGTTCCGCGCGCCCGGCGACTTCGCGCAGGCCTACGTGATCGCGCACGAGGTCGGGCACCACGTGCAGAACCAGCTCGGGATCGCCGAACAGGTCGGCCGCGCCCAGTCGCGCGCACGCGGGGAGCAGCGCAACGCGCTGCAGGTGCGCATGGAGCTGCAGGCCGACTGCTTCGCCGGCATCTGGGCGGCGCAGGCCAACAGGAACCGACGCATCCTCGAGCCCGGCGACGTCGAGGAGGGGCTGCGTGCCGCCGCCGCGGTGGGCGACGACCGGATGCAGATGGCCTCGCGCGGCTACGTTTCTCCCGAGTCGTTCACCCACGGCTCGAGCGAGCAGCGCATGCGCTGGTTCCGCCGCGGCCTCGAAGCGGGCGACGTGAAAGCCTGCGACACCTTCGCGGTCGCCCAGCGATGACATGCCGTCCCTCCGGCAAATGACTCCGGAGGGGAAGTTGTCCGGCCGCGAGCCCGGGCGCGCTCTCCGAACGGTCGCCTGACGCCGGTGCGCGCCGCAAAGGGCTAAACTCTCCGTTTGCTGTCCATCGCCGGAGCACCGACGCCGGACACCGCGGCACGCCTTGTGGAGGACCCGCCATGAACGCCACCCCTGCCCTGCGCCAAGCCGACGTTCCCACCCTCGCCCACTGGATCGGCGGCAAACGCACGCCCGGCACCTCGGGCCGCTTCGGCGATGTCTGGACGCCGGCGACCGGCGCACTCGGCTGCCGGGTGCCTTTCGCGACCGGCGCCGAGGTCGCTCGCGCTGTCGAAGCGGCGAAGTCCGCATTTCCGGGGTGGGCGGCCACGACCCCGCTGGCCCGCGCCCGCGTGATGTTCCGCTTCAAGGCGCTCCTCGAAGAGCATGCGGACGAAATCGTCGCGGTGGTCTCGCGCGAGCACGGGAAGGTGCTCTCCGACGCCGCGGGCGAGCTCTCGCGCGGCATCGAGATCGTCGAATACGCGTGCGGCGCGCCACAGTTCCTGAAGACCGAATTCACCGAGAGCGTGGGCACGGGCATCGACGCCTGGACGTTGCGCCAGCCGCTCGGCGTCGTCGCCGGCATCACGCCGTTCAACTTCCCCGCGATGGTGCCGATGTGGATGTTTCCGATGGCGCTCGTCTGCGGCAACGCATTCGTGCTGAAGCCCTCGGAGCGCGATCCGTCGACTGCGCTGATACTCGCCGCGCTGCTGAAGGAAGCGGGCCTCCCCGACGGCGCCTTCAACGTGATCAACGGCGACAAGGAAGCCGTCGACGCGCTGCTCGCGCACCGTGACGTGCAGGCGGTGAGCTTCGTCGGCTCTACGCCGATCGCGAAATACATCTACACGACCGGCACCGCCCACGGCAAGCGCGTGCAGGCGCTCGGCGGCGCGAAGAACCATGCCGTGATCATGCCCGATGCCGATCCCGAGATGGCGGCCGACGCGCTCGTCGGCGCCGCCTACGGATCGGCCGGCGAGCGCTGCATGGCGATCTCGGTGGCCGTCTTCGTCGGCGACGCCATCGCCGACAACGTGCTCGGTCGCGTACAGAAGAAGATCGCGGCGATGAAGGTGGGCGCTTCCGACGACCGCGCCGCCGAGATGGGGCCGCTCGTCACCGCCGCGCACCGTGACAAGGTCGCGGGTTACATCGACACCGGCGTCGCGGAAGGCGCGCAGCTGCTCGTCGACGGCCGCACGCTGACGATTCCGGGGCACGAGGACGGCTACTTCGTCGGCCCGACGCTGTTCGATCGGGTCGACCCGCGGATGCGAATCTACAAGGACGAGATCTTCGGTCCGGTGCTCTCGACGCTGCGCGTAGGCTCCTACGACGAAGCGTTGACGCTCGTGAACGCGCATGAGTTCGGCAACGGCGCGGCGATCTTCACGCGCGACGGCGACACCGCTCGCGATTTCGCGAGCCGAGTCCAGATCGGGATGGTCGGCGTCAACGTACCGATCCCGGTGCCGGTCGCCTACCACAGCTTCGGAGGATGGAAGTCGTCGCTCTTCGGGGACCACCACATCTACGGTCCGGAGAGCGTTCGCTTCTATACGCGGCAGAAGGCGGTGACGCAGCGCTGGCCATCCGGCATTCGGGCCGGCGCCGACTTCATGATGCCGACGACGAAGTAACCGCCGTTGTGCTCACGACCTCGGCGCGAGCATCCACTCGTGCGCCGGGTCGTTGCGGAAGTGCCAGACGCGGTGCGGCCCGGCCATCACGTTGAGGTAGTACGACGTGTAGCCGTGCGGCACGACTACCGGATGGTAGCCGCGCGGCACCATCACCACGTCGCGGTCTTCGACCGTCATCGCTTCGTCGAGCGAGCGGTCGTCGGTGTAGACGCGCTGGAAGGCGAAACCCTGCGGCGGGTCGAGCCGGTGATAGTACGTCTCCTCGAGGAAGCTCTCGGTCGGCATCGCATCGGTGTCGTGCTTGTGCGGCGGATAGCGTCGACGAGTGTCCCGGCGGCGTGATCACTTCGACCACCAGCAGCGCTTCGGCGGGCTCGTCCTGCGGCAGGATGTCGCGCACGTAGCGCGTGTTCGAGCCCTTGCCGCGCACGGTCCGCCGCATCGACGCGGGCTCGATCAGCCGCGGCGCGACACCCTCGCCGCCGGGCGCGCTGCAGAGCGCGATCTCGGCGTTCGTTTGCGCCGTGATGCGTGACGTCTCGCCCGGGCGGCAGGTAGACGGCGTACGGTCGCCACATCCTCGAACGGGCTTGCGCGCGCCGCCGATCTCGCGCCAGGCGAGCTCGCCGCTTTCGACGGTCGCGCGACCCGCGACCAGCACGACGCACAGCTCGCGCGCGCCGGTCGCGCCGCGTCCACTTCTCGCCCGGCGCGAGGCGCAACGCCTCGAAGCCGACGTAGCGCCAGCCCGCGGACTCCGGCGTCACGCGCGCGATCGTGCGTCCTTCGCGTGCCGCCTTGACGATCAATGGCGAGTGCACGTCGTCCTCTCCGGCCTCATACCGCGGTCGGCGCCGGTCCCGATCCCGGCCCGATCCCCTGTCGCCCCGCCAACGCCGCCGCGCGCGCGTGGGGATCGGACTTGCCATCGACCAGCGAACGCAGCAATCGGTAGGCCATGTCCGCGTAGCGATACGCGGGCGCGACCGCCGGATCCTGCTCGCGCCTCGACGACCAGCCAGCCGCGATAGCCGCGCCTCGCGCAGGATCGGCGAGCACGGCGGCGAAGTCGACGCAACCCTCGCCCGGCGTGCGTGAACGCGCCGTTGATCACCGACTGCGAGGAAGCTCCAGCCGCGGTTGCGCGCCATCCGGACCACGCTCGGCCGCACGTCCTTGCAGTGCACGTGGCACGACGCGCGCGACGTGCTTGCGCAGCATCGGTCGGCGGCGTCGCCGCCGGCGAAGGTCACGTGGCCCGTGTCGAACAGCAACCCGACTTCGGGGCCGGTGACGCTCATCAAGCGCTCGACGTCCTCGGCCGTCTCGACGTACGCACCCATGTGGTGGTGGTAGGCGAGGCGCACGCCGTGCGCGAGCAGGTGTCGCGCGAAGGCGGTCAGTCGCTCTCCGTACGCCGCCCACTCGTCGGCGCGTGCGGAACCGCGGCCGCGCGCACGAGCGGCTCCGGCCGCGCCCTGGATCGAGTCGGCGACTTCGCCGTAGACCATCACCTTCGCGCCGTTCGCGGCGAGCAGCCGAAGATGCGCTTCAACCGCGGCGATCTCGTCGTCCACGCTGCGCGCGCGCAAGACGGCCCGAATACCAGCCGGACACGCAGCGCCAGGTCGTGCCGCGCCAGCACCGACCGCAACGCCTCCGGCTCGCGCGGGAACTTGTTGCCGAGCTCGAAGCCCTCGTAGCCGATCGCCTTGCCCTCGGCCAGCGCGGTCTCGAGCGGCGTCTCGCCGCCGAGGGACGGCAGGTCGTCGTTGGTCCAGGAGATCGGATTGATCCCGATGCGCACGTCGAAGCGTCATGGCCTCTGCTCCACGCTTGCCCTGCTCGTATGCCGCGCGCGCGGCGCGAACCTTCTCGCGATTCCGACACCTCCGGCACGCCGACTTCCCACCACCAGCCGCCCTCCTCGGTGGTCCGCAACGGGATCGGTGTCGATGACGACGACGCTGGTTCGGTCGGCAGCGCGGGCGCGCGCCAGCGCGGCCTCGAGCTCGGCAATCGAGCTCACGTGCTCGGCCCGCGCGCCGAGCGAGCGCGCGTGCGCCGCGAAGTCGATGGCGGCGCGCCGAGCGGCCCCTGCACGCAATCGTCGAACAGATTGTTGAACCCTCGCCGCCGCAGGCCTGCTGCAGCCGGTGGATGCAGCCGTAGCCGCGGTTGTCCAGCGACGACGATCACGAGCTTCGCGCCGAGCATCACCGAGGTCGCGATCTCGGAATTGAGCATCAGGTAGCTGCCGTCGCCGACCATGACGATCACTTCGCGCTCGGGCCGCGCCATCTTGACGCCGATGCCGCCGGCGATCTCGTAGCCCATGCACGAGTAGCCGTACTCGACGTGGTAGCCGCCCGGCCGCGCCGTGCGCCAGAGCTTGTGCAACTCGCCCGGCAGCGTGCCCGCCGCGCAGACGACGATGTCGTGCGCCGGCGGATTCCGGATGCGAGCGCTGCACCGCGCCGATCACTTCGCCGTCGTAGGGAAGCGCGGGCGGCGCGATTTCGCGCACGCCGACGATGCGGGAGACGGTCGTCGCGCCAGGCGACGGCTTCGCGCACTGCGCTCTGTCCTGCCACGCCGGGTCCGGCCGTCCAGCCGGCGAGACGCCGCCGACAGCGCATCGAGCGCCGTGCGCGCGTCGGCGACGCAGCGTGACACCGCGCGCCACTTGAGCGCGTCGAACGCGTTGACGTTGATGCCGACGCATGCGCGCCTGCGCGAACAGCGAGTGCGAGCCGGTCGTGAAGTCCTGCAGGCGCGTGCCGACGCGCGATCACGACATCGGCCTCGCGCGCGAGCGCGTTCGCCGCGGTGCCGCCGGTGACACCGATCGGCCCCGCCTGCAGCGGATGATCCCACGGCAGCGCGCTCTTGCCCGCCTGCGTCTCCGCCACGGGCACGCCGTGCGCTTCGGCGAAGCGGCGCAACGCGTCGGCGCCGCCCTCGCTGTAGAGCACGCCGCCGCCGGCGACGATCAGCGGCCGCTTCGCCGCGCGCGAGCAGCGCCACCGCCGCCTCGAGCTCCGCCGCCTCGGGCGCCGGCGCGCGAACGCGCACCGACGGTCGGCGCGAAGAACGCCTCCGGGCAGTCGAAGCGCCATCGTCTGCACGTCCTGCGGCAGCGCGAGCGTGACCGGGCCGCACAGCGCCGGATCGGTCAGCACGCGCGATCGCGCGCGGCAGCGCGGTCAGCAGCTGCGCCGGGCGCGACGATGCGGTCGAAATAGCGCGACACCGGCTGGAAGCAGTCGTTGGCCGAGACGCCGCCGTCGTGGAAGTCCTCGACCTGCTGCAGCACGGGGTCGGGCGCGCGCGAGACGAACACGTCGCCGGGCAGGAACAGCACCGGCAGCCGGTTGACGTGCGCGGTCGCGGCCGCCGTGACCAGGTTGGTCGCGCCCGGGCCGATCGACGTCGTGCACGCCATCATCCGCCGGCGGAAGTGCGCCTTCGCGAAGGCGATCGCCGCGTGCGCCATCGCCTGCTCGTTGTGCGCGCGATAGGTCGGCAGCTCGGCGCGATGCGCGGTACAGCGCCTCGCCCAGGCCGGCGACGTTGCCGTGCCCGAAGATCGCCAACACGCCGCCGAAGAGCGGCACTTCGCGCCCGTCGACGACGGTGCGCTGCGCCGCGAGATAGCGCACCAGCGCCTGCGCCATCGTCAGCCGGATCGTGCTCACGATCGCGTCTCCCTTCGCCGCGCGTCGCGTCCACGCGTCGATCAGCGCCTCGAAGTTCGCTGCGCACGCGCTGCAATCGAGTCCTGCGTCGTCGATCGCGCCCGCGAGCCACGCCCGCGCGGGCTCGTGGAAGATCGTGCGGCCCACCGCGAAGCCGCGACAACGGCGGCTGCTCGCGCGTCGCGCAAATCCGCGCGCCAGCGCGTCGATCGGCGCGTTGAGCCCGAGCAGCACGACGCCGCGGCAGTACGGGATCGCGCTCGGCGATCAGCGCGTCGAGCGCGCGGCCACTCGCTGCCGGCGGCATCGGCGCGCAGCTTCCACCACTCCGGATAGATGCCGAGGTTGTAGAGCCGCTTCATCGCGCGCAGCAGGTGTCCGGGCTCGCGCGGCAGGTGCTTCGGCGGAACGATCTCGAGCAGCAGCTCGTGCCCGCTCGCCTGCACGGCGTCGTAGAGCGCCTTGACCTGCGCCTCGTTCTCCAGCCGGTTGTCGACGTCGTCGTCCGGGTGGAACGGGACGAGGCACTTCACGACGTGCTCGACCGGCCAGGCGATGAGCGTCGTGCCGATCGAGCGCCCGTGCTCGAACACGACCGGATTCGATCCCGGCCAGCTCGACCGGGCCGTCCGATCCACCAGCCGCGCCCGGTCGCCGCGTTCAGCGCATCCTGCCCGTAGCGGTCGTCGCACAGCAGGCCGACGCGTCCGGCGAGACCGCGCGCCGCTTCGGTTTCCGCCACCGCTTCGACGAAGAGCTTCTTCAGCGCCGGCAGCCGCGCCTCGTCGGCGCCGGCCGCGCGCGCGAGCTCGAAGAACGGATCGCGATGGTCGAACGCGAAGACGAAGAGCTCGGCGCGCGGCGTGCGCGGCGCGGTCACGCGGTGCAGGCGCGTCAGCGTCGCGTCGCGGTCGGGCCGCGGAATCGCTTCGGCGTGCGCGAGGATAGTAGTCGAGCTCGACCGCGTCGGCATCGCCGGCGCGCAGCCGTGCCGCGAGACGACCAGCGCGCCGCAGGCGTTCGCGTACCGGCAGCAGGCGTCGTAGTCCTCGCCGCGCACCCAGCCGGAGAGGAAGCCCGCCGAGAACGCGTCGCCGGCGCCCAGCACGTTCAGCACCTCGACCGTCACGCCCTTGCCGTTGAACGCCTCGTCGAGCGAGCGCGGGAATCGGCGCCGTCGATCACCGCGCAGCCCAGCGGGCCGCGCTTGACGACGAGCGTCGCCGGCGTGACGCGCGCGCACCGCGGCGCAGCGCCGCGATGATGTCGGTGCTGCCGCCGGCGATGGCGAACTCCTCGATCGTGCCGATCACGAGGTCGAACAGCGGCAGGATGCGCCTGCAGGTGCGCGGTGACCGTGTCGCTCGCGATGAAGCGCGTCTCGCCGTCGCCGCGCTTGGTGAGCCCCCACAGCACCGGGCCGGTAGTCGATGTCGAGGATCGTGCGCACGTCGTTGCGGCGCGCGCGCTCCAGCGCCGTGGTGCTGACGCGGTGCGACGTGCGACGTCGAGAAGTGCGTGCCGGTGATGAGCAGCGCCTTGCGACTGCGCGAGGAAGTCCTCGGCGACGTCGTCTTCGGTGACCGCCATGTCCGCGCAGTTCTCGCGATAGAAGATCAGCGGGAACGTGTCGCGGTCCTTGATGCCGAGCACCACGCAGGCGGTGAGCCGCGTCGGGTCGACGCTCACGTGGCGAGACGTCGCAGCCTTCGCGCGCGAGCGTCTCGGTCGAGGAAGCGGCCCATCGCGTCGTCGCCGACGCGCGCGGCCATCGCCGGCCTTCAGGCCCGAGCCGCGCGCAGCCGAACGCGGTGTTGGCCGACGAGCCGCCGAGGTACTTGGCGAAGCTCGCGACGTCCTCGAGGCGGGCGCCGATCTGCTGCGCGTAGAAGTCGACGGCGAAGCGGCCGAGGCAGACGACGTCGTAGCGTGCGGCCGGCGGCGAAGTGCGTGCGGTTCTTCATGGAGAGCGTCGAGCGCCCCGCCCCGGCGCGCGGGAATCGGGAGCGCAGTGTTCTTGTTCCGGTAACATAGAACGATTGACCGGATGGCGCAACCATGCGCCGCATCGAGGGACGGGGGAACCATGATCGACGTCGCACTTTTCGGTGCCGGACGCATCGGCAAGATCCACGCGGGCAACCTCGCGCGCGAGGCGGGCGCACGGCTCAAGTACGTGGTCGACCCCAACGCGGAGGCCGCCGGCGAACTGGCGGCGCAGCACGGCGCCCGGACCGCGGCCACCGCGGAGGTGTTCGACGACAGCGCGATAGGCGCGGTGCTGATCTGCTCGTACACCGACACGCACGCCGACCTGATCCTGACGGCGGCGGCCGCCGGCAAGCAGATCTTCTGCGAAAAGCCGGTCGACCTCGCCATCGATCGGGCGCGCGCCTGCGCCGAAGCGGTTGCGCGCGCGGGGGTCACCTGCATGATCGGGTTTCAGCGCCGATTCGACCCGACGTTCTCGGCGCTGAAGGCGCGCCTGGCCGCCGGCGAGATCGGCACGCCGGAGATGCTGATCGTGACGAGCCGCGACCCCGGCGCGCCGCCGATCCCGTACATCAAGAGCTCGGGCGGGATCTTCAAGGACATGCTGATCCACGACTTCGACATCTTCCGCTGGATCCTCGACGACGAGGCGGAAACGGTGCACGCGAGCGCGTCCTGCCTCGTCGACCCGGCGATCGCCGCGGCGGGCGACGTCGACTCCACCGCGGTGACGATCCGCACCCGAGCGCGGCCGGCTCTGCCAGATCAACACCAGCCGTCGCGCCGCGTACGGCTACGACCAGCGCTTCGAGGTGCTCGGCAGCGGCGGCATGCTGCAGGCGGGCAACCACGCGCCGACCGAGGTCGTCGCCAGCACGACAACGGCCGTGTCCCGCGACCTGCCCGAGCATTTCTTCCTCGAGCGCTACCGCGCCGCGTACGCGAACGAGATGGCGCACTTCTTCGCGGTGCTCGCGGGCAAGGCGCAACTGCGCACGACGATCGACGACGGCTTGAAGGCGCTCGAGCTCGCCGAGGCAGCGACCACATCGTGGCGCGAAGGGCGGATCGTCCGGATGGGATAGTGTGTACGCGGTTACGGTCGTGGGCTGCTGAGTGACCCGACGCGCACTCCGAGTAGTCGCAACCGACGGGTGAGCGAGATGCGCTTGAGGCATTCGCCCGCGGCCTTGCGGATCGTCGCGGCGTCCTGGGTCGGCGCCGCGAGCGTTTGGTCGCGGGTCACGGTGCGGAAGTCGTCGAAGCGCAGTTTCACACCGATGGTGCGGCCCGCGTAGCCCTTGCGCGCAAGGTCCGCCGCCACCCGCGTGCACAGGTGGGTAAAGATGCGCGAGAGCTCCGCGCGGTCGTGCTTCGCGTGCAGGTCGCGCTCGAACGTCGTCTCGCGCGAAATCGACTTCGGCTCGCTCTCGGTTTCGACCGGCCGCTCGTCGCGACCCTGCGCGGCGTCGGCAAGCCACGCGCCATAGTGCGGCCCGAAGTGCATGACGAGCGTCGCGGTCGGCGCATGTGCGAGCTCGCCGATCGTATGGATGCCGAGCGCCTCGAGCTTTGCCGCCGCCTTGGGCCCGATGCCATTGATGCGTTTCGCCGGGAGCGGCCAGATCACGGAAGGAACGTCCGCATCCCGCACGATCGTAAGGCCGTCGGGCTTGTCCAACTCGGAGGCGATCTTCGCGACGAGTTTGTTGGGCGCGACCGCGATCGAGCAGCTCAATCCGGTTGCCTCGCGCACCGCGGCTTTCAGCGCCTTGGCGACGTCGCGTGCACGCCACCACGGGTCATCGTCGGCGGCGTCGTGCTCCGGCAGAGCGACGCCTGTCAGATCGATGTAGATCTCGTCGATGCCGCGGTCCTCGACGCGCGGCGCGATCGCACGCACGGCGTCCTTGAACTGGTGCGAGTAAGTGCGGTACCGTTCGAAATCCGTCGGCAGCAGTATTGCGTCGGGCGCGCGCTGCGCCGCCTTCATGAGCCCCATCGCCGAGCCGACGCCGAGCGCGCGCGCCTCGTAGGTGGCGGTCGTGATGACGCCGCGGCCCTGATAGCCGCGCAGCAACGCGTAGGTGCGCGTGACGACGCCAGTCATCGTATCGACGCGCTCGACCGGCTGGTGGCGCCGCCCACCGCCGATCACGACCGGCTTGCCCTTCAGATCCGGATAGCGCAACAGCTCGACCGACGCGTAGAACGCGTCCATGTCGAGGTGAGCGATCTGCCGGTCGGGCGCAATCCCGAGAGACATGGGTGGGTCGCGCGCGTCTACTCGCCTTACTGCACCCTACCCCAGCGCGGGCATATTCATCACGCCGGCCTCGACGATTCTGGCGTCGGACCCCCAGGCTGCCGGGACGTGCCTGTCTCCGCGGCGACGTTGTACTCGCGTCCGCCCCATTGCGTTGGCCGGTGCGAGCGCAGGTCGTTCGCGGCCTCATTCAACAGGCTACCCGTCAGCCAAGCGCCGATCACATGCAGAGGTGCCGTCCAAGCCGGCGCGCGCGCCACCGTTGCGACGTGCACGAGCGAACCCAGCCAGACCAGGGTCGCCACCAGCCAGAGCCCGAGTAGCGGCCACCCTGTCCAGATGTCACGGGAAACGAGCAACGCTCCGTACAGCCCGCAACCGAGTGTCCATAGCGGCAGCACAGTTCCGAGAAAGCGAATCCGCCATGCCGAAACCGACAGCCGTGCGGCCTTCCGATTCGCGGCCTCGGTGTAGATCCGCTTCCAACCGCGTCGGAATTGCGCCCAGTCCGCGTACATTCGGCAGTGAAAGAGCCCGGCGGCCAGGAAGACGCCTGGATTGCGTCCGCGGTCTACGACAAGGCGCGCGAGCGCGACATCTTCCATCAGCGCATCCTTGACCGCGGCATGCCCACCGATCGCATCGTAGGCTTCCCTCGTGAACAGCATGAACTGGCCGTTGGCGAAGGCGCGCCGTCCCTTGAGACCGTTCGCACGCGTCAGCGGATACTGCCGCATCAGTTCGAAGGTCGCCGCCGTCTGCACGACGCGTTCGAACCACGCATCATGCGTCAGCGTGCTGAGGACGCTCAAGAGATCGAGCTGGCGATGCCGCATGAGTGCGAGCGACGCCGCGATGCAACCCGGTTCGAATATCGTGTCCGCGTCGGTGAATAGCAGACATTCCGCGTCCTGCGCGCCGCGCGAGCGGGTTACGCCCGAATGAACGGCGTGCACCTTGCCCGCCCAGTCGTCCGGGCACGCATCGATTTCTACGATTTCGAAACGTTCGTCGCCGGCGATCTCGGCACGGGCGAGCGACGCGGTTTCGTCGGTGCAGCGATCGAGCGCGAGAACGACCCGCAGCTGTGGGTACGTCTCGGCCCGCAAGGACCGGACGAACCCGGCGATGACGCGCCGTTCGTTGTGGGCGGGGACCACCACACACACCCGCGCTGTCGGCGGGTCAGCTGCAGCGAGGCTCTGCCCCAGCCGCAACGTCGGGATGACGCGCCCCGAATGTCGGACAAGTAACCACACCATCCCCCACAGGACGGTCGTGACGACGGCGCCGGCACCCAGCGACCAGCCGAAAAGCTCCAGTGTCCAATCGAGATTCGTCAAGGCGTCTGCGTCGATCGGCGGCCCGCGCGCAGGATTGCCAGCAAGTCTACACGATGCGATTCCCGAATGCGGCCGGGCCCTTCCCCGCTGTCGCCGTCGCGGACAGCGTTCGCGGCGGTGAAAACCGCCGTGCGGATTGATGAGTTACGCGGTGGCGAGCAATGACGCGCACGCTTTGGCTGTCGCCGACACTTGTGCGGGCGTGTTCGATCCCGGCACTGTTGCCCAGCCGCCCTTCTCGACGAATTCGCCCTGCGCCCAGGTATCGACCTTCTTGAGCGCGGCCAGATTGGCCGTGACGTGGCAGTGCCTTGGAATCTTTCGACGCAGACCGGCTCAAGCAGGAAAGCGATGGAATCGGTCTTCGAGCGCGGAATTTGCCGCATTGCTTGGCCGACGTCGGGGACCGGCCGCGGAGGCACCAGGCGCCGCCCAAACGAAATAAGGATCCACGGGGTCGACGGTATACCCGGTGCATGTGTTAAGGTGGTCTTCCAACGGAGAGGGCAGTATCAGCCCTTCCGCCTCCGCCAGGTCGGCTCTGCAACCCTTGGCGCTTCCCCAGGCATCACCCAGCTTGCGCGATGCCGATTCAATGCGGGTCGAGCACCTGCGGCACGTCTGTTTTGACTCCTGCGCCACGCCGCGCAATTGCCGAAATTCAAGCCAACTCCTGTATGGGACCACCCATCCAGCGTCAACAGCTTCTTTCCTACGAGGCCACACCATGTCCAGATACAGCAAAGACACTCCCGCGCAGAAGGCCAGCGATCACGGCCAAGCCAATTTCGAGACGGCGATGCGCATCGCCACGGTCCTGGCCGAAGCCAACGAGCGCCTCTTCAAAGTACAAAGTGAAGCCGCCAATACAGCGTTTGCAGAGAATTCGAAGCACCTGAAGGCACTGCTGAACACGCTGACCACCAGGGATTCCGGATCGCTGCTCGCCGAGTGGACCAATCTCTATCAGGCGAACATGCGCAGGGTCCTCGACGTCACTCGCAGTTGCTTCGAGATCGTGCCGCAAACCCAGGCCGAGATCGCCAAACTGGTAGGCGAGCCCTTTGCGTCGGCCAACAAGGAAACGCAGCAATACCTCGACCAGTTTACGAAGGCGATCAGCGCCGGTCACGACGCGGCCGCAGCTTCCGTGAAGGATTTTCTCGCCACGGCTGTCGCAAGTAGCGACGCAACCCGCGCAACGAAGAAGGAAAAGGTTGCCTGAAGTTGGTAGGGCAGCCGCTTCATTGATCTCCTTTCTGGCTATCCCGACCGGGGAGATCTGCTGCAATTGGACTCCGGCAAGCTGACTGCCGGGGTTCTTTTTTTTCCCTCTGGGTCAGTAAGCTCTTGTGAACCCGCCGTCGTGAAGAACATTGAGTCCGGACATGTGATCGGAAAAAGCCGACAGCAAGCCTTCGACTGCAGCGGCCACCTCGTCGGGTGTGCCATATTTCCTGAGGGGAACGTTCGACGTCTCCTCGGTAAGCCGCTGCTCGATCGTTACCCCGGCTCTGGCAGCGCGCATTTCGAGGGAAGCCGCATACCCTGGCGTGAGCGTGCCGCCCAGCGAAAGCGTATTCACGTGAATCCCTTGGTCACCGAACGCGAACGCGAGCGTCTTGGCTTCGGCCAGCCAGGCGCAACGGACAACATTGCTGGTCGCGTAGTGGCCCATCACCTGGACCGATGAGATTCCGGAGATGATGACGATCTTGGATCGCCTGCCCTTCGCGGGATCAGGCTTCATCGTCGCAATGGCCGCCTTGAGCAGCGACAGCGGGCCGACAAAGCTGTTCTGCAGAATCGCGCGCCACTTATCGCTGCTTGGGAGGGGATCGTTCGTTGGCGGATCCTGGGGCGGCATCAGGACTGCTCCGTCCAGGATCACGCTCCTTGCCGTCAATTCCTCGGCGAATTCCTGGACCGAGTCGTCGCGCGTCATGTCCACCGAGATCCAGGAGAAGGTGCCGGGAAAGGTGCCCGACAGTTCAGCGCAAAGCGACTGAAGCTTGCCGGCATCGCGTGCTGCGAGCACGAGGCAATTTCCGGCTTTCGCCAGCCGGTTGCAGACGGCCAACCCGATACCACCTGTAGCCCCGGTCACGAGAATCGTTCTGGACATTCCGCGCACCTTTTTCGCCTTCCGCAGTGGTCGAACATTTGCCACGGAGCTGTTCATGATTCACTATGTTCGTGACCATACTGGCGGCGACCCGGAAAGCAGTCTGTGCGTCATCGCACACATGCTGTTCATGCCGCAGAGAGTCCGAAGTGAAATCGCCGCTCCGCGCCGGGGCGGGGCGGAACACGATGCGCCGACACGCCGATGATCGAACCCATCTTGCTCGCCGCCGCATGCGTCCATACCTTCGATCAGCAGCGGCTGCTGACGAACGCGAGCGGCTTCTTCTTCGAGCGCGATGAACGCCTGTTTCTGGTGACGAGTCGTCACGTCGTCATCGACGCACCGAGCAAGCACTTCCCCGACCGCCTCGAGATCGAGCTGCACGTCGATCCGGACAATCTCACCGCGTCCACCGGCTTCTCGATTTTGCTCTACCGAAATGGCAAGAGCGTCTGGCGGCAGGGCGTCGACAGCGCCGGAGAGATCGACGTGGCAGTGATCGAGATCGAACGTCCGGCACTGCCAAAGACGATCGTTTACCGCGCCTTCACGCCCCAACATCTTCGCCGCCCGCAAGACCAGGTCGAGGTCGGCACTTCCCTGCTGGTCGTGGGCTTTCCGCTCGGCTTCCACGACACGCTGCACCACATGCCGGTGGCGCGCCATGCCGTGGTTGCCTCGTCGTTCGGACTGCGTTTCCAGGGCCAGGGTTACTTCCTCACCGATGCGCGCACTCACCGCGGGACCAGTGGAGCGCCGGTCGTCATGCGTGTTGCCGAGCCGAATCCGCTATGGGGTGACCTGCCATGGATGCTGCTCGGCGTTCACTCGGCACGGCTCGACGTCGGCACGCGCGACCTCAAACTGGACGAGGCGCTCGGGCTGAACTGTGCCTGGTATGCCGACATCTTGCTGACACTTACCGAAGGCTGAGCGGAGATTTCGAACAACCCCGGCGGACGGGCGATGCGGCGATCGAATACGCAGGCCGGAAACCGGGTCCGCTCACTTGTTCGCGACGGGCTTCCCGGTGAACAGGGTATTTGCGAGGGTGCCAGGATAGAGGTCGTCGAGCAGGCTTCGCGCCGCTCCGGCAAGCACGACGCGCACGTCGTCGGCCAGCGCCGTCGCGTCCGCCGCCGCATCGCGCCGGGCCCACAGGTCGGTGAGCATTGGGCTCCGCGTCGCAACGGCAGCCGCAACCTTGTCCTGCCAGAAGGGCGGATACTCGCTCTCGGTCCAGTCGCCGCGGCCGCGCCCGTAATGGGCAACCGCAAGGTAACGCAGCAGCGCCGAACCGACCAGGCCGGAGAGGAAGGCATCGTCCCAGCGCAGCACCGCGCCGTGCTTGCCGCGCGCCAGGTTCATGCCGCGTGCGATGCCCGCGCCCCCGAGTGCGCCCAGCACTGCACCAGCCAGCATTCCTGCGCCGAACGAAAGCCCGCCTGCGGCGAGGTCGGCCGCGAGGCCCGTGAGCGCGCCGGAGAGCACGCCGCCCATCATCGCTGCCTTGCCTTCGTTGAGCGGCTCGTCGACCGATACACCGGTCGCGAGCCGTGCGATCACATCTTCCTTCGCGTGGCCGCCCAGGCCGTGCAGCGCGATCAGCCGGTCGGTGCTCGCGCGGAGCGCGGCATCGAGCCGCGTGGCCAGCACCTGCGCCGCACAAGCCCTGGCATTGTCCGCGTCGTCGCCACCGAGGCCGAGGCTGCGCCCGAACTCGCGCAAGGCGCCTTTCACGCCGGCGTCGGGAACCGCCTCGCTGTCGCAGGCAGCCGCGGCGATCGGCGCCGCGAGCGCCGCCATTGCTGCCTCGAACTGCGCGAAGCGCCGCGCCTGCCACGCCTTGACCAGGCGCGCGAACGGCGCACGCCTCGCATGCGGCAACGCGTCGGCGACGAGGTCGAGCAGCGCGATCTCCTGTACCCAGCAACGCGCGAACGCGTCGAGCGTGGTCACGGCGCGGATGAAGGGCCGCGGCCCGAGCGCTGCGCGCCAGCGCACTTCCTCCGCCTGTTCCTCCTCGCGCGGGCGCGGGCGGCCGGTCTGGTTGAGCAGCACGACCACGGGCTTCCCGATCCACTCGAGCACGGCGAGCTCCGGACCGAGATAGCCTGCGTCCTCCGGCGCCTCCGACGCGTTGACCAGATAGAGCACGACGTCGGCATGATCGCGCATGTTGCGCACCGCTTGCTGGGAGTGCCAGAGCGCGCGATCGCGGTAGCGGTCCCAGACCTGCGTCAGGAACCAGCCGATGGGATTGCCTTGCTGGGCGAGGCGGCGCGCGAGGCGGGCGCTGTCGCCGAAGCCCGGCGTGTCCCAGAGGATCAGCGCGTCACCCTCGGGCGTGTCGATCAGGGGATACGGCGTCGCTTCCTGCGTGATGTGCGGCGCGTCGCGCACTTCGCCGACATCGCGGCCGAGCAGCGTGCGCGCGAGGGTGGTCTTGCCCGCGTTGGTGTGCGAGATCAGCGAGAGCGCGATCGCCGTTGCGTCAGTCATTGCGCGTTGCCGAGCAGCGCGGCATCGAGCGCGACGTCGGCGGCGGCGAGGTCGGGCGCCGCCAGATCGACAAACACCGCGGGTACCTGGGCCTCGTCGCACACCTGCCGCCACGCCGCGCGGCGGCCGGCGACACGGGCCGGCTCCGAACTCCAGCGCGCGGCGAACGTACCCTCGTCGATCATCGCGATCAGCGCTTCGGCGCCAGTGCGCTGTTGCGCGAGCGCCGCGAGAAAGGCGCCATGCGCCTCGCGCTCGGGCGTCGCGTTCGCGTTGAACAGCGCCACCAGCGCGCTGTCCGTGGTGGTCGTCGCCTGGCGCGCGACCTGCTCTTCGGCGCCATAGGCGACCGGAGGAGCGAGCAGCATTGCGGCACTGCCGCCGAAGGCGCGAGCGATGATCGCTTCGAGGCCCGCGGTGGCGGCAGGCGGCAGCGTATAGCTGTAAGGCAGGACCCGTACCCGTGCAGGGCCACCGCGGTAGCCGCGCAGCAGCCGCTGGAAATACGGTTCGTCGAGGGGCAGCGGCAGGTGGTTGGCGCGATGCCGCTCGACGATGCCGGCAAAGAGCGCGAGCACAAGGCGGGGCACAATCACGACGGCGATCACGGTGGCCGCCATCAGGTGTACCCAGCGCGCGGCGTTCTCGTCGGCCGGCGCGCGAATGGCGGCCACCTCGTCGACCGTCGGCACGGGGATGCCCGTCAGCAGGGTGCCGGGCGCATACGCGACGGCGACGATCGAGCGCACGACAGAGGCATCGAAGAACGTGCTTTCCCAGCTCGCCCGGTACTCGAACGCGATGCCGCGCAGGTACAGGCCCGCGATGACGCCGGCGGCCAGCGCCGCCGCCGCGATGTGGAGGATGCGCGCTGCGCGGATGCCGTAGAGCGGGCCGGAACGCCGCGCCCAGTCCTCGGCAAAAGCGGTAATCGACTGCCGGATCGCACCGCTCCCCAGCGGGTGCGAGAGACCGCCGGCGACTCGCGCCAGCGCGCGACGCGCGGGCCCCGTCGGTCCCGCGTCGCCAAACCGGATGACGAAACCCGCCACGACAACGGCATAGACCGCGACGTTCCAGATCAGCAGTGCCAGCACCGGCGGCGCGAGCACGTTGATCCTTTGCGCGCCCCCGATCCGGTCGACCAGGACGCCCAGCGCGAATGCGAGTGCGACCATCGCGATGCCAACCCACGGCCGCCAACGCAGTGCATGCACGGCACGCGGCAGCGCAGGATACCGCTCGCCCAGCCGCTCGATTGCAAGGGTGGCCCGGCGTGCGAGGAAAGCCTCGGGCGCACCCGCTTCGCCGACGACCTCGGCGGCGGCACGGCTCGCCCACGCACGGTCGGCGTCGCTCCAGAGCGTGCGCGCCCCGTCCGCGGTTTCGATCGCTCGCACCGCGACAACGCTGAGGGCGGCGGACTCATCCATGGCATCGTGATTCTACTTGGGCGCGGGCAACTGGTCGCGCAGCTGCAGGATTGGCGACGGCGCGCCGAGATGATTCACCAGGCATCGGCGATATGTGCGCCACCGCACCGACGGCAGCAGGACATGCGGCTAGTGTGCTGAGGGGAGATTCTCGGCCGCAGGTTGGAATGTATTTCCCGCAAACATGTCGGCGAACCTTCGTTTGGTCCCGGCGAAATTCTGTGAGGGCGCATGAAATCGATTCTCGATCCTTCGTTTCGATACACCGCGAGCTTCAACACTGACCTGCGCAAGACCTTTGCAAGAATCGTCCGCGCCAATCGTATGGTTGCGCCATCGGCGGCGCGGGCGCCAGTGGACGCACTCGCCAAGGTCACGTCGCTCGTCAGAAAGACGGTGACAGACCGGTAATGAAGCGCGCGTTTCCGGCCGCCGATCCGTTGAGCGACCGCGGCAAGCCCTCTGGCGTCTGCATTGGGATAAACCCGACGGCATATCCGGCACGGCTCGCCGTGCCTCTTTTCGCCTGCGCGCCATGAGCTCCGTCACCTCTCCAGCCTCCATCGCCAGGACTGACTCGGAGCGTGCTGCGGAGGAACCCGTCTCCGCCGTCGACGAATCGCTCGTCGTGCTTCCCACAACGCGGATGCCGGTCGATGCGCGAGGCCTGGCGCTTGGGGTTCTGGCGGCACTCGCGTCGGTCTTCGTCCTGTCGTGGGCGCAGGGCTTTCTGGTGCCGCTGCTGCTCGGCATCATCATTGCCTACACGCTGAATCCGCTCGTCGCATGGCTCGAAGGCGATCAGGGTTCCGCGCGTCGTCGGCACCGTCCTCGTGATGGCAAGCGTGGTCGGTGGCCTCGCTCTCGGCGCGTATTCGTTGCGCGGGCAAATGCAGACCATCATCGAACAGCTACCCGAAGCGGCAACCAAGTTCGCGGACGGGATTGCGCGCATGCGAATCGGCCAGACCGGCAACCTGCAGATCATGCAAGACGCAGCGACCGTCGTGGAAAAGGCGACGACTCAGGCGGCCGGTGGCCCCGCAGCTCCCCGCCAGTCTCCCACTCACGTCATCCTGGACCAGCCCAAGTTCACGCTCGGCAACCTCCTGTGGCAGAGCTCGATGGGCGCCGTCGGGGCCATGGGCCAGGCGGTGATGATCGTCTTCCTGGTTTTCTTTCTGCTGCTGGGTGGCGACACCTTCAAACGGAAGCTGGTACGGCTGACGGGACCGTCGCTGTCGAAAAGAAAGATTACCGTCCACATTCTCGACGACATCAACGGTTCGATCCAGAAGTACATGCTGATGCTGCTGACGACAAACCTCCTGGTCGGGTTGCTCTGCTGGATCGCGTTTCATTGGATCGGCCTCGAGAACGCGGGAGCCTGGGCCGCGGCTGCAGGATTGCTGCACATCGTTCCCTACCTCGGCCCTGGCGTGACGGCCGCCGCAACGGGAATGGCTGCCTACATGCAGTTCGACTCGTTTGCCACGGCCCTGCTGGTTGCCGGTGCATCGGTGGCGATTGCCACCGTCGTCGGAACATTCGTTACCACCTGGATGATCGGACGCATCGCCCACATGAATGCAGCGGCCGTGTTCATCTCGCTGCTGTTCTGGGGCTGGCTGTGGGGCGTCTGGGGAATGTTGCTCAGCATTCCCATCATCGTCATCGTCAAGGTCGTGTCGCAGCATGTGGAGCAGCTGCACCCGATGGCCGAATTGCTTGGAGAGTGAACAAGAAGAAGCCGGAACGCAATCGCGCCCCGGCTTTCTCGATGGTCCGGCGACCGGCTACTGACGATTCTGGTAATTCGGGTAGGGTTGATAATTCTGCGATTGGCGATAGGAGGAATCGCGCTGCCAGTCCGGCCGGTCACTGTACGGATAGTCGTTCGAAATCCGGCGCCCCGACGAAATCGAGTTATTCAGACCCGGAAGCGTTGCATAGTCGCCGGGACCAAAGGTGCGGCACTCGCCGCGGAATTCGGAATCGTTGCAAAAGATCCAATAGCCGCTCTCGACACGCAGCGAGGATGCGCGGTCGTTGAACCCGGTGGTGGTGAGGTTGCGCATCATGTCGTTCAGCGGATAGGAGCGCCCGGACAAATTCGGCCCTTCATACAGCGTCGCGCGCGCATCGCGGTATCTCGCGCGCTCGTCGGGACGATTGTTGGAATAGCGTCCGTCGATGGGGCGCACGGAACTGACTCGGCCGGCGTATGCCCCCAGGTTGGGATAGGCGCCAGGTGCAAGCACGCCGCAGCCGCCGTTGAAATCGGCGTCCAGACAGATCTCCCACCGGCCATCGTGCACGACCGCCGAACGGACCCGGTCATTAAAACCGCTGTTGGCGAAGTTCGTCACTGGTCGATCGGCAGTGAACTGGCGGCCGCCGAAGTTGTCGTCCTGGTAGAACGTGATGCTGTCGGCAGCGGCCGAACCGGCAGCCGCTGAAATGATGCCGATCAGAAGAGGAGTCATCATTCGCTTCATGGTGTCACTTTCTCGTTGAGGTGAAGACGTCGCGGCAGTACCGGAGGAACCGGAGCCGGCGCCACGTTGCCGCCTTCGTTTTCCCAGGACTTTACGTCCGTCGTGTGTTCCAGATCACGCACCGTCCGGTGATGCCGACGGCGCGACTTCATAGCGACCGCCGCGCCGATCGCGGCGCTTACGGCAACGGCGAGCAGCAGAAACCAGGGTTGGTCGGTTTTCATTGACGATTCACTCGATCCTTTGTTTCGAAGGCACGCGTCGACCGCGGCATGGATCAAAGGCTAGACGGATGTGCGAGTGAAGTCGGTGCGCTGGCGCACGTACGTGGAAAAGTGCGGCCAGGCACGACAATTCAGACTCGCTCGGCAAATCGGCAAGACGCCTTGCCAGGAGAAGGCGTGTCCGACCTTATGTGTCGCACACCCGCCGATCGTCAAAGCAAGCAGGAACGCAGCTGATGGGCTGCTCATCGATGACCTGAGTTGTTACAACGCGGTCAGAGGGGAAGCGAAATGTGCTCTATTACTCGAATCGGCCCAATCGCTGCTATCTCTTTGTTTACGCCGGGTCCGGGGCTTCCGATAACGAAGACTTTGATGTGGACTGCCCTGCTTACTTGACGCTCGGAAAATAGGTATCACGCCGGGGCCGCATTGGCAGCTAACGAAACCCTGCGGGAATGCATCGCGAGCGGAACGCTCGACCGCATCGGATGGTTGCTCGCGCTGGAGTTCGGGCTTGCGGTCGTCCTTCCCTCTGCGCACCGAGCCGGCCTTGAGTCGCTAGGCGTGCTCCGCGCTCTGGACCACGGCGCGAAAGGGTGTGGTGGCGCCCGTCCATGATTGGTGACGAATCGCTCAGTCGCTGAATTTCTCTGGGGCTCCGTGCCCACTCCGAATCGGCAACGGCACATATTCCAACGACCTTGCCAATCAACGCTTTGCAAGCCGTTTCGCATTCGCGGTGGCCTTGGCGTGGATGGGCTTCAGTCCGCGATGCGCGAGCTTGGCGGCGCTTTTCGAAACGTCTGCCATGCTGACTGTCGATTGTCCCAGCGCTCGCGCGAGTGCTGCTTGGCGCGCGATCAACTGGCGTGGCGTTCGGCTGCTGGCCAACGACATGAACGCCGCGGAGCTTCGCAGGATATGGCGGAAAGCCAATGCGCCCCACGGCTGGCTCATGGCCATCATGTGGGCGGCCATGGCCTGAGCGGATTGCGCGCCCGCTTCGATCTTTTCCTGTCCCATCAGCGCGATTTCGCGCCGGTCGCGCGCGTTGGGGGTGGGCCCAGTCAGCGCCATACGGCCACTTCGGTGAGCGATCACCTGCGCCGAGGCCAGCATCATCTCCAGCGTTTTCGTGGCGAGATCGCTCCAGAGCATGAACGGAACAAAGTACGAGTAGCCGAGGTGATGTCGTTTCATGTTCGTCCTTGGTTGGGGGTCAACGGGAAACCGTCAAGGTTGACGCAAGAAGACCAAGAGGATCTGTGCCCCGACTCGAGCGCTCATTATTCCGCGCTCATTCCGGAGCCTATATTAGGGACTGCTGGGTAGGACAATTCCTACGGCGACGATATCTGGTTTGTCACACTGCAAGTCACGAGATCTCACAGCAGTATTCATCGCCCTCGGATAGTGCTTTCACGCAACCATGGCCAAACTGTGGGCCATGCTGAAAACCTGCCCCTCGAAGACGTGGCGCATGTCGACGCAAATTTCTGGGACGAGAGGAATGACGAGCCATTTCGCCGAAGACACCAGCGTCATCGCATTCCACCGTGTGCGGGAGACGCCGACCGATTTGCATGCGGCTTGCGGAATCGGTATCGGCGTGCTGCTCGGGATCGCGATGTGGGCGGTGATTGTCGCGGCGAGCGTCGCGGTAATAGGCTGGCTCTGACGCTGGTCCTGGCGTTGTATTGCTCCTATCATTCATGCCTTGAAAAACTCGCTGCGGGCATTCAACTCCGCCGAGCATAAGTTGGCAGAGCCCAACGGCTTTGCGGATGGATACCGCCGATTCTCCGGACAAGATGGAGGCTGGCGTCAGATCCAGCCGTTCGAGCGCGCCCAGTCGAGAATCTCCGGGCCCGCGGCGGGCCGAGCGATCACGAAGCCTTGCGCCTGGTCGCAGCCCATGCGCGTGACCATCGCGAGCGAATCGGTCGCCTCCACCCCTTCGGCGACCACCCGGAGTCCGAGGTCGTGGGCAAGACGAATGGTCGAGCGCACGATCGAGGTGTCGCGCTCGCTGGTCGCCATCTGGGAAATGAACGACCGGTCGATCTTGAGACTCGCGAGCGGCAACTGCTTGAGGGACGAGAGCGATGAGAAGCCGATGCCGAAGTCATCCACCGAGAAGCCGATGCCGAGCGCGTTGAGGTCGGTGATGGTTTCGATCGCGCGCGCCGGGTCGGTGAGCATCGCGCTCTCGGTGATCTCGAAATGAACGTTCTCGCCGGGCATGCCGTGTGCCTGCAAGACGAGGCGAGCGCTGGCGGCGAAGCTCTTGTCCATCAGCACACGCGTGGACAGGTTGATCGCAACCGTCGTCGAGAAACCGTCGTGGTGCCATGCCTTCCATTGCTGCGCCGATTCGTTCAGGACGTACAGCGTGAGATCCCGTATCTGATCGCCCATCTCGGCGATGGGAATGAACTCCTCGGGTTGTATCATCCCGTACTCCGGATGCTCCCAGCGCGCGAGCGCCTCGACGCCTTCGAGACGCCGCTCGCGCAAACTGACGATCGGCTGGTAGTGCACCTTGATCTGGCCGATCCGGATCGCCTCGCCGAGTGCGTTCGCCAGCGCCAGGCGACGCGGAGAGTGGCGGTCGAGCGCCGTTGAATAGACTACCGCACGCGTCCCCTTGCGCTTCGCCTCGTACATCGCGACGTCGGCGCACCGGAGCAATGCCGACCCGTCCCTGCCATGCGCGGGAAATATCGCGGCGCCGATGGATGCGTCGATGCCGAGGTCCAGGATGGCCGACCTTGAATGGCTCGCGCAGCGCGGCGACGAACCCGGTTGCGGTGGCGAGGATTGCGTCCTCGCCGTCCGGGCGGCGCACGATCATGGCGAATTCGTCGCCACCCAGGCGCGCGATCTCGCCGTTGCTCGCTGTCGAGCAGCGGCTTCATGCGCGGGCCGATCAGCTTGAGCAGCTGATCGCCGGCATGATGCCCCAGCCCGTCGTTGATCTCCTTGAAGTGGTCGAGATCCATCAGCAGCAGCGCCAGCTCCTCGTCGTTGGACGTCGCCTCCGCGATGCGCGCGCTGAGCTGCTCGGCGAGCCACTTGCGGTTCGGCAGCCCGGTGAGCGGGTCGTGCCGCGCCTGGTGCTCGAGCGTCGCCAGCGCGCCCTTGCGCCCGGTGATGTCGCGCCACGTGGACCAGAGCCCGGTCACGGCGCCGTCCTTGATCAAACCGACGTTCGAGCCCAGCACCCATCGCGAGCGGCCGTCGCTCGAGGTGATCTCGAATTCCTGCTCGCTCAGGCGATAACCCGAGCGCACCCATTCGCCGGCGATGCGCCGCGCGACGCCCTCGGGCAACAGCGTCGCGACCGCGCGCCCGTGCAGCCAATCCGTCGATGCCACGCCGAGCATGCGCGCGAACGCCGGATTGCATTCGACGATGACCGCGCGCGCCGCCACCTCGTCCGCCTGCTGCTCCGAGCGGCAGATCGGTCCTGATCGGCGGCACGAATTCCGCTCCGAGGATGGCCTCGGTGGAGATCGAAACATAGGTGCGATACCGGTCCTCGCTTTGCGCGAGCGCAGCGGTGAGCTGCCGGCGCCGGTCGGCGGTAAGCGCCCTCGTCACCATGTCGGCGATCGAGGCGGCAAAGCTCTTCTCGTCGAGCATCCACTGGCGGATCGGCCCGACGTGCTCATGGCAGACCACACCTGCCAGCGCACCGGTATCCATGCGCACCGTGGCCTCGAGCATCGACGTAATGCCGAGCGGCACCAGGTAACCGGCGGTGAGCTCGCGGGTGCGCGGATCGTTCTGCGCATCGGAGGCGTCCAGGGCGCGATTCTGCTCGAGCGCACGAATGTACGAAGGGTAAGCACTGACGTCGATCACCGCGCCGGCCATCTGCCGCCCGAGGCTTCTGCGGAACAGGCTCCGGCATTCGAGTTTCGAGCGGTCGGCGGTGAACAACCAGACGCTGGTGCGCTCCACGTCGAGGGTCGCGCCCGCAAGCGCCGTGATCTGCGCGAGCGTGTCGTCGAGTGAAAGATTGGCATTGCGCTCGCTCGACACGAGCGTGAGCAGCGCGCTTTGCTGGCGGCGCATGCGCCTTTCGGTCACGACGCTGGCCGGAATCTCCTGCATCGTGCCGACGAGGCGAACGGCGACGCCCGACGGATCGCGCATCACGCGGCCCTTCGCCGCGAAATAGCGCAGGTCGCCGTGCATGTCGGAAACGCGGAACTCGAGGTCGAACTCGGCGCCGCGGTCGATCACCTCGGCCAGCGCAACCTCGAAACGCTGGCGGTCGAGCAGCTTGAGCCGCGCGAGAAATGTGGCCTTGGTGCCGTCGAATCCGCCGGACGGGTAACCCAGGAGGGTTTCGAGGTAGGGCGACAGCGCCAGGTTGTCGGTGCCGACCGGCCAGTCCCACAGGCCGACGCCACCGGCGAGCAACGCGGTCTGGACGAAGGCCTCCGGCACGCCGCCGAGCAGTTCGGACGCAAAGCCGGCGCCGGTGGCTTCCTTGGTCATCAAACTCCCCCGCATGGCACGCGCAGCGCTTTGGGCCCGACCCGCCGTCCCCGGATGCCGGCGGGCGCTCGGCGTGAACGAGATCGTAACCGCCCACCAAGGCGTTCGCAATGCATCCGGTGCGGCGCGCCTCGATGGCGGCGTTAGTTGCTGGAACCGCCGATCACCGGCCACCATCAGCAGGGAGCCCTGGCCCATGATCGACGCGTTCGTAACCGCAAGTGCGTCATGCGTGCGAAGCGCTTGGGAGCGATCTTCGGCCGCGGCGTTGGGCAAGAGCGAGCGGAGCGAAGTTCGAGGCCATCCGATGCTGTCAATCAGGTCGAATCTCGGCGCCGACACCTCCCGGATCCTGCTCTCCGGCCGCGTGCACCTCGACCAACACTTGGTGCGCCACGCGATCGTCGACGAGGTGCACCAAGCCGTCGCTTGCGCGACACCGTCCACCGTCACGTTGGTCGAGGCGATTCCTTCACCGGCACCGGCGAGCGTCTGCCGGACGGCGATGTCGTACGTGGTCTCACGGTACCGGTAGCGCATGGTGAATTCAGTCCAGTGCGCCGGAAGACACGGCGTGAAGCGAAGACAGTTCTTTTCGAGTGTCACCCCGAGCAGCGATTCGACGATGAGCCGGTACATCCATCCGGCCGAGCCCGTGTACCAGCTCCATCCGCCGCGGCCGGTGTGCGGCGCCAACGCGTAGACATCGGCGGCGATCACATACGGCTCCACCTTGTAGGTGGCCATGCCTTCCGGCGTTCGCGCGTGGTTCACCGGGTTTATCATCGTCGTCAGTTCCCAGGCACGTTCGCGATCGCCCATGGCCGCGAAGGCCATCGCCGACCAGATCGCACCGTGCGTGTACTGGCCGCCGTTCTCACGCACGCCCGGGACATAGCCTCGGATGTAGCCGGGGTCGAGATCCGATCGGTCGAAGGGTGGGTCGAGCAGCTGGATCAGCGCGTGGTCGCGGCGCACGAGGCGTTCATCGACGGCCCTCATTGCCATCCGCGAGCGCTTGGCATCGCCCGCGCCCGACAGCACCGACCAGCTCTGCGCAACGGAGTCGATCTGGCACTCGACGTTGCTCGCGGATCCCAGCGGCGAGCCGTCGTCGAAATACGCGCGCCGATACCACTCGCCGTCCCACCCATGCTGCTCGAGGTTCTGACGAAGCTTGATTCCCTCCGCCTCGCAGCGCTCGCCGAACGACGTGTCACCCTTCAATCGCGCGACCTCGGCGAACTGCTGCAGCACGGCGCAAAGGAAGAAGCCCAACCAGACGCTTTCGCCCGCGCCCTTGATGCCGACTCGATTCATGCCGTCGTTCCAGTCGCCGGAGCCCATCAGCGGCAGGCCGTGCGCGCCGAATTGCAGGCCATGCACGATAGCGCGCACGCAGTGCTCGTAAAGGCTGGCCGATTCCGAGGATCGGCCGGGCAGATCGTAGTACGAGTCGTCCTCCGGGTTCACCGGACGACCTTCCAGGAAATGGATCGATTCGTCCAGCACGCGCGCTGTCTCCGGTCGCCTTCACATAACGTGCCGTCGCGAGCGGCAGCCAGAGATAGTCGTCCGAACACCGCGTGCGCACGCCCCGGCCCGAGGGCGGATGCCACCAATGCTGCACATCGCCTTCGACGAACTGTCGACCCGCGCAGCGAATGAGGTGCTCGCGCATGAGCGCCGTTTCGGTATGGACGAGCGCCATCACGTCCTGCAGCTGATCGCGGAAGCCGAAAGCCCCGCCCGATTGGTAGTAGCCGCTCCGCGCCCAAAGGCGGCACGCAAGGGTCTGGTACACAAGCCAGCCATTGGCCAGCACGTTGAGCGCCGCGTCCGGCGTTTCCACCTGCACCGCGCCGAGCGTGCGCTTCCAGTGCGCTTGAACCGCATCGAGCGCCCCACGCGCGGCAAGTCGAGCCCCGAAAGCGTTGCACGAGGCTGCCGGCGTCGGCGGCATTTCGACCCACGCCAAGCCTGAAGACGATCTCGCGCTCCTGACCATCGGCCAGCTCGAACGGGATCTGGATCGCGGCGCATGGATCGAGCGCCGCGCCCACCTTGCCGGAAAGGCGCGATCGCGCCAGCGCGGCCGGATTGCCGCAGCGTGCCATTGCGTCCCAGGAATTCGGTGCGATCCCCGCTGACGCTGCGGGTCGGGTCGTCCACGTCGAAGAACGCGACGCGGTCGGGGAACTCCGTGTTGTAGGAGTTGCGCGCCATGAGCGCCCCGCTCTTCGCCTCGATTTCCGTGATCACGTGCATCGTCGTCTTGGGGCGCAGATCTCCGAGCACCCATTCCACATAACCGGTGGCCGAGAGCCGGCGCGACCGACCCGAGCTATTGCGAACCTTCAGCACCGAGAATTTCACCGATGCATCGATGGCCACATAGATGGTGAGCTCCGAGCTGATGCCATCCTCGCGGTGTTCGAACACGCTGTAGCCGAATCCGTGACGGGTGACATAGGCCCCCGCTCCACGCACCGGCAATGGCGCGGGCGACCAGAAGTGCCCGGACTCTTCGTCACGAAGATAGAAGGCCTCGCCGCTTGCATCGCTCACGGGGTCGTTGTGCCAGGGCGTGAGACGGAACTCGTGCGCGTTCTCGCCCCACGTGTACGAAACGCCGCCTTCCGAAATCACCGTCCCGAAATGCGGGTTCGCGAGCACGTTTGACCAGGGTGCGGGCGTGGCCTGATCCGCCAGTGTGGTGATGACGTACTCGCGGCCGTCGGGCGTGAAACCCCCGAGCCCGTTGAACAGGATCAATTCGCGTGCACGGAGTTCCTCCGGGAGGGTTTCACCGCGATGGTTTCGGGTCGGCACGAGGCGTGGGACCCGCAACTCCACGGGGCCGCGACGGGTGATCTGTTCCACCAGACTTCCCCGGCTGTCGGTGATGATGGCGCGCGCCACGGATTGGAGCAGGATGCGGTCCTCGTCCGAAATCTGCTCCGCTCGCCGCACGAAGATCCCGCCGGGTCGATCGATCACGTGCGCTTCGACGCCGGCGGCGATCAACCCCATGATCTGATCCTGGAGGACCTGTCGATATCCGCCGCGGTCTTCGTTCCAGATCACGAGATCCACCGCCAGTCCCTTCAGGCGCCAGTACGCGTGCGCCTGCACCAGCCGGCGCACGAGATCGATGTTTTCCGAGTCTCCGATCTGCAACAGCACGATCGGCAGGTCGCCCGAGATCGCGTAGCTCCACAGCCCGGACTGCCCGCGCCGGTTTCGCAGGAGGACGCCAGCTTCCGCCCGCAGCGAGGCATTGGCGTAGATGACCGAACTGGCGAGACGACTGTAAAGCTGCGCATCGGACTCCGTGGCATTGATCTGCCGCAGCGTGACCCAGCTGTGCGTCCACGCCAGATCGAAGACGCGATCGGCCAGGTGCCGATCCTGGTACTTCCCGACCAGGCCCAATGCGGCGTCGCGCGTTTCGGTCATGCCGGACGCGATGTCGATCGTTGCCGTTTGCTGCGGATCCAGGGTTATCCGATGGCGGATCGCGACGATCGGATCCAGTACGGATCCCTGGCTGCCCGACAGGGTGCCCGCATCGGTCATCGCCTGCGGAGCCGCGACCGTACGCCCGCGGCCGATGAATTGCGCGCGATCGGTCTCGTAGGACACGTTGCCCGACTCGGCCCCGTGCACGACCATCAGGTGAAACATCCAGGGCGCCTGCTCGTCGTGCGAGCGTGGCCTGCGCGTGCACAGGATGGCTTGCCGCTGCGGGATGATCTCCGTCTGCACGAAGAGATTGGAAAACGCCGGATGCAGCGCGTCCGCGGCAGGTGGCGCGAGCGCGACTTCCGCGTAGCTGGTGACGTCGATCGTCCGCCGCGTCCGCGAGCGATTGGTGATGCTGACCCGGCGCAACTCGATGTCGTCTTCGGGCGAGACGACGATCTCGTTATGCGTGTCGATGTCGTGGTCGCGGCGTCTGAATTCCGCGCGTCCCTCCGAAAAGATCGCTTCGTAGCGGCCCGCTCGTTCGAGTGTGGGCTGATGCGCGGTCGACCAGAAGTTCCCGCTCGCCAGATCACGGATGTAGCAGAACGTGCCCCAGTTGTCGCAGGTGCTGTCTTCCCGCCAGCGGGTGACGGCGAGGTCCCTCCATCGGCTGCTCCCGCCGCCCGCGTTCGTGACCATGACGTGGTATCGGCCGTTCGACAGCAGCTGCACTTCCGGTGTCGGCGTGTCGGGGCTGCCGAGTACGCGCACCGGCGCCTCCGGACCACCGGAAATCCCGCGAATCGCGGAAAGTTCGGCGGGGTGCGAATAGAACGGTGCGACCTCTGGAACACGCTCCTGCAACAACAGCATGGTTGCCTTGAACAGCGGGTCCGACTCGAACCGCTTCTGCATCGGACGGGCGAGCAGCAAGTGCGCGAGCGAGAGCAGGATCATGCCCTGGTGATGCGCCATGTACGAACGCACGACGGCACTGGTTTGCCCGCGTGGCAGCCGGGCGGCGGTGTAGTCGATTGCCTCGTATAAGCCGAATCTTCCGGCGAGCCCGTCGGCTGCAAGGCGCTGCAGGTTGAGGCACGACTCCTCGGGCGCCACCATCAGCGCGAGCGCCGACGCGTAGGGGGCGATGACCAGATCCTCGGCCAATCCGCGCTTCAACCCAAGGCCGGGCACGCCAAAGGCGCGATACTGGTAATTGAGGCTCGCATCGACCGAGTTGTAGCCGCATTCCGAGATACCCCAAGGCACACTGCGCTGCTTCCCGTACGCGATCTGTCGGTCCACCATCACGCGATAGGACTGGTCGAGCAGCGTGTTGTCGTACGTGGGCATCACCAGGAGCGGCATCAGGTACTCGAACATCGAGCCGCTCCAGGACAGGAGTACGGGTTGGCCCCCTGCGCTCGTGAGCAGGCGCCCGAGCGCGAACCAGTTCTCCTGCGGCAGCTGCCCCTGGGCAATCGCCACGAAACTGGAAAACCTCGCTTCCGAAGCGAGCAAGTCGTAATAGCTCGCATCCCGCCGGCGCTCGTCGACGTTGTACCCGATGGCCAGCAGGTGCCGCGCCTGGTCGTAGAGAAAGTCGTATTGCATGCGGGCCAGGTCATCGCATTGCTGGATCAGGCGCTCGATCTCGGCCAGCCTCTCGGTCGCGCGATGGCTCGCTGCGGTTGCGGCTCGGCCCAACTCATCGAGCCATGCGCGGTCCCCCGGCGACGCATCCGCGCGCCGCCGGCGCTCGATGGCTGGCAGCAATTCAAGTTCGAGCGCCGCAAGCTCGCGCAACGTCGGAATCTCGTGGATGCCGGCAAGGTCGGCAAACCCGCTCGGCGCGGCCGGCAGCGCGCTCCACGGAGCGAGAAGCGCCAGCTCGTCCTGCATGATCCGCCACTGGCGGACGAGGGCATCGGCCCAATACATCGGTTCACTCGCAGGCGAAGCTGCGCTGGCCGGCTCGGGGTCAGGACGGCCGGCGACTTCAGCGACGACCTCGGCGATGCCGGCGTCGACCCGGTCGAGCCATTCTCGAGCTGCAGCAATGGTTGCCGGCCGCGAGTCGTAAGCGGCTTCCAGATCCCTTCGCAGGCGAATGAACGATGTCGGAGCGGGCCCGCCAATGGCGTCGGTGAGCGTGGCCAGCGTGTCGTTCAAGCCGTCGAACCATTGCCGAGCCATGATCCGGTCGTCGGCAAGCGCAACGAGACCAGACCGCAAGGTCATCAGATGACCCGCAAGGTTCCCGCTGTCCACCGCCGAGACGTAGTGCGGCAGCAGCGGCTCCAGGGACTGTGTGTCGTACCAGTTGTAGAAGTGCCCCTCGTGCCGATCCATGGACTTCATCGTGCTCATCGCATTCGCCGTGCGCAGGATGAGCGCTCCGGCGGGGATGTAGCCGAAGTCGTAGGCGGTCAGATTCGCAAGCAGCGCGAGTCCCATGTTCGTCGGCGACGTGCGATGCGCGACGCTCGCAACCGGATGTTCCTGACTGTTGTCCGGCGGAAGCCAATGGTCGTCCGGTCCGACAAAGGTCTCGAAGAACGCCCAGGTCCTACGCGCGAGCTTGCGGAGGAAGAGCGTTTGGTCCATCGTCAGCCGCGCCTCGCGGCGAACGAGCGGCCGGCTGATCCACCATGCAATGGCCGGCGAGGCGAACCAGAGGAGAAGGATCGGCGCGGCCACCGCCAACGCGGACGGAACGGACGACGTCAATATCATCGCGATCGCGACAGCGATGACCGGGGCGATCCACATCGACTTGATCGACCCGGCAAGCTCGGAGCGGGAGGTTGTGTCGTGGAGGCGATGACGATCGGGATCGTCGGCGGCCGAGGGATTCCATTCGAGCAGCCGTCGATGCGTGACGAGCATTCGCCACCCGGTACGGGCGATCGCATCGAGGTTGACGGTCGCCTCGTATGGAAGAAATGCAAGGGTCAGCGCCGTTTGGGCGGCATGCCGTCCGGCCAATTTTGCGGTGCCAGCGAGGTGCTGCCGCAGCAGTACCTCATCCGGCTTTTGCAGCAAATCAAGGAAGACTGCACTCGCCGACGGGAGCAGAAGGATCGTGATCACCGCCAACGTCCACAGCCAGCCATCCGGAAGCATGGTCCATCCGACCAGCAGCAGCAGCGTGAGCGCCGCCGGGACGAGGCTGCGCCGCAAATTGTCGAAGAGCTTCCACAGCGAAAGCACCGACAATGGATTTCTCAGCCGGCGCTTGCCGGGGCCGGGCACAAGCGGCAGCAACCATCCGGCCAGTTGCCAATCGCCACGAATCCAGCGGTGCCGGCGCTTGATGTCCGCGGCATAGGTCGACGGATGCTCCTCGTACAACTGGACGTCGCTCAACAGCCCCGAGCGGGCGTAGCAGCCTTCGAGCAGATCATGGCTCAGGATACGATTGTCGGGAAAGCGACCATTGAGGGCCCGTTCGAACGCGTCAACGTCGTAGATTCCCTTGCCGATGAAGGACCCCTCGCGGAACAGATCCTGGTACACGTCGGAGACGGCGCGCGTATACGGGTCAATGCCCGGGTCACCCCCGTGCAGACGCGCGTACCGCGAGCGGTTCGCGCCCGGCAGGCTGATGGAAACACGCGGTTGCAGTATTCCGTAGCCTTCGGTCACCAGCTCGCTGCCTTTGCGTTCGCTGGCGGTATCGAAGCGCGGTCGATTCAACGGGTGCGCCATCACACTGACGAACTGCCGCGCCGCATCGCGCGGCAGCTGCGTGTCGGTGTCGAGCGTGATCACGTACTTAACGTTCGACAGCGCCGCGGTATCGCCGACGACGAGTGAGAAACGGTCTCGCCCGCCGCCGCGCAGGAGCGCATTCAGGTCCGCAAGCTTCCCGCGCTTGCGCTCTTCACCCATCCAAACGCGCTCCTGCGGATTCCAGCGGCGCGGACGGTGAAAGAGAAAGAAGGTGTCGCCGGCTGCGCTATCCCCGGCTGGATGCGACGCACGACCATACTTTTCGTTCAGGTTCTCGATGCCTTTTCGAGCGAGCCACAACAGGGATTCGTCCTCGGGCAACGTCTCGGCGGGCGCGTCCTGGAAATCGGTCAGCAGGCCAAAATGCAGATGCTCGTCCCGATTGGCGAGGAACCGTACCTCCAGCGCCTCGACCAGGACTTCGATGTCGTCGGCGCTGGTAAGCAGCGTCGGGACCACCACCAGCGTGCGCGACTGCGACGGAAGCCCGTGCGCAAAGTCCATTCGCGGCAGCGGGCGCGGCGTCACCAGCAATGTCGCGATCCAGTTCACCAGCCCCACTGCCAGTTGGCTGGTGCCCAGCAGCAAGAGGATTCCGAGGGTCACGAGCCCGACATCGGCAACCGCGCTGCCATGGGCCTTCGCCAGCAGGGCCGTGGTGAGTACCGTCGTGATCGCCGCGACGGTGCCGAGGTAGAGCAGCAGAGGTATCCGCCGCCCCACCCTGCGGAGTGCCTCGGACGGGGACAGTCGCATCTGTGCCGCCCGTTCGAGACGCGGCCGCCCCTTGTCGACCAGATAGAAACCGACGTGCGCCGCCGAATCGTCGTCCCCGCTCCTGCCAACTTCGCCGGCCGTGCGGTCGTATGCCAGCTGGATCGCCTTGCGCGCCACGTCGCTTTCGGACAGGTGGCTTCCCTTCGCGATCTCTTCGACGACGTGCCGGTAGCGATCGCGAGTCGCGAAATCCATCCTGCCGTAGAGCCCGCCCGGATCTTCCCGCAACTTGAGCTCGACGATGCTCATCGTTTCGACGAACTCGCGCCAGTCCATCGATCCCAGAAAGCGAAGGCTGCCGATGGTGTTGCTGATCGAAACCTGATCGCCGGCCTGTTCCTGCGTTTCCGATTGCACCAGCTGCTCGATCGTGAAGCCTGACTCCGAAAGCCGCTGCTCGATCCAGGTGAGCGGCAAAGCCAGCGCGGCGCTCTGTCCCTGCAACCGGCGCGCCAGTTCGGCTACAAACGAGCTCACCATCGGTGGGTTCGAGCGCGCCATGTCCGCAATCACCAGGATCAGGCTCTTGGGATCGTGCTCGGCGACGTCCATCATCTGGTCCGCCCACGCTTCGGCACGGTTCCGATCGACCGTCCCGGCCGCGATCCGGACTGCGACGCGCCGGAGATTCTCGATCAGCGCCAGTCGCAGCATGATGGGAATGGCCCACAATTCGCCCAGCTTGAGCGGCGACACCGTCTGGTAGGCCGCCACGAAACGGGAAAGACCCTCCGCGTCGACCCTGCCGTCGCCATGCGATATCGCCTCGAACGCGAGGTCGTAGACACGAGGGAGCCTGGCGGAGGGCCCGTGCGCCAATCGGGGAAGCTCGCGGCTGTACCCCTTGGGCAGGTGCCGCTTGGCCGTACGGATCTGGTCTTCGATCAGATAGAAATTGTCGAGCAGCCATTCCGCGGCGGGCGTGATGCGACGGTTTGCCGTGACCGCCGCAGTCAGCAGGTCGCAAACCTCTGCCAGTATGCGATCGTTCTCATTGAGCCTCGTGAGCAGCCGGTCGGCGCGACTCGGCGCCAACCTGTGAGCGAGCGCGAGGCTCTTGCCGTGCCGCTCCATCTGATCGGCGCTGAACAGCTCCGATCGCAGCGGTGGCTCATCGTCGGCGCGTTTCGCGAGCGAGTCGGCGCGACCGAAGCGCGCCGTGATCCCGAGCAATCGTTCAAACATCGTCCGCTCGCTCAGGCTCAATTCACGAATCCTCCACTCCGTACGCACTCATTACACCCACCGTCACAATGACTGTGCCTGCTGCGCGCGAAATCCGGATTCGTTCAAGATACACCAGGAGGGACTTCGATATACGGCATGGCACGGGATGCCGTCACACGGCAGGCCCGGCATCGCGGACGTAGTGCAAAGAGCGAACAGGGTCGCCGCCGAGCGCGCAGGTCGTAACCAGCCGACCTGCCGCCCGGGACGTGTCTTGCATTACTTCAAACGCATGTCGTTCTTGACGGACTTTACGCCACCGACGTTGCGTGCAACCTGCACCGCCGTGGTTTCGTTCGCTGGCGAGCTCACGAATCCGCTCAGCTGAACCACACCCTTGAACGTTTCGACGTTGATTTCGGCGGACTTCAGCGAAGGCTCATCGAAGATGGCCGCCTTGACCTTACCGGTGATGACCGTGTCGTCCACGTATTCGCCCGTACCTTCCTGCTTTGCCGTCGAAGCACAACCCAGCGCCATTGCCAGGAACAGAATGCCAACCAGCGATGCCAACCTGCGAGTGATGTTTGTCATGCATTTTCCTTTAAGCGAAACACGCCGCCGTCAGAGCACGGGATCACGGGTGCCGCGTTGGGGCGAAACCAAGCGCCGCCCCGAGCGCTCCAGCGATGTCAATAACGATACGCGCGCCCGTCTTCGATGCGCACGCTGTCGCCGACCCGCAAGTCGCCAATGCTGGCCTGCGTCAGTGTCTGATAGATGCCGTTGTCCAAACGGACGCGAAGACGATAAGTTTCCCGGTCCGCATTGCCCTTGCCGATTTCGTGGCCTACCACGGCGCCGCCGACCGCCCCGGCGACGGTGGCAACCGAGTTCCCCGTGCCGCTACCGATCTGATGTCCAAGGACACCACCGACGACACCGCCGATGATCGTCCCGGCGACGGCGTTGTTGTCGCTCCCGGCGCGTGTCGATTCGATCGAGTCTACGACACCATGGGAGCCTTCGTTCGATCGCGCCCCGTAGTAACGCGAGTTACCATCGTTATAACGCGAACCGCCATTGTCGTATCGGTCGTTGGGCGAATCGGCGCTCGCGCAGCCGCCGACAAGGGCGGTTCCAGCGAAAATCAAAGTGACAAGGTTACCTGGTTTCATGGTTTCTCCGTTGAGTCGGAGAAGCTTGGGGCCGATCGCGCTCGGAAGTCGGTGCGTTGGCGCACACAGAGCGCTTCAGCGCAGACCGAAAAACGACAGGATGGCAGCGATGATGACGATTGCGCCGACAATATAGACGATGTTGTTCATGACACTGGCCTTTGCGTGGGTTGAGTGACCGAAACGCATTGCTTGAAGCGATTCGCAATGCACCGATTTGCACTGTATCCTTCCCGGCCCGGGCGTTCCGTACGCCAGCGCACATAGACTTCGATAGTTCCAAGCGCCGCGCGGCACAGAACACAATTTGCGTCGCCGGGTGCAGCAGGGCGAACCTGCACGACGATGGCCCCAACGATCCCAATGGCCAATCGGGTCGGTTTGGTGCGCTAACGAACAGACGATGAACGCGGCGCTTCGTATGCTGCCCGGCATCTTTGTAACAGAACGTAACCGATATATCGACGCGGTATGCGCATTGCATCGGACATGGCCTCCGTCGTCGTCACGCAGGTGCCGTGCGGAGGTCTTCGCTTGAGTGCACTGTCATCGAAACGAGTGGGTGCCGCGTTATAGGCCCACTTCGACGAAATAACCGGTCGGAACCGCGCACCCTGTAGGAAGGAATCATTATGCAAACGCAACCTCTAGGTCTTCGCTTCTTCGCCCTCGTCGCCGGCGTCGTGGTCTTGGCCTTCAGCGGCTGGGCAAGCGCCGACCCGCCCTCACGCGTCGCGCGCCTGGGCTACACGACCGGCGCGGTCAGTTTTTCGCCCGCCGGCGAGAGCGATTGGGTACTCGCTACGGTCAATCGGCCGCTGACCACCGGCGACCGCCTGTGGGCGGATGCGGGTGCGCGGGCCGAAATCCAGGTCGGCGGCGCCATGATTCGCATGAATGCCGGTACCGGCGTATCCGTGCTGAATCTCGACGACCGTATTGCCCAACTCCAGTTGACGCAGGGCATTTTGAACGTCCGTGTTCGCCGGCTCGACCCCAACCAGCTGTTCGAAATCGACACGCCCAATCTCGCCTTTACCCTGCGGCAACCCGGTGATTTCCGGATCGAGGTGGACCCCGACGGCAATGCGACGACGATCATCGTGCGCAATGGCCAGGGTGAGGTTTACGGCGAAGGCGCGGCGTATGTGATCGATTCGCGGCAACCGTATCGCTTCATGGGGACCGGCCTGCGCGAGTACGCGTATGTCGACGCACCGCGGTTCGACGAGTTCGATGGGTGGTCGAGCGATCGCGACCGCCTGTACGACAGCTCGGTTTCCGCCCGCTATGTCTCGCCGGACGTGGTCGGCTATCAGGACCTCGATGCGAACGGCACGTGGCGCGTGGACCCGGGTTACGGCAATGTCTGGTACCCGAATCGCGTGGCCGCCGACTGGGCGCCCTACCGCGACGGCCATTGGGCCTGGGTCGACCCCTGGGGTTGGACGTGGGTCGATGACGCGCCTTGGGGCTTCGCCGTGTCCCACTACGGTCGGTGGGCGTATCTCGGTGGAACCTGGGGTTGGGTACCCGGCCCCGTGCGCACGCGGGCCTACTATGCCCCGGCGCTGGTCGTGTTCGTGGGCGGGCTTGGCTTCCAGATCGCGATCTCCGGCGGCAACGTCGGTGGCGTCGCGTGGTTCCCGCTCGGCCCGCGCGAGGTCTATCGACCGTCGTATCCGGTGAGCCGCGGCTATTTCACGAACATCAACCAGAGCAACACGGTCGTCAATACCACCATCATCAACAACTACTACAACAACTCGAACGTGACCAATGTCGTCTACGCCAATCGGCAAGTGCCAGGCGCCGTTGTCGCCGTGCCGACGACTGCGTTCGTGCAGTCGGAGCCGGTGGGGCGTGCGGCGGTTCGGGTAACGCGCGAAATGGCTGCCAGCGCCCCGGTCGCAGTAGTGGCGCCGGTCGCGCCGACCGAGAGAAGCGTGCGCGGCGCCGCCGGCCCGGGCGACAAGCCGCCGTCCCGCGTGTTCGAGCGGCCCGTTGTCGCTCGCACCGCCCCCCCTGCGGCACCCGTCGGATTCGCGGCGCAACAGTCGCAACTCGCTGCGCAGCCGGGCAAACCGCTCGACGCCGCCGCGCGCAGGGAATTGAGAACTGCTGCCACCGTGCCGGCGCCCGCCGTCAAGGTGGTCGCCCCAGCACAGACAGCAACACCGACCGTTCGTCCGCCACCGGCGGTTCCCGGCGCCAGGCCGGGTGATGCACGCGGAAGATCCGATGAGCGAAAGGCGGCAGCAACGCCTGCCGCCGCAGATGCTCCGGGTGCGCCACCGCAAGGCAGGGCGCCAGCGCAAGCCACGCCGCCCGTATCGGCGCCACAACCACCCGAATCACGCGGTACGGCTGAACAGCGTCGACCGATGCAACAGCGCGAACGGCCGGTCGCGCCGCCGCCCACAGCGACACAACGCGCGGCGCCGGCAACTGCCGCGCCATCGCAGGTCGCGCCGCAACAGGCTACGCCACCGGTACAGGCAGCGCCGTCTCCGGAATCGCGCGGCAGAGCGGAACAGCGCGAACGGCCGGTCGTGCCACCGTCCGCACAGACACAACGCGCGACGCCGGCCCCGGCCGCTGCTCCGCAAGTTGCCCCGCCGGCACCAGCTCCGCAGCCGCCGGAACAACGCGGACGGCCCGAGCAGCGTGAACGGCCAGTGGCACCACCGCCACAACGTGCGACGCCCGCCCCGGCCGCGGCACCGCAAGTTGCCCCGCCGGCACCAGCTCCGCAGCCGCCGGAACAACGCGGACGGCCGGAGCAGCGTGAACGGCCAGTGGCACCACCGCCACAACGTGCGACGCCCGCCCCGGCCGCTGTACCGCAAGTCGCCCCGCCCGTCCCGGCGCCACAACCACCGGCGCAAAGGGCGAGACCCGAGCCTTCTCCGGCCGCAAGGCCAGCCGAACCCCGTCCGCCGGTTGCTGCGCCCAAAGCACCGCCACCGGCGCCCATACCGGCGCCCAAGGCTGAGCCGCGTGGTACAGAGCCCACACCCGGCGCGGGCAGGTCGAAAGACAGGAAGAAGGACAGCGACGAACTGAAGCGCGAAGAGGAAGCCCGCAAGCAGAAAGGGTAGCCCGTTTCCGGGTCGCGGGTCGGGCAGGAAGCGCGGGGGCCGGTGCACATGCATCGGCCCCTTGCCATTTCGCAATGCGACAAGCTCAACCGCATGGCATCGCCGCAGAGCGCACGCAAAGCGCCGAACGGCCGCCCTATGTGTGCTTGCGCACAGATAGTTGGCGAAAAGGCAAGGACAATCCCACGTGGTTCGGAACACGGCGATGCGCCGCCGGCCGCACGATCCGTTTCCCCGTCATCGCACGCTTTACCCGAAGGGCGGCCATGCTCGAAGCAGTGAACGATTCAGCCATCATCGACGCTGTCGGGACGGCCGAAGGTATCACCGAAGTGCGTCGCCAGGCTGTGTTGCTGAAGACCGGGGCCTTGCAGAACGCCATTCTCACCAGCGCCAATTTCTCGATCATCGCCACCGACGAGAAAGGCATCATTCAACTGTTCAACGTCGGCGCCGAGCGAATGCTGGGCTATCACGCCGCCGAAGTCGTGAACAGGATCAGCCCCAGCGACATGCATGATCCGCACGAAGTGATGGCCCGCGCGCAGGCATTGAGCCTCGAGCTCGCCACCCCCATTGCGCCGGGCTTCGAAGCACTGAGCTTCAAGGCTTCGCGCGGCATCGAAGACATCTATGAGTTGACGTATATCTGCAAGGACGGCGGTCGCTTCCCGGCGATCGTGTCGATCACGGCACTGCGCGACGATTACGGCGACATCATCGGCTATCTCCTGATCGGCACCGACAACTCGGTGCGCAAGCAGGTCGAACTGGAGCTGCATAACGCCATGGCCGTTGCCGAAAAGGCCAACCTCGCGAAATCGGATTTCCTGTCCAGCATGAGCCACGAGTTGCGCACCCCGCTCAATGCGATCCTCGGCTTTGCCCAGCTCATGGAATCCGGTTCCCCGCAGCCGACGATCTCGCAGAAGCGAAGCATCGATCAGATTCTCAAGGCCGGATGGTACCTGCTGGAGCTGATCAACGAGATCCTCGATCTCGCGCTGATCGAATCCGGGAAGCTCTCGCTGTCGCTGGAATCGACATCGCTGGCCGAAGTCATGCGCGAGTGCCAGGCCATGATCGAGTCGCAAGCCCAGACGCGCGGCATCAAGGTCGGCTTTCCCCGGTTCGACAACCCCTGCTTCGTCAAGGCCGACCGCACAAGGGTAAAGCAGGTTCTCATCAACCTTCTTTCCAACGCGATCAAGTACAACAAGGTGGGTGGAGCGGTCGTCGTGGACTGCATTGCGCGCCCCCCGGGAAGCATTCGCATATCCGTCAGGGATACCGGCAAAGGCCTGACCTCGGATCAGTTGACGCAGCTTTTCCAACCGTTCAATCGTCTCGGGCAAGAAGCGAGCGCCGAGGAAGGCACCGGGATCGGCCTGGTGGTGTGCAAACGGCTGATCGAGTCGATGGGCGGCGTCATCGGCGTGGAAAGCACCATCGGGAAGGGCAGCGTATTCTGGATCGAGCTCGACCTGACGTCCGAACCACGGCCGGCGTGCGATGCCGTTGAACCCACGGCGGTCTCATTGGCACGAGTTCAAGCCGACGCGCCGTTGCGCACCTTGCTCTACGTCGAGGACAACCCCGCCAATCTGATGCTGGTCGAGGATCTCGTTGCGCGCCGACCCGATATCCGCTTGCTCAGCGCCAGGGATGGCGACCGCGGCATCGAGATTGCGCGCGCCTCCAGGCCGGATGTCATCCTGATGGACATCAATTTGCCCGGCATCAGCGGTATCAGGGCGCTGCGCATCCTCGCCGAAGATCCCGCCACGGCGCACATTCCCGTGGTGGCGCTCAGTGCCAATGTAATGCCGCGCGACGTCGCGAAAGGCCTGGAGGCGGGGTTCTTCCGCTACCTCACCAAGCCCATCAAGGTCCACGAATTCATGGGTACGCTGGACGTGGCGCTTCAATTTGCGCAAGCGGGAGCGGCTCGCGCGAACAGGGAGGAACAGGCGTGATGGTCAATGCCCCCGAAATGCTTGGCGCCCGCATCCTGATCGTTGACGACCAGGCGTCCAATGTCACGCTGCTCGAGCAGATGCTGAGCGAGGCAGGCTACACCCGCGTTACCTCGACGATGAATCCGCAGGAGGTCTGCGCTCTGCATCGGAAGAACGGCTACGACCTGATCCTGCTCGACCTGCAGATGCCCTTGATGGACGGATTTCAGGTCATGGAAGGGCTCAAGACCAACGATGCCGACAGCTACCTGCCGGTCATCGTGCTCACCGCCCAACCGGGTCACAAGCTGCGCGCGCTGCAGGCAGGCGCGAGGGATTTCATCAGCAAACCGTTCGATCTGGTTGAAGTCAAGTCGCGCATTCGCAACGTGCTGGAAGTGCGGCTGTTGTACAAGAAACTCGAGAATTTCAACAAGGTGCTGGAACAGACGGTCGAGGAGCGAACGGCGGAACTGCGCGAGAGCGAAGCACGCTATCGGAGCCTGACCGAGCTGGCCTCCGATTGGTACTGGGAGCAGGACGAGACCGGGAATTTCACCAAGGTCTCCGGTCCGGTCCTGGAAATGCTCGGCATCCGCGTCGCCACCTTTGCGGGCGAAACAAGGGTCGACGAGACGGTTGGCTGGAACGAGGCGGAGCGAGAAGCGCTTCGGGAAAAAATTGCCGCACGGCAGCCGTTCCTGGATTTCGTATTCAGCCGCACCAATACCGATGGCTCGGATCAACGATTTCAGGTGAGCGGAGAGCCGATGTTTGACCGGTCCTGTCGCTTCATCGGTTACCGAGGAATCGGCGTGGAGCTTACCGCAGGGAAGTAGGGCACAGGATGTCGATCGATCGCCATGTCGTTACCCCATAGCCCGAATCAGAACCAGCTTCTCGCCGCGCTGCCCACCGCGGAATTCGAACGCCTGGCTCCCCATATGGAGCTGGTCCCGTTGCTGCTTGGCGCATCCCTCTATGAACCTGGCGGCCAGTTGCGGCACGCTTATTTCCCAACAACCGCCATCGTGTCATTGCTCTATGTCCTGGAGTCCGGCTCATCGGCCGAAATCGCGGGAGTGGGCAATGAAGGCATCCTCGGCATTTCCCTGTTCATGGGAGGTGATACCACCCCCAGCTCGGCCGTCGTGCAGACCGCGGGACACGGCTATCGGCTACCGGCGCGATTGCTGAAGGAGGAATTCAATCGCGCCGGGCTGCTGCATCGTTTGCTTCTGCGCTATACGCAGGCGCTGCTCACCCAGATGTGCCAGACCGCGGCCTGCAATCGGCACCATTCGATCGAGCAGCAGCTGTGCCGATGGTTGTTGTTGACCCTCGATCGATTGCCTTCGAATGAGTTGGTCATGACGCAGGACTTGGTCGCCAGCGCACTCGGCGTACGCCGGGAAGGCATTACCGAGGCCGCCGGAAACCTTCAGCGCGCCGGTGTCATTCGTTACCGCCGCGGGCACATAACCGTGCTCGAGCGGCCGGGGTTGGAGACCGGCGCTTGCGAGTGCTACACCGTCGTCAGGAAAGAAATGGACCGTCTGTTATCCGACGTGCGGTATCGCCAGAGCCCTGCTGCTATCGCCGTGTAGCGACGACCCCTGTCGACAGGTCCTCGTCCCACGTCGGCACGGGCTTGAACAGCGATTGGGCTAGCGGGGGACCTGCGATGTATCCGCGCTCGCTTGCTGCGGTGCAAGCGCGCCCCCTTCGTTCTCCCATTGTTCAACCGGGTGCCGGGTCGTCGTGCCGGCTGCCGCCCGACTGGCATCGAGCCAGCGCGTCACCAACCACGACGCCGCGGCCGTCGCGCCCGCGATCATGACAGTCCTGAACAATCCGCCCATACGCACCTCCGTTTTTCGGCAGCAGCCACGCTGAAGCCATAACGGTTCGAGGCTAATCGCACTCTCGAAGGGAGATCGTCATCCCGGATCCGATTCCAACGTAGGCAAGGTCCTACACGGAACAGATCTGAAACCTGGGCAACCGTGCGCGCCCGACTACATGAAAAAAAGCCTCCGGACTACGTGCGATTGCGCCCACCGCCTAGGCACCGCACGTCCCTACCCGCATCTAATATCACATCGATGCGAGAGGAGTCGGCGATGCAGGATATCCCAAGGATCACCTTCCTAGTCATCATTGACGCATTCCTGGTTGCCATGCTTGTCACGATGTTGAGCGGGTGCGTCACGACCCCGGCGAAATACCGGGATCGCACCGGTGACTTTATCTCGAATATTGCTTCGACCGCCGCTACGATTTCCACGGCGCCGCCCGCTGCTTCGAGGGCACCTGTTCCGAGTATTCGCCCTGTGAACGTTTCCTGAGCTATCGGCAACGCGCGTACAACGACCGCGGTCAAGCTTCTGCGGGAAGCGTTTCCGTCCCCGCGCTGCTCGGCGTGGATACCGATGGCGTCGGCTCAGCCGCCTGCATGCCGAACACGAACTCGGTGAACCAGTTGACCAGCAGCTGCGTGTATGCGCTCTTCCATGGCTCGGTCGACAACCCGTGATCCGCGCCCTCGATCAATCGACAGGTCAGCGAACGGGCACTGATGCACGCCTCGCGATAGTTGACGATGACCTGATGGGGTATCACGGTGTCGTGCTCCGATTCCACGATGAGCACATCGCCTGTGAACGCCATGCAGGCTCGGAGCGCCTTGCTTTCGTCCGGATTCACTGGCTGCCGGCGATATTTCTCGAGATTCTGTTCGCTGCTCAGGCGAAGCTTGGGATGATTCCATTCCGAGTCCTTGTAGAGGGCAGGCGCACGCAGCGCCAGCCATTTCACGGGACGCAGCGTGGTCAGCAACGCGGCCAGGTAACCGCCGTAGCTGCTGCCCACGACGGCGATCGAATCGGAATCCACGTTTCGCTGGGCTGCGAGAAAATCATACGCGGCCAGGATGTCACGCATCCCTTCCTCGCGGGAGACCAGTTCGTGTCGCGCCCGCGTCTGTGCGTGCCCGCGCAAGTCGAAGGTCAGGCATACGCAACCAAGTGCCGCCAGCTCGCGCGCCCGGGCGACGTATTGCGACTGGTCGCCGCCCCAGCCGTGCACGAACAACACACCCGGAAGGAGTGATCCAGGTACGATCAAGGTGCCGAGAATGTGCTCATCCTCAACCCGCATGTAGACCGGCTGATCACGCGTCGGCATGCGGTTCTGTCCAGGCAAACTTGGTAAGCGGTCCAACATTTGGATCGAGGCCGCGAAAATAGACGACGGCGTTCGCGGGGATCACCGGTGCTTCCCCGTACACTTCGCGCGCTATTGCCCGCACCGTACGGAGCGAGGGGTGGGCTTTGAACGCTTCCAATGCCACGATCTCCGCACTGCTTGCGCCCCCCAGCCGCCACGATTGCTCCAGGACCCCTGAACGGCGACGACCCGCTGCGTCGCGGCCTTGCGCGACATCGTAGTTGCGACGGGATGCATAGAAGCCGTCGAAGCATTCTCCCGCCGCCCGGTCGTAGGCCCGTGCCTGCCTTATCGCGAGCTGGACGTCCTCAGGCAACTGTAACGCCAGCAACGCGTCGAAATCACCCCGTGCCATGGTGATATCCGAGCCACCGTACACGTCCGCGCCATGGTTGTTCGTCGTCAGACATTGCGTGCCATAGTATGCGCCGCGGAAATCCGCCACGCGGACCTGGCCAATACTATACGTCGTCACATCGACGAGATTCTGCTCGACGACAACGCCGGACCTACCCATTTCTTCTGCATCGATCTCATCCAATGCATGGACAAGTTCCATTGCGCTCTTCGCCGTGAACTGGCCAAGCCCCGCGAGTCCGGTCGCGGGCTTGACGCGTACCGTGCCACCTTTGAGCAGCCTGCAGCCCGCCCGCAGGGCGTCCTTCTTGGCGAACGCACTGAAGCCATCCAAAACGACGTCGACGACACGGCGGGGGAATTCGGGGCTCCATCCGGTGGGCGAGTGCGCTCGATCGTCGACCAACGGATGCGTGATCGTCTTGGTGGCGACGAACGGGTGCGGCACCACGGCACCGAAGAGATCGGAATCGTTCCGGATGCCGATTCGCGATGCGGTCTCGCTCGTCAACGTATCGCGCGGAACAAAGTAAGGGGTCTTGGCGTACCGTTTCAGCGGGTCGTATTCGCCCTCGTAGGCGAGCCCCGTGAACGCAGCCAAACGCCGCGCGATCTCGCTGCGCGTCGATGTTTCGTGGCCGTCGCGCGGGGTGGCGGCATCGAGCGAATACGTCACGACGAATCCACGTGACCTTGGTGCCCGTTCCGTCGTCCTCGGACTCTGGCGCGAATTCGTGTAGGTTCGAACCTGCATACCAAATGGCGGCGGCCCCGCTTTCCTGGCCGGGGCCGCACCCAATGGATCAAGTTACACGTCTACATCGTGCGCGCGACGCCCAGGGCCGCGAGCGTGGACCGTTCCAGCTCACCGGTCTGCGGCAAGCCGGATGCCTGTTGGAACCTCCTCACCGCATCCTCGGTGGCAGGGCCCCACTGACCGTCGACCGAGCCGGCGCTGTACCCTCTGTCGTTCAGGGCCTGCTGCACGCTACGTACCAATGCCGAGTCGTAGCGCGAGGAAGTCTGGGACGTGGACGGCGACGAGGACGTTACTGGTTGATCTTTTCCAGCGACTTCGTTACCCACATAAGCGCCGCCAACGCCGCCCACGACCGCGCCCACAGGTCCGCCCACCACCGCGCCCGCGACAGCGCCACCTGCGCCGCCCGCGACCGTTCCTTCCGTCTTGTCCATTCTGTGCCAGGTCGAACAGCCCGCAAACACAGCAAGGATCGCGAATGCTGTCACGCTCTTGGCAATGCTCGACGATTTCATGTGGACCTCCTGTCTTGTCAGTCGCTACGATGTTCAGCCGAATCTCTTGCCCGAAGGGGCCGAAGAATCGACCGCTGCGTGTCACCAATGCAGCCTCGCGGCCGCTGGTTAGCACGATACGCGTGCCGAGCGACATGGCAGTCGGACATTCGCTTCAAATCACGTAGGACATTCTACGATTGGCTCCAGCCATCCCGATTCCAAAGCAAAAGCAATTCGGCAGGCGGTGGCCCTTTCCCTTGAGAAAGCGGGCAAGAGACATACCCGAAAATCCGCGCGGAAATAGGATCGAAAGTGTCGCAGCCGAACCGCGGAAGCCACAATCGGATGCAAGAACTTCCATGGGCGGAGAATTTTCTGCAACGGCCCGCATGTGCCGCCTACCTCAAGTAGTTGTTTCCGCTGGATTGACCGCCTGGCATGCGGGCTGCTCCCGCAGGTAAACGCCGGGGCGCTCCTCGCCCTCGAGCACACTCATAGGAGATGCATATGAACTGGGACCAAATCGAGGGCAACTGGAAGCAATTCAAGGGCAAGGTGAAGCAGCAATGGGGCAAGCTGACCGACGATCATCTCGACGTCGTGGCCGGCAATCGCGATGAGCTGGCCGGGAAGATCCAGGAAGCCTACGGGATCAGCAAGGACGAAGCCGAGAAGCAGATCAGGAGATTCGAGGATCTCTACAGCGACTGGATACCGAGCGATGTTTCGCCTCCGCCGGGCGACGACGCCCGTCGGGAACAACCCATGAGAAACCGATCGTGACAACGCGGAAGACGGTCGCCGACCGGATAGACGCCGCGAAGGCGAAGTTCCACAAATAAGGTTCGCGCTCCCTCCCCGCCCCACCCGGGGCGGTCAACTGGTCCGTGGATCCTCCTTCCCGGACCGTCTTGGGCGGATGGAAGCATCCGCCCATTTTTTTGTGCAACCGGATGGTGCAACCGGATGGGACGCGCGTACTCTACAGACACACGGTTCCCGGCGTGCGGAAGACATGCCGCATGATCCAGGATTCGGCATCGCGTAGGAGTTGTCCGACGCTCAATTGGGATCACGGACGATACCCGCATCAACAGCACGTCACTACGGTTAAATCGGTTCGTGCGGTTTCGTGTAGACCGAAAGGATACCGGCCATGGAAACAGTGCAAACGGAAACCCCCGTCAAGCTCTCTTCGTTGACGAAGTGTGCCCATCCCGCATGCATTTGCACGGTCGGGCCAGGCGAGCAGTATTGCAGCGACTATTGCGCCGAACAGGCGAATGCCAACCAAGCCGCGGCGGACGACGACGCGTGCGGCTGCGGCCACGCTGAGTGCGCCCACTCGGCTGGAGCGCAAGGGGTACCCCCTGGAGGCATCTTCGGCTAGGGCGCTCGCCGAGCGGAGCTATCGCAGGTCGGAACAGTCCCGGTCGGCCACGGTCAACGGGCGATCGTATCGATCCGATCGATTTTGTTCACCCGCCGCGGTTCAGGCATCTGGTCGCATACCCGGCGTAGCGCGGGCGCCATCTTGTTGTTGCAGAGCGTCCCCGACACGATCAGGATGTCCGACCGGCGGGGGCTCGCACGAAACACGATGCCAAAAGCGGTCGAGGTCGTAGCGTGCCGCAGCGTGCATCATCTCGACGGCACAGCAGACGAGGACCGAAACTCATCGGCCACATCGAACCGGTCTGCGCCCATTCGACGAGTCGCTCCATCGTCGTCGTGGCGAAGCCGCGTTCCAGGCACGTCCGCCTCGGTACGCGCCATGACGTCGTCGACTGCTTTTCCGGTGCATCCGGATGGGGTGTGCGTACTCTCTACAGACACACGGTTCCCGGCGTGCGGAAGACCTGCCGTATGATCGGCTTGCTCTGTGTCACTCCATGCACGGTGTATGCAAACGTCGCATTGTTGCCGTCGGCAAAGGTGAGCGTGTACGTCCCGACCGGGGCCACGGTCACGTTGTTCTTGTTCCACGGCATGGAACTGAACGCGGGGCCCGTCGTGCGATTGAGCGTTCCGGCATAGATGCCTGGCGCCGTCTTGTGCGCGGTCCCCGACAGCCACAGCGGGTTGCTGTCGAGATCGTAGGTGAACCAGGTGGCGAAGATGACGTCGCCCTGGTGCGCGAAATTGATCCCCCAGCCCGATTCCGATTCGGCCGGCGCGTTGTACCACAGACCCTGGAAGTTGGTCGCGAGCGCGGGGTTCGGCTGCGTACCGAAGGAGCATGTCGGCGACGGGCCGAACACCTGGCGGGTGATGGTCTTGGTCTGGCTGATGCCACCGACCGTGTACGCGAACGTGCCGTTGTTGGCGTCGCTGAAGGTCAAGGTGCCGGAGCCGACCGGCGTGCGCGTTACGGCCGCGGGTGAGAACGGGACCGCATCGAAGGCCGGGCCGCGCGTTTCGAAGAGTTGTCCGGTGTAGACCTTGTCGGCGGTTTTCTCGGCGCTCATGCTGAGCCACCACGCCTGGCCGTTGAGGTCGTACGTGAACCAGGTGGCGAAGATGACGTCGCCCTGGTGCGCGAGATTGATCCCCCAGCCCGATTCCGATTCGGCCGGGGCGTTGTACCACAGGCCCTGGAAGTTGCCCACCGCCCCGCCGGACATGTCGTCGGGGGTCCGCACCACGTTTGCCTCGTTCGCCGACTGGACCACCGCCACAGCCGGTTCACTCAGTTGGGCATCCAACAGTAGCGCGGCCACGTTGTGCAGGACGAGCGTGCCCTGAGGCGTGTCCACCGTGACGCCCGGCGGCGCGCTCGGGATGGTGAGCGCCACCATCGCGAGGTCCGTTGTGAGGTCGTAGCTGCCAAAGGAAGCGTTGGATCCGACGATCCACATCGAGCCGCCATCGGCACAACGCCCTTGGACGATGGCGACGATCTGCCACGCAGTGTTTACGGCAACGCTGATCGGCGTCGTTATCGTACCCGATCCGACGCCCTCGATCGTGAAGGTCGACTGTGTCGTGTCGATACACGGAACGCCCGGCGCGAGCAAATAAGGCGTCGAGGTGTCCCCGACCGCCGTCACGGCAAAGAAGACATCGGAAAAGTTGGTCGCACCCAAGCTGCCGTCAGCTACGCCGCTCATCGTGTACGTAATGGGAGCGGCATGAACGGCGGTCGCCATCGCACCGTACACGGCGAGGCTCGTTAGGATCCGGCGGGCCCCGCGCAGCGGCGAGTTTCGCATGGTTTGGCTCCTCAACTGGGGCGAGACGACGCGACCGGGCGCGACGCACATTCCTTCGGCGCCCGGTCGTCGACAACGCCTCGCGTTGCCTCGACTATCGGGCCGAGGTCGTCTTCTCGCCTGAGGCCGCGCGCGTCAACTCTGCTGCCAGCCGGTCCGCCTGGGTGTTGTGCGCAGTTCCTCGCACCAGGATGTCCGGTGGCAGCACGCCCGTTCCGTAGTAGGTGCGGTTCCAGCTGTCAGCGACATCGATCACGCTCCCCTCGAGATTGAGGCCGCCGTAGACCCCCTTGGACCGGCTGAACGCGACAAAGTCGGAGGTGACGTCACTGTTCGCGCCTGCCCCGACCGGGCCCGCGGCGATGCTCGCATCGCCGCCAAGCTTGACCGACGTGGCGAGCAGCGAATTGATGCCTTTTGTGGTCATGACGAGCGTTACGGTCTCGGACACTGCAACACCCGCCTGGAAGCCGACGCTCGCTGCGCCAACGTTATAGAACGCCGGTCCGCTCCAGCGTCCCGTTTGCTCGTTGCGCGCGAACAGGACGGCACGACCGCCCGATCCACCGAAGATCCAGCCCGCCTTGACAATCTGCGGCGCGATCAGCACGCCCTTGGCGCGCCCGATATGCCGCTGCAGCCATGTCATATCGGGATCGCGCATGAAATTGGAAAACGTCGTCTCGGATGCGTTGACCAATTCCTGTTGCTCGGATTGCGCGTAAGCATGCCCGCTGGCAATGACAATCGACGCAACCGCTACCAATCTCACCCATTGCCGTGCGGTCTTGCGTGCATGTCGATGCGAAAGCATTTTTGCTCTCCTTTACCTGGTGGATTTGCGCGTGACTCGATGCGCAGGAACCCATTGTCATGAATGGTTAGTCAACAATGCGCCTGATGCAGCTCGACGTCATATGAGATACACGCGGTCATTCTCGACGCGCACCCGGTCGCCAAGCCGCAGGGCCATGCTCTGCCGCTGCTCGAAGGTGGCAAGACCACCGGAGTCAAGTTGGACCGTCACCCGATACCTATCGCCCTGGACCTGTTGCTGCTTTTGAACCTCGTTGCCGACCAGCGCACCGCCGATGGCGCCGGCAATCGTTGCTACCGTATTGCCGGTTCCGCCGCCGATCTGGTGCCCGATTACGCCACCGGCAATACCACCGAGCAACGCACCGACGGGAACCGGAGGCCCCTCCTCGCGTAGCACTTCGATTCGATTGACGGTCCCGTACTGAACCGACGGTGCGTAGTACTCAGTTCCCGACGGTGCGTAGTACTCGGTTCGGCTCACCCCGTCGTATCGTTCATAAGCGGGCACCGCGCAACCACCGAGCGTCAACGCGGAGGTCAGGAGCACAAAAGAGGTTGAAGCGAGCTTGCGGTTCATCAAAGCACCTCCTGGTCAACTGGTCCCTTTTCGATGGGCGACTTGTCGTCACTCCTCTTATCGGTCGCTCAATTTTCGATATGGACGGGTTCGAGTCCGCCCTCGACGATCACACTCTAGAACGACGAACACGGCAACCGAATGAGATAGCGGCTGGAATCGATGTAGGTGCGCACCTACAGCTATCGTCGGCTTCGCTCGCCCAGGAGAATGATCCTGATCATCGTCGCGGTCCGCGTTTCCGGCGTCCAGCCACGGTAACGGTTCTCGAGGTCACGTACCCGTCTTTCGGCGTCATCCTTCGACAGGCCATACAACTCGCGCATACGCCCCGCGAGCTGGTCGCGCTTGCCGCTGCTGATGTCGAGAGGATCGCCAATGAGCCTGCCCCAATGCTTCCTCACCATGCCGTTGAACTGTTGCCACTTGCCCTCGATGCGGTGCCAATTCATTTGTGTTGTCTCCTGTTCTGCGTGGTGGGGCGATACGTGTCATCGCACGAATGTGCATACGATGACCACCAGTACGGCGAAAAGTACGAGCGCGCTCCCGACGTCCTCTCGGGCGAACCGAAACCGGTCATGGTGTCGGTGGACATTCATCGACATCCCCTAACCATCTCCGGCCGCCCGCAACAGCGTGGCCGCAATCCCATATCCCACCAGCTTGTTGTATACGGTCTTGAGGCTTACCCCGAGCATATCGGCGGTGCGTCGCTTGTTGCCTCCGCAATGCCGCAACGTTGCAAGGAGCAGATCGCGTTCGGCATCGGCCATCGTCGTGCCGATCGGCAGACGCACACCGTCGCGCGGATCCACAGCGTTGCTCGCAATGTCCAGGACCGGGTGGACGTCGAGCCTGACCAAAATATCCGAAAGAACGTAGCTGCGTTCCACGCAGTTCTTGAGTTCACGGACATTTCCCGGCCATGTGTGCGTCCGCGCAACTGCCAGCGTGGCTGGATCGAACCGTTTCGCCGTCCCATACTCCCGATTGAGCCGCGCCAGGAACGCTTCCGCCAGTAGTTCAATATCGTCGCCGCGCTGCCGCAGCGGCGGCAGCCTGACCATAAATACAGCGAGCCGATAAAAAAGATCCTCACGCAGACCTTGATCGCGGATCGCCGCGTCGCACGGGCGATTGGTCGCTGTGACGATGCGTACGTCGATGGCGATCTCTTCGGCTCCCCCGACGCGAACGATGCGCCCGCTCTCCAGCACACGCAGCAGCTTCGCCTGCAGGGCGACGGGCATCTCCGTTATTTCGTCGAGGAAAAGCGTTCCTCCGGAGGCGCGTTCGAAGTAGCCTTGGTGCTGGCGCACCGCGCCAGTAAACGCACCGCGTTCGTACCCGAACAACTCGGCTTCGACCAGATTCGCCGGAATGGCGCCGCAGTTCACGCTCACGAACGGCCCGCTCGACCGCGTGCTCTGAGTGTGAAGCAACTGGGCCGCAATTTCCTTCCCGGTCCCCGATTCGCCAACGAGCATCACCGCCGCGACAGACGGTGCTACCCGGCGAAGGCGCTCCACGACTTCCAGCATTTCGGGCGACCGTCCGATCAGCGGGCAGTCGCCATTGCGTTGCGCCGCAGAAGCGCCGCGGGTTCGACCGCCGCCGATGCGCCTTGCAAAAGTCGCGACCGTTGCAGGACGCATGGCTGGCCCCGAACCCGCCGCCGGGAACTCAACATAGGTAACATCTCCGCTCCCGAACTCATTAGTCATAACCCCGCTCCCGTTTTCTTGATTGAGGCACCGGAACCAATACTGGACAATCGTCGGGTCGGCGAATGTAAGTAGCCGTAGCGCTGTCGTGTAAGGAACATCTCGTCGAGGTGTCGGACTTGGCCTACAGCGCAACCCGAACCGGTCATCCGAAGCCGAGATGCGGCTTCCACATGTCGCGGGGAGTCTTAGACGTAGGGAACGGCAAGCGGCCGGCAATGCCCCCGGACAACTCCGACGCCGCCGGATCCGGCGCCGCCGCTTGGGGATTTGAAAGCGATAGTCCGCTGAGCCTCTGTGTAGGATCACTTGTCGAATTCGACGTGGAGTAAGGCTTACGCCAGGCGAACGACTTGCACATGGTTGGCGCAATTGTTTCCAGTGCGTGGGCGCGCGGACCGATCGCCGCACTGCGACGACGTGTCGACAACTCGCCGGCACGGTTTTCGCAGATGCAAGGCATGAGATGTTCTCGGTGCATCCCATGATCGCCGTCGAAGCCGGCCTATCTTTCCCGATCAGGTGGCTCCACCAATGTCTCGCGCATGCCGCCCGGAGTCGCTGATGCAATTGGAGATGATTCTCGAAGAATGCTCGTCTTCCGCGGGTATCGACGATGGCCTCCACCTGATCGCCGAATGGCACGAATGCCGGGCGCCGCGCCCTATTCTTGACAACCTGCACAACGTCAAACGCATCTGCGTGGCCGCGGTGTCGGCCGCGGGATTGACCGTCGTCGGCGACCATTACCATGTACTGCAGGACGGCGGCATCACGGGGATGGTGTTACTCGCCGAGTCGTACTTGGCCATCCGCACCTGGCCGGCCTCAGGCGGGGTTGCGCTGGACGTGCTTGTGTGCAGTCACGGTGGCAGCAACCGCGAAAAGGCACGATCGGTACTCGAGGTGCTGCGTGCCATCTACCGTCCGGATCGAGAAAACCTGTTGCAGGTCAGCAGGAGCGTATAGCTGTTCTTGCGCAGGACCGTGCCACTGGTCGCCCGGCGTATTCGAGTGGGACAGCTGTCTCAGGTCTTAACAGTTGGCGGCCCACTCGCCGAAATCGAACGCAAAGTAGTCCACGCCACGCTCGCCCTTTGTAGGATGTGATGGGTTTGCCGAGTAGGTGCAATCCCGCAACCATCGCAGCCATTGCAACGCGGACATGTAACTTTGCATTCCCCTCCGGCATCGTCAGGCGTCCACCCCCCGAAAACGCGTCACTCAAGCGACATGGCGGAATTGGCACAGCGAATGCTAGCCATCGATGTAACGAGGCAGCCAATGGTGGCGACCGTGAAAGGCTTCAATTGCGATAGCGGCCTCGATTGAAGTGGTACGCGAGCGCCGTAGCAGTGAGCGGAGTCGAAAGGAACCCCAAAGCGCTTTTGCACCCAAGCACACTTCAAGGAGCAAGACTATGGCGACGCTTCTCGAGCAATATCGATCCGGCTATTCGGCCATGCAGGACGAGGAGCTGGGCCTCGAGGAATTTCTGGAGCTGTGCCAGCGGGAGCCGGGGGCCTATGCGACGGCGGCCGAACGCATGCTGGCGGGGATCGGGGAGGCGGAGCTCATCGACACGCGCAACGAGCCGCGGCTGGCGCGCATTTTCGGCAACCGCGTGATCCGGCGCTACCCGGCCTTCCGCGAGTTCTATGGGATGGAGGAGGCGATCGAGCAGATCGTGGCGTTCTTCAAGCACGCCGCGCAGGGGCTGGAGGAGAAGAAGCAGATTCTCTACCTGCTGGGGCCGGTGGGCGGCGGCAAGTCGTCGATTGCCGAACGGCTGAAGGCGGTGATGGAGGCGCGACCCATCTACGCGCTCAAGGGGTCGCCGGTCAACGAGTCCCCGCTGGGCCTGTTTCCGCCGGAGCGCTATGGGGCCGTGCTGGAAGCGGATTACGGGATTGCGCGCCGTTATCTCAACGGGATCATGTCGCCGTGGGCGCTCAAGCGGCTGGCCGAATTCGGTGGTGATCTGTCGCGCTTCCGGGTGGTCCGGGTGAACCCGTCGGTGCTGCGGCAGGTGGCCATCACCAAGACCGAGCCGGGCGACGAGAACAACCAGGACATCTCCTCGCTGGTCGGCAAGGTCGACATCCGCAAGCTCGAGCAGCTGTCGCAGAACGACCCGGACGCCTACAGCTACTCGGGGGGCCTGTGCCTGGCCAACCAGGGGCTGCTCGAGTTCGTCGAGATGTTCAAGGCGCCGATCAAGATGCTGCATCCGCTGCTGACCGCGACGCAGGAGGGCAACTTCAAGGGCACCGAAGGGTTTTCGGCGATCCCGTTCAACGGCCTCATCCTGGCCCATTCGAACGAGTCCGAGTGGCACAGCTTCCGCAACAACAAGAACAACGAGGCGTTTCTCGACCGGATCTACATCGTCAAGGTGCCGTACTGCGTGCGGGTGTCCGAGGAGGTGAAGATCTACGACAAGCTGCTCGCGAACTCGTCGCTGGCCAAGGCGCCGTGCGCGCCGGGCACGCTGGAGATGATGGCGCAGTTCTCGGTCCTCACCCGCTTGAAGGAGCCGGAGAACTCGAGCCTCTATTCGAAGATGCGGGTCTACGACGGCGAGACGCTGAAGGACGTCGATCCGAAGGCGAAGACGCTGCAGGAGTATCGCGATTACGCCGGTTCCGACGAGGGCATGACGGGGCTGTCGACCCGCTTCGCCTACAAGATCCTGTCGGCGGTGTTCAACCACGACCAGACCGAGATCGCCGCCAATCCGGTGCACCTGATGTACGTGCTGGAACAGCGCCTGGCGCGCGAAGACCTGCCCGACGAGCTGCGCCGCCGCTACGTCGAACACGTCAAGGGTTACCTGGCGCCGCGCTACGCGGAGTTCATCGGCAAGGAGATCCAGACCGCCTACCTCGAGTCGTATGCCGAATACGGGCAGAACATCTTCGACCGCTACGTCACCTTCGCCGACTGCTGGATCCAGGAAGAGGACTACCGCGATCCGGAGACGGGCGAGAGCTTCGACCGCGCGGCGCTCAACGCCGAGCTGGAGAAGATCGAGAAGCCGGCCGGGATCGGCAATCCGAAGGACTTCCGCAACGAGATCGTCAACTTCGTGCTGCGGGCGCGGGCCCACAACAACGGGCACAACCCCACCTGGAGCAGCTACGAGAAGCTGCGCGAGGTGATCGAGAAGAAGATGTTCTCCAACACCGAGGACCTGCTGCCGGTGATCTCGTTCAACGCCAAGGCGTCGGCCGACGAGCGGGAGAAGCACCAGAACTTCGTGGCGCGCATGGTCGCCAAGGGCTACACCGAGAAGCAGGTGCGCCTGCTGGCGGAGTGGTACCTGCGCGTGCACAAGTCGTCCTGACCGGCGCGCCTTGCCCCCGGGACCGACCATGCTCCAGCTCATCGATCGCCGCCAGAACGGCCGCGGCAAGAGCGCGGTCAATCGCGCGCGCTTCCTGCGCCGCTACAAGGCGCAGATCCAGGCCGCGGTGAAGAAGATGGTCGGCGAGCGGCGCATCGCCGACATGGAGCGCGGGGGTGAAGTCCGCGTCCCGCGCAAGGACATTGCCGAGCCGTCGTTCGGCTTCGGTCGCGGCGGCGAGCGCGAGTTCGTGCTGCCGGGCAATCGCGAATTTGTCGCCGGCGACCGCCTCCCCCGGCCGACCGGCGCGGGCGGCGGCGGCGGCGGCAGTGACGCGGGCGGCGCGGGCGAGACCGAGGACGCGTTCGGGTTCTCGCTCTCGCGCGAGGAGTTCATGCAGATCTTCTTCGACGATCTCGAGCTGCCCCATCTGGCGCGCACGCACCTCGGCCGCACCGAGCGCTACCAGAGCATTCGCGCCGGCTATACCAAGTCCGGGGTGCCCGCGAACCTGGCGGTCATCCGCACGCTGACCCAGTCGCTCGCCCGCCGCATCGCGCTGGGCAGCGGTCTCGCGCGCGAGGCCCAGGCGCTGGAAGCGGCGTTCACCGTGGCGGTGGCGGCGGGGGCGGCCGGGGCGGCCGCGCACACCTACGCCGAGCTCGAGCGGATACTCCGGCGGCGGAGCGCGCTGCCGTTTCTCGACGCGCCGGACCTGCGCTACCGCAACCGGGTCCTGCGGCCGGAACCGATCGCCCGCGCGGTGATGTTCTGCCTGATGGACGTCTCGGCCTCGATGGACGAGGACAAGAAGGACCTCGCCAAGCGCTTCTTCACCCTGTTGTACCTCTTCCTCACCCGCAAGTACGGCGCGGTGGACCTGGTCTTCATCCGCCACACCGACGACGCCGAGGAAGTCGACGAAGACCGCTTCTTCCACGACACGCGCTCCGGCGGCACGGTGGTCTATTCGGCCCTGGAGCTCGCGGACCGGGTCCGTGCCGATCGCTACGCCAGCGACTGGAACGTCTACGTGGCGCAAGCCTCGGATGGCGACGCGTTCGGTGCGGATCCCGCGCGCAGTGCCCGCTTTCTGCGCGAGCGGCTGCTGCCCGCGACCCGCTACTACACCTACCTGGAGCTCGCGGCCCCCGCCGGGAGCGACCGCAACTCCTCGCTGTGGGCGGAATACGAGCCGCTGGTCGAGGCGGCGGGCAACTTCGCCATGCGCCGCGCCAGCGCCCGGGAGCAGATCTATCCGGTGTTCCGGGAACTGTTCCGCAAGGAAACGTCATGAGCACCGCCAGCGGGGGGGCCCACCCATGGCGCGCCGCCGGGCCGCCCCAAGGCGCGCCTTGCGCCCCCCCGGGGGGTCGCGCTGCGGCCTTGGCCGCCAGCGTGGGGGCCCACCCATGACCCCGCTCTCGCACGGCGCCGATTGGGACTTCGAGCTCATCGAGCGCTACGACGGCGCGATCGCCCGGATTGCCGGCGAGTTCGGGCTCGACACCTATCCCAACCAGATCGAGATCATCACCTCGGAGCAGATGCTCGACGCCTATGCGACCAGCGGCCTGCCGGTGGGCTATCCGCACTGGTCCTACGGCAAGGAGTTCATCCGCAACGAGCAGGCCTACCGGCGCGGGATGCAGGGGCTCGCCTACGAAATCGTGATCAATTCCAGCCCCTGCATCGCCTACCTGATGGAAGAGAACACCATGGCCACCCAGGCGCTGGTCATCGCCCACGCCAGCTACGGCCACAACTCGTTCTTCAAGGGCAATCACCTGTTCCGCCAGTGGACCGCGGCCGACGCCATCCTCGACTACCTGATCTTCGCCCGCCGCTTCGTGCTGGACTGCGAGGAGCGGCACGGCGCCGGCGCCGTCGAGGAGGTGCTCGACGCGGCGCACGCCCTGATGGCGCACGGCGTCGACCGCTACCGGCGTCCCGCGGCGCTGACGCTGAAGGCCGAGACGGCGCGGCTGGCCGCGCGCGAGGCACACCGCGAGCGCCACTTCAACGACCTGTGGCGCACCCTCCCGGAGCGTGCCCGCCCGACGGCGCCCGACACCGCCACGGCCTTCCCGGCCGATCCGCAGGAGAACATCCTCCAGTTCGTCGAGAAACACTCGCCCAAGCTCGAGCCCTGGCAGCGCGAGCTGGTGCGCATCGTGCGCAAGCTCGCGCAATACTTCTATCCGCAGGCCCAGACCAAGGTGATGAACGAGGGCTGGGCGACGTTCTGGCACTACACCATCCTCAACCGGCTGCACGAGCAGGGCCTGGTCGACGACGCCTTCATGCTCGAGTTCCTCAAAAGCCACACCAATGTGATCGCGCAGCCGGCCTTCGACGCCAGAAACTACGGCGGCCTCAACCCTTATGCGCTCGGCTTCGCCATGTTCACCGATCTCCGGCGCATCTGCGAGCGGCCCGCGGCCGAGGACCGCGAATGGTTCCCCGACATCGCCGGCAGCCACTGGCGCACCACCCTCGACTTCGCCATGCGCAACTTCAAGGACGAGTCGTTCATCGCCCAGTACCTCTCGCCGCGCTTGATGCGCGAGTTCCACCTGTTCGCCATCGCCGATCACGCCCACGAGGACACCCTGCGCGTGGACAGCATCCACGACGAGCACGGCTACCGGCGCGTGCGCAAATTGCTCGCCCAGCAGCACGCCCAGGAAATCCGCGTCCCCGACGTGCAGGTCGTTCGCTACGACCGCGACGGCGATCGTTCGCTGACGTTGCGCCACCTCCAGCGCCGCGGGCGGCCGTTGACCGAGGCAGCGAGTGAAGTCGTCACGCACCTGCACCGGTTGTGGGGATTTGATGTGCGCCTCGAGACATGGAACGGCGCCGCACGCGTCGGCAATGTTCTGAAGTGTGCGTCCTAGCTGCCTGGGGTGTACGCCACCATTTGCGAACGGGAGACCTCGCGTGTCATCCATTCTCATTGGACAGTTCGACGACTTTCAAAGGTGCCGAGAACGTGACAAACAACCTGCACGCGATTGGCATTTCCCGCAGCCAGCTTGAAGTGTTCACACTCAATGCTCCGGGCCAACACGACCAGTTCCCGATTGGTGGTGACGAGGATGCAGATCCTGACGCTCGCGGCGGTGGAGCAGGAGCCACGGCAGGCGCCGTCATTGGGAGCGCGCTGGGAATTTGCCAATCGCGGGCGCATGTACCGTCGCGATAGAGTGAATCCGCCCGCTTGGCGACGATTCCTTCGAGCCGGAGTGCGCAGGTCTGCCGGTAGACCTCGGCGCCCGCGACCTCGAACCTCGGGTCCCATGCGTACCGACACCGTCGCCGACGATCTTTCGCGGCAGACGCTTCCGTTCGGTGAGGACCACGCCGCACAGGTCGTAGCAGTCGACGTACGGCAGAGATCGAACGCGAACATCGCAAGCCGCCCCGGGGAGCTCGCCGATACCGTGTTCTGAAGGTCCTGGACGACACGCTGTCGGGCGCGACGGCGATGAGTTGCCACCGGATCGTCGTGCAAATTCGTCGCGTTCCTTGATCAGCAGCCACGCCTCCTGGCGGCGCTTGCCCGGAAACACGCGCCGTCATTCCTTAAGTCCCGCCAACAGCGACGCCATGTCCTCGGCATGCTCTTCTTCGACGGCAAGGATGCCTTCCAACAACTGGCGCGTTGTCGAATCCTTGCCATCGATCCACGCAATAATCTCGCGGTAACTTTCGATAGCGATGCGCTCCGCCACCAGGTCCTCGCGAATCATTTCCCGCAGCGTGTTACCCTCGACATACTGCGAATGGCTGCGCGTCGCGAGCCCTGCTGGATCGAGATCGGGCTCGCCGCCCAGTTGCACGATGCGGTTCGCGATCTCGTCGGCGTGCCCCTGTTCCTCGTTGGCGTGGGCGAGAAACTCGGCTTTCACCGATTCCGATGCAATGCCCTGCGCCATGAAATAGTGCCGCTTGTAGCGCAACACGCACACGATCTCGGTCGCGAGTGCGTCGTTGAGCACCTTGCAGACCTGTGGGGCGTGGGCGCCATAGTTCGGCGTCACGGCGCCCTCCTCGATGTGCTGGCGCGCGCGTTTGCGCAGCATTTCGACGTCCGAAAGGAACGGCATGGACTCGGACTTCCCGGCGGCTCGGAGTACTCTTCTGGCAGACATTTGGCGTTCCCTCGGAAAAAGACCGGGCATGAAACCGAGCCGGCACCGACGAATCGTCCGCCGATCGCGGGCAACGGACTGTCCGACAAAGGCCGATGCGGGCGTAGGACCCGGACCGACACTCGTGGCCGGTGCGTAGACCGTTGAGCCACCGTAGGCGGTTGCGTATAGTTCGCCCAGGACCCGTGCAAGCCGCGAATGACGCATGCAATGAAACTCGCACTCCCGCTGAAAGTCGTCGTCCCCCTCGTGCTGGGGATCATCGTTTCGCTGGCGATTGTGGTTTACGCGGAGCTCGGTTATCGCCGGCTGGAATCCGCCAACGAGCAGATGTCCGCCGCGCTGCACGTGGAGTCGACGCTGCACGCGACGCTGGCGCTGATCATCGATGCGGAGACCGGGCAGCGCGGCTACCTCCTGACCGGCAAGTCCGAGTACCTGACGCCGTACAACAACGCGCTGCCGAAGATCGACGGCGCGTTCAAAGAGCTCCGTGAACTGCTGGCGCAGCACGGTTCCGCACGCCAGCGCGATAGTCTCGGCCGTCTCAATCAACTCGTCGGCAAGAGGCTGGCGGAACTCGAGGCGGCGATCGCGCTGTACAAGAAGGACGGCATGGAGGCCGCGGCGGCGCTGCTCGACACCGGCATCGGCCGCCGGACCATGGACGAGATCCGCTCCGAGGTCGACGGCATGGCCGCGTTGAACCGCCGTCAGGTGGCCGAAGCGACCTCCCGCTGGGCGTCGGATATCGCGTTCGCGCGCCTCGGCATGCAGGCTGATGACGGCGTTCACCGTGGCGCTGCTGCTCGTGGTGTGGCTGCTAGCGCGGCGCGACGCGCAACAGCGCGAGGCGCACCGCAACAGCATCGTCGAGGACAAGCGGCGGCTCGAGGAGGTCGTGGAGAAGCGCACGGTCGAGCTGTCGGAGCTCTCCAATTACCTGCAGGTCGTCCGCGAAGACGAGAAGACGAAGCTCGCCCGCGACCTCCACGACGAACTGGGCGGCATTCTGGTGAGTGCGAAAATGGACGTTCAATGGGTCGGGGACCGCGTGAGCGAGCGTGATCCGGAATCCGCGGCGAAGCTCATGCGCGCGCTGCAGGCGCTCGACGACGCGGTCCAAATCAAACGGCGCATCATCGAGGACTTGCGCCCCACGCTTCTCGACAATCTCGGGTTGTCCGCAGCGCTCGACTGGCAGGTCCACGAGATCTGCGACCGCGCCGGGCTCGACTGCACGATCGCCACGCCGAAGGACGACACCACGATCACGCCGCAGATATCGATCGCGCTCTACCGAATCCTGCAGGAGGCGCTTACCAACGTCGTCAAGTACGCGCGCGCCCGCCATGTCAGCATCGACCTGGGGGTGACGACCGATACGGTCACGCTTCTGATCGAGGACGATGGCGTCGGGATTGCCGACGACGCGCAGGGTAACCTGCTCTCGCACGGCATCGCCGGCATGCGGCAGCGCGTGCGCGCGTTGCACGGAGAATTCAACATCACGCGCCGCGCCGAAGGCGGCACGGTAGTCGAAGTGAACATTCCGCTCGGCCAGCGCCCGCAACCCGCGCCACGACCCGCGCCGGAAATCGTCTGAAACTCGCGCGCTCGTCGCGCTGCATGCGGGTCAGCTGCAGCCGCGCCATTACTAGGCGACGCCTCAAGGCCCGCGCTTGAGCATTCCGGCCACCAGCGATACGACAAACAGGACCAGGAATACGAAGAACAGGATCTTCGCGATCTCGGTGGCCCCTGCTGCAATGCCGCCGAATCCAAACAGCGCGGCGATGATTGCGACGACGAAAAACGCGATTGCATAGCGAAGCATGGCAGCTTCCTTTCGATAGGCGGGTTGATCGATCCGTAAGCGTCTGTGTCCGGTTACTGCGGCGCCGCTGCGGGCCGCACGCAGCTAGGACTTTGCCCTATGTTTCGACGAAGCTGGATCGGCGACCGGCCGATTCGCCTGTCGACGAAAGTCCTACGTCCAAACGCCGCACCCGGTCGCGCCAATGGCGCGGCCGGATCAGCGGGCCGTAACCGGGATGCGAGGTGCGTGTTCGATGCGCGCCTGGCAGTCGGTGCACCGACTTGCGGTGGGGCTCGCATTCAGCCGGGCACGCTCAATCGGCTCACCGCAATCGATGCAGTTACCGAACTCGCCGCGCATGATCCGGTCGCGGGCCGCCGCGATGTCCGCGAGCTGGCCCACGCAGCGATCGATCAGGCCGCGCTCCAATCCGAGATGGGTACGGATGAAGGCCAGGTCTGCGTCGTCACCCACGATGCCGTCGAGCTGCGCCAGGCCCTCGGTCCGTACCCGGTCCTGCTCGACGGCAACCGTTGCCTGGAGTTCGCGCTCACGGTCACGAAGCTGCCGAAGCAGCCCGCGTACGTCACGGTCGGAAAGCGGTATCCGCGGCGGCTGCGCGGCCGATCGATCGTGGGCTTGCCGCACGTGTGTCGTTATCTGCTTGCGATGAATCATTCGCGTTATCGCCGGCGCAGCTTATGCCTTCTTCGTCCAAGCGATGCAGTAGCCTTGCGAACTGACGGTTCCTTCGACGATCTTGCAGCTCGACGGGGGCACGAAATGTAGGCAATTGCCACACTGCTTGTCTCCATTGGGTTGGTCCTGATACTTCATCACCGCTTTCGAGGCTTTCTGTTGTGCGTGCGCGGCCTTGTCCGGGACCATGGTCGACGTCAGCAACGTGCCAGTCAGCATCGCCGCCGTCCGCAGCACGGCACGACGCGACCATTCTGGATGTTCATTCATGTCGGCATCTCCTGGCGCAACAATGGACCGATGAGACCAACAGATCATGCCCGCCTCGCCCATTGCCGGATACCAGCCCGCCCTGACTGCGCGAGGCCGGTATCCGGAGGCGCTGCTAACCCGTCTTACGCCACCTGTCGCATTCGTCACGGCATAGTCGCGATGACTTGGCGAATTCGCTCATGACCCAATCGTCGTCACCCGTCCGGATGCTGTGGCCGTCACCCGGCGCCTTTGACGGTAAGATTGTCGACCACTCGCGCAACACCCGACGTCGTCGCGGCAATTTCGTGCGCATGCAAGCGCATATCCTGCGTGTCGACGGTGCCGGACAGGGTTACGATGCCGTCCTTCGTATCGACCTGGATCGGCATCGCTTTGAGCGCCGTGTCCGCCTTGATCGACTGGGTGACCTTTGCCGTGATCGCCGCGTCGTCGCGCGCGGCGGCAACGAGCGTCGCGCCCGTATCGGCAGACTTGTCAGCTGCCGCCGTATCGGCAGTCTTGTCTGCAGCTGCCATATTTGCAGACTTGTCAGCTGCCGCCGTATCGGCAGTCTTCTCTGCAGCTGCCATATTTGCAGACTTGTCAGCTGCCGCCGTATCGGCAGTCTTGTCTGCAGCTGGCATATTCGCAGACTTGTCCACGGCTGACGTATCGGCAGACTTTTCCGCCGGCACAGACTTTTCCGCCGTCATGGAGGCCGACCTTTCGGCCATGGCGTCGGCAGACCTGTCGACTGGCTTCGCTATTCCGCCATCGTAACTAGGCGTAACCGCCTGCGGTTGACTGGATTCGGGGCGATCGCATCCGCCCAACATCAGCGTCGCCGCCACCGCCGCGGCGACAAGCATCATTTCCTGTCTACGTACCATGTGCGTGCTCCTTTACAATAAAACGTGGCTCTTCCACGTCGTTGCACCGTTGCCGGACGGCGCGTTCCCGGTGTCGTAGGGTGAAGATGCGCGCCTGACACCAATGTAGATTTGGCAATTGATGGCGGCTGTCGGTCGGCACTGGATCTCGATGTAGGACATTGACTCAGTGCAATTTGGTTGGGGGTTATGTTGTCGGAGGAATGCGGAAAAAGAGGTCAGCTCAGCATTCGCTGACCTGACCTCAGCGCCGCTGTGGGGACCGGGAAATCTGCCCGGCAGCGGCGAGGGAGACTTGCGGCGGAGCGCGCTACGACTTGCCGTAACGCGCCTTGGCATCGCGGACGCATCCATCCTTGGCGGCGCCGGCCAGCGCGTCGCACTTCTCGATTGCCACCTTGTAGTCGGCTTCGCGCTTGTCCTCGGCGGCCTCGCGCCGGGCGGCGGTGGTCTTTTCCACCTGGTCCTGACGCGCATCGGACGCCACGCGGTCCACCTTGGCATCGGCGGTCGCCTTCACATGCGCCGCCTGAGCTTCCTTGAGGCAGACATCCTTCAGATTACCCGCGAGGTCGTCGCATTTTTCCTTGGCGACCTCGTATGCAGAGTCGGCGCGGGCCGTGCGTGCCTTTTCGCGGGCCTTCGACGTGTTCTCGAAGGCGGCGTCGGCTTCCGCCTTGGCGACCTTCTCCTTGCCCTTCGCCTCTTCCACACAGACGTCCTTGGCGTTGGCGCTCAGTCCGTCGCACGCCGCCTTGTCCATCTTGTATTGCGCTTCGGCATGCTTGATCGCTGCGTCGCGCGCTTCCTTGCTCATCGTCTGCGTCTGGGCTGACACGCCGCCGGCCATGCACAGGCCTGCAGCCGCGAACAATGCCACTAACAACCTCGAAGTGTTCATCATGGTTCGACTCCTAAGTCCGATAACGGGGTCGAGCGCCAATCGCCCGAGCACCCCATTCGGCTCGCAACACGCGTACCAACCCACGATACTCGTGCAAACAGCAACTTATCGAACCCCATCCGATGTGCCTGCGCAATGGCTTCCTCCCCGCGATGTAAAAGCGACAATCACTGTAGGAAGTGTTTGACGGCGGCTCGCGGAGAATTCCGATGGCGCCACGCGTATGTCTGGCCGCACTAAAAACGAGCGCGCGCGGCCCGCGCTGGGAGAGAAGTTGCCGGATCGGTCGGTGCCCAATTAGAATCGGGTCGGTCTCGTCGCGTGACGGGCCCTTGACGTGCCGCCCCTACTACTTCCGTTTTCGATGCGCCGCCGGCGCCTGGTCGCCGCGATGGCGTTGCTTGCGGTTGCGCGACGCGGGGCTGCGCAGCAGGACTCGAGCCGGACGTCGATCACGTTGATAGTACCTGCGGCTCGCGGCGGGTCGGCCGACGCGCTCGGCCGGCTCGTGGCCGATGGGCTCGCCAGCAGCATGGGAATCCCGTTCCGTGTCGTCAATATAGAAGGCAACAGCGGCGTCGCAGGGACCACGGCTATAGCCGCCGCGACGCACGACGGTTCCGTGCTCGGACTGGCGATAAGCTCGCCGATGCTGGGCGGCAAGCTCCTTTCTCGCAGCGCACAATACAATCCGACCGAGGATTTCGATTGGCTCGGGATCTTCGGCACCTATCCGAACGCGATGGTGCTCTCGAGCCGCTCGAATCACGCCGGTATCGAAGAGTGGCTCGCCGCGGCACGCGAAGCGAACCCGCCGATGACGTGTGGGATAGCGGGGACTGGCTCCGCCGGCCATCTGGCGGCTGCCTATCTGCGTTTCGAGCAGAAAGCCCGGCTGACGTATGTGACGCTCGACGCAATGGGCGACGGCTACGCGCGGCTACGCGATGGCACGCTGGACACCCTGTTCGATGGCGTACCCAGTGCCATCGTAAACGCACCGCGCACTGCCCAACGCATCATCGCGGTCACTTCGATGGCGCGCGTGCCGACACTGCTCGAGGTGCCATCGTTCGGCGAACTGTGGCAGCAGTCCTTCGAGGTCTGGCTCGGTCTCGTCGCGCCCAAGGGCCTGCCGCCCGCCGCTTTTGCGCGCGTCGCGTCGGCGGTCGGCGTTCTGTTTGCCGAGCCGCGATTCGCCGATGCGATGCGCGCGTCCGGGCTCAAATTCCTCGGGTTGTCCGGCGCCGGGACGAGGGCATACGTCGAAGCAGACTTCCTGCGCAATGCGAAACTGATAGCGAAGCTGAGCGAGGAAGGATTGCGCCCCTAGCCGGCACTCCCGGCGGCGCGCGCGATCGAGTTGCGGGCAGCGTGCCGCCATTCGCTCACCTGCGCGTGCGGGTGCTGTTGTCGGACTTCACCTACGTCAAGATAGTCGAAATGCCGACGCGGCAATCAGCCGCGTACGGGGCGCATGCTGCCGACGGCTTGAACAAACTATGCAGACGCCGGGATCCACCGGGTCGCTCCCCTTGAATCTACTGAAAGGAGTCCTGCAATGACCGCAACAGACACGGTTGCCGCCACAACGAATCCTGTGACCGGAATCACCGATCGCGCGCATCAGGCTGTCGATAGGATGGCCGAGAAGGCGACGCCCGCCTTGGAACGCGCATCCTCCTCCGCCCACCGTACCATCGACAAAGTAGCCGAGGCAGCTGCGCCAGTTGCCGATTGGGCTACCGAAAATTCGCGGCAGATCGGCGTCAAGACTTCCGAGTTCGCCGAGACCTGCAACGGATACATACGAGCCCGGCCACTGGTAGCCGTCGCGGGCGCGCTCACGATCGGGTATCTGGCGGGGCGCCTGCTGCGCTAGTTGTTTTGGCTGTGACCAGGTTGGGCCGGGAGGACGTCCCGGCCCTTCGCCAGTCACTGCGCTCGGACATCGACCAACCGGTCGGGGAACAACCGGCAGACAGTTGGCGAACACATATCACATCAATCATTTCGAGGAGATCGACGATGCAACAGCAGCTGAAAGATGTAATGAGCCGCGACGTCAAAGTCATTGGTCCGGACATGACGATAAGTGAAGCAGCACGAACGATGTGCGACGGCGACTTCGGGATGATGCCTGTTGGCGAAAACGATCGCATGATCGGGACAATCTCCGATCGTGACATTGCGATTCGGGCCGTAGCCGAAGGCAAAGGCCCTGCTACGAAAGTGCGCGAAATCATGTCCGCCGGCATTTGCTGGGCCTACGACGACGACACCGTGGAACATGCCGCCAAGCTGATGAGCGAACACCAGGTCCGACGCTTGCCCGTGGTGAATCATGATAAACGGCTGGTAGGCATTGTCGCACTAGGCGACTTCGCGGTCGACAGCTCGCAGATCGAGCCCGCCGCTGAAGCACTTTCAAAGATTTCGGAGCCGTCGCGGCCTTGAAACTGTCGGCCCGTCGCGTCATGACCTGCTGAAGGAGAGCAAATGGACTGGCGGAAACTGTTCTCGCCATCGGATGCTGCCGCCGCGGCGACCGCAAGTGACGTGACTAATACCAATGGCGCGCTGTATGGCAGCGGCGGGATCCAAAGTGTCGTAGGAACGCCTGCCACTCCCGATGGCTCGGACCCGCACCTCCCGGAGGAGGTAAAGCGCCGCCAGGTGGCCCTACTCCTCCGGTACGTGATGACTATACGCGTGCGTTGAGCAGCGCGCTCTGCTGATCAAACGCGTCAGTGTCAGTGTGACGTCGACGAACCGCCGGCGGCGAGCGTGTGCAGGACCTCGCGCACGCGATGGAACTCGCGCGACTTGTCGAAGAAATAGTCGGCGCCAAGCAACATGCTTCGGTCGCGATACTGCGGAAACGCGTAATTGGTGAACACGATGATCTTGGTATTCGCCGGCCGCGTGCCCTGCGCCAGCGACTTCAGTACGCCAAGGCCAGTGCCCTGCTTCAATTGGAGATCGAGAACAGCGGCGTCCCACTTGGCCTGAGCCAGGATGGTCAGCGCATCGGCCTCGGTCTCGACCTGACCGACGATCGCCACGTTCGGAATTTCCGAGAGCGCCTCCGACAGGCGCGCGCGGATGATCGCCGAATCCTCGATGATCACCACGCGCAGCTTGACGCGCTCCGCGACCTCCTCCCCGTCGGGGGTGTCGGTTTGGCCGGGTTGACTGTTGCTCATTTCAATATACGCTCCCGCCCGCATCGCAACATGTCAGTCCCGACAACGAGCAACCCCACCATAACAGGAGCGAAAGGGCTTGCCTGTCGGCGTTTGTCCTATATTTCCGAGTTTCGGCGACCCCGCCGACGAGCGTAGTAGCGACCTTCAGTTGATAAGCCCGTTCTTGATCGCGTAGTACGTGAGGTCCGCGTTGGACTTCATCCCCATCTTTTCCAGGACCCGCGTCCGATAGGTGCTGACGGTCTTGACCGACAGGTGCAGCTCGTCGGCAATCTTCGACACTGCGGCGCCGCCGGCGATCTTGCAGAAGATCTGGAACTCGCGCTGCGACAACTCGCCGTGCAGCGGACGGTCGGCGTCGCCAGTGACACCGTCGGCCAGGATCTGCGCCAAGGTCGGACTCACGAATTTGCGGCCCAGGACCACGGTGCGGATGGCGCCGACCAGCTGCGTGGAGGCCGCTTCCTTGTTGAGGTAGCCGGCCGCGCCCGCCCGCAGCAGATTGACCGCATACTGGTCCTCGGCGTAGCCGGACAGCATCAGGATCGGCAGCTCCGGCCGGACCTGCTTCAGGGTTTTCAGCGTATCGATGCCGTTCTTGTCCGGCATCGAAATGTCGAGCAGGACGACATCGAATTCGGACGCGCGCACGAGCGCGATGGCCTCGCTGCCGGTAGACGCCTCGCCGGCGACCTGCATGTCCGCCTGATCGGAGATGAACTGCTTTAGGCCCGCCCGCACGATGGCGTGATCGTCGGCTATGAGAATGCGGATCATGAGTGTCGAAGGGAGGGTTGTGTTGCCTTGGGCGCCGATGATTCTAGACGGTGGCGACGCCGAACTCACCGGATTGGTACTCGGCCAGCCGGTTATACAACGTCTTCAGGCTCACGCCCAGCATTTCGGCGCACCGCCGCTTGTTGCCTTCGCACAGGTCGAGCGTCGCATAGATGGCCCGCCGCTCGATTTCGGCGAGTGGCGTTCCCACCTCGACACGCAGGGAAATGCCCGTCGGCGCCGCGAGCTCCAGGCTCGCACAATCAAGCTCGATTTCGGCGTCGGCGTCGGCGAGAATGAACGCGCGATGGACGGCATTCTTGAGCTCGCGGACGTTGCCGGGCCAGCGATGCGCGCGGATGGTCGCGATCGCATTCCGGGAAAACGCTTTCGCCGTGCCCTCGGCGTCGTTGAGCTGGCGAAGGAAATGCTCCGCGAGTAATTCAGCATCACCGTCGCGTTCGCGCAGCGGCGGCAACGCGATCGGGAACACCGCCAGCCGATACATCAGGTCTTCGCGCAGCTGACCATCTTGCACCGCCTGCCCCGGTTCGCGGTTGGTGGCGGCGACAATGCGCGCGTGTGTACGCAGTTCCTCCTCGCCACCGACGCGCGTGAAGCGCCCCGCCTCGAGTACGCGAAGCAGGCGCACCTGCATCTCCCGCGCCATCTCGGTCACCTCGTCCAGGAAGAGTGTACCGCCCTCGGCGCGCTCGAAGCATCCGCGGTGCATTCTGGCGGCGCCGGTGAATGCGCCTTTCTCATAGCCGAAGAGCTCGGCCTCGATCAGGGTTGCGGGAAACGCGCCGCAGTTGACCGCGACGAATGGTGCCCGGCTGCACTCGCTGCGGTCGTGAATCGTGCGCGCCACGAGTTCCTTGCCGCTACCCGATTCGCCGGTGATGAGAACCGTCGCTGACGTGCGCGCGACCTTGTCGATCCGGCGGTACACTTCCTGCATCACCGCCGACCCGCCGAACACATGCCCGAAGCGGCCAAGCGCGGGCGCCGACGCGGCGCGTGTGGCGGTCGTCATGAACGGCAGGCTCACGATGTTGCCGGTCGAATCGATTTGCATGCTGCGCCTCGCTTAGTGTTCTTCGAATGGTGCCATCGTAGGGATTGCGCCGACACCCCCGCATCGGTGCTTGCCGGAAAGGCTTGTCGGATTCGTCCTACAGGCGCACGCTGGGCGCGAGCATTCCAATTCCTACACGCGTCGCGGCTTGTGCCGCGGTCGTAACCGCGCGAGAATCGCATCCCGCAAAGCCGTGGACACCACGGATCTTCACATGCCCCATCTGGCGACCGACAGGATCTCGCGTGGCCTGCGCTGGGCCGGCACAGGCTTGCTGCTGGCGGGTGTCCTGCTGATCGTCGCCGGAATCGGTTGGACGCAGTCCGCCGACGCGCTAATCATGGCCAGCGCGGTGGCGGTCCTTGCGTTCGGGTTGCCGGGCGCGGCCGCGTTCGGGCTTGCCTTCTGGCTCCAGCACACGGCGGATCGGCTGGAGCAGCAAGCACCCGCCAACGCGGCGACGTTGCCGGTGGCTGCCTCGCCCGCCAGCGGCAATCCGTTCCGCGAACCGTTGCGTCGTTACGCGGTCGCCCCCGTTGCCGTGGCGGTCGCCTGGGTCGCGCGCGCAGGACTCGATGCGTTCCTTCCGCACGAAGTCCCGTTCATCACGTACTTCCTCGCCGTGGCGGTCGCGGGCTGGCTGGGCGGTTTCGGCCCGGCGGGACTGGCCACGCTACTGAGCCTTGTGCTGGCCTGGTACTCCTACGTGATGCCCGGCATGAGTGCGTCCCCACCCGTGCTCCACCGGCTCGTGGCGCTCGGCCTGTTCGTGTTCGTGTGCCTGGGACTGGCAGCTATCACCGCGGCGCTGCACGCGGCGCTCGACCGCACGCAGCAACTTGCCGGGCTGACGCGCCGACAGAAAGACCTGCTCGCCGCCAGCGAGAATCGCTTCCGTTCGCTGGTCGCGCACATTCCGGTCATGGTCTGGATGACGGACGCGCAGCGCACGTGCACATTCTTCAATCCGGCGTGGCTGCGCTTTCGCGGTCGTACGCTGGAGCAGGAACTCGGCCACGGCTGGGAGGACGGGGTGTATCCCGACGATCTTGCGCGGCGGCGCGCCGTGTCCGACGATGCGCATGAAAACCGTGCGGCATTCGCGGTCAAGTATCGGCTCGGACGCGCGGACGGCGAGTACCAGTGGCTGCTCGAGCAGGCTGCTCCGCGCTTCAACGACGACGGATCGTTTGCCGGCTACGTCGGCGTCGCTACACCGATCGACCCACCGCCCGACGGAGCTTCCGTCGGCACCTGACGGACAACCAACGTGCCGCGCGCCGGTGCGCCACCAGCGACTAGAGTCTCGAAGGCGCGCTTGCCGAGTAACGGGCGCCTTCCGCAAGACTACGTGAGATCGACAACGAAGGCTGTACCTCGGCGCTCGGTTGCCCAACCAGGCGGTCGAGTTGCGCTCTGACCACCGAATAGCACTCACAAACCCGAGCTTCCAATCGCGGACGACTCAGTACCGTGATGCGACCACGGTGGTAACGGATCAATCCAGCAGCTTGCAGCTTACCGGAAGTCTCCGTGATGCTCTCACGGCGCACGCCCAGCAAGTTGGCCATCGCCTCCTGCGTCAGGTCGAGTTCGTTCGAAGGCAGACGATCCAGGGATGACAGCAGCAAGCGGGAGACCTGCTGCTCCAGTCGATGGTGACAATGACATACGGCGGTCTGCGTCACCTGCGCAATCAGCATCTGAGCATATCGCAGGAGCGAGCGCCGGAGCAGTGGGCAATGCTCGAATCTCTCGTGCAATACGTCCGCGCGAAGCCGATATCCGTAGCCGGTGTTTCGCACCACCGCCCGGCTGGTCGCGGCGCCTCCGCCCATGAATGCCTGGACGCCGACCAGGCCTTCGTTGCCCGTGAGCGCGACTTCGACGGCGGTCCCGTTCTCGAGCTCGTAGAGTACGGAGACAATCCCACTGATCGGGAAATACACATATTTCGGGTCGACTCGGGCGTCGCAGACGACCCAACCCTGCGGCAGGGAAACAAACTCCAGTTGTGGGCGCAGCTGCGTATAGCTCTCCGCATCCAGCGCGGCCAAGAGACCATTCTGTCTAGGAGAAAAGGGCGAACCGCGCAGATCATGCCCGATCGAAAGTACGTTGTGGGTGCCGTTCCTCGCCTCGGGAAACGTCTCGTCGGCTCCTTCTCTGAGGTGACGGCCGATGTAGTCGCCCAGTGCCGTGACCTTGGCGCCGCAAACGTCGGCACCACGTCTTGTCGCTTCGGGCACCACAATCGTGGTTAGCTGGTGCGCATAGTTCTGGTTTCGGCGTGACCGTTGCATGTTCTGCCTCCGTCGAGAACACTAGCAGGAGTGTTTGCATTGCTACACGAGCAACACGCGTGCCTCGCGCTCGATCCTGCCGCAACCGGGTCGACTCTGGCATTAAAATGAATGTTGATTCGGAGGCTTACGCTCATTCGGCGGCCTGGGCGAAGGATCATCGTCGTGCGCGACGATCGCGCAATCCTTGGCAATCGTTACTCGCCCTTCCGGAATATTACGAAGCCGCCGTAGGACATCGCTTGCGCGATTTTGCGCCAGACACCGATGGACGGCGACCCGCCCACGCAAGCGCGCGAACCGCCGGAACCGGTCCGTGACGGCCACCCTGCTCACGCCTCGACACGAAGAATACGGCTCGCTAGAGAAGTCCGTCGAACGGCAGCAACGACAACGTCTCGATCAGGCCACGCTTGACGGCGTCAACGCCCGGCTCGGTGTCGAAGCTCACCGCGTTCCCACCATCGGTACTGACCCACCGGACTGCCTGCACTCCAAGGGCATCGGCGGGCTCGAGAACCACTTGGTAGCTGTTCGTCGGCTGGGTAATCGAGTCGAAGCGCGTGGTCAAATCGCGCGCAATTTGCGGACTGTCGACGATCAATCCGAGCTCCGTATTGATGCGCAGCGACCGCTGGTCGAAATTCATCGAGCCGACGAATGCGCGCTCCCGATCGAACACGAACACCTTCGCGTGCAGGGCGAAGGCATCGGAACTGCCGGACTTGCCCAACCCACGCGTCGTCGGTGGCTGGCGCGGTTGCGGGCGAACCTCGTACAGCTCGACGCCCATTTGCAGCAGTGCAACACGGTAGCGGCGGTATGCAGTGTGGACGATCGGCATGTCGGTCGAGGCCAACGAATTCGTCAGGATACGTACGCGTACCCCGCGCTCGCGCAATTGCCGGATCAACGCCAACTCGGACGCTCCCGGGACGACATAAGGCGAGACAACGACGAGATCGGTCGTGGCACTCGCGGCCGCCATCGCCACGCGTCTCCACATCAACTGGCCCGGTTGCTCACCGTTGACGGCCGACGCCTTGTCCGGAGTGTCGTAGGCAAGCACGGCCTTCGCCCATACGAGCCGTGACTTCCCGGCCATCATCGCCGCAAGCTGGTCGTTCTTCGGCAACGACCGGACATAATCCGAGTCGGCCTGTTTCTGCATGTGATCTGCGAGGGCCTTCCGGCATGCGTCGAGATCCTTGCCTGACGGCTTCCCCAGTGGCTGCGCCTCGACCGGGATCGCAAGGCGATCGTTCCAATAGACATCGAAGCTTTGCGACAACTGGCGTACGATCGGCCCGACGACAGTGAGGTCGATATCGCCAAATTCGAGTTTCGTGCTCGCCTGGAAATACTCGTCACCTATGTTGCGGCCTCCGGTCACTGCAACGGCGTTGTCCCCGATGAAGAGCTTGTTGTGCATCCGATAGTTGAGCCGGCCGGCCTGGAGCAGGTGCTCGACTCCGCGCAGGAAGACGAGGTTCTCGCGTGCCACGTAAGGATTGAAGACGCGAATTTCGATGTTCGGGTGTGCAGCGAGCGGCCTTATCTTGGCGTCGCCGTCGATTCCGAGCTCGTCATCGAGCAAGAGCCGCACGCGTACGCCGCGGTCCGCGGCCGCCAGCAAGGACGCGAGCAGAAGCTGGCCGGTGACGTCCTGCTGCAGCAGGAAATACTGGACATCGAGCGTCCGTTCGGCCTTTTCCGCGATCCGCAATCGCATGGCGAAGCTCTCGGTCCCATCCACCAGCAAATTGAAGCCCGATTGCCCGGAGTGTTTCCTGGCCAACGCGTCAAAACGCCTGCCAAGCGTTGTCGTCTCCGGCTGCGCAAGTGCCGTCGACGCGGACTTCGGCGCGTCGAGGCCGGGTGGCAGCGTTGCGCACCCGATCACCAGCAGCGTCGTGGCGAGAACGACGACGTGCAGCAAACGCGACGTGGATCTGGTCACTCAGTCGCCCATCAGCAATGCGACGGGCTTCAGCTGTTCGATTTCCCCGAACACGATCTTGACCGCCGCCATGATCGGAACGGCGAGGAGCAGCCCCCATCCGCCCCAGAGCATGCCAAAGAAGAGGAGGGCCACGAAAACGATTACGGCATTCATTCGCGCCGTCCGACCCATCAACGCGGTCTGCAGCCAGATACCGATCAGGGCGGCAGCGGTCAGCGGCACGGCCCCGGCGGCGAGCGCCGGTCCGACGCTCTCGAACTGCAGGTAGGCGATCAGCCCCACGGCCCCCGTCACCGCTGCCGCCCCCAGATAGGGGATCGTATGCAGAATTGCCATCGCGATGCCCCAGAACACGGCGTGTCGCACATCGAGCAGGTAAAGACCTGCCGCCGTGACGGTTCCGACGGCGATGTTCATCGCCAGCACTAGCGCGAAATAGCGCCGGCTCACCGTGTGGACCTGATTGAGAATCTGCAGGGTCTTCTTGCGCGTGGCCAGCGACGGGCCCATCACCTGCATGAGCCGACGGCGGAACAGGTCGCCCGCGGCGAGCAGAAAATAGGTCAGGAACAGAACCGACACGAGCTGACCCATGAAGATCGCCATGCCCGTGGTGCCCGCCACGACCAGCGCCCGGGGTTCAGGCGCAGGCGGCGCAGGGGGCGGGGATGATGCCGATTTCGCGCCGGACGGCGTCGTGGCGCCGGCGAGCTTCTGCAGTTCGTCGGCGGTCTTGCGCACCTGCTTCAAGGCGCCCTGTCCATCGCGCTCCCACGAGGTCACCGCACTGCGAAGCTTCTGCACGGCCTGCGGCAATTCCTCGAGCACATCGGTCGCCCCGTTCAGAACCTGCTGGACGCCGAGAATTGCAACGGCGATCACGAGCAGCATGGTCATCGCGGCCCCGATGCCACGCGACACATGCCAACGTTCCATCCAGTCCACGACGGGCGACAGGGCGTAGCTCATGAACAGGCTGACGAACAGCGGGATGAAGAATGCCGCCCCCGCGTAGAGCGCGAACGGCAGGACGATGAACGCAAGCCCGACCAGCGCAACCGTGCGGGTCGCGACCGGAATGCGGGAACGTTCCTGTTCCTCCTCCGCGTCCGGTGCTCGCGACTCGGCTTCCAGCCTGTAGTAGTGGTCCATCGCCCCTCCCGGCGTCGAGCTCGAAATAACGCGGGCCGCCGGCCGCCACTCGAATCGTCGCGGCAGACGGCCCGGATGCCCGACTCGCTTCAATACTTCTTGTGCTCCACCGCCTCTTCCTGGACTTTCTGGCCGACCTTTTCCACGTCCCTGCCCGCGCCTTGCATGGTGTTGCACGCGGTTAACGAAACGGATCCGAAGACAAGCGTGGCAAGCAACAACACAAGTTTCCTGGTCATGGCATTTCCCTTTCCGATTGGTTGATCACGATATCGTGGAGCGTTTCGGCGATCGCTCCGTACCTCACGGCACCCAGCCCGTCGTCTCTTATGTTCGTCCCAGCATTGCCGACGGTGGCCCGGCGCCAGGGCAGTCGAACCATTTCGCCGATCCCGTACGCAGTCGCGAGCAATCGACGTGCCATGTTCGCATTTGTCGCGACGAAGTGCGTACGCCCGGAGAAGGCGCCGGAAGCGGGAGAGCCATTGCGACGCTCGCCCGGTAACTATTGCGCGTGGTGGCAGGATTTACACGGAGCGTTGGATGCAGAGTGTCGTCACTCAACGACGCCGACGCGTTTTCCGCCTTGCGTACAGGCTCATCAGCGGCGTCACCGAAATGCCGTGGACAAGAATCGATGCGGCAACCGTCACCAGCGTGATTGCGATCAGCTCCTTCGCCAATGCTTCGGGCAAACCGTGATTGATTGCATACATCAGGTAGAAAATGGAGCCGACGCCGCGGATGCCGAACCAGGAAATCAGGAGGCGCTGATCGCGCGATACGCCGGCCGCCCCGACCAGACCCAACCAGACGGAAACGGGACGTGCCACGAGGAAAAGGAGCAGCAGGAACCAGACGGCACGGTCAGGCAAATAGGTGTAGGACAACATCGCGCCGGCGACCATCACCACCACCAGTTCGGCAAGTCGCTCGAGTTGCCCGTTGAAGCCTTGCACGGCCTCCATCATGTAGGTTCCGGCGTAGCGGGCGTGGGTCGCGAGTTCCTTTTCGCTCTCCGCGCTCAAGCTGATCGTGAACTTCGCCGCGCCCGACGGCTTGGCGCGCTTCGAGTGCTCCTTGATCCGCTGCAGCGCGAGTCCTGCGGCAAACACCGCGAGAAAACCCGAAGCGACGCTGAGTTGCGCGACGCCATAGGCGATGGCGATCAGTCCAAGCGCCAGGAATTCGTCGAGTCCAACCGCCTCCTGATGCCGAGTGCGCAGGTAGAGGACCAGTTTCCCGATCAATGCACCCAGGGTACCGCCGATCACCAACCCACCTGCGACGGCCCACAGCACGTCGACGGCCAGCCAGCGCCAGCCGCCGCCGAAATCGTAAAGACCCATCAGACCCAGAGCGAGTATCACGACCGGGAACGCGGCTCCATCGTTGAGACCGCCCTCGGCGGTCAGGCTGAAGCGGAGGCGGTCGCGATCCGACGAATCTTCCACCTGCACGTCCGATGCAAGCACGGGATCGGTGGGCGCCAGAATCGCGGCGAGCAGGATCGCCGCACCCGCGGGCAATCCGAACAGGAACATGCCGCTGGCCGCGACGAACGTCACCGTCAGCACCATCGACGGGAACGCCAGGCGCAGCGGCAGGTACCAGCGTTTGTCGCGCAGCGGAACGCCGAGCTTCAGTCCCACGGCGAACAGCGAGATGAGCAGCGCGACTTCCGTCAACTTTTCCAGGTCGGCTGAGTAAAGCAGCGGGTCCGGCGCCATGAGCGCCCATCCTGCCGGGCCGAGCGCATAGCCGATGGCAAGATACAGAATGCCCGGACTCAATGGCAGACGCTCGACGAGCGTGCCCAGCAGCGCCATGGTGATCAGAATGGCACCGATGATGAGCGCCCAGATGGCGAAGGACATCGCAGATTCGAGTGCGGGGAAGTCTATGCGCAGTGATTCGATGCTCTCGGTGCGACCGACGCACGCCCTGCGCGCACTGTTCGTCGCGGAACACCCGCGGCGGTCACGTGCCGGTCAAGCCAACTCGTCGGCAAAGCGATGGTTGACATCGCGGTGATGGACCTCGTCGATATCTCTGTGAAACGGAAAAGGCCCGGCGAGGGGTCACCAGAAAGGGAGCACCATTGCGCGGGTTTCCGTGGTGTTGATCGGTGGTGGAGTCACAACACCCATCGCGATCATCTCCCTGCCCGCCAGGCAATTCTGTGCGGAAGCGCACATTGAAGGCGGAGCCCAAATCCGTGACGACGCCGGTGCCGGTAGCGGCGCGAAGGCATTTCCCGACCCTGCGTCAGGCAGGATGGTTGCCGGCGCGACCGGCAACGCGCAGCTTGGCCTTGACGTCGTGCAAGGCCGTGCGCAGTCCTTCTTCCAGCACCGGGTGATAGTAGGGCATCTCGAGCATCTGCCCGATGGTCATCCTGTTCTGCAATGCCCACGCCAGCAAATGGGCCAGATGTTCGCCGCCAGGTGCAACCATTTCCGCGCCGAGAAATCGGCCGGTGGCCCTATCTGCGTAAACGTTCAGCAGTCCCTTGTTCCGCAGCAGGATGCGGGCGCGGCCCTGGTGTTCGAAGTTCACCTGCCCGGTCGCGAAGCTGCCCGGTTGCAGCGAACGATATCCGGCCCCGACGATGCCGATCTGCGGATCCGTGAATACCACGCCGAGCGGCGCGCGGCGCAAACCCGCTTGGACCGGCTTGCCGTGCGCGAAACGCGCGGCATTGCTACCCGCAATGCGTCCCTCGTCGGCGGCCTCGTGCAGCAGCGGGATGAAGTCACCCGCATCGCCCGCGACAAAAAGCGGACCGCCCGCCTTCTCCTCGGTTTCGCGCGTGCTCGCCGCCTGCGTGGTCATGGGATCGTACGCGGGCACGCCTTTCGCATCGAGCATTAGCGAGGTCCTCTCCAGACCGATGTCCTGCACGTTGGGCGTGCGCCCCGTGGCCGCCAGGACATACTCGAAGGACTCGGACTGTAGAGCACCATCCTCCCCAATCCGATGAAGGACGACCTGGTTGCCGCCCCCGCGCGCCTCCGCGATGCGCGCGTCGGGCTCCAGGATGAATTCCTGTTTGAACGTGGCAATCGCGTAGTCGAGGATTTCCGGATCGCCGATCGGGCCGACACGACCGCCGCGACCGAGAACCGCGACGCGGACGCCCAGCCGATGCAACGCCTGCCCCAGCTCCAGGCCGATGATTCCCGGTCCGATCACCGCCACGGACTGCGGCAGATCCTGCCAGTCGAACACGTCGTCGTTGACGATGAGGCGCTCCCCGAGGGCCGTGAGCGACTCCGGGCGTGTCGGACGCGAGCCGGTTGCGATGACGATGCTCCTGGCGTCGACGCGCGCTTTGCCACCGACGTCGAGCGTGTGGTCGTCGACGAACGAGGCATGGCCCCGCAATCGGTCCGTTTCGGGGATGCGGTCCATGTCGCGCAGCACGAAATCGACGAACCGGTCACGCTCACGCCTTACCCGATTCATCACCGCACGCCCATCGATGCGGATGACACCATCGTGGTGCACGCCGAAGCCCGGTGCTGCTGCGACGGCGTGGGCCGCCTCCGCGGCGGCGATGAGGAGCTTGCTCGGCATGCAGCCGACGCGCGCGCAGGTCGTGCCGTAGGGGCCGTCTTCGAAGATCATTGCCGTAGCGCCGGCGGTCCGGGCCGCGCGGTAGGCAGCGATCCCTGCCGTCCCTGCACCGATGATGGCGACATCAACCTGTGCAATTCTCATGTCCAGGCCTCCGGTGCGGCACTTTGCGTATCAACGACGAGTTGACCGGATTCCCCGACCGCAGCTTCCTGCCGGCCCGCGGAATCACGCCACGGCATTGGATTACGTCCGCATTGGTTGTGGCGCCGCGACCTCGGCCTTCGTCCCGATGAGCTCGTACTCCGCGATCACCTGGGCCCCGAGCAGCAGCAAGGTCGCCGCGATCTCGAGGCTCAGGAGCACAACGATCGACGTCGTCAGCGACCCGTAGACCACGTTGACCTGGGACAAGGTGCCGAAATACCAGACCAGGACGTGGCGAGTGATCTCCCAGAGCACCGTCGCGGTGATTCCGCCGATCAGGGCGTGCCGCCACGACGGACGACCCACCGGCATGACGAGGTAGATCGACGTGAGGACGAGCACTTCTCCCAGGACGCCCAGGAGGTAGAGGAGCGCGCCCGACACCCCGCGCAGCGACCAACTGTATCCGAGAAACTCGATGCTTTCCGCCCCAATCGCCTGGAGCGACCCGGAGACGAGCGTCACCAACAGCAGGCCCAGCCCCAGAACGAGGATGTAGCAATACGGAATGACCGCGGAGACAAGGAAGTGGCGCCGCCGGGTCACCACCCGGTGCAGGAAGATGACCGACATCGCGTTTTCGAGCACCGTGAAGGCGAGCGAGCTGAAGAACACCATCGTCGCCAGCAGCACCCAGCCGATCACGCTGCGATGTTCCAGAAAACGGGCCAGCTCGCCGATCACGGCCGTCGATTGCCCGGGCATGAGCCACTCGAGATACCGACCCAGCGTGGCGAGCAGTTCGCCCTGGTCGATTATCTGCGACAGCGCGATCAGAATGAGAATGAGCAGCGGCACGATCGACAACAGCGTGTAGTACGCGACGGCGCCCGCCAGCAGCAATCCCTGATTCGCCCGAAAAGCGCGCAGGACGCGCACGGTGAACGCGCGTGGGTGCGTCACCACGTACGCCGTTTGTCGTCCGAAAGTACGCATCAGTCGGCACCCCGCGCGGTCAACGGCGGGCGGCCGCCGGACGAAAAAACGGCCGGGGGAGGAACAATCCCGGCCGCCATACCCGATCCCTCACGCTACCCGCAAAAGAGAGCGGCGAGGGAGGTCTGCATCGTTCTTACGATTTGCCGTATTGCACCTTCGCGCTGCCGACGCATGCATCCTTGGCGGGACCGGCGAGTGCGTCGCACTTTTCGACCGCAACCTTGTATTCCGCGTCGCGTTTGTCAGCGTTCGCTTCCTTGCTGGCGTCGGCCTGCTTCGCTGCCGCATCGTGGCGCGTATCGGCCGCAACACGGTCGACCTTGGCGTCGGCCTTGCCCTTGACGAGCGCGGCGCTTGCTTCCTTGACGCAGACGTCCTTGGGGTTGCCCGCCAGATCATCGCACTTTTGGATGGCAACGTCGTGGGTCGCCTGGGCGTGCGCAACACGCGCGCTTTCGCGAGCCTTGGGGGTGTTCTCGTAGGCGGCATCGGCTTCAGCCTTGGCGATGCCTTCCTTGCCCTTGGCTTCCGCGACACAGATGTCCTTGGCGTTTCCGCTCATCGACGCGCATGCATCCTTGTCGATCTTGTACTGCGCGTCGGCGCTCGTCTTCGCCGCGGTGTAGCTGTCCTTGGACATCGGCATCGCGGCGGTCTTCGGCGCGTTCATCATCTGCGCCGCAGCAGGCCCGGCAATACCCAGCCCGGCAGCGACAAATAGTGCAATCATCAGTTTGGACATGTAATTCCCTTGTAGTTCAGGTACGGATCGGAGGCCCTATCGAAGGCCACAAACGCCAAGACTGCGGATTTCACGGCTCGATGACCCACCGCATCGATCGTGCGCCGCGTGGGTCCTTCAGCTTGAAAGGCACGTCTTGCCTTGGACTTGGACGATACGGGTAATAGCTGGTCGCGTCCGTGCGCTGGCACACGTACTCCAGCCGGTTGCTCCGACGCCGCGGCTCAAGCCTCCAGCTTTGCATCCATCGTGATCTGCGCCTTCAGCAGCTTCGACACCGGACACCCGGTCTTGGCCTTGTTCGCGATCTCCTGGAATTTCGCATTGTCCGCTCCCGGAATCTTCGCGGACACGGTAAGGTGGCTCGCGGTGATCTCGAACCCGGCGCCGATCTTTTCCAGCGTGACGGCGGCATGCGTCTCGATCTTCTCCGGCGTCAGCCCGGCCTCGCCGAGCATCAGCGAGAGCGCCATCGAGAAGCAGCCGGCATGCGCGGCGCCGATCAGCTCTTCCGGATTGGTGCCCTTGCCGTTCTCGAAGCGCGACTTGAATCCGTACGGCGCCTCCCTGAGGACGCCCGTCTCCGTGGAAATCGTGCCGCCACCGTCCTTGATGCCGCCCTTCCAGACTGCCCATGCCTTCTTGATCATGACCGCTCCGCGAGTTGGTGGAATGCAGGGGACTAGCCGAGGTTGTCGGCGGCAAAGCCCCAATTGACGAGTTTGTCGAGCACGCCGTTCACGTAGTCCACGCGGCGATTCTGATAATCCAGGTAGTAGGCGTGCTCCCAAACATCGATGGTCAACAACGGCTTCGACCCCATCGTCAACGGCGTCTCGGCATTGCCGGTCTTGACCACCTTCAGTTTGTCGGCCTGCAAGCACGAGCCAGGCCCAGCCGCTGCCGAACTGCGTCGTCGCGGCCGTGGCCAGCTCCTTCTTGCATGCATCCAGACTGCCGAAGGACGCATCGATCCTGTGCATCAACGCCGCGGGGGGCTGACCGCCGCCCTTCGATCGCAGACTGCGCCAGTAGAAAGTGTGGTTCCAGGTTTGTGCTGCATTGTTGAAGATCGCGACCTTGTCGGCCTTGCCGGCGGTCTCGGTCACAAGTTGCTCCAGCGAAAGGTTCTCGAGCCCCGTGCCGGCTATCAACTTGTTCAAGTTATCGACGTACCCCTTGTGGTGCTTGCCGTAGTGGAACCCGATCGTATGGGCGGAGATCACGGGATCCAGCGCGTCTTCCGCGTATGGCAGGGGCGGTAGTACGTGCAGAGCTGCATTCTTGGTCATAGTACTGTCGGTCATAAGATCTTTCCTTCCGGTTTGAGGGGATGGGCCCGCGCCGGTTCGCGACGCGGACGGGCTAGCTAGACCAGGACACGAAATATCAGGGCCTCAACTGACCGCGCACTTCGCCGCCCGGATTCGCCGCAGTGTGGACGTTGACGTACAGCTTGCCCGCCTGGAAGCTTGCAAACTGCGCGTCCGTGAGCTTCGCGCCCGCGGGAACCGTATAGGTGTCCCCGTTCTTCGTGAGCGGAATGATCACGGGTCCGTTCATGCCGATGGCCGCTTCGTGGATGTGCGCAGCCGTCCCGGAAACGCCGGTGGTCGTCACGCTTCCGCTGACCGACTTGTCGGACCCGACGATGATCGTTCCGGTACCGGTTCCCGCAGCCTTGACCGGCGGAACTTCCTGTTCGCCGGCCAGTGTCACCTTGATGTCCGCGGCGGCCGCGTTGCTCGAATAGGAGCCAAGTGCAGCAACGGCAACGACCAACGCCGCGGCGAGCCCCAGCCATGTCTGTCTGGAAATTCTGTCGAAATACATTGTGAACTCCTCGGTTGCGGTTGAACGGAATGGCAAAACGCAAGAACTCCCGACTTGCCCGTCAGTCTATCGGTGCAGCGCGCATCATGCGCATGACACCCGACTGAACTCGCAAATTCGAAACGGGGGTCTGCGAAACCGTAGTCTAGCTTCCGCGCCGGGGACCGTCTGTACGATGCCACACATACTCGTCGCAGCCAGCACGCCACACCCGCCAAGCGCCGTCGGTCTCGCGCGCGATCGGATGGCATGGGATACGACGCCGGGGGCCTTCCGCACACGGTACGCGCGTGCCAAGCGCCGCACAAAAGGCAACGGCGCGGGTTGACCCGTGCCGTTGCGCCCTGCGGTAGTGCCGGCGCACCAAGCTAAGCCCTGCTCCTCTTCGCCGTCCTCTTCGTCGGTCCTTTTCGCGGGCTTCTTCACTGCCCCCTTGGCGGTCTTGCTCATCGCGGCACCGGCCTTCCGGCCCGCCCTCTTGACCTTCGCCACGCCTCTTTTCATTGCGGATTTCGCTGACGTCGTCGTGCGTCCAAGGGCCCTTCTTGCAGCGCCAGCGCCGGCCTTGCGCTTCGCCGCGGGCTTTTTGGGACTCATCGCGCGCTCGACCTTGCCGGCGGCCTTTTTCGCGCCTGTCGCCGCTGCTTTCACCTTGCTCTTCACCGTGCGCTTCGCCTTGCCATACACCCTCTTGGCATCCGCCTCGACGGCCCTGGCCTTGCCTTTCACGGTGCGCTTCGTCTTGCCATACGCCCTCTTGGCATCCGCCTGGACGGCCATGGCCTTGCTCTTTACGGTACGTTTCGCCTTCCCGAGGGTCTTCTCGGCATCCGCTTCGGCAGACTTCGCCTTCCGCGTCACGCTCGCCTTCGTGGCCCGCACCTTCTTCCCCACGACGGTTCCCGCCTTTTGCACCTCGCGCTTGGCCTCCGTGGCAGCGCCTTCCACCTTCTTCACGAGCGAGGCGCCCATTTCCTGCGCCTTGTCCTTCGCCGCTTCCACGGCGTCGCCGATCTTGGTCAGCAAACTCTTTTCGTCGCCCATCATCGTTGCTCCTGTCTGTTAATGAACCTCATTGCGATCCGGGTGCAGCCTTGCATTGCTGCGAACCGACGCCCGCTATCGTGTGCGCGAGTCCGCTACAAGAATAGCAAGGAATGCCCGCGCGAGTCTCGGTCATGCCACGGTTCCGAACAGCGCCCCGACGCCTGCCGTCAGCCCCATGGCAAGAGCGCCCCAGAACGTGACGCGGACTGCGCCCGTCGTCACGCTTGCGCCGCCAACACGCGCAGCCATGCCACCCAGGATCGCGAGGAATACCAGCGAAGTTCCGGAGACGACGGGGATCAGACTCGACCCTCGGACCATGGCAACGGCCAGCAGCGGCATCGCTGCGCCAACGGCGAAGCTTGCCGCTGAGGTAAACGCGGCCTGGATCGGGCGCGCACTGAGGGTCTCGGAGATACCGAGTTCGTCGCGGGCATGCGCTCCCAGCGCGTCGTGAGCCATGAGCTGCTCCGCAACCTGCCTCGCGAGCGCGGGATCGAGACCGCGGCCAACGTAGATCGCTGTCAGCTCACGGCGCTCGCCGTGGTCGTCCGCCTCGAGTTCCGCGCGCTCCAGGTTGAGCGCGGCCTGTTCGGAATCCGCCTGTGACCGCACCGACACGTACTCCCCGGCAGCCATCGACATGGCTCCCGCGACCAGACCGGCGATCCCGGCGACCATCACGCCGCCATGAGTCGCATTCGCGGCTGCGACACCGAGCACCAGGCTCGCTGTCGAGACGATGCCGTCGTTGGCACCCAGTACCGCCGCGCGCAACCAGCCGATGCGGTCCGTGCGGTGCCATTCCCTGTGGCGTACTGCCATTCTCGGGCGTCAGGTCGGCGTGGAATCCGGTGGATCGTCGAACAAGCATCGCGCGATGGATTTCAATTCACGCAGGCTCCCGAGGATCACCGAAGACCGACCGATTTGCGACGTTGGTCGGCAGCATCGACCGACTGAACTGTCGGTCGTGTAGCGTGCATTTGACGCGGATCCTCGTGTCCGGCCGTCGGTTGCCGCACGACGATTACCACATTGCCGGATTCCCGCGCTCGGTCCCGCCGTGAGTCCTCCGGGACGAACCTGTAGCCGCAGGCCGAACCGTTCGACGCGAGATTCCGGTCCGCAATGTCCGACGGCGTGATTGGAAACAAGCGGCACGTAATCGGTCGATCCTCGTAGATCGAGCATAGCCGCGATTTCGCGTCCCAATGCGGGCATTGGAAGAGAAGGTTGCAGCTGGTGCCGCACGAGATGCAGCCGCCGGTCAGACCGTGTTTTCGCTTCAGACGCAAGGCCAGGCCGGGAATGCAACCGATGATCGTGCGCCGTATCTTTCCCCAGATGATGGTTCTTTCTGTTTTCCGCCAGACTGATCCCGGATCGGCGACGATCGCCGCCGTGAACGCGCGCAAGTAGCGGACCGAGTAACGAATCTTGCGGACCGCCCGCGCCCGCGGTCGAGGCGCGTTCGTCGTCCTGAAGTTCAGCGCGTAGGCTTGCCTTCGCAACAGGGGCTTTTCCAACGAGTCGATCGGGCCTGTGTCCATCAGAGCGTACCTTCGGGCTGAATTTGGCTGCCTTCCAATGGTATTGTCAAGTCGACGTGCGCGCATCGAGAACGAACATTCGTCTCCCGAGGCGCTTGCTTCCGCGGATCCGGCGCCGGGATCAATCCCAGCGGTCGTCGCGCACCTGGATCTCCCCGTTCTCGATGCGCACGGGGAAAGTGGCGGTTGGCTCGTAGGCGGGTGCGGACAAGGCCGCGCCGGTGCGGATGCAGAAGCGTGCGCCGTGGCGCGGGCAGACGATCTCTCCGCCATCGACCGTGCCGCCGGTGAGCTGTCCCGCCGTCGTGGGTACAGACGTCCGCGATGGCGTACAGCTCGCCATCGAGGTTGAATACAGCAATCTCCATATCGTCCACATCCACGACCCGCCACTCACCCGGCGCGAGCTCGCCGGCTTGCGCCACCCTCACCCAGTCGCTCATGCGTTCCGGAAACCCGAATCGTCGACAGTCGGCTTCGGTCCGGTGTTCCGACAGGTCCCTAGACCGCGAAGACTTCGATGTCGGGCTCGATCGACTTCACCAGACTCTCGATGCCGGCAAGCGTTCCCGAGATCGAGCTGGGGCAACTGCCGCACGCGCCCTGGTAATGCACGGCGAGCCTGTTGCCTTCGAGGCCGACGACGTACAGATCGCCGCCGTCGCCCTGCAGATAGGGCCGGATGTGCTCGTCGAGCAGCGCGTTGATCATGTCGAGGCGCTGCTGGTCGTCGGGAGTCAGCTCGGCGATCGCGGCGGTCGCTGCCGCCACCGTGGCGGCGGTTTGCGCGCTCGCCGCCGGCGCGGCGCGGATCGGCTCGGCAATCTTTCGCAGCAACTCCTGCCAGTCGACGCCGCCGTCCTGCGTGACCGTAAGCCAATTGTCGATGTAGAACACGTTGGTCACATGCCCGATGTCGAACAGCGCCGCCGCAAGCGGGTCGTTCTTCGCTTCCGCGGCGTTGTCGTACGAGCGCTTGATTCCCCACGTCAACGGCTCCTTGAGGACGAACTTCAGGGCGTTCGGATTGGGCGTAGGCTTCGATTTCGGCGATCTTCGGCATGGACGGTCCGTGTTCAGGCGTCGCCGATCGGCGCGTGCATCGGGTCGTTGTCGGCCTCGGTCGACGTGCTTGCGACCGAATTGAGCGCGGCGTGCAGCGTGTGCCAGGGGAGGATCGCGCATTTGACGCGCGTCGGCAGGTCGCGCACGCCGGCGAAGACCGTGAGCCGGCCGATGTGGTGGGCGCCTTCGGGCGTCGAGCTTCCCGGTCGCCATGTCGCGGAATTCCTGGATCAGCGCTTCCGCGTCCGCCCGCGTCTTGCCCTTGACGTTGACGGTCATCATCGACGCCGACGCCTTGCAGATCGCGCACGATTCGCCCTCGAACGCGATGCCGTCGATGCGCTCGCCGTCGATCTTGACGGACACGCTGATGCGATCGCCGCACAGCGGGTTGTGCCCCTCGGCCTGCTGGCTCGCGTGTTCGAGCGTGCCGTAGTTGCGCGGCTTCCGGTTGTGGTCGAGGATGACCTCCTGGTAGAGCGACTTGGGATCGGCCATTACGCGAACACCTTCTGCACGGTGCGTATGCCGGCGATCAAGCGCATCGACCTCGGCCATGCTGTTGTAGAGCGCGAACGAGGCGCGCGATGTCGCGGGCACGCGAAAACGCTGCATCACCGGCTGCGCGCAGTGATGCCCGGTCCGCACCGCAATCCCCTCCTGATTGAGCAGCGTGCCGACGTCGTGCGGATGCACGCCGTCGACGACGAACGACAGCACCGCCGCCTTCTTCGCGGCTGTGCCGATGATCCGCACGCCCTGCAGGCGCGTCATCTGCTCGGTCGCGTAGTCGAGCAATTCGAGCTCGTGGGCCGCGATGGCGTCCATGCCGACCGCCGACAGGTAGTCGATCGCGGCGCCGAGTCCGATCGCCCCCGCGATCGGCGGCGTGCCGGCTTCGAACTTGTGCGGGATCGTGTTGTAGGTGGTCTTCTCGAACGTCACCGACAGGATCATGTCGCCGCCGCCCTTGAATGGCGACATGCGCTCGAGCAGCGCGGCCTTGCCGTAACAGAACGCCGATGCCGGTGGGCCCGCACATCTTGTGGCCCGAGAATGCGTAGAAGTCGCAGTCGAGGTCCTGCACGTCGACCCTCATGTGCGGCACCGCCTGCGCGCCGTCGAGCAGCACCGGAACGCCGTGCGCGTGCGCAAACGCGATCATCCGCTTGACCGGGTTGATCGTGCCGAGCGCGTTCGAGACGTGCATCATGGCGACGAATTTGGTGCGCGCAGTGAAGAGCTTCTCGTAGTCGTCCAGCAGCAGTTCGCCGGCGTCGTTGATCGGCACCACGCGAATCTGCGCGCCCTTCTCCTCCGCCAGCATCTGCCACGGGACGATGTTCGAATGGTGCTCGAGCGTGGTCAGGATGATCTCGTCGCCGGGCCCGATGAACTTCCGGCCATAGCCGTGCATCACCAGATTGATCGCGTCGGTGGTGCCGCTGGTGAAGATCACTTCGCGGTCTTCGCGCGCATTGATGAAACGCTGCACCTTGCCGCGCGCCTCCTCGTAGGCGGAGGTCGCGGTTTCCGACAGGTAATGCACGCCGCGGTTGACGTTGGCGTGCTGCGTCGTCTGGTAGCGCACCATGCGGTCGATCACCGGCTGCGGCATCTGGCTCGAGGCCGCGTTGTCGAGATACACCAGCGGCTTGCCGCCGATCTCGAGCCCGAGGATCGGGAAGTCGGCCCGGATGCGCTCGACGGCGAAGGCTGCGCGCCGATCGGGCTCGGAGCGCGGTACTGGATTGCGGTCATGGCTGGCGCGCCGTCTGTTCGAGCACTGACTGCTCGAGCCAGCGCTTGAGCGAGGCGATGGGAATGCGGTCGATGATCTCGGCACCGAACGCATACGTGAGGAGATTGCGCGCCGCGGCGTCGGAAAGTCCGCGGCTCGTCAGATAGAACACCGCCTCGCTGTCGAGCTGGCCGACGGTGGCGCCATGCGCGCACTTCACGTCGTCGGCGAAGATCTCGAGCTGCGGCTTGGTGTCGACGTGCGCCTTGCCGGTCAGCAGCAGGTTGCGGCTCGACTGCGAAGAGTCGGTGCGCTGTGCGTCCTGGCGCACGATGATCTTGCCGTTGAACACCGCGTGCGCGGCGCCGCCGGCAATGCATTTGTGCAGCTGGCGGCTGACGCCGTGCGGCTTCGCGTGGTCGATGCAGGTATGGGTGTCGGCGAGCTGGCGCTCCCCGATCAGCGCGAGGCCGTCGATCGCGCACTCGGCGCCCTCGGCGGTCTGGAGCACGTTGAGGTCGTAGCGTGAGATCCGCGCACCCAGCGCGACGCTGACCGACCGATAACGGCTCGCATGCGCGAGCGACACCGCGCAGTTCGCGATATGAAACGCCTGGCCGCTGTCGCGCTGCACCCGGATGTGGTCGACCTGCGCGCGATCGCCGATCGCGATCTCGGTCACGGCATTGGTGAAATAGGTCTTCCGGCTGCAGCGTGACGTAGTCCTCGACGACCGTCACCGTGCTGCCGGATTCGGCAACCAGCAGGCAACGCGGGTAGCTTGCAGCGCCCTTTTGCGTCGCGATGAACAGCAGATGCACCGGCGCGGCAGCCGACACGTCGCGCGGCACGACGACCAATGCGCCGTCGTGCAGAAATGCGGTATTGAGCGCAGCGAACACGCTGTCATGGAATTTCACGTGCCGGCCCAGATTCGGCTCGATCGCCGCCGCATGCACGGATTGCGCCGCAGACAGGTTCGCCACCACGACGCCACCGTCCCGGGGGACGCGGGAGAGTTCCGGCGCATGGATCCCGTCGACGAACACGAGTCGGGTCGTCGCTTCCTCGAGATGGAATCGCTCGACATCGGCGCTCATGACACCAGCAGCCGTGCGCGCGGGCTGGAAGGTCACCTTGGTCAGCGGCGACAGGTCGGTGAAGCGCCACTCCTCGTCGCGGATCGTGGGGACGGTCAGAACGCCGACGCGGTCGACGGCCTGGGCGCGCAGCTCGTTGAGCCAAGCCAACGGGCTCGCAGGCAGCTGCGGCTGTCCGGCCAGCAGGCTATCGAGGTAACTCGTGGCAAGAGTGGTGGCGGTGCTCAATCGCTGTGCCCCTACGCTTGCGGCTGGCGCTGCTGCGATTGCCGCAGCCGCTGCCCGGTGCTCGGCGCCGACCCAGTCGTACCCGCGCGACTCCAGCTCGAGCGCGAGGTCCTTGCCGCCGGTCTTGACGATGCGGCCCGCATCCATCACGTGCACGTAGTCGGGCACGATGTAGTTGAGCAGACGCTGGTAGTGCGTGACCAGGACGATCGCGTTGTCCTTCGTGGCGAGCTGGTTGATGCCGCCGGCGACGACCCTCAGCGCGTCGATGTCGAGGCCGGAATCGGTCTCGTCGAGGATCGCGAGCCGCGGCTCGAGCAGCGCCATCTGCAGGATTTCGTTGCGCTTCTTCTCGCCGCCCGAGAAGCCTTCGTTGACGCTGCGGTCGAGAAAATCGGGGCTCATCTCGAGCAGCTTCATCTTCTCGCGCACGTAGTCGTCGAACTCGAGCGGGTCGAGCTCGTCCTTGCCGCGCTGCGCCTGCACGGTGTTGTAGGCGAGACGCAGGAACTGGCTGTTGGCGACGCCGGGAATCTCGACCGGGTACTGAAAACCGAGGAATATGCCGGCACGCGCACGCTCCTCGGGCTTCAGCTCGAGCAGGTCCTTGCCCTCGTAGAGGACCGTGCCGCCGGTCACCACGTAGGCGGGATGCCCGGCGAGCGCCTTGGCGAACGTGCTCTTGCCCGAGCCGTTCGGCCCCATGATGCGCGTGCACTTCGCCGCTTCTGACCGTGAGGTCGATGCCCTTCAGTATCTCGACGCCGTTCACGGTCGCGCGCAAGGCCGCGCACCTCGAGCAGCGTCTTGCTGTTCTGCTGAATCATCCGACGCTTCCTTCGAGCTTCAGGCCGAGCAGCTTGGTCGCCTCGACGGCGAACTCCATCGGGAGCTGCTGGAACACGGTCTTGCAGAATCCGTTGATGATCATCGATACCGCTTCCTCGGCGCCGATGCCGCGCTGCGCGAAGTAGAACAGCTGGTCCTCGCCGATCTTCGACGTCGAAGCCTCGTGCTCGACCGTGGCGCTGTTGTTGTTCACCTGGATGTACGGAAAGGTGTTGGCGCCGCAGCGATCGCCGATCAGCATCGAGTCGCATTGCGAGTAGTTGCGCGCGCCGTCGGCCTTCGCGCCGATCTTGACCAGGCCGCGGTAGCTGTTGTTCGACTGGCCGGCCGAGATGCCCTTGCTGACGATCGTGCTGCGCGTGTTCCTGCCGATGTGGATCATCTTGGTGCCGGTATCGGCCTGCTGATGATTGTTGGTGAGCGCGACCGAATAGAATTCGCCGATCGAGTTGTCACCGAGCAGCACGCAGCTCGGATACTTCCAGGTGATCGCCGAGCCGGTCTCGACCTGCGTCCACGAGATGCGCGAGTTCGACGCCCTTGCACAGTCCGCGCTTGGTGACGAAGTTGTAGATGCCGCCCACGCCCTTCTCGTCACCCGCGTACCAGTTCTGCACCGTCGAGTACTTGATGTCGGCACGGTCGAGCGCGACCAGCTCGACCACGGCCGCGTGCAGCTGGTTGGTGTCGAACTTGGGCGCCGTGCAGCCTTCGAGATAGGACACCGATGCGCCTTCCTCGGCGACGATCAGCGTGCGCTCGAACTGCCCGGATTCCTGCGGTGTTGATGCGGAAGTAGGTCGACAGGTCCATCGGGCACTTGACGCCCTTCGGGATGAAGCAGAACGAGCCGTCGGTGAACACGGCCGAGTTGAGCGCCGCGTAGTAGTTGTCGCCGGCCGGAACCACCGTGCCGAGGTACTTCTGCACCAGCTCGGGATGCTTGTGCACGGCTTCGGAGATCGAGCAGAAGATGATGCCGACCTCGGCGAGCTTCTCCTTGTAGGTGGTGGCCACCGAGACGCTGTCGAAAATCACGTCGACCGCGACGCCGGCCAGCGTGGCGCGCTCGTTCATCGGCACGCCGAGTTTCTCGAAGGTGCGCAGCAGCTCGGGATCGACCTCGTCGATGCTGGTCAGCTTCGGCTTCGGCTTCGGCGCCGAGTAGTAGCTGATCGACTGGAAATCGATCTTCGGGTAGCGGACGTTCGGCCACCTGGGCTCGTCCATCCCGAGCCAGTGCCGATAAGCCTCGAGCCGGAACTCGAGCAGCCACCCGGGTTCGTTCTTCTTGGCCGAGATCAGCCGGATCGTGTCTTCGTTGAGCCCCTTGGGCGCAACATCGGACTCGATCTCGGTGACGAACCCGTGCTTGTACGGCTGATTGACGAGATTGTGCAGTGCCGTGCTCATTGCCGTCGCTCCGACATCGATCGGACCCGGTCCTTCGAGGCGTCCATGTCGATCAGACCTTGTCCGCTTCCTTCAGGCTGAAGCTCTCGCCGCAGCCACAGGTGTTGTCGACATTGGGATTGTCGAAAGCGAACATCTGTTTCAGACCTTCCTTGACGAAGTCGAGGCGTGAGCCGTCGAGGAACGGAAGCGTATCGGCGGCGACGACGACCGTTGCGTCATGCGACTCGAACGCCCGATCGCCGTCGCGCACTTCGTCCGCGTAATCGAACGTGTACGCAAAGCCCGAACAGCCGACTTTCTTCACGCCGACACGCAAGCCCACGCCCTTGCCGCGCCGCGCGAGCTGCGTCTTGATTTGCTTTGCCGCATTTTTCGTCAATGTGATTGCCATGTTCGATTCGCCTCGGGGTGTCAGACGGAAACCGTGGTTCGGTCGCGCTTCGGTACGCCGTCGCGCATGTCCTGGACCTGCGCAACGCCGGACGCCTTCGCGTTCTGGCGCGTCGACGAGCTGCCTCAACGTCACGGCGCCCAGGTAGTCCAGAATGTGCTCGTTGAGCTCCGCCCACAGATCGTGGGTGATGCATTTCCGGTCGTCCTGGCAGTTCTCCTTGCCGCCGCACTGCGTTGCGTCGAGGGGTTCGTCGACAGCGAGAATGATATCGGCCACCGACACCTGCGCCATGTCCTTGGCCAGGCAATAGCCGCCGCCCGGACCGCGAACGCTGTCGACAAGCGCGCGTCGGCGCAGTCGCGCGAACAACTGCTCGAGATACGAAAGCGAGATCTTCTGGCGCTGGCTGATTTCCGCAAGCGTCACCGGGCCAGTGCCATGCTGCATCGCGAGATCGATCATCGCCGTCACGGCGAAACGCCCTTTGGTCGTCAGCCTCATGGTAAACCTCTCATAAGAATCAATGACGTACGTCAACCGACTCAATAGCCGATAAATTTCATCAACTATACGATACCCGATCAGATTAGTCAACTTATTCTTCGACAAGTTCCGGTCCGAGTCCCGGCACGCGCTACTGTCGCGTCGCGGGCCTTCGTCTGGATCGGGCGCGTATCCGGATCGCGCGTGTACCGCGCCACGTGGGAGAGGTGGGGAATTACTGCAACCGGCAGACCGGCAACCGGAAACGACTAACCGAGTGTGCGATTGTACGATTCCCGATCGGCCTGGTAGCACCCGCAGGAAGCGGCCTTGAGTCCACGCCGGTCGAGAACCGTGATGTTGCCGCGGCTGTAATGGATCAGACTGCGCTTCTGCAGCGCGCTCGCCGCCTTGGTGACGCCGACGCGGCGCACGCCCAGCATCAGGGCCAGGAATTCCTGCGTGACATGGAACGCGTTGGCGTGCGCGCGATCCTGCGTCATCAGCAGCCAGCGGGCAAGCCGCGCCTCGACCACGTGATAGCGCGTACAGGCCGCCGTCTGCGCGAGCTGGCTCAGATGCACGAAGACATAGCGGTCCATCTCGCGTCGCAGCGCCGGGCTGCGCCCGAGTTCGCGGCCAAAGGGCGCGGCGTCCATGCGTAACGCAGATCCTGCCCCCTGCACCACGGCACGCACAGGCGACTCGTCCATGCCGAGCACGAGCGGAATCCCGAACATGCCTTCGTTGCCGACCAAGCCGACTTCGAGCGAAGCGGAAGCGTCGACCGGCATGATCAGCGAGATGAAGCCCTGGATGGGGAAATAGACGTGGCTGAGGCGCTCCCCGGGCGTGTAGAGCACGTCGGCAAACGCGAGCTCCACCGTTTCGCACGCAGCCAGCATCCGGCGTCGGTCGCTCGCCGGCAGCGCCGCGAGCAGGTGATTGCCGGCGGGGGTGCGTTGGGTCGTTGGCACCGATACTCTCCTGGGACGTCGGTGAATCCCATGCGGCGGCGCCGGGAGAATCGCGGTGCGATTCCGAAGCCCGATGCCGACCATGCAAGCGGGGTTTCACCTGCTGCAACTGGATGCAGAGTACCGCGCTGCTGTTGCCCCGTCTGCGCGCTAGCGCACATACCGGCTCGGCGCAGCGAGCCATCGCGCCAAAGGAACGAGGCGTGGAGAGTTACCTGGCCGACGTAGGGCAGGAGACGATCGAACTCCGTCTTGACCACCTGGTAGCACTCGCAGGATCGCGCCTCCAGACCCGGGCGATCGAGCACGGTGATCCTGCCTCGACGGTAACGAATCAACCCGGCGTCCTGCAACTTCCCGGCGGCCTCGGTGACGCCTTCGCGGCGCACGCCGAGCATGTTGGCGATCAGCTCCTGCGTCATCGCGAGCTCGTTCGATGGCAGGCGATCGAGGCTCAGCAGCAGCCACCGGCACAATTGCTGGTCGACCGAATGATGCCGATTGCAGACCGCCGTCTGCGCCATCTGGGTGATCAGCGCCTGGGTGTAGCGCAGCAGCAGGTGCATCGTCGGACCGAAGCGCCCGAACTCGTCCTTGAGCAACTCGGCCTTGAGCCGGAAGGCGTGTCCGGCGCTCTGCACGACGGCGCGGCTGGGCGTGGTTTCGCCGCCCATGAACAGGGAAATGCCGAGGATGCCCTCGTTGCCCACGACCGCGATCTCGGCGGACGCGCCATCCTCCATGCACGTACAGCAGCGAAACGATGGACGTGGTGGGGAAATAGACGTACCGCAACCGGTCCCCGGATTCATAGAGGACGTCGCCGAGCCGCATCGGTATCAGTTCCAGATGCGGGGCGATCCGCTCGTAGTCGCCGGTCGGCAGGGCGTCGAGCAGATGATTCTGATGCGGACTGTGGCGCCCGGCTGCGGGCGGGGGCGGCTTGTCCTTCATGGGAAAGGACGACGCATTCGCAACGCTGCAACCCGGTCTGACGGCTGCCATCCCGATATTCTAGCCCAGCGGGCCGGCATCCTGTCCGGTACCGGACAAAGATTCACGGGCACCCTCCCGACCCTTTGCGGCTGATTGCATGGGCGAATCGGCCCTCTTGGGTGCGCTACCGTACAGACGGGGTGTGAGCGTACGGAATAAATGGAACTCGGGCAGAAGCTTACCGATTTGCTTACTCATGAACGCAGCAGCCAAGACCATACTTGTCATTGCGCTTGTAGCCGTCGCAGTGATTGTCTTTCTCTCCGGCAACGGGGGGATGCCCGGATACATGCTGGGCGCTGGAGCAACGGGGACCGAGGGACGGACATCGTCGGGCGAACTCGGCGGATATTTCACGATTCTGATGCTGATAGACGTCGGCCTCGGTGCCGTCGTCGCCTGGATGCTTTTCGGTACCCCGGAATGACGGGTGGTCCGCCGGGCGCCCTCCCCGGCGATGCCCTTGCATGTGCGACAACGCACAGAGGGTGGCGTACCCATGCCTGCACTTCCGAATGAAGGTTAGCCCATGGCCAGGAAGAATTCTCGCGCGGCACCGGTAACGACGACGCCGTCGCCGCAAATCGCTCGGCCGACTTCGGCCGCGCGGCCCCAAGGTGCACACGCGCGCCTGATCCACGGATTTCTCGTCCGGCTGGCGACCAAGCCAACCAGCGCCGGTGGAAGTGCCAAGCCCTCGTTCGTCGCCGCCGCGAAGGTCAAGGCAAGGGTGAAGCGTCCTTTCGATACGAGGCGCGAAGGCCCGGCCGACGACGCGACGTTTCACTGAATGCGTCTATGCTCGTCGGGAGCCATTTGCGCGCAGGCCCGGTACACGCAACCGTTCTGTGTGCGCTAGCGAACAGACGGCGTTCGAGCATCGCGGATATCCTTCTTTCCATCCTCCTCATGTCGCTTTGTTTGATGGTCGCACGAGCGCATCGGTGTTCGTGCCTGCGACGCGGGGGCGGTTGGCAAAGGAGCAAGTCATGAGCCTTGGCACCATTCTGCTGATTGTCCTGATCCTGATACTCGTCGGCGTCATTCCCGTCTGGCCGCATGCCCGCAGCTGGGGCTACGCTCCCGGTGGAGTCGTCGGTGTCGTGCTGTTGATCGTGCTCGTCCTGTTCCTGATGGGACGGCTGTAATTCCGCGCGGTGACGGCGAAGTGTTTCACTCAAAGGAAAAAGCATGACCAACATCACTCGCAAATTGACAACGTTCGTTGGCATTCTGTTCATGGCACTCGCGCTCGGTTGCGCGTCGACGGCGAAGCAGGAAGGTACGGGCGAATACGTTGACGACACCGTCATCACCACCAAGGTCAAGGCGGCCATCTTCAACGAACCGACGCTGAAGTCGGCCGAGATCAATGTCGAGACGTTCAAGGGCGTCGTTCAGCTGAGCGGCTTCGTGAGCTCGCAAGCGGCCGAGAACACAGCGGTTTCCGTGGCGCGCAAAGTCGAAGGGGTCAAGTCCGTCAAGAACGACATGCGTTTGAAGTAAGCCGGCACCCATCACGGCGCCGGCTCCCCGACGGCCATCGTACGGCGACGGGCCGAAGGGGAACGTCGTTCGCACCGCCGGAGGTCGGAACCAGCAGCATCGTCCGTTGCAGGTGAGCGGTGCATCCACAAGACGAGGCGCGATCGCGCCTCGTTTTTTGCTTATCGTTGCCTCACCTTTGGAGGCGGTTGGTGCGGCATGTTCGCGGGCATGTCGCGCGTGCTACGATAATTCGACCATAGCGCCTTGTTCCGGAGGAGTTCGCAATGGAACTTCCCCGACGCACACGCGGCGACGAACTGCTCAAACCGGGCGAATTGACACGCCTTCGGGAGCGCCTGCGGATTCGCGCGCAGGAGCACGACCTGGCGTCCGTGATCGCCTGCGCCTTCGATCATCGCACGCGGATGCTGCCGTTCATCTTCGCCGACACGCGAATGATTCCGGCGGGCGTCCGGGCCATCGGCTCGGCCATGGTCGACGCCGGATTCGACAAGACCCGGATCGTCCTGCAGCAGTGGAACCGCAATTTCCGGCCGTCGCAAATGCAGCTCGACGGCCGGATCCCCGACCTGTTCATGGTCTCGAGCATGAGCCTGCATTCCGAGCGGTGCATGGAGCTGATCCGTGACGCCCACCGGATCGACCCCGCGCATCGCCCGCTGATCATCGCCGGCGGCCCGCACGCCATCTACGAGCCCTATGACCTCTTCAGTGCCGACCCCGCGCGCCCGGGCAGCGCCGACGTCGTCGTCACCGGCGAGGAATTCGTCCTGCTGAGCCTCCTCGAAGTGGTGCTGTCGATGCGCGGTCGCGGCGAATCGATGCGGTCGGCGTTCGTTCGCGCGCGCGACGGCCCGGGCGCTCGACGATATTCCCGGCCTCGTCTATTCGCGCGGCGGCAAGAACGGCGTTCCCGAGGAACTGGTCGACACGGGCATCCAACGCCTCGTCGGGGATCTCGACGAACTGCCCCACCCGGTACTCGGGTACCGGCTGCTGGAGCCGCCGGGCCGGCACGCAACGCTTGAGCGCGCGCGCGATGCCGGCCGATCAGGTGCAGCAAGCGCAGTCCCGTCAGCTCGCTCGTCCTGACCTTCGGCTGCAAGTTCGCCTGTCCGTACTGCCCGATCCCCGCCTACAACCAGCGGCAGTATCGCGTGAAGAGCGGCGACCGGATCGCCGACGAGATGTTTCGCCTCAACCAGGAGTACGGCCTTCGCTACTTCTTCGGCGCCGACGACAACTTCTTCAACGACAAGGCGCGCACGCTCGACATCGTCGAGAAGCTGGCCCGCGCGGAATTCGACGGCGTGAAGCTTCGCGACCGGGCGCGCTGGTACACGGAGGTGACGGTCCACGACACGCTGCAGATGAAGGAGCACCTGCCGCTCATTCGCGAGTCGGGCTGCCGGGCGCTGTGGCTCGGCGTCGAGGATCTGACCGCGACTCTCGTCAAGAAGGGCCAGAGCGTCGACAAGACCACCGAGGCGTTTCGCGCGCTGCGCGATGCGGGCATCTGCCCGATGCCGATGATGATGCACCACGACTCGCAGCCGCTCTACTCGCGCGGGTCGAACTACGGCCTGCTGAATCAGATCGAGCTCCTGCGCAAGGCCGGCGCCGTCTCGCTGCAGGTGTCTGATGATCACGCCCGCCGTGGGTTCGAAGCTGCTCGAGTCGACCTACACGAGCGGCCAGGTCTTCAAGAGCGTGGGCGGCAAGGCGGTGCGCCCGCACATGTGCGACGGCAACTACGTGGTTGCCTCCAGCCACAAGCGTCCCTGGCAGAAGCAGCTGACGATGCTTGCGGGCTATCTGTACTTCTACAACCCGGTCTGGCTCGCTCGTCGCGCTGATCCGCAACAAGACTCCCGTTGCCAAGAAGCCCGCTTATCTGCAGATCTTCGGCATGATGGGGCTGGTGATGACGATCGTCCGCACGTTCGGTTGGGCCATGCGCCTGATGTTCGGCCGGATCGAGCGCCGTTCGCATCCGCCGGCGAGTCAGATCCCCATGCATGGGCGTCGACGGTGCGCCGGCAAGCCACGACACGTCGGCGCCACGGACCGAAGAGCGTCCGCTGGTACGCCACCGCGCGCGCTCGCGCGAGATGGCGGCTCCCTGAGCGCCGCAAGGAAGCGGTTGCCACGCGACCGATCGGTTGCACCATCGCGTCCTTCACGCCCAGCACCGTCGATCGCGCAATGTTCAGCGGCCTTTCCGGCGGAGTGACCGGATCCTTGGAGGCGCCGATGATCGCTCAACGAATGACCAACCGCCGGCCGATTGTCGTCGCTGCGATCGTGATGCTAGGAAGCTCGACGACAGCGGGCGCGGCCGAAGAGTGGCTTTCGCTGGGCAGCAAGCACTGGGCTCCGACCATCACGTCGAAATCCGGCATCGGCACTGCCAACGCAACCGCCGAAGCAAAGGTGACCCGTCAGGAAATCGAGGGCTGGTGCGCGAACTGGTCACCCGGCGACAAGGGCTGCGCGCAGCGAGAACTGGCTTCGCCGGAGGCGAAGAAGATCTATCGGGCCAGCGCGGATTGCACGCGTGGCCGGATCACGCCGGTCGACGGCAACACGTATACGCTCGCCGGAACGTGGGACAGCAGCGATATCGGCGCGGGCCGAACACGGTGGCGCGATGCCTCGGGCAAGATTGTCGGACGCGACAACGCCAGCGGGGGCCTGGGGATCTCGCAGCAATGGGAGGTCTTGTGTCCCGGCCCGCTCAAGGTGCCTCAACCGGGAAAGGCCGACGCGGGTGCGCCCAAGGGTGCCGCAAATGCCCCGGCAGCGCAGTTCACGGTGGGCCAGTTGATCGAGGCCAAGTACGGCAGCGAGTGGGTGCGCGGACGGGTCGACCGGATCAGGCAGGTTTCCGGCGCCAATGGCCCGGAGTTCGCGTACGACGTCCGGCTCGATAACGGCAAGAGAGGCGTGCTTCCAGCCCGCATGCTGCGGCGAGTTGCGGGCACGTAGTTCACCCCGCACGGCCTCGCGAAGACCCTCACCTTGCGACGGCCAGTAAACCGGCAAGAGCTATGCATGCGCGAGCGAAAAAAAAGACCCCGACCGTCGAGCTGCCGGAGTCCGTTCGCGCCCGGGGTCCCGGACTAGATGTCGTGGAAAGCGACCAGAGAATGGGCCGGGCCGGGCAACATCAGGCGACCCTTGCTTTCGTCCTCGCGACTGCGGTCTCACCGGCGCTCGCCATCGCCTTGGCGAGAAAATGCTTCGCCGAAGCGGCGGCCGCTTCTCGACCGTCCACCATCGCCTTCGTAAACTGATCGAGATACTTCTGCGTTTCCTGATTGGCGGACGCACAGGGCTCGCCCACCAGTTCGGCAATCGCGGCCCGGGCTTGCGGCACGATCTCGAACCAACTGTCGGTGACATCGAACACCTGGCGCATGCTCGTTTGACAAATACCGGCCCATTCCGAGAGCGCTGCCGCAGAATCCTGCGTATTCATCAGAACCTTGAGGTGCGCGGAATTCTCCGCGAACGCCGCACTGGCGGCTTCACTTTGTATCTTGATCAAGCGCTGGTTGGCTTCGGTCATGATGCTGGCGATCTTCAGCGCGGTCGCAAAATCAGGTTGATAACCGTCGATGAACCGCTCGACCGGACTAACTTGCTTGTGATTAGACATGGCGTGACCTCTCGAGAAAATACCATTCACACTAGGTGGGAGACCCCACGTAGGAACTTTGCTTGGATTTTGGCAACTGCGCGGCGACCCGCAGCAGGCCAACGAAACGTGCCGCAGGTTCTCGACCCGCCTTGAATCGGCATCGCGCAAGCTGGTTGATGCCCTGGGGAGACGCCAAGGGTTGCAGACCAGCCTGGCGGAAGCGGAAGGGTTGACGCTGCCCTCTCCGTGATCATTCACCATACCACAAGCGTGTGGCGTGCGGTTGGCTCAATGGGTTTCGTCCATTGACCCTACTGCGCCATCCGACGCCGTTCCCTGCCCGCGTCGCTACACCTTCAGATCAGCATTCATTCGTTGCGCCTCCAGCCTCTTGGCGTAAGCGTGCCGGGCGTGCAGGCGTGGGTCGTCGATGATTCCGCCGATCGTCCCGACGACGGCACTCACCACCCCGGCCAGCGGGAGTGCAAGCACGAGTCCCGGAATTCCCGCGACCGCGCCGCCGATGAAGAGCATCAGCACGGATGGCAACGGGTGCATCCGGATGCTCCGGCCGACGGTCAGCGGCATGGTCACGAAGGCGTCGACCAACCTGGCCAACAGGAAAACCCCGACGGCCGCGTACACGACCCATGGGTCGTTGGGAAACTCGGCTGCCGCCACCAGCGCCACTATGACGCCCGCCACCGCCGGGCCGACCACCGGAATCCAGGCGAGCAAGGCGGCCACGATGCCCAGGACGAGGGCTCCCGATACGCCGATCATCCACAGGCCGAGCGCGAGGAACAACGTGTCGAAAACGGCAAGTTTCAGCAGTCCCTGGAAATAATTGCGGGCGGTCGTATGGACCCGGTCGAACATGTAGATCGTTCGCTCGAAAAACGCGTTGGGCACCGCACGCGTCAGCTGCCTCATGAAGCTCCGTCCATCGCGAAGCATGAAGAACGCCAGAAACGGCGCGAGCAGCAGCACGGGCAACCGCGTCGCGGCACCGAGCAGCATCGCGGCGAGTTCCTCCTGCAGGAGCGTATCGCCGAACTCCGTCGCTCTCCTGCTCATCTCGGCGTGAAAGTCCATTCGCTTGAGGAAGCCGAACTGCGACTCCAGCGTGTGCAGCGTACGGTCGATCAGAACGCGCCCTCCCTCGAGGTAGCGCCCGAGCACTTCCTCGCCGGAAACCGATTGAGCGACGAGCCAGGGCACCGCAGGAATCAGCACCGCGACGGCCACCGCCGTGAATCCGCCCGCGACCAGCGCCGCCGCCGTCTCGCGCCTGAAGCCGTTCAACTCCAGTCGGCGCACGGCCGGATACAGCATGTAATAGAGGATGATCGCCAGCAGGAACGGGACCACCAGCCAGAGCGCCCTCGCCGAGGCGGCCAGCAGCAACGTCGTGATTCCGATGGTGGCGAGCCAGACGAGGGGCCCGGAGGCGAGATAGGGCCGCTTCATAGCGGCCGAGCGTCCATCGCCAGATAGTGCTCGCGCAGCTTCTGCCCCAGCTGGCGTGCCAGTTGCAGGGCGATCTTCGAGGCGATGACTGCGTGCGTCTCGACCAGGCCATTGAAGTCCGCACGCGAAAGCGCAGCCAGTACGCTGTCTTCCATGACACGTGCTTGCGCCGACCGCGGCGAATCGTCGAGCAGCGCGAGCTCGCCAAACATGGAGCCGGCGCCCACTTCCGCGATGCGCGCGGTATCCGGGCTCCCCTGCCGGCAGATCAGGATCCTTCCGCTGACCACCATGTAGAGCGCCTGGCCTTCCTCGCCCTCGTCGAAGACGACCTCGTCCTTGAGGTATCGCCGTTCATGCATCAGTCCGTCGACGACGCGCAGCTCCTTCGGCTGCAGCGTGGCGAACAAGCCGAGGCGCTGGACCTGGCCGATCCGGTTGGTTTCGGACTGTCGCCGAAGAGAGCGCAGCTTCAATGCAGAATTCCGCGGAGAACGACGGTCGATTTCGCTCGGGATCGCTTCAATTCGGCGCGCTCACTCTTTCCTGCTACGAAGCCTGCAGGTGTCGAATGAGCACGTCGATCAGGTCTTTGCCATCCGGGGACCTGAGGCGATGCTCGCGCAGGGCGCGCGCCAACTCGGACTTGGCGAACGCCTGGAAATGGTAATCGGCGCGGATCAGAATTCCGGCGATCGCCCTCTGCACATCGACGGACTTGGCCTGCAGGAAAAGGCGCGTCAGTTCGTCCAGGCTTTGGCGATCTGACACGCGATGGCTCGCGAGGGCGTCGAGCGCCCGGACCTGTGCGAACGAGCCAGTCATGCGCGCGATTCCGGTGGTCACCGAGCGAAGCTCATCCACATCGGCAATCGGCCGGTGCCGCAAATAAACCTGCGCGACCTGTACGTCGTCATCGTTGGAGCTCGACAGCGCACGCAGCACCCGCGCGTGACCTTCCTTGCTGCCGAGGCACGCGAGAATTGCTGCGCTGGTCACTTTGTCGGCCTCAGCCGGGGGCAGTTTGAGCCGGCCGAGCTCCTGGCCCAACTCACCATCCCTGTTGCGCGAGCACACCAGGTCGACCTCCGCCGGCCCCACGGCATTCGCCGCAATCCGATCGCTCATCATCCGGATGAACTCCGCCCGTTGTTCCGCTGGCGAAAGCCAACCCAGACTTCGCGCCAGATCGATCATGCGGGCGCGCACGGCGGGTTCGTCGGCGTCGCGTACAAACTCCAGATACCGGGCGCGTGCCGCCTGATCGCGCGCGATGTCGTCGAACGCCCGGGCGACAGCCGGCGACTGCCGCTCCCGTTCGCTCAGCGACGCGGAATATCGTTCGATGTGGTCCAGAAACATCCGCACTTCCGCCATATCGCGCTTGAGGAGTTGATGGAGGAAGCCGAGTTTCTGCGCCGGCGACAGGCGATCGTCGGAGAAATGGCACACGTCCTGCCGAAAGGCCGCCTTGGGGTCCGCATCGCTCAACCCGCTGGTGACCGTCATGGAATTGGGCGCAAAGAGGCCGAGCAGCTTTGCGCTGGTGCGCCCGCTGCCGATCTCGCCGCCGGTGCCGGACCGAAAATAGCGCTCCAGCACCGGGGCCGCCATCGATCCGAGCGGCGCCTTCCCGGAAAACCCGTAGATCACCGGCACGTCCTTGAAGATGCTGCGCATGCGATCACGGTTGCTCTCGGCGTGCCGCTCGCTCAACTCGCGCGCCAGCCGCTCGGCGTCCGCCGGTGAGTGCCCGGACCGGACGAGACTGCGCCCGATCTCGGCCGATGCGCTCCTCCGCCCCAGCGTGTTCAGCGTGTTGCAGCCATAAAGATAGACCTCCTTCAGCTGCGAGAAGAGTCCCGGGCAAGTGTCGCTGCAGGCGACGCGCTCCATCTCGTCGACGGGCAGAAACTCGCGCGCATCGACCCGATCCGAGTAGAACTCGCTGCCATCGTCGAAATGACCCGAGATGAGCAGAACGTCGCAGCGAACACCCTGGCGGCAGGCCGATGCCAGCCAATCGGGGCGCCCTCGCTCCACCAGCTCGACGAACTGAAATTCGTCCGGGGGAAGTGCCCGACGATACGTCTCCCTTTCGTCGGGCGAGTTCACGGTGATCGTGCAGACCGTCTTCCTGTCGGCGTGGACGTCATGGGCCCACGAAGCGACGAACAATACGGCCAGCAGGGCAAATTTTGTGGCAGCAGACATAGGGGCAGCGGAGCCAGCGCGAATCGCGCGGTAGTATGGCACGGGTTCCATGCCAACGGACAGGAGCCGCCGATGGGCAGCAATGATCCTGCTGCCGGGCCTTGCCGGCACGCCACCGGAGTGGTCAGGGTGTCTCGAGGACGCCGCGCGCGACTAGGGCGCCGGCAGACGGCGAATGAGAACGTCGATCAGGTTTTCGCCTTGTGGCGACTTCAGGCGAGACTGGCGCAGCATATCCGCCAACTCGGGCGTCGCGATAGAACCGTAGTCAGCGCGGATCAGGACGCTCGCGATGGCCACTTGAACGCCAACCGACTTGGTCTCAGGGTACAGGCGAACCAGCTGCTCCAAGCTCTGACGATCGGAAAGACGATGGCGGGCGAGCGTCTCAATCGCGCGTATCTGCGCCGGGGAGCCGTTCATGCTCGCGATCGCCTTGCTGGCAGCGCGCAGCTCGGTCACGTCGGCGATGGGCCGGTGGTACAGGTAGACCTGAGCGAGCTCGACGTCGCCGTCATCGGCGCTGGACAGCGCCTCCAACGCCCGCGCGTGGCCTTCGGCGCTGCCCAGGCAGGCGAGGACCGCGGCATGACCCGGCTTACCCGCCTGTGCCGGTGTCAGTTGCAGCCGATCCAGCTCCTGGTCCAGCTCGCGGCCCTCGTTCAGCGAGCACGCAAGGTCCACGTCGGCTGCACTCACGGCGTCTCGGGCCAGCTGTTGACCAAATATCTGCATCAATTCGGCCCGCAGCTCCGCGGGCGACAACCAGCCCAGGCTGTGCGCCAGCTTCATCATCCGAGCCCGAATCACCGGCTGGTCGGCGTCACGCGCGAAGTTCAGATACCGACGTCGTACCGCCTGATCGCGCGCAATTTCGTCGAGCGCGGTAGCAACCGAAGGCTCCTGCCGATCGGTTGCGGAAAGCGATGCTGCATATTCCTCGATGCGGTCGAGGAACATGCGCACTTCCGCCATTTCGCGACCGAGGAGCCGATGGATGAAGCCGAGCTTCTGCGCCGGCGACAGGCGATCGTCGGCAAATTGGCAAATGTCGCGCCGATAGGCCGCCTGCGGATCCGCATCGGTCAGGCCGCTGGTGACGACCATCGCATGGCCGGCAAAGTGGCCGAGCAGCCGGGAACTCGCGCGGCCGCTACCGATCTCGGCTGTTCCGGCCGCTTGGAAGTAGCGGCCCAGGATGGCGGCGGCCGCTGGGCCCCACCGGGGCGACCGACGAGAAGCCATAGATCGCCGGCACGTTCATGAAGATCTGGCGCATGCGATCGCGGCTGCTTTCGCCATGCCGCACGCTCAATACGCGCGCCATACGCTCGGCATCCGCCGGAGAGTGCCCGGAACGGACAAGACTGCGTTCGATCTCGGCGGACGCATTCCGTTGCGCGCCCGCATTGAGCGTATTACAACCGAAAAGATAGACCTCCTTGAGCTGGGAGAAAAGTCCAGGACACGAGTCGCTGCACGCGACGCGCTCGATCTCGTCGACGGGCAGGAATTCTTTCGCCTCCGCACGATCGGAAAAGAATTCGTTTCCTCCGTCGTAGTGGCCGGAGATGACGACGATATCGCATTGAATTTGCTGGCGGCATGCCGACGCCAGCCAATCCGGGCGGCCGCGCTCCACCAACTCGACAAACTGGAACTTGTCCGGGGGCAGGCTCCGACTGAACACGGCCTTCTCGTCGGGTGAATTGACGGTGATGGTGCACACCGTCTTGCGTTCGGCGCGGACGTCGTGCGCCCACGTCGCACCCAGCAGCGCAGCCAGGAACAGGAGCTTCGCGGAGGGAGCCATTGAATCAGGAATTACTTGAACCCTGGGGCACACTCAGGCAACGGTCGATGCCAGGAGTCGGTCAACAACCACCCCGTCGGTGTCTGGTCGAATGGCCCGCGAACACTCATACCAAACTCGCCAACGTCGATCTCAGGGCTTGCCGTATTGCGCCTTCGCGCTGCTGCGCAACACGCGCGTTTTCGCGAGCCTTCGGAGTGTGCCTGTAGGTGGCTTCGGCTTCAGCCTTGGCGACGCTGTCCTTGCCCTTGGCTTCCGCGACACAGATGTCCTTGGCGTTCCCGGAGAGCGACGAGCACGCGTCCTTGTCGCTCTTGTACTGCGCGTCGGCGTCCTTCACCGCCTGGGTGTAGCTCGCCTTCGAGATCGGAGCGGTCATGGGCGAGTTCATCTGCGCAACGCCGGCACCCGCGAAACCCAGCCCGGCAGTGATAAACAATGACAATGCAATAACCAGTTTGGACACGCTATTTCCTTTGAGTGAAACGCCCCGCCCTCACCGCGCGGAGTTACAGGCGTCCCATCAAGAACAGGACGATCACGACGATCAGGATCACGCCAACGACGCCACTGGGACCGTAGCCCCAGCTGCTGGCGTGCGGCCACACTGGCAGCACGCCGACGAGCATCAGGATGATGACAATCAGCAGAATGGTGCCAAGACTCATGATTTGCTCCTTTGTTCACCCCCACCGCTGCGCAGGCACCAACCCTACTGCGCCGAAACGGTGATCAGAAAACCCCCTTCTTTCGACTATGAGAATAGCCGTGAGCTCGAGTCCGGTCTGTTCGCTCGCGCACACAGCAGTGGTGTGTTCCGGGGTGCGGGTCACGGTAACCGGGATAGTTCGTTGACATCCCCGTGGTTGAAATGAGCGACGAATCCCCCCATGCGGGCGGCTGCTCGCTCGATAGCGGGGTTGGCGTCAGCGCGGAGCGGGCTGTGCAGCGGGATCTGGATTGAAACAACATTACGTCGAGATGATGGCGAAGTCAGTGCGGGAGCGCACGGAGCATTGCTTCAGCGGTCCGCCCGATCCGTTGCTGTCCGTCGCGCCCAAAGGACCGGACGTTTGCGGACTTCGCTGAAGGGCAGTTCAGGCGACCATGCGCGCGTTCCGTCGCCAAGAATGTGTTGATCCAACCCATTGTTGTGCTCCTTAAACGTGGCTCATCCGCGTAACCTACGTTTCCGGCCGCATGTCGGCGTACGTCTGGATGTGATCGCGGGAAGTCAGCCGTCGTCACTGCCTTCAGGAGGTCGTGCTTGGACATAAACTCAGCAATCGACATCTGGCACTCGGCATCGTCGTGAACGTGTCCGGCACTCCGAAATCCCGGCACCTTCCAATTTCCGCCTTCGATTCGTGGCGGACCATGTACCACGTCCCGGGCATGTCGCGACGCCATATCCTGATTGAATTTCCTCAGCTTCACGATATAGTCACCCGCACACCGGGTGTCCAGAAACCGAAAATCGACTTTTTCGCGCAATGGGCATTGCTTGACTGTGCGGAAACGCACATAAGCGGTTCGGCAGCCCGAGGGACAGCCCCGGCAAGGGGACCGCCGGGCTGTAAAGACTTCGCACGATCTCCACTTGGTGCCCGGTCACGTTGTTGCGGGCCTCCCGCACGCCGTTCCATCCGACCAAGCGCCGAATGCATTCGCCGCCACCGCGCGACACGACCGTCGATGACATCGAAAATGAGAGCTGCCGGCGCCAGCGGTGGCACGATGAGGAAATACCTGGCCGATTGGCTTTCGACATAATTCATCGCACGGAAAGCGGCGGCGATTCCACAGGCAGCACGCCGGTAGTGGATCGTGAGGCCATCGCAGACCTCAAAGTTGTGATGACAGCAGCCCCGCCGCCCGCTCGAGTACCTTTTCGTGCCACGGCCGCGCTTCCCAGTCCTCAAGTGTCACGCGCCTGGACTTACCAAGGTCTCGCTCGAACACCTCAGTCTGGCTGGCGGCAAACGCGGCGTCGTAAACATTGAGGTTCGCTTCGTCGTTAAGCCTGAATGAGCGTGGGTCGAAGTTCGTCGAGCCCACGGACACAAGGAGCCGATCGACGATCAGCGCTTTGCAATGGAACATCGTCGGTTGGTATTCGTGGATTTCCGCGCCGGCCGCGAGCAATGGACCCCAAGCCGCACGCGAAGCGCGGCGCACGACGTCGGTGTCGATGATCGGCCCGGGTACGATCAGCCGGAAGCGGACCCCGCGCCGCATCGCCTCGACCAGCGCGTTGCTCGTCAGCTCGTCCGGGACGAAGTACGAGCTGGCAAGGTCGATCGTCCGCGTCGCGGCGGTCGCCACGAGCAGGTACATGAGCTGCATGCTTTCGGCTCCCCCGTCGGGTGAGCTCGAAAACATTTGCGCCCGCGCGTTCGCGACCGGTTCGATCGACGGCAGGTAGTCGGCACCGTGCTGCACTTCGCCGCTCACCTTGGTCCAGTTATCGAGAAATGTCGCTTGCATCTGCGCCACCACCGGCCCTTCGATGCGGTAGTGCGAGTCACGCCAATGCTCGTTGTCCTCGGCATTGCCGCTCCATTTGTCGGCGATGCCGACGCCCCCGGTGAACCCGATCCTGCCATCGACCACCAGGAGCTTACGATGCGTGCGATTGTTCATGCGTGCGAGGTGATACCACGAAAGCGGGCGATACAGGTGGATCTGCGCGCCGGCCTCGCGCATCACCTCGAGCAGCCGGGCCTCGATCTTCTGCGAGCCGACCCAGTCGAGCAGGACGTGCACGCGAACGCCGGCACGCGCGCGCTCGGACAACGCGTCAGCGAATGCTTGGCCAATGTCGCCCGACCAGTAGATGTATGTTTCAAACGTGATTGTGCGCTGCGCTCCGCGAATCGCAGCGAGCATCGCGGGAAAGATCTCGCGTCCGTTCTGCAGCGCCTCGACGCGGTTGCCGGCCAGCACCGGCGGCCCGAGCAGCACGCCCATCGACCGGAAGTACTCCGGCGAGCCGGTGCCGTAACGACGCTCGATCTTGCGCTCGATCCGTTGCTCGGTCGGCATCAGGTTCAGTACAACCAGCGTAGCCGCGAGCGTCGCGATCGCGCTTCCGACGACCCAGGCGATTCGCTTGCGCGGCCAGGCCATCAGCGCAGTTCCGCGCGACGTCGCCGTGCGCAAATCACCATCATGCTTCTCGATGCGGCGAATCTTGTCCACGACGTGCTGCCGTGGCCCGCGACGTGGATCTCTTCGCAGGTGCAGTTGTCGGGCAGCTCCTGGCTCACGGTTTTGATGAAGGTCGGCAACACGTCGATACTCACCTTGTCGAATTGCGCGGGCGGGCAGTCTCGGTCATCGCGGTGAACTGCCAGCTCGTTGATGGTCTTGGGTAAACAGGTGTTTCAATCGCGCGCGATTGAGTATTGGGGATTCGATCGTGCGGGTCAACCGTCGGTTGTTGACCGCAACTCACCGCTCCGCACACTGTTTGTGATGCCGCCCACTGCGCCGTTCGAAATCGACGCTCGCCTGATGCAATCCAGCAATCCAACTCCCACCAACGCCTAATCGTGCGGCCGTATCCCATTTGTCACCCGCGGTTATTGCCGGGGGTTCCCATCTCATGTGGGAACTTCCCAGTCGGTTCGCCCCCGAAGCCACTCTTTGGCAGCGTTCGGATTGCATGCGCCGCCGGCGCCGGAGCGTTGCGCTCCTGCGATCATGCAGCGATGCGTGCAATGTGCGCCGCCGCACAGATCCATAAATGATCACTGCGCATACTTATGCTGCCCGGTTTGTTGTTGACCTGGTGAACAATGGGCCTCGGATGCTCGTGCACATGGATTGCAGTTGCGCCACTAGCGAGCTCCGATCATTGAACTGGGCCCCTGCAGACCCCGCCGCTGCAAGCCCGCGGCATTCGAAACCCGACCCAGATTCTTCGATACGACTGGAGACTTCCATGATTCGAAAACTCACCAAACATTCCCCCAAGGCTCCCTCGGCGAGCGGCGCGAATATGGCGCATCGACCCAAGAGTGGCGCGAAACCCGCTGCACCGAGCAAGGATGGCGTGCAAGGCGAGGGTGACTACGCGGCGGCACGCGCGTTCAACGAAGCTGAACGCAAGTTCGTCGCATCGGGCAAGGTGGCGGCAGCAGCGCGCGCGGCGGCACCAAAGTCCGAAGCGGAACGGCAGGCGATGTTTGCGGCCGAAGAAGAGGGCAAACGGCGAGCGAAGGAGTAGCATCCGGCGAGATCGAAGGTAGCTCTTGGTTCTGCGATTCCAAAAGGCCCGGGAACGAATGCCTGCGCCCTGGAAATAGGACAAACTGACGCTGCCTCCCAAGTAAGGCACGTACCTGGCGTTCTGCAACCAACCTGGGCTCCCTGACAGAATGGTGGCCACGTTGATTGTTGCGCCTTGACGAGGTCGGCACCGTATCGGCCGGGCGGCCTCGCTGAGACTCTATCCTGGTGATTTCCTGTACGCGGATGTTGTATTCGCCGGCGTTGTGAAGTCGGCGGAAGAGATCAGCCCGGGCTCCGGCGCGGTCGTTGCCCGGGGTCTGCACAAAGTCCCGGTGTGTAGAGATCGCAAGGGCGAGATTCACGAGCGCTCCGCCGTCTGCCCGCATCTGGGCGGCATCGTCAACTGGAACACGCTAGAGAATACTTGGGGCTGTCCCTACCACGGATCGCGTTTCGACGCGGCGGGAAAAGTGATTCAGGGACCGGCCAACAGCGATCTGATGGAGATTGATGAAGAGTGACGGAGCGCCCCCTGAAATGCGCGACAAACGACACGGCGCCTCATCCGATTCTGGCGGTCTCGCGCCGCTCAAGACGCTTCTTGAAACGAGGCGCGGCAGAACAATGCCGCTCCCTCCCAGTTTGGCGCGCCTGTACGGACGCCTGCGCATGCCGTTACCGCGGACGCGTCCCCATGTCTTCAGCAATTTTGTGACCACGCTGGACGGCGTCGTTTCGCTCAATACGAAGGGACACGCCAGCGGTGGCGACATCAGCGGATTCAGCGCGCAGGATCGCATGGTGATGGGGCTGATGCGCGCCATTGCCGACGTGGTGATCATCGGCACTGGTACGCTCTTCGCCGACCGTCGGCACGTCTGGACAGCCGCAGCCGTCTTTCCGCAGCTCGCGGATGAATATCGACAGCTAAGCGAAGCGCTTGGCCAACGGGGGCCGCCGCTGAACGTCATCGTGAGCGGCAGCGGCCGGATCGACCTGCGGCTGCCGGTGTTCACCTCCGGCAAGGTGCCGGCCCTGATCATTACGACGACCGCGGGTGCAAAGCGCTTACGCGAGCAAAGCGGGTCCGCTTCGGTCGAGATCCGCGCAATTCGTGGGCGTGGCAGCGCGACCGCGATTCCGGCGAGCGCCATCCTCGCCGAGGTAATCCGGGTGCGCCCCGGCAAGCGAATCCTCGTCGAGGGAGGACCGCGATTGCTGGGCGACTTCTACGCGGAACAACTCGTCGACGAGCAGTTCTTGACGCTCGCGCCGCAGATCGCCGGCCGCGACGCAGGTGACCGACGACTCAGCCTGGTCATGGGCAAGGTGTTCGCGCCGGGCAATCCTCTATGGGGGACCATGATCGACGCGCGGCGCGGCAGCAGCCACCTGTTCTTGCGTTACTCGTTTCCCGAACCCCGGCCCGGCCAGCGGACGGGCCGCAAATGACACGGTTGTATTCGCTTTCGAACCCTACTCGCGGGAGGACATCCATTTGAACTGGGCGCCCAGCACGAAAGTCGGCGTCGCGGCCCCGCTTGTGTGGCTACGGCTTGCGGCGCTTGCCAGCCTTAGTCAATGCGATGGCAACAGCCTGCTTGATCGCCTTTTTCTTAGTCGGCGGGTGGCTGGTGCCAATCGATCCATCCTTCTTCCAGTCATCCACCAGCGTCTTGATATTGCTGCTGACGACCGACGGGCTTGCTCCTCTCTTGAGCGGCATGATGTTCATCCTTGTTGCAGAATCAACGGGTCGCGCTGTTGGCCAGTCGCGGCGACAGCCTGCACGAGGCCGGGCGTAATCACTGCTTTGGCTTGGCGGGCGCCACGCGCCATACGGCATTGCCAACGTCGTCCGCGACGAGCAGAGCGCCTGCCTGGTCCACCGCCACGCCTACGGGACGACCCAGGGCGTTGCCCTCTCCATCCACGAAGCCGGTAAGCACGTCCTCGGGAGTTCCAACGGGGCGACCATTGGCAAACGATACGAATATCACTTTGTAGCCGCTCCGCGGCTGCCGGTTCCACGAACCGTGCTGGCCGATAAATGCTCCGCCGGCGTAGTGCTGCGGCAACAGACGTCCGCGGTAGAACACCAGCCCGAGCGACGCGGTATGCGTACCGAGCGCATAGTCCGGTGCGACGGCGCGCGCGACCAGATCGGGGCGCTCGGGCTTCACCCGCGCGTCGACGTGCTGGCCGAAATAGCTGTACGGCCAGCCGTAGAACGCGCCGTCCTGCACCGCCGTCATGAAGTCGGGAACCAGGTCGCTGCCAAGCTCGTCGCGTTCGTTGACCGCGGTCCACAGCGCGCCACTGCGCGGCTCCCAATCCATCCCGTTCGGATTGCGCAGCCCTGAGGCGAACACCCGAAAGCGGCCGGTTGCAGGGTCAACCTCCAGGATGGCGGCGCGATTGACCTCGTTCACCATCCCGTTCTCGCCGACATTGCTGTTCGACCCCACCGTCACATAGAGGCGCGAGCCATCGCGGCTGGCGATGATGTTCTTCGTCCAGTGATGGTTGATCGTGCCCGCGGGCAGGTCGATGACCTTTACGCCGGATGCGTTGATCTCAGTATCGCCCGCCTTGTAGGGGAAGCGCATGATCGAATCAGTGTTGGCGACATAGAGGTCGTTGCCGACGAGTGCCATGCCGAAGGGCGAATTCAGTCCGCCGAGGAGCACGGTTCGCGTGTCCGCGATGCCGTCCCCGTCGGTGTCGCGCAGTAGTGTGATCCGGTTGGCGCTTGGAACTGCCCCGCCCGCTCGTTCCATGATCAGCTTCGCTATCCAGCCCTTGATGCCGCCCCCGTCATCCGGCCGGGGCGGTCGATTGCTTTCTGCAACCAGTACGTCGCCGTTGGGGAGCACGTAGAGCCAGCGGGGGTGATCGAGGCCGACCGCGAAGGCATTCACGTCGAGCCCGGCGGCAGCCGCCGGCGTCGTCCCCGGATGGCCAGCCCTTCGCCGGAGCGATGTTGACCGTCGGTATGAGCGTCGGGTGGGGCGGCGGCAAGGTCGGCTGAGGGCCGACCCCAGCGCTCTCCGGCAATGTGGCCACGTCGCCACAGCCGGCGAGGCTGAGCATCAACAGACTGGTTAGCAGATTGGAACGGATGGACTTGAACATCGGGACTTGAGATTCCGGCAACATGATTGCCGTTAGCGGCTTGCATACTCCGTGATCACGATGGAATTCGGTTTCATCTCATGCGACCCCGAACATGAAGCTCGACACGGCAATGCCGCCAAAGAAATTGTCCTCGTGATAGACACTCACAGCCTTGTCGTCCCCAGCAGCCCCGACAACCACCATAAGTGGCAGCAAATGATCCTCTTGCGGATGCGCTTGTCTTGCCGCAGGTGCAGTCTCCCATTCGACCAGCCGGGTGATGCGCTCGGCCGGGCGGACAGCCAGCAACCAATGTGTTGGGTGATCCGTATATCCCTTCGGTCCCCGGTCGCCACGGTCGGTCGACCTCCCCTTCTTCCTTGGCGCTCAGCCGGCTCCAGTTGTAGCGTTGCACGCGTGCGCCTTATCCTCGGCCGGAGTGCCAAACCCCTCATACCACCCGCAACAGAGAACGGCGACAGAGGCTCTCTTCGATCTCAGGGCTTGCCGTATTGCGCCTTCGCGCTGCTGACGCACGTATCCTTCGCGGGACCCGCGAGCGCGTCGCACTTCTCGATCGCTACCCTGTATTCCGCCGCGCGCTTGTCTGCGCTCGCGTCCTTGCGCGCTTCGGCCTGCTTCGTCGCCGCCTCCTTATTCGTGTCGGCCGCGACACGGTCGTCCTTGGCGTTCCCGGAGAGCGACGAGCACGCGTCCTTGTCGCTCTTGTACTGTGCGTCGGCGTCCTTCACCGCCTGAGTGTAGCTCGCCTTCGAGATCGGAGCGGTCATGGGCGAGTTCATCTGCGCAACGCCGGCACCCGCGAAACCCAGCCCACTGCGCCCTCACCGCGCGGAGTTACAGGCGTCCCATCAAGAACAGGACGATCACGACGATCAGGATCACGCCGACGACGCCACTGGGACCGTAGCCCCAGCTGCTGGCGTGCGGCCACACGGGCAGCACGCCGACGAGCATCAGGATGATGACAATCAGCAGAATGGTGCCAAGACTCATGATTTGCTCCTTTGTTCACCCCCACCGCTGCGCAGGCACCAACCCTGCTGCGCCGAAACGGTGATCAGCCAAAAAACCCCCGTCGTTTCGACTATGAGAATAGCCGTGAGTGCGAAGTCGTCTGTTCGCTAGCGCACACGGTAGTGGTGTGTCTGGTATACGCGTCAATGGTCGACCAGTGGGGCATGACGTCGCGCGGGCCTTCGTGCTTCAGATGCGGCCGTTACTCGATCACGCGCGAGGGCGCCGAGAAGATCACATGGGCAAACCGCGAGCTCGACACGGAGCTGTGGCACCGGCGCAGTGACGACGGCAAGACCGACGACTACGTCTGGCTCGCGCCCGCGCTGCAATATGTCCCGGTGAAGATGGGCCGATGGCAACCAGCCTTGGCACGATCGAGGCACTGCTCGATCCGATACGCGTCAACAAGCCCGCGGCCAAACAATAACGCCGCGGTCCTTTCAGATCGCTGCGGTGGCCGCGGCGATCGCCAATATCGGCACGCGGTCGGCGTCGAGATCGCGGAAGGTGCTTCCATGGGCGCATCCGGTGCCGCAAATGCCACGGATGCAGCAGCGGCGAAGCGTCATGAAAACACGGTTCGTTTTCGCGACGACTCGAGGACGGTTCTCGATGAGACTGCCCCTGGCAGTTGGCGGTTTGGCAGCCGCATCGACGTCTGACTGCGATAAACTACCTGAGACGTTGACGTCCGCACCGACAAATGCGATGAAATCGATATTGGTTGTTTACGGCACGACGGAAGGTCAGACCCGCAAGATCGCGGAGTTCCTCGCAAGCGCATTGAAGGCGCGTGGCGTAGAGGTCGAACTCGTGGACAGCGCGTCGGAGGACGCCGCGATGGTCCAGCCGATCTACGCGGCCGCCATCTTGTGCGGCTCGCTCCACCAGCACAAGTACCAAGCCTCGCTTCTACGTTTCGTCAATGACAACAAGGCGTGGCTCGCCGCGATACCGACCGCGTTCGTCGCCGTCAGTCTGACGGCGGCACTGAAGGACGACCAGAGCCGCGGCGAGCTGCGGGAGATCGCGGAGGCGTTCGGCCGAGACACCGGGTGGTCGCCGGCGATCACACACCACGTAGCCGGTGCGCTGCGGTATACGAAGTACGATTATTTCAAGCGGTTGATCATGAAGCTGATCGCCAAGCAGCAAGGCGGCGACACGGACACCTCACACGATCACGAGTACACCGACTGGGAGGATCTGACACGCTTCGTGGACGAGGTCCTGGCTGCGATTCCACTGCAGGAGGGCCATCACTAAGGACCGGTAACAGGGGAATCGATAGCGCTTGGGCAGGGAACCGCCGCCGCTTGGGCTGGAGCAGGTCCACAATCAGAAGCAGGAAGACATCACGATGGACAAGATCTGGCTCAAGAACTACCCCGCCGGCATACCGTTCGAAATTGACCCGGACCAATTCAGTTCGGTCGCAGAGTTTTTCGGGAACATCGTTGCGAAATTTGCTGACAAGCCTGCTTTCCACAACCTCGGCTACACACTGAGCTATGCCGATGTGGATCGGCTGTCGCGGGATTTCGCGGCGTTCCTGCAAGGATTACCGGGCATGGCCAAGGGCGAGCGCGTCGCGATCATGTCGCCCAACCTACTGCAGTATCCGGTGGCGCTGTTCGGCATCCTGCGCGCCGGCATGACGGTGGTGAATGTGAATCCCCTCTACACGGCGCGCGAACTCCAGCATCAGCTGAAGGACTCGGGTGCCAAGGCCATCGTCATCGTCGAAAACTTCGCCGGCGTCCTGCAACAGGTACTCGGGAATACCTCGGTCGAGTACGTGATCACGACGCAGATCGGGGACCTGCTGCCGGTGCCGAAGCGCTGGATCGTCAACTTCGTCATCAAGAACGTGAGGAAGATGGTGCCCGCCTGGCGCATCGACGGCGCCGTGCGTTTGCGCGAGGCGCTCGCGCGGGGCGCGTCGGCGCAGTTCACACCCGCCAAGGTGGCGCATGACGACATCGCATTCCTGCAATACACCGGGGGTACCACGGGGGTTGCGAAAGGCGCGATGCTCACCCATCGGAACATGCTCGCGAATGTGGAGCAGACAGGGACGTGGATCTCGGGCAGCTTCAAGGCCGGCACAGAAATCGTCATTGCGCCGCTGCCCCTGTATCACATCTTCTCCCTTACGTCGACGATGGCGTTCATGAAGTGGGGCAGCCTGATCGTGCTCATTACCAACCCTCGCGACATGCCGGCCTTCGTCAAGGAGCTCGGTCGGTGGAAGTGGACCACAATGACCGGCGTCAATACGCTGTTCAACGGCCTCCTGAACACACCCGGATTCGAGCGGCTCGATTTCTCCGGATTGAAGGTGGTGGTCGGCGGCGGCGCCGCGGTGCAGAAGCCGGTGGCCGAGCGCTGGCAGCAGGTGACGGGACATTCCATCCTGGAAGCGTACGGGCTGACCGAGGCCTCGCCTGGCGTCTGCGCCAACCCTAATGAAGCGCCGTGGAACGGCACCATCGGCCTGCCGTTCTCGTCCACCGAAGTCTCGATCCGCGATGAGGACTTCAACGAGTTGCCGGTGTGGACCGGCTCGGGCGACATGGAGAAGCACACCGGCGAGCTTTGCGTCCGCGGCCCGCAGGTGATGAAGGGGTACTGGAACAATCCCGTGGATTCCGCCAAGGTGATCCAGGACGGCTGGCTGAAGACGGGCGACCTCGGTCATCTGGACGCCAAGGGATTCGTCACCATCACCGACCGCAAGAAGGACATGATCCTGGTGTCGGGCTTCAACGTCTATCCGAACGAGATCGAGAACGTGGTCGCGATGCATCCGGGCGTGCTCGAATGCGGGGTGGTGGGGGTGCCGGACACGAAGACGGGCGAGGCCGTGAAAGTGGTGATCGTCAAGAAGGATCCGAACCTCACGGAGGAAGCGGTGATCGCACACTGCAAGGAGCACCTCACCGGCTACAAGCGGCCGCGCAACGTGGAATTCCGCGATGCCTTGCCAAAGACGCCGATCGGGAAGGTCCTGCGGCGCGAACTGCGCGACGCGCCGAAGGCGTAGCGGCGTTCTGGTGCTAGATCGCGACGCGGAGCACGCCCCTCGTATCGCGATCTTCATTCACCGATCCGGGGGCGCACCGAACGACCGCGCCCTCGCCCGCCTTGCTCTGAGAACTGGATCAGTTGTTGAGCACGGCGGCGAACCGCAGCGACAACTTGCAGCCGTCGGCCAAGGTACTCGTCAATCGGCCTTCGATGCCCTGCCCGGTTGGGTGAAAGGAATCGATGGTCCCGGCGGCCGTCGGAATGGTTTCTCCCGGTGCAGTGCAGCTGAATTGTCCGTTGACCTTGTACAGCCTGCCCAGATGAACCAGCGAGCCCGCCGTCGTGCAGACGAGGCCGGCGTGCTCGGTGTCGACAAAGGTGAACGTCAACGTCGACGCCGTGTCGCCGGTCTGCGTGACCGTCAAGCCATACCTCGCGCGGAAATGTGCATCGTTATCGGCAGGGTCGGCACAACCGGAAACGGTCCCGGACATCGATCCTGAGTAGTTGCCGGCGAGTTGATACCCTGTGAGCGTCTGTCGTTGCACCGACTTGACGATCGGCGGGCCGCCGGTCAGCGAGTATCTCAGCGTCGCGTGATAGGGGTCGGATGGTTCGAACGATGCGGTGCCGACCCCGGCTGGCGGGTTGGGCTGGGCGCCTTGCCACGGATTGGCGAAATACGTGCCGCTGGTGGTCGCAAAGAGCGTGCCGTTGTAGTTGCCATTTGCGTCCTGCGTCAAGATTGCCGTGTACCAGGTCGGCTTGCCATCCGGCCCGTAGATGAAGAATGCCAGAAACTGGACGGTTTCGCTCTGGACGAGGAAGACGCCCCATCCGGGCTCCGCCGGGTTGTAATAGACGTCGGTGTAATTCTGGGCGCTCGCATTCAGCGAGGCGAACAACAGAAATGCAGAGAGGATCAAGCGCTTCAACATGGGGGTCTCCTCGGGTTCGGGGATCGGATACTCCCACATATCCTGATCTCCCGCTCGAGAAAATCATTGCACGAGCGAGCGCGTACCCCATTTACCTCGTCAGACAGCAGCGATTTCCCTGCAATGCCGATCGAACTGGACGCAAGCACGGGCGCGCGTTCCTTCACAGCGCGACGTTGTACGCCAGGAAGTGAATCATCGCGAGGCGACTCCCGCCCGCGCCGGATCCCGCATATGCGGGGGTCGCGATCGCGCGGGCTTCGCCTCCGCGACGCTCGCGTTGGCGGTTGCGCCAGACCGAGGCGTCATCGGCGAGGTGCGCAACGAAAGCGATCGCCTCATGAATCTTGCCGATCACGAGCGCGATGACGACGCCTGCTCGCGATGCATTCGCGGCACCGGGTCCCGTCCTCCTGCGGTAAAGAAAGAGAAGCAGCGCGAACAATGTTCCGCCCGGCATCAGGATCTCGAGCAACAGGTACGGACCCGCCTTCTGCAAGAGGCTTCCGACGAATTTGAAGCTCTGTACGATGCTCGTTCCCATTTGATCGCTCTTCGTTGCTCTGCTTCGATTCCGGTCGCTCGGGCGACCGACCCTGAATTCGCATCCCCCGGTCACTGCTGCAGCCTGTCCGTCCCGGGATTTGCGGCACTCTGCGCGCGGACCGCTTGCGGATCGCTGACGAATTCGTTCATGCGCCGATGCGCGACCGCTTGCCCGGTCGAAGACGTGCACGAACAAGCTAAGGCATTGTCGTAAAAGGAGAATTTGCGCGAACTGCGGAGACGGCCTGCCCTCGCCGCTCGCGCCGGATGCCGCGGACGGCACCGCCGCGGCATCGACTTACCGATGACTTACAAGGAGGTCAGGGAAGGCTTGCCGGGATGCGACCGGCAGCGATTTCCCGGTGAAGATGCTCGGTTTCGGCGGAAGGCTTGACGCCGAGGACGATCGACAGGAGCTCGCGGCATCGCCTGAACGCGTTGAGCGCTTCGGCCTGATCTCCCTTCGCGGCGAGCGCGCGCATCAGGCCGCGATAGAACGACTCGGCGAGATTGTCGGCTTCCAGACCGCGCCGGTAGACGTCGGCGGCGGTCGCCCAGTCGCCCGCACGCTCGAGTTGGTCGCCGAGCGTCCCCAAGGCGCGCAGCACGCGGGCGCGCAATGCATCGCGCGGCTTGACGATCCACGGGCTGTCTTCCGCGCCGAGCAGGGGCCCCGGGTAGGCGTCCAGCAGCCGACGGGCGGCATGCGACGCCGAGGCCGCGCTTGGTGCCGCGGCCCGGTTACCGCGACTGTCCGCCTCCTCCAGCGCCGACTCCAACGTCCAGACATCGGTCCAGCAAAGGGAACGATCGAGCGCGAGCTTTCCGCCGGCGAGCGCGAGCGCATTCTCGACGTCGAGGAGCTTGCGCAGTCGAAACAGGGTGGTGTCGAAGGAAGCCTTCGCCGCAGCGCCATCCGCGTCCGGCCACAGCGCCGCCATGATCTGCTGCGTGTCCACGTCGCCCCCGCCATGCGCGACCAGCAATTTCAGGAGGTCCAGGGGCCGCTGCTGCGCCTTTCCCGTGAACCGCATCGGTTGCCCGTCGCGAACGAGCTCGAAGCCGCCGAGCGCGCGAATCCGCAATCGGAACGGCCACGCCTTTCCGGCATCGGCAGGCGCCCGCAGCAAGTTGCGCTCGATGACCACCTGCACGAAGTCCGACTCGATGCCGTGCTCGAGCGCGAAGTTGGCAAGGCGCGCAGCGAGGTCGGGCCGGTTGCGCAGGATTACCGTTTGGCCGCGGGCCCGATGGTCGGCGAACACCTGCGCCAGCCTCTCGGCTGCCCGTTTGGTTTCGCCGGCCTCGATGTCCTGCTCGATGTTCAGGAGTTCGCGCTGCGATTCGAACGTCTCGCGGTCGGTACCGCTCGAGAGCGCGATCGCCTCTTCGAGCATCCGCATGCCCGCCTCCCGATTTCCCGCCGCCATCCGGCAGTGGGCAAGCCGTGCGAGGAAGTGCGGCATCTGCAACGAGGGCAGCCCCGTTTCGCGGGCGAGGGCCACGGCGCGCTCGGCCGCCTCGACCGCGATCCCGAAATGTCCGAGACGCTGTTCGAGGCCGGCCTGCAGGTGATGGAAATAGGCCCAGTCCATGCGACGGGCAGGCGACAGGCGGCTTTGCATCGCCTGCAGCAGTTCCCGTGCGGCGTTGAGCTCGCCCTTGCTGATCAGCGCCGACGCGACGGCGTGGTCGATCTCGAACAGATAGGCGCCGAGTCCGTATCGCTCGGCGATCGCGCGGGCCTCGACGATCACGACTGCCGATTGGTCGTAGCGTCCGTTGACATGGTGCCAGAACGACAAATGCGTACGCCACCAAACCTGCATCAGCGGCGTGACCTCGGGCCTGGAGCGAAGCGGCTCGATGCGCTCGACGAGCGCGTCGGCCGAGTCGCCCTTGGTCTTCCAGTTGAGGTAGTTGAACAGTGTGGATGCGGCCATCATGCGCGCATTCACATCGCCCTCGTCGTCGAGGAGTTCGTCGAGCCGGCGCGCGCAGACATCGAGCTCGGGATCCTCGGGCCTGCGAAACAGAAGGACGATGACATAGGCCGCGCGTGCCCGCAGCTCGCTCTCGCGGTCGAGCCCGGAAGCCTGGTGAGGGTCGAGCAGACGCTTGAATTCGGGCAACCAGCGATCCAGCGGCGCAAAGTTCGCCCATTCGTAGTAGTAGCCGGTAACGATGGTATTTAGGGCGAGCGCCTGGCCCCGCAGATCGCCAGCGGCGCGAAACGCCGCGAAGGCGCGTTCGAGCGCAGGCCGCCCGCGCGGAGCTTGAACGAAGATCCACGCCCGGCCGTACCAGTATTCGAGCCAGGGGTCGGCTTCCCGCATGGATTTGGGCAGTGCCTCGATCCACTCGGAGAGCGTCTGGGCGCGGCCCTGCCGCGCCCAATCGAGCGCGTTGGCAAGAATGACCCGGCGCATGGCTTCCGGGTCGCCCGCATCGCGGAACAGCGTCAGCGCTTCGCTCGCCTGGCCGCGCGCGTTCAGGAACTCGGCGGCGCGGGCCGCCGCAACGCGTCGTTCCTCGGGAGCGAGTCGGCGCGTTGCCTCCTCTAGCAGGAATTCGCGAAACAGCCCATGGTAGTGATAGGTCGTCGGTGTGCCGCGGCGTCGGTCGGTGAACAGGCGCCGGCGATAGAGGTACTCGAGCAATCGTGGAGCGTTTTCGTCGCCGGTCAACGCGACGGCCTCCGCTTGCGTGAACGAAGGCGCGATCGCGGTCAGCATCAGCACCCGCTGGTTGGCAGGCCGTGCCTCATTGAAGATCTCGCCCGCGAAATACTGGAAGATCGCGTCCTTCCCCTCGCCGATCGACTCGTCGAGGGTGGCCCCGGCGCGGGTCAGATGCTCTCGCAGGAGCACCAACGCCGCCACCCATCCCTCGCTTTGCCGCGTGATGCGCTGCACCGTCTGCTCGTCCAGCTGGGTGTCGCCCAGCATCACGTCGGCCTCGTCGGCTGTGCAACGCAGCGCCGCGGGCTCGATGCGCGCGATCCGGCGACCAGCGATCAGACGAGCGAACTCCGCCGGCGGATCGGAGCGCGAGATGACGATGATGGTGATGCCCTCCGGAACCTCCTCGAGCGCGTGCATGAACGCGCCGCGCTGCTCGGGTCCGGTGCGCGCTTCCTGGAAGCTGTCCAGAACGATCACGGTCGGCCGTGGCAACACCGTAAAGAATTCGCGGAAGTAGGTTCGCGCGAAGCGGGCGAGATCCTGCTGGGGCTCCGGGCTGAATGCAGGCAGCGCCGCCCCTTTCTTCCCGGCCAGCTGCAAAGCCGCCGTCCGCATGTAATGCACGAACGTCGCCGGGTCGCTGTCCGTGACGTCGATCTGGTACCAGATGTGGCGCAGATCCCGCGCCTCGACATAGCTCGCGACCAGGGTGGTCTTGCCGGCGCCGGGCGGCGCCGAGACCCAGACGATGCGGCGTGTCGCGGCCTCGTCGAGGAGCGCGTAGAGTCGCGGCCGCGGGACGGCGTCGAAGAGTTTGGGCCGCGTAAGTTTGGCGAGAGCGGGTGCGCGATCGGCCACGGGTGCTACGGGCGGGGCGTTTGAGCAGCCATGATGGCATCAGCGGCGAGCGAACGCAAAGCGTCGCCCCCATCGGTTGCGAGGCCGCACACGGTTACCTACACCGCCCGATTGCCGATCAGCGCGAGGAACTCTTCCCGCGTGGCCTGCGACTCGCGGAAAGCGCCGACGACCGATGAGGTCACCATCACCGAGTTCTGCTTCTCGACGCCGCGCATCATCATGCACAGGTGGCGCGCCTCGATCATCACGCCGACGCCCCTGGCGTCGATCGAGTCCATCACGATGCGGGAGATCTGCTCGGTCAGCCGCTCCTGCAGCTGCAGCCGCCGCGCGTACATGTCGACCAGCCGCGCCAGCTTGGAGACGCCGAACACGCGACCATTGGGGATGTACCCGATGTGACAGCGGCCGTAGAACGGCAGCATGTGGTGCTCGCACATGCTGTACACCTCGATGTTCTTCACGATCACCATGCTGTTGGTTTCCTGCGTGAAGATGGCATCGTTGATCACCCTTGCCGGATCCGTGCGGTAGCCCGAGGTCAGGAACGCCATCGCCTCGGCGACACGGTGCGGTGTCTTCGCGAGGCCTTCGCGCTGCGGATCCTCGCCGAGCTCGTGCAGCAACTCCCGGACCAGGCTTTCGATCCTTGCGGTATTGACGTGCATGGCGGACATCCCCTTTTTCGCGCGCTTGCAATGCCTTCAGCCAGGCCCGCATGCGGTCTGGCAGCCTGCATTCGATGGTCGCGATTATGAACGTTCGTCGAAGCGTTTGCGCAAATCGCTATCGGCAAACCGTTCCGGGCGTCCGGAAGATCTGCCGCGTAATCGATCTGGTTTGAAAAATGCCGTCGACCGAGTAGGAAAAGGTCGCGTTGTTGCCATCGGAGAACGCAAAGCTCGCGCTGCCGACCGGCGTCCGCACAACGGCCGTCGGGTCGAAGGGTACCGCATTGAACGGCGGTCCCGTGGTCCGGTACAGCGTACCGGCGTAGGTCCGCGGGCCCGTCAACGGCGCGGTCACGCTCAGCCATAGCGGAGCGCCGTCGCTGTCGTAGGTAAACCACACCGCGAAGATCACGTCACCCTGGTGAGTCAGGTTGACGCCCCACCCCGACTCCGACCCGGCAGGCGCGTTCCACCAGAGGTCCTGGTAGTTGGTTGCCGCCGCAGGATTCGGCTCCGCGCCGAACGTGCAGGTCGGCAAGGTCCCGAACACCTGGCGAGTGATCGCCTTGACGTGCTCGCTGCCGTGCACCGTGTAGGCGAACGTGGCATTGCCGGCATCGTCGAACGTCAACGTTCCGGACCCGACGGCGGCACGAACGACGAGGGCCGGATCGAACCGCATCGCATTGAACGCAGGCCCCGTCGTCTGGTAGAGCGTCCCGGAGTACACATTGGGGGCGACCGGGCTGGCGGTCATCGACAGCCACCACGGCCGGCCGCCGAGGTCGTAGGTGAGCCAGGTCGCAAAGATCAACTCGCCTTGGTGCGCGAGGTTGATGCCCCACCCCGACTCCGAGCCGGGCGGGGCGTTCCACCAGAGCCCGCCGAAGTTGGTCGAGGCCGCGCCGTTGTAAGGAATCAGCACCCGGTCGTCACCGCCACCGGCGACGCTCGCCATGCGCAGGAGCTTGTCGCGGGCGGCGGGGTCACCGCGGACTTCGGCGTCGAGAAACGTCACCGTCCAGGTGAAGATGTCATTCGTCGACGGAATGTCGAAGCCGTGTTGCACGCCGACGAGGGCGACCAGCTCGCGTGGCCCCGCGAGGCGACCAACACCCTGCAATGCCTGCAGGATCGGCGCCGTCGTATCCGCCGTTCCGCTGATCGCGAGATAAGGCAGTGTGACCCCGTCGAGCCCATGCTGGTCGCGCCCGAAGGCGGGAAAGATCGGCTGGCCGAAATAGGGGACGTAGCCGACCGCCGCTTTCAGCCGCGGATCGTTCGTGATGTGCGTCCACGAGAGGCCAAGGGAGGTGGTGAGCCCCGCGCCGGCCATCAGCAGCAGCGATTCGCCGCCAAAGCTCGCGCCAAAGCCGCCGATCCTGGCCGCGTCGACGCGATCGCGCCATTGCGGGTGGGACAGCAGCAGATCGATGGTCGCCGAGAGTGCGAGCGGCCGCACTGCCTGCATCGCCAGCGCATCACGGATGTGCGCCAGCAGGTACACCGCGTCGTCGAGGTTGTCGAGCACCAGATCGGCGAACCGGGCATCGCCGTGGAACGGAGCGGCGACCACGTAACCGAAGCTCGCAAGCACCGCGATCGCGCCGACATAGTCGTTCGACAGAGGGCTCCCTGCGTAGCCATGCGAGAACAGGAGCAGCGGATAGCGTGTCGTCGCGTCCGGCCAAAGCGGTGCTTCCGACCCGCGCTGCATGTGCGGCACCGCCCTGCCGGTCGGCAGCGCGTAGTCGGGACGTGGGTTGTCGGAGGACGTGGGGTAGCAAACGAGCACGACCGAGGGTATGGTCCGCCCGGCGAACGAGCCGTACACGTCGCTGTCGTTCGGCGCCGTAACGCTCAAGGCCAGCGTGTTCGCCGGATCCGCCAACAAGTCGGTTGCATAACGCGGCGTACCGTCGTTGCGCGGGTCCCCTTCCCAGAAGTTCTGCACGTCTTCACCCGGCGGCACGCGGGTGAAATCCTGCGCGACGTTGCTGCACGCGACCGGGTAAGGACCCGGCAACGTCAGCGGCGGAACGACAAGCGTCGGAGCGGCTTGCGCCAAACCAATGCCGAAGCCGAAAAGCGCCCAGAGAATGCTTGCCACACGCGAACGCAACGTCGGTATCAATGCGACTCCCAAATTCTTCAGCCGAATTCTCGTCGCCAGCGGGGCCTTGGTCGGTACGGTGCCGCACATAGAGTACCCGGCGCCCCGCGGGACGCAATCGTCGGTTCGCGCTGCAGACTATGACGACGCGGCGAACTACTGGTTCCGCGTCCTCGGAAGCGGGGCCGCAGAAGCTTCGCGTACTATCCGTTCGCGGCGCGGGTCCGGTAACCGGCGCTGCACCGGAATTGCAATCCTCGACCATGCGCAAGACGATCCGCGCGTTACCTTCCGACCTGCATGGCGTAAGCCGGCTCACCATCGACGCCATTGCGGGGGTGGTCGACCTGGTGGAAGCGATGCACGTCAACATCGCCAGTGTCCCGGGAATATCCGGTGCGGCGAAGCGGGGACGGGGACGCGCCTCCGGCATCACCGGGCTGGTCTACCGCAGCATTCGCGGCGTTGTCGGCGTCGTCGGCCACACACTGGATCGCTTGCTCGCCCGGCTCGTTCCACAGCTCGGCGAGGAAAGCACATGGCCGGGGCGCGAGGCATTGCTCGCAGCGCTGAACGGCGTGCTGGGCGACTACCTCGAAGCGTCCAGGAACCCGTTGTCGATTCGCATGCGCCTGCGCCGTGACGGGCGGCCGTTGGCGGTGGAGGCGCGAGCGCTGGCCGAGGCCTCGCCACCCTTGGGCGAAAGGGTTGTCGTGCTCCTGCATGGCCTGTGCATGAACGATCTGCAGTGGAATCGGAAGGGACACGATCACGGCGCCGCCCTCGCGCGTGACCTGGGATACACGGCCATCTACCTGCATTACAACACCGGGCGTCATGTTTCCGTCAACGGCCGCGAGTTTGCCGAGGTGCTGGAAGCGCTGGTGAATGCCTGGCCGGTACCGCTGACGGGAGCTGGTGCTGATCGGACACAGCATGGGTGGACTTGTGGCCCGCAGCGCCTGCCACTATGGTGCCGGAGCAGGCCATGCCTGGCCGCAACGGCTCAGGACGATCATGTTCCTGGGTACGCCGCATCACGGGGCGCCACTCGAGCGCGGCGGCAACTGGGTGGATATCCTCCTCGGCGTCAGTTCCTACACTGCCCCGTTTGCCCGCCTGGGCAAGATCCGCAGCGCCGGCATCACCGACCTGCGCCACGGCAGCGTGGTGGACGAGGACTGGGCTGGGCGCGATCGCTTCGAGCGTGCCGGCGATCTCCGCGTGGCGGTGCCGCTGCCGGAAAACGTGCAGTGTTATGCGATCGCGGCGACGATTGGAACCAAGACCGGGGTGTTGAGCGACCGTCTCATCGGCGACGGAATCGTGCCGCTGAACAGCGCGCTCGGCCGCCATGACGATCCCGTCCGCGCCTTGTCGTTTCCGGAGGACCGGCAATGGATCGGGTACGGCATGGGACACCTGGACTTGCTCAGTCGGCCCGAGGTCTACGCCCGGATCCGGAAGTGGCTCGCCGCCACGCGTTGATTAGATCAAGGTTCGGATTTGCGCTAAGCTGCGCGTTGCCCAAACCGCAGCCGCGCCGGGACCCGTGCGAAACCGCTGACACCGAACGTCCGGCCTTGTCGTCACCGCCGCCTTCTTCCCGTCCTGCCGCCACGACTCCGGCAAGCCGCCCACGCGGAAGGCTGCGCGAATGGCTGCTCTACCACCTCGCGGATCGTCGCAAGCGACGCTCGCTCGTCTATGCCGCCGTCTCGTTGCTGCTCATCGGCATCGTCGCCGCGATCAAAGGGGCCATCGGGTATTACGTTTTTGCGTCAGCGAAAGAAAGCCTTTACCTCGCACTGGCGGTGGTCGCCGTGGTCGCCGGGGTCTTTGCACTGTTCGAGCGGCGCATCGACCGCGCGCTGACGGCGCGCTTCGGACGCACCGCCGTCCACCGGCAGGCGGCGTTGTCCGACCTGGCGGACGAGCTTTCCGTGATCGAGGATCGCGCCGAGCTGCAGCGAGAGCTCGTCACGAACCTGGACGCACTGCTCGAGACCAGCGGGGCGACCCTCTATCTGCGAGGGTCCGACCGCGTCTACGCGCGCGTGGAAACAACCGACGCCTCGGCACGCGAAGCGATCGGCGACGACGATCCCGCCGTGGTTCAGATGCGCCGCTCGCACAGCCACGCACCGATCGCGCCCATCGCCGTCGGGTCGGCGATCACGACACCCCTGGTCTGGCCAATGCGCATCCGAGGCCAGCTCGTCGGTTTCCTCGCCGGCGGTGCACGCGATCACATCGAAAGCTTCGACGCTGCGGAGCTTGCGTCCGTTTCGGCGCTTGCGGAAACCGTCGGCGCGACGCTTGCGCTGATCGAACCGTCGCTGCTCGGAGGCGCGGCGGGTGCCGGCCCGCATCACAATCTGCCGCAACAGCTCACGCGTTTCGTCGGCCATGAAGCCGAATTGAGCGAATGCCGGCGCCTGCTCGGGGAAGCGCGCCTGCTGACGCTGATCGGGATCGGCGGCACGGGGAAGACCCGACTCGCGCTTCGCCTCGCCGAAACCGTGCTCGACGCCTATCCCGACGGCGTCCGGCTCGTCGAGCTCGATGCAGTTTCGGACCCGCAGCGCGTCGCGTCGGTCGTTGCCGATGCGTTGGGCATCCACGACGCGGATGACGAGCGGCTCGTCGAGAGCATTGCCGCCCGCCTCGCCAGCCGCCGCATGCTGCTCGTGCTCGATGGCTGCGAACGCGCGCGCACGCAGTGTGCCGCCCTGGTGGAGCGTTTGCTCGAAAGCGCATCCGGGCTTGCCATCGTCGCGACCGGGCGCGAACACCTCGGCGTCCCGGGCGAGCGCACATTCGCGGTGCGAACGCTGGCCCTCCCGCCACGATCCGTCGACGATCCGCAGGCGATCGAGGCATCCGAGGCCGTGCAGCTGTTCCTCGATCGGGCGCGGCTCGTCGTCCCGGAATTCGCGCCCGGATCGGCCGACCTCGCGGCAATCGCGGAGATCTGCCGGCGCCTCGAGGGCATACCGCTCGCGATCGAGTTCGCGGCGGCGCGCGTCAAGCTGCTGTCGGTCGCGCAGATTCGCGCCAGACTCGACGATCACCTGCGCCTGCTCGAATCCGGTGGTGCGGCACCCACGCGCCACGAGACCCTTCGCGCCTCGATCCAGTGGAGCTACGATCATCTCGCGCCGGCCCAGCAGCAGTTGTTGCGGCGCTTTGCCGTGTTTCCCGAAGGCGGGACGCTGGCGGCGGCGCTCGCAGTCCATGGCGAAGCCCGCGACGAATTCGCGGTGCTGGATCTGATGTCCGGACTCGTCGACCAGTCGCTCGTCCAGGTCGAGCGTAGCGGCGACGGCGAGGTGCGGTACGACCTGCTGCAGGTCGTCCGCCAGTTCGCGCTGGAGAAGCTCGCCGAATCGGGCGAGGAAGCGGCGGTCCGCGCGCGCCAGCTCGCATTTGGCGGGACATAGCGAGCACCGCCTGCCTCGGCAGAGACCCTCCGCCGTTGAGGGCAAATTCGGGGGCGGCAACCGTAAGACGCGGCGCGCCGGATTTCGCGCGACCGACTTTCTGGCATACTCGCTGCCGCCGCGGGCGGTAATCGCGCCGCCGCGTGCCACACGGGATCCAGGAGAAGCGACGACATGGAACGGCTGGGACGCTACCAGATGCGCGAGCTGATCGGCGAAGGGGCGATGGCTCGCGTGTTCAAGGCCTACGACCCGGAGATCAACCGGACGCTCGCGATCAAGCTGCTGAAATCGCAGCTGCGCGAGGACGGCGAGTACCACACGCGATTCCTGCGCGAGGCGAAGGGCGCCGGCGTGCTGTCGCACCCGAACATCGTCACGGTGTTCGACGTCGGCGAGGAGAGCAACCACCCGTACATCGCGATGGAGCTGGTCGACGGGCCGACGCTCGGCGATGTGGTCCGCGAGAAGAAGCAGCTGTCCACGCTCGAGATCGTCGAGATCGGCATCCAGCTCACGCGCGCGCTCGACTACGCGCACAAGAAGGGCATCGTCCACCGCGACATCAAGCCCGGCAACATCATGCTGGTGCGCGACACCAACACGGTGAAGGTCGCGGACTTCGGCATCTGCCGCATCGACGACAGCGACGCCACGCAGGCGACGCAGGTCGGCAACGTGCTCGGCACGCCGCACTACATGTCGCCGGAGCAGGTGGTGGGCGAGAAGGTCGACTCGCGCTCGGACCTCTTCTCGGTCGGCGTCGTGCTCTACCAGCTGCTGACCGGCACGCTGCCGTTCGAAGGCGACACGCTGATCAGCGTCGCCTACAAGATCACCAAGACCGACCCCGTCGTCGCTCGACAAGGTGCGGCCCGACCTGCCCCTGTCGCTGCGGCGCATCGTCGATCGCGCGCTCAAGAAGCAGCCGGACAAGCGCTTCCAGACCGGCGAGGAGTTCGCGAAGGCGCTGATCGACGTCGCGAAGGAGCTGGCCGAGGACAGCCCGCAAGAAGGGACGCCGCGGCCTCCCGCTCGGGGTCCGCTGGGCGCTGATGATGGCGACGCTGGTCGCGGTGACGATGACGCTCACCGCGACGGTCCTCTACCAGCAGCAGTACGCGGCGATGATGGACCAGGTCAAGGGCTACGGCGGCTCGCTCGCGAAGTTCATGGCGACGCCAGAACGCGGTGCCGCTGCTCTCCGAGGACTGGGCAGCGATCGACGTCTTCATCCAGGAGACGCTCGACCAGCAGGACTTCCCCTACATCGTCGTCGTCGACGACAAGGGCGTGGTCCGCGGCAGCAACGTCGCCGCGCGAGCTCAACGCTCCGTACAAGTCGCCCGCTGCGACACCGCGTCGATTCGAAGGATGCCGGCGTCACGGTGCAGAGCCACCGGCTCGCCGACGGCCGCGACGTGCTCGACTTCGCCGCGCCGATCCTGTTCCAGAGCAAGGCGATCGGCCAGGTTCACCTCGGCATCTACGAGGCGCCGCTGACGGCGGTCGCCAACCTGGTGCTCGTGCTGCTCGCGATCCTCACGATCGTGACGATCGCGGCGGTCGCCGTCGGCAGCTACCTGCTCGCGCAACGGCTCGGCGGACCGATCCGCGTGCTCCGCAATTCGCTCGCGGAGCTCTCGAAGGGCCGGTACGACTACCGGATCGCCGACAAGCGCAGCGACGAATTCGGCGAGCTCTACGCCGCCTTCGACGAGACCGCTGCTGCGCTGGAGCAACGCCATGAACCCGCTAGGCGCCGGAGGCTCAGCATGTCCAATAGGCGGCTAGTGGCGCTGTTGACGCTGGCGGTCACGCTCCTCGCTGCGGGTTGCGCTGCTCCGCCGCCGCGCCCCCCGGCGCCCGAACCGGTGGTCCATCCGGACCCCGGGCCGGTTCTCGCCCGCGACGACGACTTCGCGGTGGTGATCGTGCGCAGCGGCGAAGATCTCGCGTCGCTCGCCGAGCGCTACCTTGGCGACCCGGCGCGCGCGTGGCGGATCGCGGAGTTCAACGACGTCACCGAGGTGCGGCCCGGGCAGGTGATCGTCATTCCGCTGCGGCAGCACAATCCGATCGGCGTCCGCGTCAACGGCTACCAGACAGTGCCCATCCTCTGTTACCACCGGTTCGGGCCACGCGCCTCCAAGCTTACCGTCACGGCCGCCGCGTTCGAGGCGCAGATGGACTATCTCGCTCGCAACGGCTATCGGGTGATCTCGATGCAGCAACTCGCGAGCTTTCTCGAGGCAAAGGAACCACTGCCCCGGAAGACGGTGATCATCACGATCGACGACGGCTATCGCGCGAGCTACGACATCGCGTATCCGATCCTGAAGAAGTACGGCTTCCCGGCGACCGTGTTCCTGTACAGCGATTTCGTCGGCGCGGCGGACGCGATGACCTGGGCCCAGATGAAGGAGATGACCGCCTCCGGTCTCATCGACATCCAGCCGCACTCGAAGACGCACTCCAATCTCACGCTGCGGCTGCCCGGGGAAACCGAGGCCAGGTACCGCGAACGCATCCGCCGCGAGGTCGATGCGCCGATCGGCGCCATCCGCGAGCGCCTCACGGAGGCGAGCTTCACCTATGCCTATCCCTACGGCGACGTCAACGACACGGTGATCGGCGAGCTCGCGCGCGCCGGCGTGAAGCAGGGCGTCACCGTCACGCCCGGGGGAAACGGCTTCTTCGCGTATCCGTTCATGCTGCGGCGGAGCATGATCTTCGGCAACGAGGACCTCGACGCCTTCAAGGCGAAGCTCGTGACGTTCACGCGTGTCGCGCCGCGCTAGGGCGATGCGGGAGCGTCTTCGCGGCTGGCTCGTTGCGGGGGGCATCGTTCTCCTGGCCGCCTGCGCCGAGATGCCGGCGCCGCCGGTTGCGCCATTCGTGCCGCCGCCGTCCGTGCTGCCGGAGGGCGAGCGCAGCAAGGTGATTGCGCGCTACCGCGAGCTGGTGCAGACGTACCGGCAGACAGGCGACCTTCCCGCCGCGGCCGCGCAGTTGCACATCCTGACGCTGCTCGTTCCGGGTGACGAGGGCTACGCGCGCGAGCTTGCCGCGACGCGCGCCGCGATCGGACAGGGGGCGAAGGAAAGCCTCGCGGCGGGTACGGCGGCGCTACGCGCGGGTGACAGCGAGCGCGCAATGGCGGCAATGCTGCGCGTGCTGGCCCTCGATCCCGGCAATGTCGAGGCAGCGCGCGTCGTCCGCGACATCGAACGGCAGCGGCTCACGCGAATCCAGGCCGACCGTGCGGCCAAGGCGCGCCAGCAGGAAGAGATGGCCGCCAATCGAGCGCCGCGGCCGGCCGCGGAAGCCCGGGACACGTCCGATACCTACGATCTCGAGCAGCGCCTCGAAATGTTCCGCGCCGGCGACACCGGCGGCGGCCTGCGCGAGTTGCGTGAGTACGTCGACACGAACCCGCGTGATCGTGCGGCGCGGCAGCGCATCGGCACCGTGGTGTACGATCGGGCAAGCGAGCTGGAAGCCAAAGGCGCGCGGGAGCAGGCGGTCGCGATGTACGAACAAGCCATTGCCCTGCGCGGGGATGCCGCGCCCGGCTGGGCGCCGGCGGTCCAGTCGCTGAAAAAGGCGCTGTCCGACGAGTCTTACGACAAGGCGGTGCGGTCCTACCGCACCGACGTGGCGGCCGCGATCCGCGACCTGGAATCGAGCCTGCGCTACGATCCCCAGAATGCGAAAGCGGCGGCGAAACTGAAGGAAGCGCGCGCCGCCCAGGAAAAGCTGAAGCTCATCTCGCGGGAGCCCACGCCGCGCTAGGAACCTGCCGCGCCGCCGTCGTGCGCGTCGCGCTGCGCCAGTTGGGCGCGCAACACCGCGACGTCGGCGCGCAGCGCCGCGATCTCGTGCTGGAACTGCTTGCGGAACTGCAGCTCTTCCGCGTGGAGCAGCTCCGCGATCTGCCGGCGCAGCTGGTTGACGTCGCGGTGCAGCTCCTCGCGAAAATTGATCTCCTCCGTGGCGAACAGCCGCTCGATCGCGGCTTGCAGATCGAGCATCTCGCGCTGGATGTCGCGGCGCAGCTGCAGTTCATCGCGGCCGACGAAAAAGGTGACGACGTTCGCGGTGAACAGCGTCACCAGTGCAAATCCGACCAGCGCGGTGAACACGGCCAGGATCCGGGACTGGCCGGTCGTCGGCACGAAGTCCCCATAGCCGATCGTCGCGCCGGTGACGAAAGCGAGCCACAGGCCATCCCAGAAATCGTGGATCGTCGGCTCGAGCCAGTAGAAGAGCGCGCCAACCGACAACATGATCAGGACCGCCGCACCGACCAGGAGCGGAGCGCCGCGGCGCGTAAACAGCACATGGAACGAGACCAGCGCCTGGGCCATGACCAGCCCCGCGACCGCGACCCGCACCACGCGCACCAGCGCGACCCATTCGGTCGCGGCCCCGAGGATGCTGGCAAGCGTACCGACGATGATCAGGTGGTTCAGCCAGTTCTCGAAGAAATAGCGTCCCGGATAGCTCGACAGGTAGGTCATCCAGACGGTCTCGGCGAGAAATGCCGCGAAGATCAGCACGTCGAGGGCCACCGCGACGCGGTGCCAGACGCCGTCCTGCTGATGCAGGCTGTCGATGAGATAAGCCGGGAGCGCCAGCAGCGCGATCCCGGCCATCAGCCAGTGCAGGCGCTGCTGCCAGGCCAGCGCGCGGGAATTGTCGTCCGCCTCGACCCCCGCGAGGCCGATCCAGACCAGCGGACTGCGCGTCATGGCGTCATGAAGCCCGCGCCTTCACGGACCGCGCTTCACTTCGCGCCGAATTTCTCGCTCATTTTCTTCTTGAGCTCGAGCGCCCGCTCGCGCTCGAGCTTCGCCTTCTGGTTGGCCGGATCGAGCTCGAGGACGCGATTCCACTTGACGATCGCGAGATCGAGATTCTGGCGCTGGAATGCCTGCGCCGCCTCGCGGTCGTAACGGCGGATCATCGCCTGCCGCGCACCATCGCGCTGCATCACCGCATCCCGGTTGCCCGGATCCCTCTGCGCGGCTTCGGAGAACGCGGTATACGCGCCCTCGAGGTTGCCTGCGCGCTGCAGCTCGATACCCTTGGCGATCAGCGCGGCGGCGTCCCGTTCCGATGCCGAGGTGGATGCCGGTGGCGGTGTCGCTGGCGCTGCCTCGGGCGCGGGCTTCGTCTCCGGCTCGGGTTGGATGCGCGTGCCCGTCACGCCGGGCGTCGCCCCGGGCGGCGGCGCCCTGCCGGGAACCTTGATGACTTGTCCGGCCGCGAGCCGGCTCGGATTCGCGATCCCGTTGTACTTGGCGAGGATGTAGAAGCGGAACCGGTCGCCCATGTACTGCTGGGCGATCTTCGAGAGCGAATCGTCGCGCTGCACCGTGTAGCGGAAGAAGACCGGGCCCAACTCCTTCTCGGCATCCGCCGTGACCTGCTCGAGGAGCTTCCGCGCGAGGTCGTTGCTGCCGTCGAGCTTGAGAGCCCTCTCGAGCGTCGCGCGCGCGGCGGTTTCGTCGCCGTTCTGCAACTGGTCGACGGCCTCGATCGCAAGCCGCTGCGCCTGCGCCTTCGCTTCCGCCGGGGCGATCTCCGGCACCGGCGGGGGCGCGGGTGCCGGCGGCGCTTCGGGTGCGGGGGTCGGCGCGGGCGGGGGCGGCGTGGGCGCCGGCGGCGGCGCCGCGCATCCGGCGATGATCAGCGCAGCGACGATCAGCATGCCAGCCGTACGTATCGTTCGGTTGTTTCGCTTGCTCATAGTGCGTCCATTGGGGGAGTCTTCACGCTGGTGTCGGGTTCGGGGCGGAACCCGCAATTCCTGGGCGCGCCGGAGTACCACACCACACGGCAAGCGCCGAATAGTTGTCCTGCTCCGGAGATCCCCGGAGCAGCACCTGCGACTCCATCGAACGGAGCCACGCCTCGGGCGAGGTCGCGCTGGCGAGTGCCTCTTCCATCACCGTTTCGTCGACGTATTCCCAGAATCCGTCGGTACAAAGCAAGAACGCATCGCCGCCGCGCACGGCAAATCCGGACTCACCCATCGTCGGTGCAAAATCCTCCGCGTTGCCGAGCGCCGCGAACAGGCGGCTCCTCTGGTTCGACGTGCGCAGCCGGTCCTGCGCCAGGTAGCCAGCATCGACCATCCGCTGAACGACGCTGTGGTCACGGGTCTGGACGATGATTCGGCCGTTGCGAAAGCAGTACAGCCGCGTGTCCCCCAGGTGTGCCCAGGCGGCGGTCTCGCGCGCCGTATCGAGGGCCAGCACGGTCGCCGTGGCGCGCATCCCGGCGAGCCGCGTCTCGCCGGCTTGCTGCAGGATGATAGCGGCATTGGCGAGGCGCAGCGCTTCCTCGATCGCCGTCGCGACGCAGCGCGGCTCCGCCTGGAAATGCGCAAGCACGGTCTGCACGGCGATCTTCGACGCCACGTCGCCGCCCCCGTGGCCACCGGCGCCATCGCTGACGACACAGAAACACGCGCCCGCCGCCGTCCAGAACCCACAGGCGTCCTCGTTTGGCTCGCGCCCGCCTGGCTTGGACAGCACCGAGATCTCGAGCTGCATGGCCGAGGGCGCCGATTCAATGCTCGGCCACGGTGCCGGCGGAATCGCGCAACCCGGCAACCCGTGCCTGATAGGCCCGCAAGAACTCGCGCCCGAACACGGCGTGGAAATCACCGTCGGCCTCCCGCGCGACCTCGCCATGGAGTTTCGCGAACGCCTCCCACAGTTTCGCCCGGTGATTCATCGGCAGCAGCGAATCGGCGACCGAGCGCTCGGTGAGCTTGCTCTCCAATACATGCGGGTCCATTTTGGCAAGCACGGCCCCCAGCGCGGCGCGCATTCCTTCGACGAAGCCCAGTTGGTGCGAATGCAGGCTCGCATAGGCGTCGGTGACCGCGCGCAGCGGCGGCATGAAACCTTCGCCGCGCGGCATGACCAGGTGGGTGATCGCGGCCGTCGCACTCGGCGAGAACTTCAGTGGATTGTTGTCCTGGGCGACGATAACCGTCGCATCGGCACGCACCTCGCGCTTGGCGAGCGCTCGGGCGGTGAGCAGGTCCAGCACTCCCCGCACGGTTTCCCGGAGCACGCGGCCGATCTCGCGCATCAACTCGGGCGTGAGCCCCCCGGGAAGCGTGAGATCGGGCACTTGGGCACCCTCTAGCAATGCGCGCAGCAGGGCGTCTTCGGTAACGGCATCCTTGCCGGCAACGCGCGCCTGAGGAGCCGTCCGGCCGATGGTCGGACTCGGCATCGGGGCTGCCGTCGGCGCGGTTGCTGCCGCCAAGTCATCGACGACGGATCGGTCGGTCGACACGGCCGGCGAAGGGATGACCACGGTCCGAATGTCGTCGCCAGCGCGCGCCGAGCCTTCGCCGGCCCACGAGAGGACCGTTCCCTCTTTCGTGTCGGCCGGTGGCATCGTCGCATCGAGAACCGAGCTCGGTGGCGAGTCACTGCGTATGGTGTCGCCCGGCGGCATTGCAACCGATGCTTGCGCCTGGTCGACGCGCAGCACGTATTTGCCGATCCTGATCTCGTCGCCGGCATCTATGCGCCCTTCGCGCCCGTTGCCAAGTGTGCGCGCGTTGATGATCACGGGCACCACGGTGCCGTGATCTCGCACCAGATAGGCACCGTCGCGGTACGTGACGTATGCGTGGGTGCGGGATATGACGCGATCGGGATCCGGCAGCAGCAGCGTGCTGCCCGGCGCCCGGCCGATCGTCCCGCCGTTGGCACCGAACTCCGCGGCGAGCGCCTGCGGCAGCGGTTTGGCGTCGTGACTGGTGACCGTGATCTTCAGCATGTGGGATTGCGGGCGGCGAGGTTGCCCCGGAGCTCCGGGTCGATCCGCACGCGAGGCCTGACAGGATGGCGTCTGCGTCGAGCCGCGTCAAGCCGCTTCCCCGAGGCGTGGGCACCGGACTGCCGCCACGGTGTCCGCGGCACGACGCCGTGCAGGACTCGGCCGCGATACACTCTGGCCCTTGCGCGATCCGCCGGCGGCGTGCGGACCCTCAAATCATCGACGGCAACGAACCGCTCACCCCGAGCCGAAGCATCGCCATGACCGACCATACCGCAGTATCCGGCGCCCTGCCGCATGGAGCAGGAGATTTCCTGCGCGAATCCGCGAACGGCCTGACGCGGGCATTCGTACTGCTAGCCCTGATGCTGACGCTGGGCCTGATTGCGTTCGGCCCGGTCGGCCCGCATGGGGTCGAAGCGGGTTTCCGGGCGGCGTTCGCGGCGGCGATCTTCGGCAACCTGGCGGCGGTGCTGTTCGGCGAACCCTTGCTGCCGAACGAAGTGCCGCGCGCCTCGTCCGTGCTCGTGTTCGCGGCGTTCATCGCACGACTCGCCACCGATCCGACGGTGCGCGCCTCACCCTCCGGCGGGATGGGCGAGATCTTCTTCCTTGCCGCGTGCTGCCTTGCCCTGGGCGGGCTCATCCAGATCACGTTCGGTCTGCTCCGGCTGGGCAACATCGCCCGGTTCGTGCCCTATCCGGTCGTCGCCGGACTGATGACCGGACTTGCATTTGCGCTGGTGGTCTACGAGCTGCCGGAAATCCTCGGTACCCATGGAAGCGGCGAACATGGCGGCGACGGGCACGGCGGACTCAATCCGTGGACGGTGATACTGGCGCTGGTGACGATCGGCATCGTGGTCGTGACGGGGATACGTTGGCCCCGTGCGCCGGCAAAGCTGATCGGCGGTGTCGTCGGCACCGCAATCGCTGCGCTCATCGCCTTCGTCTTGCCGTCGGCCGACCTCGGCGCTCACGTTCCGTATCTTGCCGGTGCCGTACCGCTGCCCGATGCGCTCCTTCCGCTATTCACGGGCGACGGGCTCGCGCTCGTCTACCGGCACCGCTACGACCTGCTGGTCACGGCGCCCACGATCGCGGTGGTCGGCTCGATGGACAGCCTGCTCGCCACGGTCGGCGAATCCGACGGTCCGCTGGACACCGCGCACGATCCGAGCCGCCTCCTCGTCGCCCTCGGTCTCGGCAACGTCGTGTGCGGGCTGTTCGGCGGCGTGCCGCTCGCGTATGCATCGACACACGCGCTCGGCAGCGGGCGAGTGAATGGTCCGAAGGCGCTGGGGAGCGTCGTCACGTCGATCACGCTGCTTCTGCTTCTGCTCTACGGTGCGCCACTGCTGCAAATGATTCCGATCGCCGTGCTGTCGGCGATCATGATCCTGATCGCCATCGGACTGCTCGACCGCTGGGCCGGCTCGACGCTCGACCGGCTGCGACGGCGGCAGTACGACCGCGAGCTCCTGCAGAACTTGCTCCTCGTGATCACGGTCGCCGCGGTGACCGTCATTTTCGGCCTGGTGCCCGCCGTCGTCACAGGGCTCGTCCTCTCGATGGCGCTGTTCATCGCCGTGATGAACGTCTCGCTGGTACGCTCGGTGACCACCGGCGAGACTCGCGCCTCGCGTCGCATCTATCCGCCGGACCATGCGACGCTGCTGCGCGTCGAAGGCCACAAGATCAAGCTGATCGAGCTCGACGGCGCGCTATTCTTCGGCACCGCCGACCGGTTGGGCGCGCGGGTGGCGAGCGAAGCCGAGGGTACGCGCTACCTGATCCTCGACTTGAGGCGCGTGACGATGATCGACGCCTCCGGCGCGCTGATGCTGGAACGGTTGTCCAGGCGGCTGCGCCAGGCGGGCGCGCGGATGCTGCTCGCCCACATCAGCGCCACGCATCCGCTCGGACGGGCGTTGCTCGGCGCAGGCGTCTTCACCGAAAAGCACCATCCCGACTGGTTCACGGACACCGATCGCGCGCTCGAATGGGCCGAGCGGCAGCTCCTGTCGCAGGCAGGACTCGGCGCACCGCAGAAGAGCATCGAGCTCGGTGAATTCGCGCTGATGGCCGGGCTTTCGCCCATCGAGCTCCAGTTCATGAAACCCTACCTCGACCGGCAGCTCTTTCCGGCGCGCGCACCGCTGTTCCGCGAAGGGGAACGCGGCGACCGCCTCTATCTGCTCGCCCGCGGTGCGGTCAGCATCGTCGCAACGGATCCCGCGAGCAAGGACCTTCACCGGCGAGTGGTTACCCTTGCTCCTGGCGTCATGTTCGGCGAAGCGGCGATGCTCGAGGAAGGCCTGCGGTACGCGACCGCGATCGCCGAGGAGGAAAGCGTGACCTACAGCCTCTCGCGGTCGAACCTCGAGGCGATTCGCGCCGTCGATCCGGATCTCTACCAGCGTCTGCTGCTCAACATGCTCGAGCACCTGTCCGGTATGTTGCGGATGACCGCCGGCGTCGTGCGCGAGACGAGCGACGCCGTCGACTGACGCTCCGGCGCACCGAAGCGGCCGGCAAACAACGCTGCTCTAAGCGCTCTTGTCGCCGGCCGAATGCTGCCCGGTCGAATAGGCGCGACGAAACTCCTTCTCGAACACTGCCCAGAAATCCTGCTGCGCCTCGACGGACATGTCCTCGTAGAGCTCCATCAGCAGGTCCCACGCGCGCGCCTTGCGGTTCGCTGGCAGCAGGTTGTCCATGGTGCTCTTCGCTCCCAGCCGCTTTTCGAATTCCTCCGGGGAAAAGCGCGCGAGCAGGCCCGCGAGCGCCGCCTGGATGCCCGAGGCGAGACCGCGGTCGTGCAGGCGCAAGTCGTCGTAGGCATCGGTCACTGCCTGCACCGGTCGCATCATGTCCGCGCGTTGCGGTGCCAGCAGATGCCTCAACGCGACCTCCGCGTCCCACGCCGCCTTCAGCGGGTTGATGGCGCGCGAACCGATCATCGTCACGTCGGCATGCAGGCTGCTTTTTGCCTCGGCACGCAGTCGGAGCAACTCGATGGTTCCCTGCGTGGTCTCGCGCAACAGGCGGCCCAGCTGGTCCATGAACTCGACGTTAAGGCCGCCGGGAAGCTGCGCCTCGGCGATGCCGAGCCCTTCGAGCAGCGCGCGCTCGAGCGTCCGGAGCGACTCTGCGCTGGCCGCGGTGTCGCGCGTCTGTGCCGGATTGCTGTCCCCTGTTTCTGCGTTCATTGCCTGCCTTGCGTCATTCGCTGTCAGCGGTTGAGTCTACTGCATCTTCCCCATTGGCCAAAATGCGGCAGCCACGTCCGACGTACCCACAAGTCCGTGCACCGACCGGCGGCTTCACACCACGGCTACAATGGCAGAAATCGGTCCGGCCTCCCGGTCGCTTCCGTCCCATGCCAGCCGCCGCAATCGCCAAGGGCCAGAAGGCCCGCATTCTCGCCGAAGCGCTGCCCTTCATCCGGGCGTTCCACGCGACGACGCTGGTCATCCGGTTCGGCGGCGGGGCGATGACCGACCCGGGGTTGAAGGACGGATTCGCGCGCGACGTCGCGCTGCTCCGGCTTGTCGGGATGAAGCCGATCGTCGTCCACGGCGGCGGATGGCGGATCGACGGGCTGTTGCAGACGATGGGGATAAGTGCGCGCAAGCACCGTGGCATCCGCGTGACGGACGAAGCGACGATGAACGTCGTCGAGATGGCCCTGGGCGAGCTCAACCAGGAGCTCGTCGGCCTGATCAACCGGCATGGAGCGAAGGCGGTGGGGTTGAACGGCCAGGACGGACGCTTCATCCACGCGAGGCGCATGACACCGGGCACCGATAACGGCGCCGGCGAAGCTCCGGATCTCGGTCTCGTCGGGACGGTCGAACGCATCGACCCGGACATCGTCCAGCTGCTGCTCCTACGCGAATTCGTCCCGGTCGTGATCCCGATCGGCGTCGGCGACGACGGGACCGCGTATCACATCAACTCGGACCTCGTCGCCGGCCAATTGGCGCGCGCGCTACACGCCGAAAAGCTGATCCTGATGACCAACGTGCCCGGCGTGTTCGATCGCGACGGCAAGCTCAGCTATGTGCTCACCGCGGCCGAAGCGGAAGGGATGCTCGCGGACGGAACGGTCGATGGCGGGATGCAGCCACGCCTGACGGCGGCGCTCGACGCGGTGCGCGCAGGCGTGCGGTCGGTTCACATCGTCGACGGGGGCGTGCCGAGCGCGCTGCTCCTCGAAGTGCTGACCAACGAGGGCGTCGGCACCGCGGTGCGCTCGGACGCAGGCCCGCATTTCCTGGCGGACAGCCGCAGCTACCTTGCGGGCGGCGTTTGACCCGATGAACGACGCCCCGAAGGGACATAGCGTGCCGCGTCACGCCACGGTGATGTCCTTCGCGAGATAGACGTCCTGGATCGCGTTCAGGAGCGCCACGCCGTCCGCCATCGGCTTCTGGAACGCCTTGCGGCCGGAGATGAGCCCCATGCCGCCTGCCCGCTTGTTGATCACCGCGGTGCGCACCGCGTCGTGCAAGTCGTTCTCGCCCGACGCGCCGCCGGAGTTGATGAGCCCCGCGCGGCCCATGTAGCAGTTCGCGACCTGGTAGCGCGTGAGATCGATCGGATGGTCGGTGGCGAGCTCGCTGTACATGCGCTTGTCGGACTTGCCGTACGGGGCTTCCTTGGTGTTGAGCGCGAGGTAGCCGCCGTTGTTCTCGGGCAGCTTCTGCTTGATGATGTCCGCCTCGATCGTCACGCCGAGGTGGTTGGCCTGTCCCGTCAGATCGGCCGCCACGTGGTAGTCCTTGTCCCGCTTGAACGCCGGATTGCGCAGGTAGCACCACAGCACGGTGGCCATGCCCATCTCGTGCGCCTGCTCGAAGGCCTGGCTCACCTCGACGATCTGGCGCCCCGACTCGGCCGAGCCGAAGTAGATCGTCGCGCCCACCGCCACCGCGCCCATGTCCTGCGCCTGCCGGATGCTCGCGAAGAAGATCTGGTCGTACTTGTTCGGATAGGTCAGGAATTCGTTGTGGTTGAACTTGAGCAGGAACGGGATCTTGTGCGCGTACTTGCGCGAGCAGGCGCCGAGCACGCCCAGCGTCGAGGCGACGGCGTTGCAGCCGCCCTCGATCGCCAGCCGCACGATGTTCTCGGGATCGAAGTACAGCGGGTTCTTCGCGAACGATGCGCCCGCGCTGTGCTCGATGCCCTGGTCCACCGGCAGGATCGACAGATAACCGGTCCCGCGCAGGCGGCCGTGATCGAAGAGCTGCTGCAGGCTTCGCAGCACCGCCGGCGGCCGGTCGCTCGGCGCCACGACGCGATCGACGAAATCGGGGCCCGGCAGGTGCAGCGTTGCGCGCGGAATGCCCTTGCAGACGTGGTTGAGGAGGCCGTCGGCCTCGGCGACCGAGAAGGTCGATGATGTTGGTCATGGTTGGGTCTCCGTGGAAAGGCCGTTGCAGTTGCAAGGCGGGTGCGGTGGCAGGAGTTCATTATCGCGCGTTTCGCGGGCACCCGCGCCGCCGACTCAGGTGCTCCCGTCGCCGAGGGCCACGTCGTGCGCCTCGGCCAAGCGGCTGCGCTGCAGTTTACCGGTCGCCGTCAGCGGCAGCTCGCGCACCCAGTGCACCCAGCGCGGACGGCGGTACTTCGGCAGTTTCGCGATGCCTTCTTCGATCCGATCGCGCGCTTCCTTCTCGCGCCCGGGCACTGCGATGGCCAGGAATGCGATGGTGCTCAGCCCATCGGGCGTTGGCACGCCGACTGCCGCGACCTGCTGGACCGCGTCGCCGGCCGCCTCGCCCAATGCGTGCTCGATCCACAGCGTGCTGACCCACTGTCCCGAAACCTTGAGGAGATCGTCGGTGCGACCGACGAATTCCAGCCGATCGTCGGCTCGGCGCACGAACATGTCGCCCGGCGAAAACCAGCCGTCGCGAAAGCCGTCGGCCTCGGCTTCGGGACGCCGCCAATAGCCCGACGCCAACTCGGGAAGGCGAATCCAGATGCGTTGCGGCGCGGTCGCATCGACGCCTTCGGCGTGGCGAATCGACGTCAGCGGTGTCGGGCGCAGCAGTCCCGTGTCGTCGTCGCAGTACAGCGCGAGGCACAGCGTCTCCGATGTGCCGTAGCCGGAGATCGGAATCCTTCCCGTTGCCCGCGCCCATGCGCCGCGCACGCTCGCTGGAAGCGCTTCGCCGGCCGAGACGAAATGGCGAATGCCGGAACCCGCCAGCGCCGACGCGACGTCGTGCTGAAGCATCGCGCCGTAGAGCGTGGGCACGGAGAAGAGCACCGTGGGCATGTATTGCGCGACCATTTCGCGCACCCGCTCGGGCGTCGGCCGTTCCCGGTCGAGGATGATGGTCGCGCCCAGGCGGAGCCCGGCGAACAGGCTGTTGCCCAGTGCATACGCAAAGAACAGTTTCGAGGTCGCGTAGAGCCGGTCGCTCGCCGTGACGCCGAGCACTGCGTTCCGCGAAGCTCGTGCGCGTGCACGACGACCCGTTGCGGATGCACGACACCCTTGGGAGTTCCCGTGGTGCCCGAAGTGCCTATCCACAGCGCGGGGTCCTCGTCGCCTCTCCCGACGGCGTCGATGCCCTGCGCCGAATCGAGCGCGGAACTCCACTCGCGCCCCGCGCCCGCGGTCGCGCACGCGATCACCGGTGGCACGGGCAGCGTTGGCGCCAGGCCGGAAATCGCGGCGGCCTCGTCGGCCTCGCACCAGACATACCGGATGTCGCTGTCCGCCAGGATCGGCGCGAGATCGGCCATCGCGAGCCGCGGGTTGATCCCGATGGCGACGCCGCCGGCCCAGATCGCGCCGAGATAGGCGATCACCCAATCGATGCTGTCCGGCGCGAAGACGACGACTCGCTCGCCCGTCGCGAGCCCGAGCGCCCGCCATGCGCCGGCCGCGCGTCGCACGGCGTCGCGCAGCGCGCCGTAGTCGATGCGCGCGCTCGCCGCACTCCAGCGCCACCGCGTCGTCGGCGCCCACTTCGAGCAGGCATTCCGCGGCGTTCATCGCGAATCCCCGCACGCCGGCAGTCAGATCAGCGCACGGCTGCGCCGCAGGTCGGACATGCAGTGCGCGAGCCACTGCGCGGTCAGCTTTTCCTGCAGCGAGTTCTGGCGCAGGCGATCGGACAGCGCGTGGAAGTCGACGCAGTCGAGCGGCTGGTCCTGGTTGAAGCAGGAGAACACGTAGGTCATCTCGCCGGTCTCGCGGATCGCGCTGCGGCTGCAGGCACTGCGCGCAGATCTCCTTCATCATGCACTGCATCGGCGAGTTGATCGAGCCGATCGCGAAGTGATGCGGCTTCAGGTACGGCGCGAGCACGTCGTGGCGCGCCCGCGCGACCGCCGCCATCATCCGGTCCGAGCCGATCGCGATGATGCGGTCGCCGTCGGACAGCGGGATCGGCGGCGCGCCGAGGCGGCCCGACGCGTACGCTTCCATCGCCTGCACGATGTTGCCGACGAAGGCGAAGTCCTGCGGCCGCTCCGGCTCGAAGCCGGGCTCCTCGTCGCAGCACCAGACGATGACGTCGGCCGCCGCCTCGATGTCGGCGACCTTGTAGCGGTCGATCTTCTTCTTGTAGCCGGCGAAGTAGAGCACCCGCGAGCCCGCCGCGCGGAACGCCTGGCCGATCGAGAACAGCACCGCGTTGCCGAGCCCGCCGCCGACGAGGATCGCGGTCTCGTTGGCGGCGATGTGCGTCGGGCTGCCGGTCGGACCCATCAGCACGACCGGCTCGCCGGGCTGCGAGCATCGCGCACAGGTTCGACGAGCCGCCCATCTCCAGCACGATCGTCGAGACGAGACCGCGTTCGCGGTCGACCCAGGCGCCGGTGAGCGCGAGCCCTTCCATCTGCAGCCGCGTCTCGCCGGCCAGCGGGGCCAGCGCCGCGTAGTTCTGCAGCCGGTAGAACTGTCCGGGGCGGAACCGGCGCGCGGCCGCGGGCGCCTTGACGATGACCTCGACGATGGTCGGCGTCAGCCGCTTCACCTCGTGCACCGTCGCGCGCAGCTCGCCGTCGAGCCGGGCGAAGAACGCCGCGTCGCTCCGCGCTCGACGCGGGCGGCCGCTGCGCCAGCACGCGCGAGATCGCCGGATAGCCCTGCTTGGTCGAGCCCAGCGCCTTCACGACGTTGCCGAAGATACGACGGGTGCAGGTCGCCGAAGTACGAGACGAAGCGCCCGTCGGGAAGCCGCGTCATCAGCACGTCGGCGCGCGTCCGGCTTGGACAGCGAGAACTGCCGGCTTGCACCGGATTGCCGTCCTCGTCGCAGGCGCGGAAATACTTGCCGTCGAGCAGGAAATGCTCCGCGTCCTCGCGCGCGAGCACGGTGTTCGGCTGCGTGCCGGCGGCGACGAACACCGTGCACGCCGGCAGGACGCACTTCGCCCGCGTCGGCGCGCGCGCCGTCCGTCGCCGAACGTCGTGCACGCGAAGCGCACCGCACGCGCCGCGCCGTACTCGTCGATCTCCACCGCGAGCGGCGTCAGGCCTTCGGCGAACACGACGCCCTCCTCGAGCGCCTTCGCGACCTCCTCGTGGTTCAGCGTGTACGAGGGGCTGTCGATGAGCCGCCGCCGGTAGGCGATCGTCGCGCCGCCCCAGTGCGCGAGCAGCTCGGCGATGCGCGCCGGCGCGTCCCGCGCGCGCCGCCTCGCGGCGCTCGCTGCGGATCGCGCGTGCGTGCGACAGGAACTCCTCGGCGATCTCGCGCTCCTCGGCGTCCCAGCGGTCGCGGATCGCGTCCTCGCCGATCGCCGCGGCGAGCCGCTTGTAGCGGTCGAGGAACTTCTCGACCTGCACGACGTAGTAGGCGAGCGACTCGGTCGCGGTGTCGATCGCGGTGAGGCCGCCGCCGATCACGACGACCGGCAGCCGCAGCTGCATGTTGGCGATCGAGTCGCGCTTCGCGGCGCCGGTGAGCTGCAGCGCCATCAGGAAGTCGGACGCGGTGCGCACGCCGCGCGCGAGGCCGTTGGGAATGTCGAGCGTGGTCGGCTTGCCGGCGCCCATGCACAGCGCGACGTGATCGAAGCCGAGGCTGTCCGCGGCGCCCGTGCCCATCGCGTCGTCCAGCGTGAGCGTGCCGCCGAAGCGCACGCCGCCGTAGCAGCGCGAACTGCTCGCGGCGCTCGATCAGCAGCCGCACCAGCTTCAGGAAGTTCTTGTCCCAGCGCACGGTGATGCCGTACTCGGCCACGCCGCCGAAGCCCGCCATCACGCGCTCGTCGAGCGCTTCGTACAGGCTCATCGCATCGCGGATCGGCGCGAAAGGCACACGCGTGCCGTCGGGCCGACGCCGGAGAGCTCGCGCCGGCAGCGGCTCGATCTTGAGCCCGTCGATGCCGACCACCGTGTGCCCGTCGTTCATCAGATGATGCGCGAGGCTGAATCCGGCCGGCCCCATCCCCACCACCAGCACCCGGTAGCCGCTTGCCGGCCGCGGCAGCGGCTGCCGCAGGTTGAGCGGGTTCCACCGCGTGAGGAGGCTGTAGATCTCGAAGCCCCAGGGCAGTGCCAGCACGTCGCGCAGCGTGCGCGTCTCGACCTGCGGAATGTCGACCGGATCCTGCTTCTGGTAGATGCAGGCCTTCATGCAGTCGTTGCAGATCCGGTGCCCGGTGGCGGCGACCATCGGATTGTCGACGCAGATCACCGCGAGCGCGCCGAGCGCGTGCCCCGCCGCCTTGAGCGTCTGGAACTCGGAGATCTTCTCGTCCAGCGGGCAGCCGGCGAGCGTCACGCCGAAGACGCTCTTCTTGAACGTGACCTTCTGCGGCGCGTCGGCCGAGGGTTTTTCGCGCGAATCCGCGCGAGCAGGAGTCCTTGCCCTGCGTGTGGCACCAGATGCAGTAGTTGGCCTGGTCCAGCGCGCCGACCAGCGTGGTGCCGGGATCGGTCAGCTGCAAAGCCTTCGCGGCGGCGCAGGTGCGCGGGCTCGATGCGAAAGGCCGCCGCACCTTGCAGCGAAAAGCGCTCGGCGTGCGCGACCAGGCGGTAAGGATCGCTCTTGGCCGGCGCCTTGAACAGCACGCCGCGAGCGCACGTGCTCGCGACCCGCCTCCGTATGCAGTGCCCACGCCGCGTAGCGCAACGCGAGCTCGATCTCGGGCCCATGGTCGGCTTCCGCCTCGAGCCAGCGGGCGACGTGCGTCGCATAGGTGAGCTCGTCGAAGCGCCCGCCGAACAGCTTTCGCAGCTCGCGCTCGAGCGCGGTGCCGTCGAACGCCTGCGCCTCTTCCGGCTTGATCCGGTTCGCCGCGCGGCGCTGCACGAACTGCCGCTTCACGCCGAACAGCGGCGTCTGCTCCGCGTGCCGGCGTGCGAGCGCGTTCACTTCGCCCGCGATGCCGAACAGCTCCGCGACAAAGCGCTCGAGATGCGGTGCGAGCTCGAGCATCAGCGCCGACTCGTCCTTGAGCGACAGCGCCTCGGGATCGGTCCGCGCAGCGACGAGCCGGTCGCGCAGCGCCGCGTCGGCCGTCGCCGCAGGAAATCGCGGAAGGCACGATCGAGCGCGACCAGGCCGTCGCGCCGGTACAGATCCGCGAACGTCAACCCGAAGCCGAGCGCGAGCCCATCGTCCTGTGCGGTGCGTGCCACGTCGGAAGGCGCGTCCACGATTGCGTCTACAGCGTCTGCCGTGCGATGCGCAGCCGCAATGCCGTCACGTCGTCGCCCGCGAATCTCGCGCAGCGCGTAGCCGACGAATGCAGGCACGACGTGCTTGCGCCAGTAGACATCGAAATCCGCATTGTCCATCGGCTTCGCGCGCGAGGCGACGATCCGGCCTGCCTCCACGATCACCTCGTCGGTGAGCCGTCTTGCCCGCGAGGAACTCGCCGGCCTTGGTCAGGAACGGCTGCGATGCCACGGCGCCGAGCGCGAGGCGCGCTTCCTCGACGGTTCCGTCGGGCGCGAGCTTCGCGGCAGCGGCAACGCCGAGCACGGGAAAATCGAACGCGCCGCGCCGGCGCAGCTTCCAGTAGCTGCTCGTCCACGCGCGGGCGTCGGGCAGCATCACCTCGGTCAGGATCTCGTCCGGCGTGCGCGCGAGGTAGTCGATGCCGTCGTTGCGATAGAGCTCGGCCAGCGGCAGTTCGCGCTCGCCCGCGCTGCGACACGAGACGCACCTTCGCCCCGAGCGCGAGCAGCGCCGGCGCGCAGTCGGTCGACGACACGGCAACGCAGCGCTTGCTCGCCGTCGCGACCCAGCAGGTCTCGCCGTCCTTCTTCAGGCAGAAGTCGATCGCCTTGCGCCACTCGTAGTTCTGGTCGTAATAGCTGCAGCGCGTGTCGAGGCAGAGATTGCCGCCGAGCGTGCCCATGTTGCGCAGGTGCACGGTCGCGACCTGCGACGCCGCCTGCCACAGGCCGCGATACTTCGCGCGCACGCCTTCGGTGCCGATGACCTCGGTCAGCGTCAACCCGCCGCCCAGCGTCAGGCCGCTGCCGTTGGCAACCTTCTTCATGCGCCTCGACCCGGGACAGCGAGACCAGCACCTGCGGCGCCTGCTGGCGTCGCTTCATGTTCGGCAGGAGGTCGGTGCCGCCGGCGATCAGCATCGCGTTCGGACCTTCGCCCGCGAGCATGCCGGCCGCCTCGCGCGATCGTGCGCGGCGCGCGGTAGCGGAACCACGGCAGGCGCATCATGGCGTCGCCACCTCCTTCGGCCGGCCCGCGTGCTTGCCGGGCTCCTTCACCGCGTTGCCGTCGCCGCCTTCCCACGGTGGCGGCACGACGAACGGTTCGGGGTACGGCACATCAGGAAAGTGATCGGGACCGACCCGCGCAGGCTTCGCCCTCCGCCTTGAGCGCGAGCGCCTTCACCACCTTGTCCGGCGTGATCGGCAACTCGTCGATGCGCACGCCGACCGCGTCGTAGATCGCGTTCGCGAGCGCCGGCATCACCGGCAGCAGCGGGCCCTGCCCGACTTCCTTCGCGCCGAACGGGCAGTTCGGATCGGGGTCCTCGACCAGCACGGTGTCGATCTCGGGCATGTCGAGCGCGGTGATGCTCTTGTACTCGAGCAGCGACGGAATCTTGTGCACCAGCGCGGACGAGAGCTTCGGCGGCAGACGGCGGAACACCTGCTCCTCCATCAGCGCCTCGCCCAGCCCCATGTAGACGCTGCCTTCGACCTGACCGCGCGCGAGCACCGGGATTCAGCGCGCGCCCGATGTCGTGCGCGATCCAGATCTTCGGCACGTGAATCCAGCCGGTGACCGGATCGACGTCGACTTCGACCACGCATGCGGTGTACGAGTACGCCGGCGACGGACCGACGCCGCCGCCCTTGTAGCGCGCGGGCGGCTTGGGCGGCGTGTACGAGCCGACCGCTCCGAGCGTGCCGTACTTGGCCTCGGCCAGCACGGACCGCATCGCGAAACGCCATGCTCTTGCCGGCATCGTCGGCAACGAACACGCGCCCCTGCGCCAGCACGATTCGGTCCGGCGTCGTGTGCAGCTCGTCCGCAGCGGCGGCCGCGATCAATGCGCGCACGCGCTCCGCCGCCTGGATCGCCGCGTTGCCCATCATCACGGTGACGCGGCTCGAGTACGAACCGAGATCGATCGGCGTGATGCCGGTGTCGCCGGTCACGCAGCGGATGTCGAACGGATCGATGCCGAGCACCTCGGCGACGATTCCCGCCAGGACGTCGTCCGAGCCCTGGCCGACCTCGGTCGCGCCGCAGAACACGGTCACCTGGCCGCTGCGGTCGACCAGCACCTGCACGCCGGAGTGCGGCAACTTGTTCCAGTAGATCGGCAGGCCTGCGCCGCACATGTAGGCGCCGCAGGCGAGCCCCACGCCCCGCCCTTCGCGGCAGCTTGCCGTGCTTCGATTTCCAGCCGGAGCGGTCGACCACCTGACGAATGCATTCGGCGAGCCCGATCGAGCCGATCTTCAGCCAGTTCGCCGTGAGCGTGTTCGGCTTGGCGACCATGCCGAGGCGCAGCTCCGCCGGATCGAGGCGCAGTTTCTCCGCGATCTTGTCGAGCTGGACTTCCTGGCCGAAGCGCGGCTGCGGCGTGCCGTGGCCACGCTTCGGTCCGCAGGGCGGCTTGTTCGTGAACGTTCGGCACGCTTCGAACCGGTAGCGCGGCAGCTCGTACGTGATGGTCTGCAGCGCACCCGTGTAGAACGTGCTCGCCGCGCCGTACGAACCGTAGCCGCCGCCGTCGAGCAGCGTCTGCAGGTGCATGCCGGTGAGCTTGCCGTCGTTGGTGACGCCGGTGCGGAATTTCATCAGCACCGGATGCCGACCGCGGTGCAGGTAGAACACTTCCTCGCGGTTGAGACAGATCTTCACCGGCCGTCCGAGCCTGCGCGCCGCCTCGAGCACCACCGCTTCGTGATTGCAGATGTCGGTCTTGCCGCCGAAGCCGCCGCCGTTGGGACAGGCGATGATGCGAATGTGCGCCTCCGGGAACGCCGAGCACGCGCGCCATCTGCCGGTGCACGTAATGCGGCACCTGCGTGGACGACCAGAGCGTGAGCTTGCCTTCGCCGTCGACGGCTGCCGACGGCCGCGTGCTGCTCGATCGGCAGGTGCGTGTTGCCTTCGAAGAAGAAGATGTCCTCGAACACGTGGTCCGACTGCGCCAGCGCCTCGTCCACGTCGCCGAACTCGTACGCCTGGTTGCGGTGGATGTTGCCGTGGTCGTTGTAGTCGTGGATGCGCACTTCGGGGTGCGCGAGCGCTTCCTCGGGCGAGGCGATCGTCGGCAGGACTTCGTACGTCGACGACGATCAGGTCGAGCGGCCTCGGTGGCGGTCTGCTCGTCCTTCGCGACGACGGCCGCGACCGGATCGCCGACGTAGCGCACCCGCTCGGGCGCGAGCGGATATTCGTCCTGCGACACCGGGCATGATGCCGAACGTGACCGGGAAATCCTTGCCCGGTCAGCACCAGGTGCACGCCGGGGTGTTGCTGCGCCCGCGTGACGTCGATCGCCACGATTCGCGCGTGCGGATGCGGCGAGCGCAGCAGCTTCGCGTGCAGCATCCGCGGCAGCACGATGTCGTCGGCGAAGCGGGTCTGCCCGGTGACCTTCGACGCGGCCGTCGACGCGCCGCCGCGCCTTGCCGACGACGTCGAATCGCGTTTCGGTCGCTCACGATCCGGACCTCCTTCGATGACCGCCGTGCTGCGCGCCCGCAGTTGCGCCGTCGCGCATCCGGCGCGCGGCCTCCTCGATCGACTCGTAGATCTGCTGGTAGCCGGTGCAGCGGCACAGGTTGCCGGAAATCGCCTCCTTGATGCGCTCGCGGCTGGGGTTCGGCTCGCCGTCGAGCAGCGCCTTGGCGGTCATCAGGATGCCCGGCGTGCAGTAGCCGCACTGCGCGCCGCCCAGATCCGCAAACGCCGCCTGCAGCGGGTGCAGCTCGGCGCCACGGGCGAGGCCCTCGACGGTCTCGATCGAGCGGCCGACGCACTCCACCGCGAGCACCAGGCAGGAGAGGACCGGCTACGCCGTCGACCAGCACCGCGCACGCGCCGCATTCGCCCAGCTCGCAGCCATGCTTGGTGCCGGTGAGATCGAGATCCTCGCGCAGCACCTCGAGCAGCGTCTTGTACGGCGCGAAGGAGACCTCGACCTCCTCGCCGTTCACGTTGAACGCGGCCTGCACGCTGCGCCGCGCGTCGACCTCGATCACCTTGCGTCTCACCCACTGCGGACCTCCCGGCGACCCATCCCGCGCATATCGGCAAGGTACCAAGCCGATTGTTTGATGTCAAACAATATGCCGGCGGCGCCCCGGCCTCCGCCCCGCCGCTACCGGTGCTCGGGAAGATGCGCCCGAGAAGCGTGACCAGCGTGGCGCGCTCGCGGGCGTCGAGATCCCGCGTGAGACGCTTTTCGTGTTGTGCGACGCGTCGCTTCAGCCGCCGCAGCAGCGCGGCGCCGGCGGACGTGAGGCGCAGCGCGTTCGAGCGACGGTCGTTGGCGGCGGCGCGGCGCTCGACCAGGCGTCGGCGCTCGAGATTGTCGACGACCGAGACGACGGTGGACCGATCGAGGTGCACCGCCCGCGCCAGATCGCTCTGCTTCAATCCGGGATTGGCCTCGATCAGCACCAGCACGGCAAACAGTCCCGGCGTCATCTCGAGCGGTCCCATGGACTCGACGAAATCGCGGAAGACGGCGATCTGCGCCTGGCGCAGATGGAAGCCGACGAGGCCGGTCAGGACGCCGTGGTCGATGCCCTGGCCCGCATTGGCGGGGTTGACTGGTCTTGGTTCGCATGCGCGCGTGTCGCTAGAGCCGGACGGCGGCGCCGTCGCCGGTGCCCCGCATGCTAGCGCACAACAGTTGGAATTCAAACAATCGGCGCAAGCGGCGCCGGCCGCTACCCCGTCGCCGGCGGATCGGCCAGCTCCAGGTCGACCATCAACTCGTTCGCAAGCGCTTCCATCGTCTGGCGCAGCGAGTCGACCGACACCGCGGCGGGAACGCGCACCCGCGCCCGCGCCCGAAACATCGCTTCGCCCGACATCGCGCCGCTGACGACCTCGCTCTCGAAGGACTCGATGCTGACGCCGTGACCGGCCAGGGCGCGCGAGACATCGCGGACGATGCCCGGCTTGTCCTGGCCGACCAGCTCCAGCGCGAGCGTGCGCCCGCCGGTGCCGGACGGCGCCGCCGTGCGCGTGGCGTCCACGCGCAACCCGACTGCATCGAGCGCCCGCAAGGCTGCGATCAACGGCTCGACCCGTTCATCGGCGACCTCGAGATGGACGATGCCGGCGAAGTGACCCGCAAGGTGCGCCATCCGGGATTCGAGCCAGTTGGCGCCGAACGCGGCCGCCTGGTCGGAAAGTGCGCTGACGAGGCCGGGTCGGTCCCGGCCTATGACGGTGAGCACGAGAGAGGTGGCCATGGCAGGATTCGGGACCGGAAGCGCGAGCGATCGCTCGATGCTACACCGCGCGGGCCGGTTCGGCACGCGGCTGCGGGACCCCGCGGATTGCAGCCCCTGCCGCCGCCCCTTCGCGACCGGCAATCCACCGCATGCGCGGTAACGAAACCGCCCACCGATCGCAGCGCATGCCAACGACTCGTTGCGACCGTGAAACACCGTGTGGTACGGTCCCTTGGCTGCCGACCGCTGCGAAGGATCCCGATGGCCCGCAAGCCGAACTTCCTGGTGCTCCTGATCGACGACCTGCGCTACGACGAGTTCGGCGCGGGCGGCCACCCGTACCTGAAGACACCGCACATCGACCGCATCGCGCACGAGGGCGCCCTCTTCGAGCGCGCATTCCACACCACGCCGATCTGCTCGCCCAACCGCGCCTCGATCCTTACGGGCCAATACGCGAGCCGCCATGGGATCATCGACAACGTCGCGCGCGATGCGGCCAGCCACCGCCTGCCCAACTACCACGTCGAGCTGAAGCGTCTCGGCTACGAAACGGCGCACATCGGCAAGTGGCACATGGGCAACGACGGCCGCCCGCGGCCCGGCTACGACCACTGGGTCGCCTACGACGGCCACGGCCGGCTCTACGACCCGAAGCTCAACGAGAACGGCACCTACGTCCAGCACACCGGCTACGTCACCGACATCATGAACGCGATGGCGGTGCAGTTCGTCGACCGCCGCCGTGAGAGGCCCTGGGCGCTCTTCTTCGCGCACAAGGCCGTGCACCCGGATGCCGAGCAGGCGGCCGACGGCAGCTTCACCATCGAAGGCTATCGCGCCGCGGAGCGCCATCGGGACCTCTACCGCGACGGCGTGTACCCGACGAAGCCGAACATGCTGACGGCGGACGAGGTCATCCGGTCGAAGCCGGCGTGGGCCGAGGCCTTCGAGCTCAGGAAATCGGAGCGGTCGCGCGCGCTGCTCGCGGCGATTCACGCGGGCACGCAGGAGGAGATCCGGCTCCGCGCACGCATGATGGCGGCGGTGGACGAAGGGGTGGGGATGCTCTTCGAAGCGCTCGAACGCACGGGCCAGCTCGACGACACCTGCATCGTGTTCCTCAGCGACAACGGCTACTTCTTCGGCGAGCACGGGCTCGGCCCCGAGCGGCGCTTCGCCTACGAGGAGGGCATCCGTTCACCGTTCGCGGCACGGTTTCCGCGGCGCATCAGGGCAGGATCACGTCACCGGGAGCTCGTGATCTGCCAGGACCTCGCACCGACGTTCGTCGAGCTCGCAGGCGGCCGGCCCGGCAAGCACATCCAGGGCCGCTCGCTGCTGCCGCTCGTCGCGGGCCGGCGCGCCGGCTGGCGCAAGTCGTTCCTGATCGAGTACTGGGCGGAGAACGCGCTGCCCTGGCTCGTGGGGATGACCTACAAGGCGGTGCGCACCGATCGGCACAAGTACATCCGCTGGATCAACCGCAGCCGCGACGGCGAGCTCGATGAGCTCTACGACCTCGACAAGGACCCCTACGAGATCGCCAATGTCATCCGGCGGCCGGCCTATCGCCCGATCCGCGATCGCCTGCAGCGCGAGTTGCGCAAGCTCGTCTGCGAGGCGCTGGGGCTGTAGCGGCGCCGCACCGTGTGGTCGCGCCGCGCCGTCGGCGGATCGCGTTAGACTCGCCACGTGAAGTCCGAAATCGCCACCTTCATTGCGCGCCGGCTGGAGGCTTCGCCGCTCAGGCACGCGCCATTCCGATTGTTCTACGTCGGATCGATCGGGGCGGCGGCCGGCTACACGATGCAGGCGACCGTTTCGGCGTGGCTGATGACCACCCTGACGCCATCGGCGCTGATGGTCGCGCTGGTGCAGACGGCGAGCACGGCGCCGTCATTGCTGTTCGGGCTCATCGCGGGCGCGCTGGCGGACATCGTCGATCGGCGCAAGGTGATCCTCGTGACGCAGGTGGTGCTTCTCGTTGCGACCGCGGTCCTGGGCGGCGCCACCATGGCGGGATGGATCGGTCCCGCGTCGCTGCTCGCGCTGACCTTTCTCGTCGGCGCGGGCTTCACGTTCTACATGCCGGCGCAGCAGGCGAGCGTCAACGACTTCGTGTCACGCGCCGAGTTGCCGCGCGCCGTTGCCCTGGCGGCGGTGGCGTTCAACGTCGCCCGGGCCGTCGGACCTGCGCTTGCCGGCGCGCTCGCGGCGTGGCTTGGCACCGGCAGCGCGCTCCTCGCCTCCGGGTTTTTCTTCATCCCGATGATTGTCGCGATTCGCGGTTGGAAGAACCGCCAGTTCACCCTGCCGGGCGTTCCCGAGACGCTGCTGTCGGGTGTTCGCAGCGGCCTTCGCTACACCCGACACTCGCCTTTGATGCGCTCACTGCTCATCCGCAATCTCGGCTTCAGCATCTGCGCCAGCGCGCTGTGGGCGCTTCTGCCGGTCATCGCCCGCGACCAGCTCGCGCTGGGCGCCGGCGGATACGGGCTGCTCTTTGCAAGCTTCGGCATCGGCGCCGTGGCCGGCGCCTTGGCGATTCCGCGCCAGTTGGCGCGCCGATCGTTGAACGCCGTGGTCGCATCGGGCGTTGTATTGTGGACCCTGGCGTCGCTGCTAATCGCGGCGACGGACATCGTCTGGTTGGCGTTGGTCGGCGCGTGCGGGGCCGGGATGGCCTGGGTCACGGTTCTGGCCAGCCTCTCGGCGGGCACCCAGAGCAGCGCGCCGGCGTGGGTGCGTGCGCGTGCCGTTTCGGTGAACCTGGTCGCGACGCAGGCGAGCCTCGCGCTGGGAAGCGCCGCCTGGGGCGCGGTTGCCAGCGCGGCCGGCACCCCCGTGGCGCTGGCGACATCCGCCGGGCTGATGATCCTCATGCACCTGCTCGCGCGACGCTTCCGCGTCCAGATGGGGAGTGAAGCCGACGTCACGACCCGCGTGCAGCTGCCCGACCTGGCGATCGCGTTCGAACCGCTGCCCGACGACGGTCCGGTGCTGATCCAGATCGAATACCAGGTCGCTCCCGAGCAGCGCGACGCGTTTCTGCGCGCCATTCACGCGGTCGAACGATCCCGGCGCCGCAACGGGGCGGAGAGCTGGCGCGTCTTTCGCGACCTGGGCGAAGACGGACGCTTCGTCGAACGGTTCGTGATCGCCTCCTGGGCCGAGTTTGTCCGCTTGCGCGCGCGCATGACCGTTTCCGACCGAGCACTGATCGACCGGGTGGCCCAGCATCAGCGAGAGGGCACACAGATCCGGATTTCGCGGTTCATCGGCTTGAAACCGGAGGACACCTCATTTCTTGCGCCTCGGTGACATCAAGAAAATGGCGGGGATATCCCCGCCATTTTCGCTCACCGAAGCTTGGCCTGTTACTTGTCGTTCTTGATCTTCCAGTAGATCTTGCGCCGGACCGGGGCCGGATCGATCGGCGGAACGCCCGCCTCGAGGGAGGAGCGACGTTCACCGCAGCCCAGGCAGAACGGCACGAACAAGCCGTTGCCGATGTCGACCAAGCCGGCCGTCGGCGACGGTGGCAGGCCGCCCCCGGTCAAGATGATCGAATAGGCATCATCGCTCGGGATTCGTTCCGGACGGCTCCCGCGCGCCCTCGCCGCTGAAGAAGTTGAGCGCGTACGACCGTGCCTCACCCAAATCGGATGTGCAGACGTCCGCCGGTTTCGGAGTGTTGGTGCCGAAATAGACGACCCCGCCGATCGTGATCGGCGCGTTCACCACTTTCTCGCCGGAACGCATGTCGTAGGTACCAACCTTTCGCGTTGCTTGGAATCGGCCGTGTTGGCAACCAGGTCTCCTTCCGTGATCGTCGCCTGTCCAGCGCCGTTCAGTCCCGTGTTCACGTCCTTGACCATGTAGAAGCGATCGCTGGTGTTCTCCTGAGCGGCTTCTCGCGGTCGCCCGAGCCGATCAGTACCGCGTGTAGTCCTGGGCGACGACCACGTCGGGCGGATAGAAGAACTTGCGCGCGACCCGAGGCTGGCGAGCTTGTGCAGGCGTTCCACCCGGTCCGCGTCGTTGATCGTCGAGCCGTCGTCGAGGTCCATGCGCCAGACGTTGCCGGCCATGTCGCCCACGTACGCACGGTCGACGAAGCCGTCGCGATCGCGGTCGAGTTGACGATCGTCACCTCCGAGGGTACGCTCGTCGAGATGTACCAGTCCGCGTGCAGTAGGAAATGCTTGAGCACCGCACCGGTCAAGCGCGTCGACGACGTACACGCCGCGCCCGGTCGTCCCGGCGCTGCTCGACATCCTCGGCAGTGTCGTAGCCGCCACCGAAGATCAGCACGACTCGCCCGGCCGATGTGGGGCCGCGCACCTTGGTCACCTTCGGCATCGACCAGGTCTGGCCGAGCCCGGGGAGGACGACAGTCGCGTCCGGCACCGGGTATTGGAGATCTTGAACTTGAACTTCGGATCGTCCGGATCGCTGACGTCGATCGCGTAGATGAAGTTGCCGCCGCGCCGGACCGCCACGTAGATGATCGCGGTCGAGCCCTCCTGGTACGCGCCGATCGGCCCGTCGAGGAAATACGTCCTTGTTGGTCGTCGCGCCGGCGGGGTTCGACGGCAGCACGAGGACCTCGGCGTTCCTGGCGCAGTCGCTTCAGCTTGTCCAGGAACTCGGGCGCGACGAACGTCCACAGTTCATCGCCCGCCCCCGACCCGGTCTGCTTGCCTTCGACCGCGCGCAGCATCCCCTCGTTGGTCCCGTAGAAAACGACCACGCGGGTGGAGAAGTTGAGCGCCACCGGCGTCGAGTGCAGCACGTCGCCGTGAATGGTCGGCCGGACGGTCGCCGAGTCCGCCGGGGCCGAGCTCGTTGCCGAGATTGTCGGTGCCTCGCTGCCCAGTCGATCAGCTTCGCCGATGTCGGTCGTCCGCGTTCGTCGACGCCACCCAGGCGGCCGACTATTTGAAGGCCTTTTGCGTACCGGCAAGTCCGGGGGAAGCGTCGTCGTCTTGAACGGCTTCGCCGAGAGCGACCCAGCGGTGCAGTTTGGCGCCCCAGTCGTGCTGTCGACCACGCACGTGTAGACCTTGCGATTGGCCTGCGTCGTCAGATTGGCCTCGCGCTGCCGCTGGGCGGCAGCTCCTTTCGGTACGTTCGGGACCATCGGGTGCGTCGCTCGCCGTCGTGATATCGAACTTCTTCACCGCCACCCAGTTCGTCCAGAACGTGGACGGCGTGGTCCAGTAGCTGCGTCGCCAGGTTCGAGACGAAACCCGTGCCGGCGTCGATCGCATCCACGCTATTGGCGTCGGCGAGCCGAAGCGTGTTCGTTGCCGCGTCGTACTTGAGCTGGTACTGCTTGAGGTTGCCGAGCCACTTCGGGCTCGCGTTCTTATCCGGCTGGAACATGCCGATGAAGACCTGGTTCAGGTACGTGCCCTGCGTGTTGACGCTCACCGGCAGCGACGACGAGACGAAGACGCTGGGCGTGCCCTGGATCTGTTCGAAGATGGCCGCGAAGGCGTCGTAGAGCTTCTGGATGTTCGTCGCATCGTAGTACGAGCCCCCGCCCTGCGCGGCCATGCTCTTCATGGTCGAGATCATGCTGCAGATCTGCCCGGTGCACGGCGCATCATAGGTACCGATCGTGTAGGTGATGACGTTCTGCGTGCCGGTAGCTCGGATCGACGTCGCTGTTGAACAGGTAACGCGCGCGCCTCGTCGCCGGAACTGAGCGAGCCCGGGTTGACACGGGTAGACGTTCCGCCGACGCCGATGAAATACGCCTGCGCATCCGTGTTGTTGTTGTTGGCTTGCGACTCGCTGTGGCCAATGTAGATCGATGTAGTTCTTGCCGCAATCGGTGGCATGGGTCGGCGGGATGTATTTGACCGGCGGGTTCGACGCCGCTGTTGTTGGTCGACGACGATGTGAGCGCGAACGGGGACCCGGCGCCATACGAGAAAGCCGAGCCAGCTGTCGGGTTACCGGATCATAGTCGCGCGTGTCCGTTCCGCGTGCCGACACCGTTGGTCGGGATCGGACCCCAGGTCGTCGACGACCAAGGGCTGCCCGTGCCGCCGCCGAAATACTTGAACGCCTCCCACATCATCATTCCGTAGTCCTGCTGGCTGCTGCCCTTGTCGTCGAGAACATCGAGATTCGTCAGGAGCGTCGATCAGCGCCGCTCGGTTGGCCGGCAGTCATCTTCCGCATCGCCGAACCGGATGTAGCCACCCTTGTTGTCGCCGCTTGCCGTACATCATGATGCCGACGCCGACAGTGTCCGCGATCAGGTAGTCCCCGTTGGCGTCTGTCTTCTGCAACAGCGTGATCAGCGCGTACTTCTGCGCACAGAAGTACGAACCGGCGTCCTTCGCGCCGCAGAGCGCTATCGGCGTCCGGCCGGGGGGTTGTTGTCGAGCGTCGCGCTCCAGTTCGACTCGTTGTCGAGAACGATCAGGACGTTGGCGTCACCCTCGGCCGAGCTGCCGGTGTAGATGTCGATGTCCTCGCTCCAGGCCTGGCTGGGCAGAAGCGTGAACATCGCGAGCGCTAGCGGCGATGACGGATCGGATTGTTCTCATGGCGGTTCCTGGGCGCGTTTCGCGCGGTCGATTCGTTACGGACAATAGGTCAGTGCCTTGGGCTTCGAAACGCGTACGCCGACCCCCTGCTCGAGCGTCGTGTCGGAGCCGGTGTTCGCATCGACCACCTTGGCGGTGATTTCCCAGCTTCGTGTTCGCGCAATACGATGGTGGCAGCGGCGCGCCGCTAACGAAAATGCCGGACTGCTGGATCGCGCCACTGGGTATGCAGACGAAATCGTCGGGGATCGTCGGGATCGAGGTCCTCGCTCGGGATATCAACGACACCCGTGCAGGCGGGAGCCGGCGTGAAATCGACCGTGTAACTGGCCCCATTAAGGTTGACCGTCGCGCTGGGCGGTGTCGCCTGGATGAACTGCGGCGAATTCAGCACCTGCTCGGTGGCAGTCTGCGCGGCAGCCAGCGCTTCCTGGCGCACCTGCATGTTGCCGGCGATGCGCAGGTTGATGTTGCTCACATTGAACGCCGAGATCGCGAACAGCGTCATCATCACCAGCATGATCAGCCCGACCAGGAGGCTCAGGCCGCTCTGCGCATGCCGACCTGCCATGGGCTTTGCAATCCTTGCCATCGTTCAGAGCTCCCTGCGCCCGGCCGGGTTCATCAGCCGAACCACGGATGAGTACACGTGCCGCTTGTAGCGGTTGTCGGGCGGGTCGACAGCGGGATCCGTGCCGAGCTTGTAGGTCTTGGTGTCGGTGTAGCCGATTCAACGGTTCGATGTTGCGGGCGAGAAGGTACACGCTGTACGCTCATCATGTTCGCCCACTCGACGGTGACGTACATGGATCGACGGTCGACAGGCACTTGCGGAACTCTTCGTGCGACCCATCGCCGATCGGTGTCGCGACCGTATTCGACGCGCATGTCCTCGATGCCCTCGACCAGCGGCTCGTTGGTCGACGTTGAACCCGAGATCGTGAGCAGGCGCAACGTCGGAATCGTCTCGTCCGAAACGTAGTAGATGCGGGTCTGGAATTCGTAGATATCGGCCGCATCGACGCAACCTTTCTTGTGCAATGCGAATGTGTCCGGGCACGGATCCGAGGTCGCGCACGAAATCCTTGTGCTGCTGACCCTCGGCGTTGCATCCGGACGCCTGCACGATAGATGCGGTTGGCCGCGAGGCGCGGTCGGGATCGTTCTCGTCCGCCGCACCACCAGAATGTCCGTGCCAACCTTCCGGCCTGGCGTGGTCACGCACGCCGGCGGCGCGGCATCCGCATCGGCTGCGGCGATCCCGAACACCGGCACCGGCCACTGCTGCAGCGCCGGGGTCGAACAGGAGGTTGGCGACGGTCGAGGCGCAGACGTCGGGAGCCGTCGCGTTCGCAGGATTGTAGCCACTCCACGGAACGACATTGCCGTAATAGCCGGCCAGGTGCAGGTCGTCGCGCAGCAGATCCAGCGCATAGCGGCCGTTCTCGATCTGCTGCGTCGCCTGATCGACGTGACGACGGATCCGGCTGTTGTTGTCGAACAGCGTCACGAGCGCAAAGATTACGACGAGCGAGAGCGCGAGCCCGACCATGAGCTCGATCAAACTTACGCCACGTTCCGCTAGCGGCGATCGCGTGCACCTCGATCGAATGTGGGGGGCTGGCATGATCACAGTGTGCCGGCGCTCAAAGTCGAAATGACGACGCGCATTGTCACCGCGCGGCGCAGCGTGTCGTTGCCGTACTGATTGGCACCGCAGTTGGTGCCGGCCGGTGCGACCGTCGGGACGAGCCCTTGCCACACCACGGTCACGAAGTACTCATTTGGCACCAACCCCGCCGTGATGCAGCCTCGGCCCCCCAGCAAGGTCCCGACGCTCGTGCCAGAAAGGGTCTCGGAAGCGCCGAGCAGCGCGTTGTTCCACTCGCATTCGTCCCTCAGCTGGACGGTCGTCAACGCGGCATCGGCGCAGTCCCCTTCGGGGAATGTTCCGATATCGTCCTTCACGTACGTAGCGGCGGCCGTGCGGTTTGCGTACACCCGATCGACCATGTCCTGAGCGAGGACCAGCGCCTGCACACGTTGATAGGCCTCGTTCTCCGCGGCGGTGGCGCGGAGCTGGAAACCCGCCAGCCCCAAGCAGCCCGAACACCAGGATCACGATCGTGACCAGAACCTCGAGCAGGATGAAGCCACCCGGTTGACTGTGCGGCACGCTCACTAGCACTCCTTTGACTGCGGACGGCCGCTCGGATCGACTGCTATGCAGCGCGCGGGAATTGTCGAATTGCCGCCGGCATCGTCGATTGTGAACGATGCCGTCGCGGAGGCGCGCCCGTTCAGCAGGAAGTCGACCGAGGCGCTCCCCATCGTGATCTCGATGGCGTCGGGAAACGCGGGATGCTGCCGGAGCGTAGTGCCGCCCGCGTCGGTGATCGTCCAGCCACCGGTCCAGGTACCCACCCTGCTGATCGTGACGGAAGCGTTGCGCTTGACGGCTTCGCTCCGCGCAAACGTAAGATCAGCCATCAAATCGTAGGCGGCGGTGCGGATGCGCTGCCGGAGGATGAGATCCTGGAACGACGGTCCAACGAGCGCCGCAAGAATGCCGAAAATCGTTACTACTACCAACATCTCGATGAGGGTGAACCCGCGCGCCAAGCAACGCGGAAGCCTGCGAATGCGACTCTGGTCGATGCGGGGCATGTTCGAATCTGGCCGACGAGGACAGGATCAGTGCGCGTCAGCGACCTTCCCATTTGCCAGCCGGCAACTTGGTTCCTGCCTGATCCAGCGTGAAATCGGCTTCGCCGGCCATGATGGTTCCGGACTTGGGCGCCGCCGTGATCGTGAACGTTGGCGGGGGTCCCACTCCGGCAGCGATAGTCACGTCGTAATAGGTGCTAACCTCCGTGGGCACCGGCACCGGCGACAACAAAGTGGTGACTGCCGAGGCTCCACCGCCCAGGAATGAGCGATTGTCGAGTAGATACTGCTGCTCGCGATTCGCGAGATCGATCATGAGGGTCTGCGCGGCTGACCGATGCGAGCGCTTCATGTAATTCTGATATGAGGGGTAGGCGATGGCGGCCAGAATTCCGACAATCGCTACGGTAATCATTACTTCAAGTAACGTGAAACCACGCGTCCGGCACGGCCGCGCGCCCGGCTCTTCAAGACCGTGACGCGGCATGGTTCGTTCGGCAATGAATCTCATTCGGGTCTCATCGTGGCTGCGGATGTCCCAAATTATCTCTTTTCACACGTGCCGGGAGCTCCCTCCGGTCGGGCGCAAGGTTCCGCTTATCAGGCTTGGCCTCCGCCGATCCGCCGGGGAATCGGGGAATACATGCAAGTTTCGTGCATCCGACCCGAGCCGCCGTTTGTAGGGTACTGCGAGCAGTCGGGGGCTTTGGCGCCAAGACCGAGATCGTCGGTCGCGAGGAAATCGAGGATTCGTTCAAAATCCCCAGAGAGCTCAATCACAATGGACGATCAACGCCAAGTCCCGGCTTTCGGACGAACGGGTTTCTTACCCGACGCCTTGGCCCGCAAGTAACGGTGGACCTCGTCGGCGCGATACCCCGTGCCCGAGCGCAGCATTGTTTGCTCTGCGGCGAGTGCGTCTGCGACGAATCGCTTGCGCGCTTCGGCTAGCGCCGTCTGGCGCTCGATCGCTTCGATCATGAACGCGTGCGCCGACTTGCCGGTGTCCGCGACGACTTCGGCAACCCGGTCCTTAAGACTCTCCGGCAATTTGAGCAAAGTAACCCGCATGCAATGCTCCTGACGAAAGGTAAGACGACGGTAGGAAATACGCCCAGGCATTGTCAATCACGATGAAGAAGCCGACGCCCGAACTTTTCACCGCTTCGCGCGCCGATGGGGATACCTCGCGGCGGCGCATCACCCCAGGCCCCGCTCCCGACGCAGCATCGCCACAATCCCGGCATCGAGCGGCGGCGAATGCCCCAATCCGTCGCGCTCGATCTGCGCGATCAGCCCCGCGACGGCCTCGCGCCCGTCGGGATCGCGGACGGCCTCGCGTGGCGTGCGATTGCCCAGCGCCGGGAGTTTGCTGTCCAGCCAACCGCTGTAGTGCCGCGCGAGCACGTAAGCACGCCGGGTTGACAACCTGTCCTCAGCAGATTACATTGGCATAACATTGTTATTACCGAGGAACCAGGTGAAGACCACCATTCGACCGATGGGCAATTCGCAGGGAGTCATCATCCCGAAGCCGTTGCTGGCGCAGGTTGGCCTGGTTCGTGAGGCCGAGATGACCGTCGAGCACGGCGCACTGGTATTGCGCAAGCCGTCGAAACCCGTCAGGGCTGGCTGGGCAGACGCGGCGCGGAAGATCGCTGCGGTGGGTGACGACGTCTTGGTGATGTTGGAGTTCGCGAACGAAGCCGATGCCGACCTGAAATGGTGATTCGCGGCGAAATCTGGCTCGTCAACCTCGATCCGACGGCAGGAAGCGAAATCAGAAAGACGCGCCCCTGCGTCATCGTTTCCCCTCCGGAGATCCACGATCATCTTCGCACGGCGATCGTGGCACCGATGACCACCGGAAGCCGCCCCGCGCCCTTCCGGATCGCGGTCATTCATGGCGGCAAACGCGGGTTGATCCTGCTCGATCAGATGCGGTCGGTGGACAAGTCGCGACTGGCGAAGAGACTCGGCGCCGTATCCGCGAAGAAACTCGCCGCCGTATTGAACGCACTGCACGAAGTGTTTGCGCCTTGAGGGTTGCGGGCCTGGGAGCGCTTGCACCGTTTCGTGCGCTGCCACGTGCGCTGCAGTGGCGTATCACCGCAGGCCGAGTTCGCGACGCAGCATCGCCACAATCCCCGCGTCGAGTGGTGGCGACTGCCTCGCCCCGTCGCGCTCGATCTGCGCGATCAGCCTCGCGACAGCCTCGCGCCCGTCCGGATCGCGGACGGACTCGCGCGGCGTGCGATTGCCCAGCGCCGGGAGTTTGCTGTCCAGCCAACCGCTGTAGTGGCGCGCGAGCATCTCGTCGAAACGCTGGCGAACTTCGGGCAGTTGCATTAGACGTAGCGGCTCGCCATCGGTGTTCTGCAGCACCGGCATCGCCGGATTCAACGCGCGCTCGGCCAATTCCAGGTGGAGATCGATCAATTCGAAATCCCATGCCTTGAGCAGCGCCTCGCCGAAGAGATCGCCCTTGGCGCGAATGCGCATGCGCAGCCCGACGATCGCCGGCTTGTCGCCGGGCTGGATCACCACTGGCGCGCGCGCAACCATCCAGCAACGCCAACTCGTCGATCACGACGACCTGCGCGAACAGAAATTTCGCCCGGATTGGCGCTGCGCGACCCGGAATGCTCAATCACGAACGTCTCCCGCTCGAGCATCAGGTCGCGCAATGCGAAGCCGCGGCCGGATTCGACACGCGCCACCTCGTGAAAGTTGAACGCCGCCGCGATGCACGCCTCGGGATAGCGCACCAGCAGCGGGTCGAGACTGCGCCTCCGGCGAGCCAGGAACTCGCCGGCAACCGTGACCCCCTTCGCCGCCAGCTCCGGAAACTCAGTGTCCTCCGGATCGGGCGACCAGCCATAAAAGAACCACGGCGTCGAACACCGGCAGGTGCGGCGTCTTCGGATCGAAGGCTTCGTCACTGCCGGCGAAATCCGCCCAGGCCTCGTCGAAGATGGCCTCGCCGAGCTGATTGTGCGCGAACCCGAGCAGTTGCGAGGTGAGATCCTCGGTCACGTTCCGGATCCGACGACGCAGAAACTCCTCCGGGGTTTCGACAGCTGCGCCCGTGCCGCGCATGCAGCACTGCTTGTATTTCTTGCCGCTGCCGCAGGGACAGGGATCGTTGCGTCCGGGCTTCATGTGGGGGGTCGCCGCACATGCAGCAACAGCGCGTGACGTGTTACACGAAGAGCCCAGCGCAGTGTGAAGCAGCGCCCCGGTGGAAAACTACCGGGCCGGCTCTTCAACCGGAGGCTTCAGGCTGAGCCTTTCCGCTCGGGGCGCGTAACCTCGGTCATCGAACGTCAGAAGCGCGCTGCAGGCATTGAGGACCAAAAGCGGCAAACACGTTGGTGTCACCGGCGTGCACGCTTCGACTCATTCTTCATCGCCAGGCCGCCATGCATCTTGTGAATCGGAATCCGCGGACCCTTGTAATCGAGAATTGCCGGCCCATCATCGATGCGCGTAGACGCGTGCCGCTTTACCAGATTCCTTACGACGGCGGCGCTGGTCAGCAGCTCGAGCTGTGCCTCCAACCGAATGACGCGAGCGGTGAGGTCTTCGATTCTTGCTTGCTGCCCCTGCAGCGCTTCGGCCTGACGGGTCACCTTGTCCTCGAGTTTGATCATCGAGGTGAGGGCACCCCAGACGCGGTCCGTGACGCCCATCAGGCAGTCTTTCGAGCGCTTCGCTTGGCCTTGGCCTCCAACGCCGCAATGCGCTTGTTGCTGGCCTCGATAAACTCCAGGGCGCGGTCGATCGAAGCGCCCGCTCGCTCGGCTGCAGCCTTCGCGGCGCCAGCCAGGGCTCCAAGTTCCGCATCGGCCTCAGCCGATTCATAGGCCGTCGCGCCGCGACGCATCAATTCCGAGATCGGCAGGCCGAGCTTCTTTGCTTTGGCCGCGATCGCCTTTTTTTCCTGTGCGGTGGCTTGAACCACGATTCTCTCCACTGCTGCCGCCATCACGATTCTCCGGGGAGGTTACATGTACATGTACATTATATGTACACCATGGTGAGTGTCAACGCCGTCCGTGGAAACGTCCAGATCGCGGCCTCGCAAACGGCCGCGGAAGCGGCGATACGCCGGTGAACGCGGCCCAGCCGAACGGCAAATCCGCTTGGGACTTGCTGCGCTCGACGCGGGCTACCCGCCGTCGAGTCCCGTCCACCAGCGCGGTCAGCACGTCCGCGCACGACCGCTCGACCTTCAGCGCGAACAGATGATCGGCACGCGTGCGGCCGCGGTTGATCGCGGCGATCGGCTTGCCGGATGCGCCCGCGCGCTCGCAGAACCGAAATCCCGAATAGACCATCAGCGACGAGCCGACGACCAGCATCGCATCGGCCTCGTCGAGGGCGCGCATCGCGGCGTCGACGCGCTCCCGCGGGACGTTTTCCCCGAAGAACACGACGTCCGGCTTGAGCATGCCGCCGCAGCCCCGGCACGTCGGGACGTTGAAGGTTTCGAGCCCCCGCATCCTCGACCTCCGAATCGCCGTCGGGCGCCGCGGTCGCATGGGTGCGCACGAAACCGGGGTTTTCGGTTTCGAGCGTCCGCTGAATGGCCTCCCGCGCGTGGTCCGTGCCGCAGTCGCGGCAGAGCACGCGGCTCAAGTTCCCATGCAGCTCGATGATGTTCGCGCTGCCGGCCCGCTGGTGCAGACCGTCCACGTTCTGCGTCACGAGTTGCGCAACCGCCCCCGCCGTCTCTAGCCGCGCAAGCGCCCGGTGCGCGGCGTTGGGTCGCGCGTGCGCGACCATCGGCCAGCCCGCCATGCTCCGCGCCCAGTAGCGTTGCCGCGCCGCCGAAGAGCGCAGGAACTCCTGGGCGGTGATGGGCGCGCTCCGTTTCCACTGACCGTCGTCATCGCGGTAGCCCGGAATCCCCGAATCGGTGCTGACGCCGGCCCCGCTCAGGACGAACAACCGCCGATGCCGCCGTGCGAAATCGGTCAGTCCGTTCAAGGCTATTGCTTCCATCGCGTGCGTCGTCAGCTGTCCGCGGTGTGTCAGCGCCGTTTTCGCGCGCGCTCCGCCTTGCGCGGCTTATCGTGCGTCGACTGCCGATCGGACTTGCGCCAGATGCCGTCTGCCTTCCGGTCCGCGGCGATCTCCGCGTGCAGCCAGGTGCGGAACGTGGCGAGTTTCGGCGAGTCCGCGTTGCGCGGCGGATAGACGAGGTAGAAGCCGCGCGGTGCGGGCGCTTCGATCGCGAAGGGCCGCACCAGCACGCCGTTGCGCTCGTCGTTGCCGAGCAGCGTGGAGCGGCCGAGCGCGATGCCCTGGCCTTCGGCGGCGGCCTGCATCATGTGGGACGAGTCGTTGAAGATCGGGCCGCGGGTCGGCTCCGGCCAGTCGAGCCCGGCCGCCTCGAACCACGGCTTCCACGGCTCGTTGTCCGCGCGGAGCAGCGTGTAGCGCGCGAGGTCCGCCGGACGTTTGGGCACCCCACCCGTGATGCGCGGGCTGCACACCGGGAAGAACGAGTCGTCCAACAGGTGCTCGACGCCCACGCCGTCCCACTTGCCGAAGCCGTAGCGGATCGCCACATCGGCGTCGTCACGCTGAAAATCGACATTCGCCAGGTTGGCGCGGACGTCGAGATCGATGTCCGGATGCGCGGCGAGAAAGCGGCCGATGCGCGGCAGCAGCCAACGTGCGGCAAACGAGGGCACGACGCTCACCCGCAACAGCCGCGGATTCGTCCGGGTCGTGATCTCCTGCACGGCCGTCATCAACTCCGCGAACGCCGTGCGCACCCGCGTCGCGAAGCGCTCGCCTTCGTCGGTCAGGCGGATGCCGCGACCCGCGCGCTCGACGAGCCGGACGCCGAGATCGGACTCGAGCGACTTGATCTGGTGGCTGATCGCGCCGTGCGTCACGTGCAGCGATTCCGCCGCCTTGGTCAGGCTGCGCTCGCGCGCCGCCGCCTCGAAGGCGCGCAATGCCTGCATGGGAGGAAGTCGGGTGGACATCGGTCGCAATGTGAAAGCGGCTCACATATTGCACGAAAACAAATCGCTTGTCGCCTCCTCACGCGCTGCATAGACTTTCGCCATGTGATGGCAGTGCGGACGAGGATTCGACATGACAATGGATCTCGCAATTGAAGCACCCGGCACGGTGCTCGGCAAGGCAGCGACTAGCGCGGGGCGGAACACCCTGCAGCCCTCGCTGCGCGAGGCAATCTCTGCGCCGCCGTTCGGCGCCGGTGACCCGGCGGTCGAGATCGACGGGCCGCCACCGTTCGTGCCGATCGTGCAGGCACGCAACCCGCGCTCGCACTACCGGTTGGTGGATGCGGTCGTGACTTTCACCGTCATGGCGTTCTTCACTGCCGCGCTCGCCGGGATGGTCGGCGAATTGCACGGCGCCCCATCGGCGCCGGTGACGAAGACGGCGACTACGAACGTTGCACCCTCTGCGATGCCCCACGTTGCGGCGAACTCACCGGCCACCGGGCGCGCCGGATCGACTTCGATTTGAAACGAGCGAAGGAGCAATCATGACCTCGAGATTGGCAGATTCGTTGAGCGCAGCCGGTATTCTGACGAGCCGGCAAGAGTGGCGCAAGCGTTGCGCTTTCGTTCGGATCCTTCTTGGCTCACGTCGTCGAGCGCGTGGCGAGAACGTCGGCTGCCGCGCGCGACCGTGCCTGGAGAATCGCTCGCACGCCGCGCAAACGCGACGAGGACTGGCGAACCGCAGCGCGGGAGCTGCTACCTGTGGCACGCCGTCGATGTCCATGACGTCGAGCGCCGGCAGCGCGCGTGGGACCGCGACGAAGCCGGTGCCTACAGCATGTCCGGTTGGTCCTGATGCTGATGCCGCGCGCGCGACGTCATCATTTCAGCGTCGGTTCCCCGCCGTACCAGTAGTCGCGCAGCTTCAGGAGATCACGCCTGACAGCAGGGGGAAATCCTTGCCGCCCGCCACGCCGATCGACGAGGAGGTCGTCGAAGTAGGCCGGGCATGCAATGCGGTCGTTCCATTGCATGGCGATGAGATTGACGATTCGGGGGTAGTGTGTGGCCAGGGCGCCCGGAAACACGTCGGGCGGCAGGAGGTCCATCCACTTCTCGCTGAACGGCAGCAAGTGCTCCGCGGGCCTCGCCCTGCGATGCGCCGACCAATCCTGCGACGCGGTGGATGCGCTCGCTCGATGGCGCGCTGGCCGGCGCCGCTTCCTTGCGCCGAGCGGGGACTTGGTGAATGTCGTTCCGGTCCATCCATCCGGGCCGGCGATAGATCGACATGGTGGCTCGATTATCGGAATTCGCGGGCCGCGTCAATCGCGGAAGGATTCTTACGTCGCATGTGACGCTCCGCGTTGCTAACCGGAAAGCCCGGCATCCTTGACTTGCGCGCGCGCTTCGTCGCCCGTCTCGTAGATGTGTGGCGCGACGCCGCGGCGTGCCAGCGCGTCCCCCAGCTTCATGCGCAGGAATCCCGATGTCGTGTACCGCGTGACGCCCCAGTAATGGTGCTCGACCAGATGCTGCACGATCGCCGTGTAGCGGTCGAGCACCTCGGGCGCGATCTCGAAATTGTCATAGTTGACGATGGCGTAGACGCGCTTGCCCAGGGGCGCGAGCACGGCCTCGACCGCTGCCGCGATCTCATCCACGTCTTCGGGCGTGCGCACCTTCAACCGCTCGAAGTTGATGAACAGGATGTTCTGCGCGTCGTCGTAGGTCAACCGCTGCGCGAGCGGGATGGCCAGCATGCGCTCGCGCAGGCCCATGGGCGCGGCACGGAAGATCGCCGCCTCCATCAGCTTCGGCGCACCGCGCATGACCGGGCGAAAGTCCATCTGCCCGAGCACGTCGCGCTCGAGGTCGATGCCGGGGGCGATCTCGACGAGCTCGAGGCCTTCGGCACCCAGCCGGAACACGGCGCGCTCGGTGATATAGAGCGCGGGCTGCCGGCGCTTGAAGCCCTGGCTGCCCGAGTAGGTGCGGTGCTCCACCTCGGCCACGAACTTGCGCGCGTCGCCTTCCTTCATGATCGCGAGCGTGCCGTCGCGCGCCTCGACCACCAGCTTGCCGGCGGTGAACGTGCCGACGAACACGACGGTCTTCGCGTTCTGCGAGATGTTGATGAAGCCGCCGGCGCCGGCGAGCCGCGGACCGAACTTCGACACGTTGAGGTTGCCTTCCGCGGTCCGCTTGCGCGAGCCCGAGGAACGCCATGTCGAGGCCGCCGCCGTCGTAGAAATCGAACTGCGAAGGCTGATCGATGATCGCCTGCGTATTGACCGCGGCGCCGAAATTGAGCCCCGAGGCCGGAATGCCGCCGATCACCCCCGGCTCGGCCGTGAGCGTGATCAGGTCGACGATGCCCTCCTCGGCCGCCACGCTCGCCACGCCCTCCGGCATGCCGATGCCGAGATTGACGACACTGTTCGGGCGCAATTCGAGTGCAGCGCGCCGCGCGATGATCTTGCGCTCCGACATCGCGAGCGTAGGCACCATCGAGGCCGGCACGCGGATCTCGCCGGAGAAACCGGGACTGTAGGTCTCGACGAACGTCTGCATGTGGTACTCCGGCTTCTCGGAGACGACGATGCAGTCGACCAGCACGCCCGGGATCTTGACCTGCCGCGGCGAGAGACTCCCGCGCTCGGCCAATCGTTCGACCTGCACGATGACGATGCCGCCCGAGTTGCGCGCGGCCATCGCGATCGCCTGCGCCTCGAGCGTGAGCGCTTCGCGTTCCATCGTCACGTTGCCGTCGGGATCGGCGGTGGTGCCGCGTACGATGCCGACGTTGATCGGAAACGTGCGGTAGAACAGGTACTCCTCGCCGTCGATCGGCATCAGCGTCACGAGGTCCTCTTCGGTGCGCGCGTTGATCTTGCCGCCGCCGTGGCGCGGGTCGACGAAGGTGCCAAGTCCCACGCGCGAAAGCTGACCGGGCTTGCCCGCGGCGATGTCCCGGTACAGGTGCGTGATCACGCCCTGCGGCAGGTTGTACGCCTCGATCCGGTTGCCGACGGCGAGCGCCTGCAGCTTCGGCACCAGGCCCCAGTGGCCTCCGATCACGCGCTTGACGAGCCCGTCGTGCCCCAGATGATTGAGGCCGCGCTCCTTGCCGTCCCCCTGCCCCGCCGCGTACACGAGCGTGAGCCCGCGCGGATTGCCGACACCGTCGGGCGCCTCCCTCGCCGATTCGAGGAAGCGCTCCTCCAGTGCGACCGCAATGTTCTCGGCGAAGCCGATGCCGACGAAGCCGCCGGTTGCAATGGTGTCGCCGTCGCGTATCAGTGCCACCGCCTCGCGGGCTGTGACGATCTTGCCGCGCTCGAACGTGTGCAGCGCCTCGAGCAGACGATGGGTGTCCTCCTGCCGGGCCATGCGTCGTTCCCCTGCCAAATGTCGGATATTAACCGCGAAGCCGGGCCGGCCTCAATCGGGAGCGCGGGTGGTCAAGCAGCGCGCGTGAAATACGGCCGCGTCTCGAACACCGACCGCGCGAACCCCCCGTCGGTCGAGGTGAGACTGCGCTTGAGCACGAAATCGAACAGCAAGACATTGTAGTCCCTGATTTCGCGCAGCGTCTCGACCGCGGCGGTATCGAGCAGTTGGCGCTCGACGAGTCCCGGCAGGGACACCAGCGGCAGCACCCCCGGCAACGGGTAATCCGAGCCGTTCAGCAAACGGCCGTGCCAATCGCGGCGCGCGAGCAGCGTCGCGACAACGTCCATCCGGTTGCCCAGCGTGACGGCCGAGATGTCCCCGACCAGATTCGCGCGATAACGCGTCTCGTCCATCAGTCGCGCGAACAGATCGAAATTCGGAACCATCGGCGCGCCTTCATGGTCGAGGTCCCGCCCGCTGCCCAACGATGCGCAATGCGCGACCACCACGCGCACTCCCGCATCGAGCGGGCGTCGCAGCCGTAGCGGGTTGCCGAGGTGCTCGCCGAAGCCATGCACCGCGCGCTCGTCGCCGGCATGGGAAATGAGCGGCATCTTGAGCGCGGCAAGCTTCACATAGAAACGGTCGCAGCGCGCGTCCGCGGGATCGATGCCCTGCGCGGACGGAAGCCACTTGACGGCACGGGCGCCCGCTGCGGCCGCGGCGTCGAGGCGATCGAGCGCACGCGGATCGTACGGATGAATCGAGGCTGCCCATTCGAAGGTCGCGGGATGGCGCGCCGCAAGCGCGGCGACGTAGTCATCGGGCACATGGAACGTCGAGCGCTCCGGCACCGGCGTTCCGGCCTCGTCCCGCGCCCAGTCGAACGCGAGGAGAAGGACGCGAAAACCGGCGGGCATGGCCTCGCACTGATCGAGCAGGCGATCGACGACGGTCAGGTCGATCTTGCCGGGATCGCTGTGCGCGCAGCCGGCATTGAGATAGAAAAGGCGCTGCAGATACTGTTGCGGCTGCCAGATGCGCTCCATCTGCGGACTGACCCAGACGCCGCTGCCGGAGTCGCCGTTGCCGAACACGTGGCAATGCGTGTCCAACACGTTTGCCGGATCGACGTCCCGCCACGCCGCCAGGACGAGCGGGTGGTCGCGCAGGCGCGCCGGTGGCTGGGCGTGACACGCATTGAGCAGCCCATGCTGCAGCGAATACTCGCAGCCCGTTGCCAGCAGACCGGCCGCTGCGCCCAACCCCAGGAGGCGGCGCCGGTTCATGAAACGCGGTGCGATTTTCCGCTCGTGACTTGCCAGAATGGAGATTTCGGGGCGGTGCGCGTCGGCGCGGCAGTCTTGGGCAGGTATGCTACCAAAGTTCGCGCGAACGATACGTGTCGCCTTGCGCGAATACCCCTGCCAACGTATGCTTTTTCCGGATGGCGACGTGATTCGAACGCCGCGCGGAGATCGAAATGCAGCTCACACCGAGGGAATTCGACAAGCTCCTCATCCACATGCTGGCCGACGTGGCATTGAAGCGCAAGGCGAAGGGATTGAAGCTCAATTATCCGGAGGCCGTCGCCATTATCTCCGCCGCCGCACTCGAAGGTGCGCGTGCCGGCATGACCATCGAGGAGACGGCAAAGGAAGCGCGCGCTGTCCTCACCAAGGACGACGTGATGGACGGCGTCGCGGACCTCATTCCGATGGTGCAGGTCGAGGCGGTGTTCACGGATGGCAGCCGTCTCGTGACGGTGCACACGCCGATTCAGTAACGCGCACCAAGAAGGGGCGAGACCATGGCCGCAGTCAACGCGGGACCCACCGTTGCCGCCGATGCCGATCCGGCGACGACGCACGTTGCCCTCGGCGGCTATGTGTGCAGTCCGAAGGCGATTGCCTTCCACGAGCATCTGCCGGTGACCAGGCTCACCGTGCGCAATACCGGCGACCGCCCGATTCAGGTGGGCTCGCACTTCCATTTCTTCGAGGTCAATCGCGCGCTGGAGTTCGACCGCGCTGCGGCCTTCGGACAGCATCTCAATATCCCGGCGTCCACGGCGCTGCGCTTCGAGCCCGGCGACGAGCGCGAGGTCAGGCTGGTGCCCTACGGCGGCAAGCGCTGCGCCTACGGCTTCAACAACCTGGTCGACGGACCGACGGCCGGCGAGTCCGCCGGTTCCCAGAAGGCGAAGGCTCTGGCACTTGCGGCACAGCGAGGATTCCGCGGCGCGTCCGCGAAGCCTTGAGCCCGGCGCGCGCGCCGCCCCGGTCCATCGCACCGCTTCTCCGGACAGAGAGATCCGATGACAACGATTTCGCGCAACGAATACGTCGGCCTGTTCGGCCCCACGACCGGCGACCGCATCCGCCTGGGCGACACGGGGTTGTTCGTCGAGATCGAGCGTGACCTGCGCGGGGCGCCGGGCGACGAGATCGTGTTCGGCGGAGGCAAGAGCATGCGCGAAGGCATGGGGATGGACAACCAGCTGACGCGGAACGCCGGTGCTCCCGACCTCGTGATCACCAACGTCACGATCATCGACGCCGTGCTGGGCGTCGTGAAGGCGGACGTCGGCGTCAAGGACGGGCGCATCTGCGGCATCGGCAAGGCCGGCAATCCGCAGACGATGGACGGTGTCACTCCGGGGCTGGAGTGCGGGCTGGCCACCGATGCCATTGTGGGTTCGCACCTCATCCTGACGGCCGCCGGGATCGACTCGCACATCCACTTCATCTCGCCGCAGCAGGTGCATGCGGCGCTCTCCAACGGCACGACCACACTGATCGGCGGCGGTACCGGTCCTTCCGACGGCTCCAACGCGACGACGGTTACGCCAGGCCCCGGCAACATCGCGACGATGCTCCGAGCGTTCGAGGGTTGGCCTGTCAACGTGGGCATCCTCGGGAAAGGCCACGGGCATGGGAAGGCGGCGCTGGTCGAGCAGATCGAGGCCGGCGCGGTCGGCCTGAAGTGCCACGAGGACTGGGGCACGACGCCCGCGGTGTTGCGCTCGGCGCTCACCGTGGCCGACGAGATGGACGTGCAGGTGTGCATGCACACCGATACGCTCAACGAGTCGGGCTTCGTCGAGGACACGATCGCGGCGTTCGAGGGCCGCACCATCCACTCGTTTCACACCGAGGGATCCGGGGGCGGCCATGCGCCGGACATCATCAAGGTGGCGGGCCTGCCCAACGTCCTGCCCTCCTCGACCAATCCGACGCTCCCCTACGGCATCAATTCGCAGGCGGAGCTCTACGACATGATCATGGTGTGCCACCACCTCTCGCCCGACATCCCGTCGGACGTGGCGTTCGCCGAAAGCCGCATCCGCGCGGAGACGATCGCGGCCGAGAATGTGCTGCACGATCTCGGCGTGATCTCGATGTTCTCGAGCGATGCGCAGGCGATGGGGCGCGTCGGCGAGTGCTGGCTGCGCACGATCCAGACGGCCGACGCGATGAAGACCGGGCGCGGCAAGCTGCCGGAAGACGCGCCGGGCAACGACAACTTCCGTGTCCTGCGCTATGTCGCGAAGATAACGATCAATCCGGCGATCGCGCACGGCATCTCGCACGTGCTGGGCTCGGTCGAGGTCGGCAAGATGGCGGACCTGGTGCTGTGGGAACCGGCGTTCTTCGGCGCCAAGCCGAAGCTCGTGATCAAGAACGGCGTCATCAGCTGGGCCGTGATGGGCGACCCCAATGCGTCGCTGCCGACGCCGCAGCCGACCTACTATCGTCCGATGTTCGGCACGCTGGGGCTCGCCCTGCCCGCCACCTGCGTGACGTTCGTGTCGCAGGCCGCGCACGACGCCGGGATTCGCGAGCGCCTCGGCCTGCAGCGGCAGGTGATGGCCGTGCGCAATACGCGAAAGATCGGCAAGCGCGACATGGTCCGCAACTCCGGGACTCCGAAGATCGAAGTTTCGCCGGAGACCTTCGCGGTCACCGTCGACGGCGTGCACGCCACCGTAGAGCCTTTGCGGACGATCGCGCTCAACCAGAAATACTTTTTCAGCTGACCGGCGCGCCGTGATCCTCATCGAAACCGTCCTCGGCAACGCCGCCGACCCGGAATGGGCGGCGCGGCTGGCTGCGGGCACCGTGGACCCGCTTGCGCTCGACCACTGGGAAGCGCAGAAGAATCGCTTCCGCAAGAAGACCGCAGCCGGCGTCGAGATCGCGGTTTCGCTCGATCGCGGCGCTTTTCTGCGCAACGGCGACGTGTTGCTCTGGGACGCCGCGATGCAGCGCGCCGTCGTGGCCAGCATCAGCCTGCGCGACGTGATGGTCATCCATCTCGACGAACTGGCCGCGCTCGACCCTCAGATCGCGATGCGCACCTGCGTGGAGCTGGGCCATGCGCTCGGCAACCAGCACTGGCCGGCGCTGGTGAAGGGCACGCAGGTCTTTGTGCCCCTGACCGTGGACCGCAAGGTCATGGCATCGGTGATGAACACGCACCGCTTCGAGGGAATTCGCTACGAGTTCGTGCCGGGGAGCGAGGTCGTGCCTTATCTCGCGCCGCACGAGTCGCGCCGGCTGTTCGGCGGCGCGGAGGGGCCGGTGCATACGCACACGCACGAGCGCTACGTGGCGATCGACGCCGAAACCGGACGCGCCCATGGGCGCACACCGATACGCGCATTCGCGCATCCTCCGCGCGGCGACGCAGAGACACCTCGATGACGTCCGGCAACGGCACCGCGGAGCCGGTCGCCGCGGCGCGACTTGCGCGTCTGTTGCAGTTCGGCGATTCGATGCTGCCGATCGGCGGCTTCGCCTTTTCCGGCGGGCTGGAATCGGCGATCCAGAAGCGGGTGGTCACCGGCGCCGACACGCTGCTCGCCTTCGCGCGCACGGCGTTGGCGCAGGCGGCGCGCGGCGACGGCATCGCCCTCGTCTGCGCGCATCGTGCCGCAAGCGCGCCCGATCTGGCGGAGCTCGTGCGCATCGACGAGCTTGTCCTTGCGCGAAAGTTGTCCGGCGAAACGCGGACGATGTCGGTGCGCATGGGGAAGAAGCTCACCGAATTGGGGACGCAGGTGACCGGCGCGCCACTGGTGGAGGCGTGGCGCGCGCGCATCGAGGGCGGCACAACGCCGGGCTGCTTTCCGGTCGCGCTGGCGGTGAGCTTCGCGGCGCAGGACCTTCCTGCCCGCGATGCGTTCGTCGTCCACCAGTACGGCCTGGCCGCCACGATCCTTGGCGCGGCGCTGCGGCTGATGAAGATCGGCCACTTCGAGACGCAGAAGATGCTGTTCGAGCTCAACCGCGAGGTGGATGCGGCCTATCGCCGTGCCGCCGCGGCGCGCTTGTCCGACATGGCGGGCTACGCGCCGATGATGGAGATTCTGGCCGCCGTCCACGTCAAGGCGCACGTGCGCCTGTTCATGAATTAGCGATGCCTCCCAAGTCGAAGAAGAAGATCACCAGGATCGGCGTGGGCGGGCCGGTCGGATCCGGCAAGACGGCGATCGTGGAGGCCATCACGCCGCGGCTGCTCGAGATGGGCATCAAGGTGCTGATCATCACCAACGATGTCGTGACCACCGAGGACGCGAAGCATGTCCAGCGGACGTTGAAGGGCATCCTGCTCGAGGAGCGGATCCTCGGCGTGGAAACCGGTGCCTGCCCGCACACTGCGGTCCGCGAGGACCCCAGCATGAACCTGGCGGCGGTCGAGGACATGGAAGCGCGCTTTCCCGACGGGGACGTGGTGCTGATCGAGAGCGGCGGCGACAACCTGACGCTGACGTTCTCGCCGGCGCTGGTCGATTTCTTCATCTACGTGATCGACGTCGCCGCGGGCGACAAGATTCCGCGCAAGAACGGTCCCGGCATCACGCAATCGGACATCCTCGTCATCAACAAGACCGACCTGGCCCCCCATGTCGGCGCGAGCCTCGACGTGATGGCGCACGACTCGAAGCTGATGCGCGGCGACAAGCCATTCCTGTTCACCAATTGCAAGACCGGCGAGGGTATTCCGGCGCTGGTCGAGCTGATCCGCAACGACCTGCTGTTCGACATGACGCTGCCGGTTCAAGGGCTCGCATGATGGGAGGTGTAGAGGGAGCGACGTCGCCGGCACCGCAGGACGCGGGTGACGCCCTCGCCCTGCCCGGCCCCGAATTCGCGGCATTCCAGGACGAGCCGCGGCAGATGAGAAGCGGCGCCGTCGGCAAGGCCGGCTTCCTGCGCCTTGGCTTCGAGCGTCGCGGCGGCCGCACCATTCTGGCGGAGCTCGAGTCGCGCGCACCGTATCATGCGCAGCGCGCGCTGCACTGCGACCCTGACATGCCCGACCTCGCGTGGCTGTTCGTGATCACCACGTCGGGCTGTGTGCTGCAGGGCGATCGCCTCGGCCTGGATGTCTCGCTGGGGCCCGGCGCCCGGGCACACGTGACGACGCAGTCGGCGACCAAGGTGCACGCGATGGATGCGAACTATGCGTTGCTGACGCAGGCCATCACCCTCGACGAGGGCGCGTACCTCGAATTCCTGCCGGATCCGCTGATCCCGCATCGCCGCGCGCGGCTTGCGAGCGAGACCGCGATCACGATCGCGCGGTCCGCGACGCTGCTGTATTCGGAGATCGTCCAGCCGGGGCGCAAGCACCATCATCCGGACGAGTGCTTCGGCGCGACCGTGCTGTCGCTGGCGGTCACCGCCGCGCGTCCGGAGGGGCGCATGCTCTTCAGCGAACGGCTCGTGGTCGAACCGCAGTCGAGCCCCATGCGGCAGACGGGCGTGATGGACTCGTTCGATGTCTTCGGCAACGTGATCCTGTGCACGCCGAAGGAGCACGCGGACCGAATCCACGAGCTCGTTACGGCCGAGGTCGACCTCGCGCAGGGTGTGGCGTACGGCGCCTGTCGGCTGCCCAACGACGCCGGGCTGATCTTCAAGGTCCTCGGACGCGAGACGGCGCAGGTAAAGGCGAAAGTGCGCGAGTTCTGGGAAATCGTGCGCAGGGAGGTCGTCGGTGCGGGTGTCCCGGCGCCTTTCCTGTGGCGGTGAACGGCGCGCGCAAGCGACAACCGGCAAAGCACACTCCGCTCCCGCTCCCCCTTGTATTTCCGGAGCGGCCAGTGGAAGCTAATGCCGTGACGGCCGTTGCGTGCGACCCGCTTGAGACCGCAGTGCAGCGTGCGGCGAGATTGCGGTCACTCGCAATGAAAGGGTGTGAATCATGAAGAATTCGAAACCAGTGCTTGCTTCCTTCGTCACCGCTGCGGCAATCCTCGGCGTCGTCGCATGCAGCACGGCCCAGGTTGCGCGGACCCTGCCTGCGGGAGCGCCCGTTCCCTGCAATCCCGGCATTTGCACAATCAATGTCACGGTTGCGAGCTGCGGAACAGCAGGCGGGATCACGGTCGACAAGCCCTTTGTAAGCGTTGCCGGTCCGCAGAACATGCGGTGGAACATAGTCACCCCCGGGTTCGTCTTCGCGGCGAACGGGATCGAGTTCGATCCGCCCAATTCGCAATTCCAGGTTCAGAACAGCCCCGATCCCGCCGAGTTCAGAATCCACAACCAGCGGTCGCAGTCCGGCGACTTCTATTACTTCATCAATGTGCAGGGTTGCCTGCGCGCCGACCCGTGGATCCGCAATTGATGTCCGGAGACGCGGACCTCCGACCATGAAGCTCGTCGACAAAATGGCGCTCGTCGCCGTCTGCTGCTTCAATTCCACCGATCGCAGCTCCCTCGCGCATCAGCGGAACCGCCAGGACGCTACGGGAACCCCCCGGTGACCGCTTGGGAGCTGACGAGGTAGTCGGGATCCTGGAGCACGTCGTCGATGGCAGTCGCGCGCCGCGTCGGGATCGCCAGTGCGATCGCAGTATCGCGGCCACGAGGGCCTCGACCACAATTGGCGCGATGCGCCTGCATGGGCTGGGCCGACGTTGGCGAGAGCAGCCAGGTGGATCAGCTCGCCGTCGAAGGTGAACACACTCGCTGCGTTCGCGTGGCGCAACTCGAGCGCCGCGATCGCGATGGCCTCGAATACCGTCGCTGCAGCCGTTGCCATCGTAGCGCGGCGGTTCGTTCCGAAAAAGGTAAGAACATGACTATCGAAGTAATTAACAGCTTTCTTCTGTGGTGCGCGGTCATCAACTACGGAGTATTGCTCGTGTGGTTCCTGGTCTTCGTGTTCGCGCACGATTGGATTCTTCGCGTGCACGGCAGATGGTTTCGCCTATCCCGTGACCAGTTCGACACGCTTCACTACGCCGGGATGAGCATCTTCAAGATAGGAATCATTCTTTTCAATCTGGTGCCTTTCGTGGTTCTATCCATGCTCCGCTGAGGGTATGCTGCCCTGCCGCCTTCGCTGCTGCGGGCGCGGTGCAGTTTGCTGCTAGACTCGTTGCCGGGCGACCGCCTTCCGTTCCTCGCCCCCTGGAAGAATCGCAAGCCGCCGCCGGCGCATGCGTCTTGGACATGGTTACCCCCACGCGCCCGGTGAGCGGCGCATGGAAGAGCACTGATTGGAGGAGGATGTCATGACGAGTCCATCGAAGCCCTGCAAGGAGTGCGGAAGCGAAGCCAAGGTCACAATGCTCAGCTCGTTTAGCGGCGAGGAAGGGCCGGTCGCGGTGACGGTGGACGGCATGCCGGCGATGGTCTGCGCCAAGGACCACAAGCGGTTTCTCTACCCCGAGTTCGTCCCCATGCTGATGGATTTTGTCGCCGACCCCGAAAAGTTCGCGCCACAGCCGCCCGCCGTCAAGCGCGGGCTGATCAAGAAACACTATTACTGCAACGGGTGCGACGCCGAGCTGCCCGACGCTTCGGCGACAAAGTCGGAGTGCGCGCTCGATGCAACCTTCAAGAACGCCGCGCCGTTCAAGATCACGATCCGGGTCGCGCTGTACAGGTGCGAGCAATGCGGGCGCGAGCAGGTGCGTTCCAACGATGAGCTCGCCAGCAGCGCGTTCAAGGCGATAGCCCACGGGTTCCGTGCGGCGGACATCCACCCCGATCGCTGACACGCTTCGCGTGCCCCGGAGAAGCTATCCACGGGACGCACCCGTGCGGAACGGCGCACCGTCTTGCGATCCAATCGCGACGCGCGGGCGATCTCCGACACCGTTTGCCCCTCGCCGCGCATCCGCCGCATCTGTTCCCATCGTTCTTTCCTGATCACCGGCATCCCACGCCCACCTCGGGCGCGGCGACCCTCTGGCTCGGACGGCGCGGCCGATACCGCGCAGCTGCGCTCTCCCCGGCCCTGCGCTCGACCCCCATCCCTGCCCCCTCGGCCCCGCGTTGCGGTGTTGGGGCGCGATCGCGAGCGCTTCGCGACAATCGAGAGACCTCCGATGCAGATCGCTCCGCTTGGAGGTATGCTTACGCTTTTTTCTGTTTCTCCTGCACCAAGAAAGACTCCTTCCACCGACCCCGAATGCGCACCGATTCCAACCTCATTGCGCGCGAACCGGCCAGCAAAGCGCAGTCGCTGGATGCCGACCAGCTTGAACCAATGGCAGCCGATGCGGCACAGCACAGCGGGGCATCGCTGCCGCAGGCGGCGAACAAGGCCGAGCGTGTGGCGACTTACGTGCCGCGCATCCTGCAGCAACATCTCGTCGACGCGCCGTCGGAGTCGTCCTGGTGGAGCGAGGGCAGCGCCGCCTTGGTAGACATCGCGGGATTCACGCAGTTGTCCGAACGTCTCGCCCGCAGAGGAAGGGAAGGCGCCGAGCAGATTACCGAAGTGATCGGCAAGAGCTTCGAGGCGATCCTGCTCGCCTCTTATGAGGAAGGCGGCAGTCTGCTGAAATTCGGCGGCGACGCGATGCTGCTGTGGTTCTCCGACGAAGGACATGCGGCGCGCGCATGCCGGGCGGCGGTGCGCATGCGCCAGGTTCTGCGGTCGGTGGGCCGCATCGAGGTTCCGGGCGCGAAGACGTCACTGCGCATGTCCCAGGGGGTGCATTCCGGCCGCTTCCACTTCTTCGCAATCGGAACGTCGCAGGTCGAGCTGCTGCCGGTCGGTCGGGCCTGGAGCCGTCTCGTCGTGCTGCAGCACGAAGCGGCGTCGGGGCAGATATTGATCAGCGCCGATACCGCTGCCTTGCTGTCGAGTCGTTGTGTGGGTGAGACGAAGGGGCCGGGCGTCGTGCTGCGCCGGGCTCCGGGCAGCCACAAGACGCTTCCGCTCGTCCCGCGGCCCAGGATCGCGCTCGATGTGCTCACGCGCTGTCTGTCGCCGGCGATCCGCGAGCATGTGCTCGCAGGCGGCGGGACTTCCGAGCATCGTGTAGTGACGATCGCCTTCCTCCGCTTCGAGGGAACGGACGCGCAGATCGAGCGGAATGGCGTCGAGGCGACCGCGACGGCGCTGCATCGCCTCCTCGGTGTCGTTTCGGCCGCCGCCGAAGAGCATCAGGTCACGGTCCTCGCGTCCGACGTCGACGCCGACGGGGGCAAGTTCATCCTGGCCGCGGGAGCTCCCCGGATCATCGGCGACGACGAGGAGCGCATGCTGCTCGCGCTTCGCAGGATCGTCGGCGCCGGCGTGCCGCTCGCCGTCCGCGTCGGCGTTCACTGCGGCGCGGTGTTCGCCGGCGATATCGGGCCGTTCTACCGGCGCACCTACACGGTCATGGGCGACGCGGTGAATCTCGCCGCCCGACTGATGGCGAAGGCGGCACCGGGTGAAATCTACGCGACACGCGAGGTGCTGGACCACTGCAATACGCTGTTCGAGACGAAGGAGCTCCCGCCGTTGCTCGCCAAGGGCAAGGCGCAGCCGATCCACGCGCTGTCGGTCGGACGGGCGATCGGGTCGCGCACCCGGCATGCGTCGTTTCGCCAGTTGCCGCTGGTCGGGCGCGATGCCGAGCTGAGGATCCTTCGCGACGCGCTCGAAGCCGCGCGCAACGGAAGGGGACAGCTGATCGAATTGGCGGGCGAGGTCGGCGTCGGCAAGACCCGACTGCTCGAAGCGCTGCGCGATGAGGCGGCGGGCTTCGTTCAGCTGCATGCGGTGTGCGAGTCTTACACCGCCTCGACGCCGTACGCGGTCTGGACAGAGCTTCTGCGCGAGCACATGAGGTTCGGACGCGACGATGCGGACGCAGACATCGAGCAACGGCTGAAAATAGAGATCGACGCCCGCGCACCCGCGCTCGCAGCGTGGGGGCCGCTCATCGGGATCGTTTTCGGCCTCCAGATGGCACCGACTCCCGAAGTCGAGATGCTCGCTGAGGCGAACCGGCGCGCGAAAATGCACGAGGTCGTAGGCCGCTTCCTTGCGGTCATTCTGCCCGGACCGTCACTCGTCGTGTTCGAGAACGCGCACAACATGGACCTCGCGTCCGCGGAGCTGCTCGCGAGTCTCGCCGTGGAGCTGGCGAGCCGGCAGTGGGTATTCGCCGTTGCACGTCGACCGGGGGTGAACGGGACGAGCGCCCCGAGCAACCCCGCGGTTGTCCGCCTGGATCTGGAGCCGCTGGCTATCGGCGAAGCGACGCGTCTCGCACGGGCGGACATGGAGGGGCGTCCGCTGCCGTTACATGTGCTCGAGGCCGTTGTCAGTCGCTCGGGTGGAAATCCCCAGTTCTTGCGCGATCTGGTGCGCGCGGCGCTCGCCTCGGGTGGCGCCGGCGGCTTGCCCGATTCGGCGGAAGCCGCCGCAATGGCGCGCATCGATGCGCTCACTCCCGAAGATCGTGTTCTTGTGCGGCGCGCCGCCGTCCTGGGCCTGACCTTTCATCCACGTATGTTGTCGTGGTTCGCCGAGGAGGGCGTCGCGGCGACCGCGGAGGCCGCGACATGGGCGAGATTGCGTGAGCTGTTTGACGACGAGCCCGACGGGTACGTGCGTTTTCGCCGTTCGCTGCTTCGCGACGCGGCGTACGAGGGTCTGCCCTACCGGGTGCGACGGAAATTGCATGGTGTGGTTGCGGCGCGTCTTGAAGGCGAGATGGAGTCTGCGGACGAGTCCGCGGGCATCCTATCGCTGCACTATTTCGAAGCGGGCGAATACGCGCCGGCATGGCGGTATGCGTGCATGGCCGCGAAACGCGCGTCCGGCGTATACGCGTACGTGGAAGCCGCTGGTTTGTACACGCGTGCGCTGCAGGCAGGCCGTCGCCTGCAGCAGTTGACGAACGAGGAACTGTCCGTCGTGCACGAGTCGCTGGGCGATGCCTGGAACCTCGCGGGCGATTTCCACAGAGCGTCCGAAGCCTATTCGGCCGCGCGGCGGCTTTCCGACGGCGAGGTAGTTCGCGGCGCCGGTCTGATGCTCAAGCGGTCGCGGATCGAAGCCAATCTCGGAAAACACACCGATGCGTTGCGCTGGGCGGCCCGAGCCAGGACGGCCCTAACGGGATTGAACGGTCTCGAGGCCACCAGCCTGGCTGCGCAGGCAACGGCCTGGTACGCGACAATGCTGCAAGCGGAGGGCCGGACGGCGGAGGCGATTCGGCGGGCCCGCCAGGCGGCGGGCGAGGCGGAGGCCGCCGACAATCCGGACGCGCTCGGTGCCGCCTACTTCGTGTTGGGATGGGCGAGCGGCGAGCTCGGCGAAGCCGATTCGCTCCTGCATCTGCAACGCTCGCTGGAGGCCTACCAGCGGGCTGGAAATCTCGTCAAGCAGGCAGCCCTTTTGTCGAACCTCGGCGTCGCCTGCGGCTGGGAAGGCCGTTGGGACCAGGCCATGAGCTATTACGAGCGTGCACGCGAAGAATCACTGAAGATCGGTGACAGGGTCGGCGCAGACTTGACCCGGATCAACATCGCGGAGATCCTGACCGACCGCGGCGAGCTGCATGCAGCCGAAGAGCTCCTCCTCGAGCTGCTGCCCGTCTGGCGCGCGCTGCAGTATCGCTATTTCCTCGGCGCATGCTTGTCTGTGTTGGGCCGCGTTGCGCTCCGCGCCGGACGGCTGGAACAAGCGATCCGCCGCCTGGAAGACGCCAGATTGCATTTCATGCACGTGGGCGCGCAAAACGAGGTGTTCGACAACGATGTCCGGATCGCCGAGTGCCGACTCTACATGGGTGATTTCGACGCTGCTCTCGAGCTCGCGCTGGACATGCTGAGCAGAACTGCCGCGTCGAAAAACACAGGGGCGAGGACGATCCCGCTGCTGGAACGCGTCCGCGGTCTTGCGCTGTTGCGGCGCGGCCACATCGCCGAGGCGCGGCAAGCGCTGGAAGCCAGCCTGTCTTCAGCCAGGGCGCGGCGCGATCGGTTCGAACTCATGCTTACACTGCTCTCCTTGATCGAGCTCTGCCGATTCGAGGGTGTCGAGCCGCCCGCCGAGGCGGTTATCGAAAGCCGCTCGATCCTTTCCGCGCTCAAGATACGCGCGGTTCCGAGCACGCCGCCCTACGCGCGTTCGGAGCGTGAAGTGAGCGATCGGGACAACGCGACTGCGTGAAGTCCCGAAACCGCGAGCGGCCCCGAGGGGCCGCTCTGTCTTCGTGGCTCGGAGCGCTTCGCTACCAGCGCATGTAACCGTCGCCGCTGTCGAGCATCCACCCGGACGAGGTTCCATCCAGGTTATCCGCCACGCCCGTCAGGCACATCTTCGCCTTCTTGCCGAGCGCGTACGCGGGGTCGATGTTCGAGTAGTCGACCTCGAGCTTCGGCAGCGCGGTGAACATGACCTTGCCGTCCTTGAAATGCGTGGCCGGGTCCGTGCCTCCGTCTCCGCGCGTCACGTCCCAGCTGTTGTTGTTGATCGCCGTCACCAACAGACGCTCGTCGTCGATCACGATGGGAAACGGCGGCGTCGGCACGCTGACGCCGGGCAACAGCGTTACCTTGATCGTTGTCGAGTTCACCTTGACGTCGTTATCCAGCGTCGCGTATTGCCAAGGCAGCAGGCCGAAGGGCAGCGCCGTCATCGGCGGCTGAAGTGGCCGGCACGTGGGGGCTGGAATGTATTTCGGCCCGTCGGTTCCCTCGACCCAGGCCACCTTCACGGATGTGCCCTCGGGGAACGGGAACGGGAAGGGAAACGTGACCAGATAGGCGAAGGCCGCAGGGGCGATCTCCGTCTCCAAGGCGAAGGCCGCAGGGGCGGTCTCGGTCTCCCACACGAAATGCATCTTGTTCGTTTCCACGAACCCGGTGTCGAGGTTGTTCGTCGCAAAATATGAAACGCCGGGTGTGCAAGCGCCATTCGTGTCGCTTCCTCTTGCAACGGTGACGCATTCCGCGTTGCCGGTCGTGTAAAGAGAACAAGTGGCGTTATCCTTGGTTGCCTGGCTGTTCGCTATGACGAATACCGCCTCGGGACCGCAACCGATGGTGCCGCATGAGATGCCGGTGATATCTCCAACCACGAAGCTCGCACTCTCACGGCGCAGCTCCTCGTCGAACGAGGCGAGGCCGAAAGGCTCGCCGTTGAAGAGCTGCGAACCGGTGCTGACGAGCAGGTTCGGGCTCAGGTGCGGAACGTAGACGTCGAACTTCGCCACGCAGCTCTTGACCCGCAGGGTCACCCTGAATGCGTTCGAGTCGCCGCCCTTAATCGGCGGGGATATGTTCGTGACGGTCACGGTGCTTGTGTTCGTCACCGGGTTGTACGTGAAAGAGGGCATTCCCCGCGGGACTGAAACAAACGTGACTTCGAGGCCGACCATGTCGAACCGTAGCGAGGCGGGGTTGGAAGCACCGGTGGAGGGCGGACTCTTGTTCACGAACTTGACGACGACCTCCAGCGGGTGCTCGGGCTCATCGATCACCAATTGCTTCAAGGCAGGATCGTCAGGATCGTAGACGTAGAACGGATTGTCGCTGCCGTTCAGTGCCTTGGAGGGCAACAGGAACTGGTAACCATAGAGCTTTTGCGGACCGGCTGTAGCGTCCGACAAAACGAACGTCGCCAGCAGAAAAGCGCAACAGAGCGCGAGCGTATCGCGCAGTCGATAGGTGTTCATGAGCACCCCCGGAAATGGAAGGCTCGACTCGCCTGCGGCGGATCGCCGTCGAGCGACAGGCCTTGTCGAGCGGGACCAATGTTAGTCCTAACGCGCGCGCGGGAAAAGAGCAATATTCGACTCGCCAGTCGCTGCACCGGCCGAGGCGCACCGATTGCGTGCGGTTCCTGCTGAAGCGCAGCAGGGAGAGGTGGCCGCGTGCCGGCGAGCGAGCAAGGCGAAGGCAGCGTCGACGGGAAGCATGAATCCATCCCGGTGTTCCGCCAGAGACCCCGCCGTTCATGTGGGCTTGCAAGGGGACGGCAGCTCATGCCCAACAGCCCGCCAAACAACCGCCGAAGTGGTTGAGCCCGTTGCAGGCTGACCACGTTGGCGGGTGTCTACGAGAACCGTGTGATTCATGGCGAGCGTGTGAGGCGCGGGACGCATCGCGCCTGCGGAGGTGTCATTCCTGGAACTGGACGGCCAGCATTTCTCCTCTCGCGCACGTCTGGCCTCCCGCGCTCAGCGAGAGGGATACCTGCACCTTGCGTCCTTCGATGCCACGCAGCTGACCCTTGATGACGAGCTCCACCCCGATCGGCGTCGGGCGGAGGAAGTCCACTTGCAACGACGCCGTGACGAATCGCATGAACTCCCCGTCGTCGCCCATTTCTCGGCCCGCCGCCCGATAGGCGAAGGCCGCCGCCGATGCCGTTCCGTGACAATCCAAGAGAGATGCAACCATCCCCCCGAAGACATGGTCGGGCACTCCGCCGCTGAACTCGGGGCGGACCGTGAACCGCGCAATCGTCTCCTGACCATCCCAGTAGCTCTTGACGTGATGACCATGCGGATTGCTCTTGCCGCATCCGTAACAGTGGCTGAACTTGTCGGGATAGTAGTTCTGGAATGCAGTCGGCACATCGAACTCCCGAGAGGAACGTCAAGACCCCTTGAACCTCCGATTTTCGTGCAGAACGGGAGATGCGAGTCAGGCTGGAACGGCCTGATTGACGAGTTGCGGATCGTAGTTTGCCTCGGCCTCGGCCGGCCGGATGTGGCCGATGCGCTCCGAGAGCCGGCGATGGTTGAAAGCGGAAGTCCTTGATCGGTCACGATCGACCGCAAGGCGTCCACGGCCCAGTCCGTACTTCAATCCTAGATGCCAACGGCGCCTGGAGTATCGTCGGCCAATTCACTCGGTAAGGATCTGCCGCGTCGTGTTGTCGACGATCACGGGGCTCTCCATGTACACGACCTGCGGAGGGGCACCGTACTTCTCGGTGACGAAGGCTCGCCAGGCGTCGTTGTACAGGGAGTCAGCAGCCTGCCGGGACTGCCAGAGATAGACGCCGCCGGCGGTCATCCCGTCCTCCGACAGCACGTAGTACTTTCGGATCAGCCCGGGCTGCGACTGGTACCGCGGGGCGGTACTCTGGAAGATGGTCTTGGCCTCATCGACCGTCAGGCGGTGCGGGAGTCGGAACGTGGCGATGGCGGTAATCATTCGGCTCTCCTCCCAAGGTCCCCCTGAGTCCGGCGCTGGCGGCATCCGGCCGTCAGCGAAACGCAGCGCGCATTCTGTTGGAACTTCATAGTCTGCCAGAAATGCCGGCCGCCCACTCGGCCATGGTGCGATGAGGAAACACTCCAGCTCCAGGTTTTCGGTGGCACGCGTGGAGTCATGTTCCGCCATTGACATTCCTTCTAGACGCAAGAGACGACATTCCAAGCCGCCTCTCGGCGGGTCGGCGCATCCCGTAACCCCCGCACCATGCGGGGTTCGACCGCACGTTCGACCGCACGTCTAGGTGAGGCGGCCGAACGGCTGCAACCGGGAAAGGGGCGGAACGTCCGCAGATTGCCGAGCGGCCATCGCGCTGGTCAAAATGCGGACTCCGATCCTCTGAGCCAAACGTGGTCGCTATGTACCGGCTGATATGCTGTCACCGGCCGCCAGTGAGCGGTCCGCCGAGCAGATGCTCGACCTCGTCAGCACGCTCGCCGCCAACCTACTGAGGGACCGAATGAGCGCTTTCCCGTCCGACCGACCTCGCAGCAAGCTCGCGATCGTCGTCGTCCCCATCCTGATCGTTGTCGCCTCCTTGGCCGGCGGTGCTTACTACCTGCGGCCACGTTTCGAATCCGTGCCGCCGCAGATCAGCGTCTCGCCCGATGTCGACGTCCTGGGCGTGGCACCACTCGAGATCCAGGTCGCCGACTCGGGGACAGGCTTGCGATCTGTCATGGCGACGCTGTCCCAAGGCGGGACCGAGCATAGTCTCGCCTCCGAGCGGTTCGACACACCCGTGAGCGAGAAGAAGATTGCGGTGGCCGCGACGAAGATGTCCGGCGTGAAGGAGGGACCCGCCGTGCTTCACGTCACCGCACGTGATGCCTCGCTGTGGCATTTCTTCAGCGGCAACGAGGCCGTGCTGGAGAAGAGCGTTGCGATCGACATCACGCCGCCCACGCTGGAGCTCATTGCCGACGACCGCTACGTGAATTTCGGCGGCGTGGGCGCGATCGTCTACAAGACGTCGGCGGACACGGCGACCAGCGGCGTGAAGATCGGCGATTACTTCTTCCCGGGCTTCCCCGGCCAGGTGAAGGACCATCCGGACCACTTGCTGGCCCTCTTCGCGCATCCCTACAACGCCTCGCCGGAGGTGAGGCCCACGCTGGTCGCCGCTGACAAAGCCGGCAACACGCGCGAGCTGCGGCTCGCCTACGAGCTCAAGAACGTCCGGTACAAGAAGAGCACCCTCGCTATATCGGACAGCTTCTTGCAGAACAAGGTGGCGCCGCTGCTCACCGACGTCACCGCGCGGCAGGGCGGGCCAAAGGACGTCTTCGTCGCCGTGAACAGGCAGCTGCGGAAGGAAAACGAGGACCGCATCACCGCAATCACGAAGAAGGCCACACCCTCGATGCTATGGAAGGACGCGTTCGCCCAGCTAAGCAACTCGAAAGTCGAGGCGAACTTCGCGGACCAGCGGACGTACACCTACAACGGCGAAACGATCGATACCGCGTACCACCTCGGCTACGACCTCTCGGTTACCAAGAACTACCCGGTCGAAGCCTCCAACAGCGGCACCGTGGCCTTCACCGGCGACCTGGGCATCTACGGCAACGCCGTGATCCTCGACCACGGCCTCGGCCTCTTCACCCTCTACGGCCATCTCAGCTCGGTCGACGTCAACGCGGGCGATTCCGTCGTCATGCGCCAAGTCCTCGGCAAGACGGGTGAGACAGGGCTTGCCGCCGGCGACCACTTGCATTTCGGGATCTATCTCGATGGGGTCGCGGTGCTGCCCGTGGAATGGTGGGACCAGAAATGGCTCGACGAAAACATCAAGCCCAAGCTGGAAGGGCGGAGCGGGCAGGAGATCGCGGAGGCGCAGCAGCCGGTGAAGGGAACGCGGAAGGGTGGGGGAAAACGACGGCGATAGTCGTTCGCCACCCGGCTGCTCGGCCGGCGCGGCCAACTGCGCATCCACCATGGATGCGGTTCTGGGTCCATCGCCTTGGCGACCGACGCTGCGCCGCCTGCAGCTGACCTATGCGAGCGGACAGTGTCCGTCAGGACTGATTCCGAGCAGGACACACTAATTCAGTTGTATCGAACAACCTGACCACGGCATCGCTATAAGCCGTGTTGTCGCACGCGAAGCACGCCCAGATAATTTCCGAAGCTTCGCTGCTGACTCGCTTGCAACTCTTTCCGGGTCAGCGTAGGCTGAAATTGCAGATGATGAGATTCCCAGATCGGCTCTCGTAGGTGCGACATCGCGGGTTCTGTCGGTATCGCGTGGCGAACGTCACGCAGTCAGATGCTCTCCGAGTTTGTGACCGCGAGGTGTGGCCGATGTTGTAGAAATCTACGTCGTGGAGGTACTTTATAGATGAAATTCACTACAGGTTGACTCCCACGCCGGTAACGAAATACCGGCAGACGTTGCGGTGACGCAACGGAACGAAGCCACGGCGATGTGGCGATTCTGCGAAGCCCCGCGAATACGGCGGGGCTTTGCGTTGGCGCGTCAGGTAGAACACCGTGGCGCGAACCTGCGAAGACCGAGTCCCGTGTAAATCGCCTGCACGGAACCCATACCGAATCGACCGATGGCGGTTATTGCAGAAGTGGAGTCAGAGCGCCCCTTCCGAGAGTTGCTGGCGGGGAAGGCGCGGCCTAGACTTCCAGTGGTACGCAGCGATAACGGCCAAGGAGAACCGGTTATGGAAGATATCGTTGAGCATGTGGATGTGTGGGCGGCGAACATTGAAGACCAACCCGGCGGGCTTGCTGCGGTCTTGGCTGCTTTGCGAGACGTAGGGGCAGACCTGCAATTCATCATTGCGCGGCGTGCGCCGCAAGAACCCGGCAGGGGTGTGGTATTCGTCACGCCGCTACAGGGAGACCACGAAATCGCTGCCGCCGCAGAAGTCGGTTTCAACGTCACCCAAACCCTGCACTCGGTTCGAGTCATGGGACCAGACCGACCGGGTGCTGCTGCTGGATTGACCCAGAAGCTCGCCGACGGCGGTATCAATCTTCGCGGATTCTCGGCCTCGGTGATCGGCACCCAGTTTGTCGCATATATTGCGGTGGACTCACTGGACGACGCCAATAAGGCGATGGAGATTCTCACGAAATCCTGACGCCATGCTGTTGCAGGTCGATGCCCTACCCTAATCGGGTCGTGCAGATGTGCACGAATGGCGTATCCGGTTGACCCAATGCGGCATTCCTGCGGTGGGGCCGCAGACAAGAAATACCCGCTTGCCGACGATAATGCGGCGAAACGGGTGAAGCGGTACTTCGAGTAGGAGGGAGAAGCGAAGTACCTGCTTCCGATACTAGGTCGGTCAGATTGCAGATTCGTTACACCGCGTATCTACGAACCCTTGTACGAACATCGCAGCCATCCGCCACTGACGCACGGGGCGTTCGCCCTGCGGATGCTCCGGCATTTTTTGCTTGCCGTTGCGTTTGTCGGCGTTTCGCTCGGCGTGGGCATGGCCGGGTACTGGTATTTCGAGCACGACCACATGCACACTTGGCGCGACGCCTTTCTTAATGCCGCCATGCTGTTGGGCGGCATGGGGCCGATCCACAGCCCCCTCACGGACGGCGGCAAAATCTTTGCCGGGTTGTACGCGCTGTACGCTGGCCTCGTTTTCTTGGTGGCAGCAGCATTTCTGTTCGCGCCGGTACTCCATCGGTTATTGCATCGTTTTCACTGGGAGCAACCGGCCCAAAATTCCACACCGCATGGCACAACGCTGCCAGATGCGTGACTTACCGCCCAGTCTTGGGAGAGGCCCGAGGGACTTCTCCCTGGGGCGTAGCCGAAATGCTTGACCTCTCCGGTGTCCCAGCTCGCAGTTTTCGGTTCGACTGGCCGGTAGATCTTGGAGGCAGCCGCTCGCTGAGTTCTTCGAGCAAATGGGGATTCGGTGACAGCGGTCATTGCCTGACCTTGCCGGCGTTGTAAGCAGGACTGCGACCCGCCGGCCGCTTTCCAAGATCTTTCAGAGCGCTCTCGACCCTCAGCAGAAGTAGGCTTGATCGGAAAGCGGCCGTTCGACTTCGCGATTCCGCCGCGCCGTAGTGGACGAGATGCGCGGCGGCGGTAGTCGCGGCGAACACCGCTAGGCCGGGAGACCTGCATCGGAAGTGCCTAGCCTTCATGCGGCCTCACAAGGACTTCAGGAATTCGACCAGATCGGCTTTCTGTGCGGCGGTGAGATTGAGCCCGAATAGCTGGTTATAGTGATTGACGACCGCGAGGAGATCGGGCGCGCTGCCGTCATGAAAATACGGCGGGTGTTGCCAGAGGCCTCGTAACGGCGTCGTCCGGTATTTCCCGGTGGCGGTCCTGTCCGCATACCCTGGATCCATGCCGACCTCCGCCGAATCGTGCAGGAATGGCAGCGTCTGAGTGGATCCGCTCAGGACGTCCGTGAAGTGGGGTGGCTGATGGCACGCGGCGCATCCGGCCTCGTCGCGGAACAAACCCTGGCCACGCTTCGCGGCTTTTCGATCAAAACTGCCTGCCGGAGGCTCGGGGGTGCGCAAACTCAGTTGATAAGCCAATAACGCCGGCAGCTTCGGGGTGACGAGGTCGGGTGTCTGCGCGATGGAGAGCTCGATGCGCGGATCGCTGAAGTTGCCCTGCCCGCCCATCTGCCCCACCCCCACGTAGCTGTTCCAATACGAGATGGGCCCATCGGCACTGAACGTCTCGAAGCCGACCCCCTCCAATCCAGTGTCGGCGAAAGGGCCACGATCGCCCCGACGTTCAGATCGGTATTTGCCCATCCGTCCAGCCGCCTACCTTGGCGTCCGCGCCCGGCGGGACAGGCGCTTTATTTGTCCTAGACTCTAAACAACAAGGATGGAATAGCGCCGCCATCCTGAGTGTTCCCGTATGGCGAGTTACGGGCGCTTCTTTCATCACAGGAGAGTGTTATGACGAACATGAAAAGGGGAGCCGCCGCGGTTCTGCTGTTGGCGGCAGTGGGCGGGTGGACCGGTGTTGCATGGGCGGACCATTTCACCGAGGCGTGCGCGGCCGAACTGAACGCGTTGGAGACTACCATCCGGAACGGAGTTTTCCTGGGGAAGAACGCTTCTACTGATCAGAGCAATCTGCTCGCGAAACTGGAAGCGGCCGCGGCCAAAGTTGGGCTGGAGAAGTACGATGACGCCGTGGACAAGCTGCAGAACATCTCGGACACGGCCACGGCACTCGCCGATGCTCCGAAACAGAAGCTTGAGGACGCCAGCGGTATCAATGGAGCCGTCGTGACCGCGATTGGCTGCGTAGGCGGCTTGTAACCGGCAGTCTCCCGAGCGTCACCCAGTCGGACATGGCGTCCATCGCCACCGCTACTTCGGCGTGCTGGCGCGAATGGCCGCTCACGGGAAATTTCCGCGGCGACCCCAAACGGCAGGAGTTGGCCCGATAGCCGCGATTGCCCGTGCCAGTCGCAAGCTGCAGACGGAAATCAAGATGTTCCTTGATGCCGGAATCGACGGCTTCTTCACCGACAACACCGATGTTGGCGTGAAGGCGCGCGACGAGTTCGTCATTGCTAACTGACGGCGTGCCCATCTCGAGTTCCGAGCCGCACGCCGGGCAACGCGCAACGCATCGCAGCACGCCGCCCTGGCGAGAGTTAAGGGGATGCAAGCGGCGGTAGCATCCTGCAATTGGGTGATGCGGTTCGAGCCCACTTTCGCCCTCCGGTTCACGGTAGGGGATCTAGGCCACACCGCAAGGCTCACGATAACGGGAGCGTTCGTTGACGATGTTCGCGTGGCCCCACACCCGAACCCGTCACACTTGCCTTGCTGGGATTCGCCTGTCGACCTTTTGCACCGCAAGAATTGACCCAATCAGCGCCAACACAGGCCCCGCTCCGGCGGGGCTTGTCGTTTTTGCGGTGGCGATTAGCGTGTGCAATTCGTGGCCGGCGGTGACGTTGGGCGAGTTGCGAAATGGCCCCTATTCGCTCAGTCGGGTGACTGCTGCGGGAAACCGCGCCGTCGCGCGTCTTAAGAGTTGCCGGTCGGATGCAATTCCGCTCGTATCACCAGTAGGCGGCTGACGATGACCGCTCTCACCGATTTCTGGTTATCCCGACGAGCCCAGCGAACGGCTGCAACCAAGGTACACCTGCCAGTCGCCCCGAAAATCCCCAACGGCAGGTGAGGGTCGGTCTGCGACTGTCGCTGAACGTTAAAGGTTGTGCGATGCCTACCCTCACGCGCAGGTGTGTGCGAGCGTGACAATGCCGCGGGCAGGCAGGCGTCGCGCAACCCCTAATAGTCTCCGCCTACCGCGAGTGTCTCGACGTGCCCGAATCGGTCATGCAAGTCCGATGCGATTCGACCGATTGGTGCGTCTTGGGTGCGTAACCCCGGACACGGATATCCTGGACCGGCTGCGGTGGCAACCCATAAAATAGACTCGATTGCGTCCGGTCGCTCTTCTGCAAGAGGGTTCGCGCGCAACGCCAATTCCGGCATCTTCGCGCAAGCCATACGACCGTGGGCCCGTCGCCCGTCACTGTCGGCATCATTGCCAACCCGTCTTCCGGGCGCGACATCCGTCGGCTGGTCAGTCACGCATCGGTTTTCCCGACCGCGGAGAAGGCCAACATGGTCCAGCGGGTCCTCGCCGCGCTCGGGGCGCTGGGCGTGCCGCGGGCGGTAATGATGCCCGACCTTACCGGCATTTGCGCCAACGTGGGCCGCGCGCAGGGCCGTCTCCGCGCATCCCCGGGGCTCGCCTGGCCCGAGCTCGAGGTGCTCGCGATGCCGAACGAGGAGACCGTCCGTGACACGCTGGAAGCAGTGGCACGAATGGCGGACCGCGGGGTCTCGGCTATCGTCGTGCTGGGTGGCGATGGGACGCATCGTGCCGTTGCAGCGAAGTGCGGGACGATTCCGCTGGCGACGCTCTCGACAGGGACGAACAACGTCTTTCCGGACCTGCGTGAGGCCACCATCACCGGACTTGCAGTTGGCCTGATGGCACTCGGTCGCGTGCCGCCAGCAATCGCCCTGCGTCGCAACAAACTCATTCGCGTGGCATCTTCGGGCGGCATCCCCGAGGAGATCGCGCTGGTCGACGTCTGTGTCTCGAGTCTGACGCATATCGGGGCGAGGGCCCTGTGGCAACCGGAGACGCTATCTGAACTCGTGGTCGCATTCGCCGAGCCCGATGCGATCGGCCTGTCGTCGATCGCCGGGCTGCTGCGGCCGGTGTCGCGGGACGCAGACCATGGTCTATACCTCCGGCTTGCCCCTGCACGTTCAGCCGGGCTGCTCGCCACCTTGGCCGCTCCGATCGGGCCCGGCCTGGTGGCCGAAGTCGGGGTCGCGGCCATCGAGACTCTCCCGCCGGGACGGACGATTGCGTTACGGACGTCGATGGGTACCATTGCATTCGACGGCGAGCGCGAACTCGAGATCTCCACGGGCGACCGTCTCGTCGTAACGCTGACCGCTGCCGGGCCTTACACGATTGACGTGCCGCGCACGCTGTCCTGGGCGGCCGCGAACGGCGTGCTGAACTCTACCGGCACGCCGGCCCGCCGCTGACTCCCAGCATCGGCAACGTGTGCCTATGGATGCAGTCGCCGTTGTAGTTTCATCAACCAAGGAGGAGAGGAGATGACCCAGCTTTCGAACCCGCAATTGCTGCAGGCTTATCGCACGATGCGCACGATCCGGGAATTCGAGGAGCGCGTCCACGCGGAATTCGCCACCGGCGGCATTCCTGGATTCGTCCACTTGTATGCCGGCGAGGAAGCATCGGCGACCGGCTTCTGCATGCACCTGCGCGACGACGACTACATCGCCAGCACGCATCGCGGCCATGGCCATTGCATCGCCAAGGGCGTGGACCCGGTCGAGATGATGGCCGAGATCTACGGCAAGGTGACCGGATCGTGCAAGGGCAAGGGCGGGTCGATGCACATTGCCGACCTGTCGAAGGGGATGATGGGCGCGAACGGCATCGTCGGTGGCGGCGGCCCGCTCATCTGTGGCGCCGCGCTGGCCGCGAAATACAAGAAGAAGGGTGGCGTCGGCATCTGCTTCTTCGGTGACGGTGCGTCGAACCAGGGCACGATCTTCGAGGCGATGAATCTGGCCTCCGTCTGGAACTTGCCGGCGATCTTCGTCGCCGAGAACAATGGCTATGCCGAGTCGACGTCGTCCACGTGGTCGGTCGCCTGCGACAACATCGCCGACCGCGCCTCGGCCTTCGGCATGCCTGGGGTGATCGTCGACGGCTTCGATTTCTTCGCGATCCACGAAGCCGCGGCGGAGGCCGTGCGTCGCGCACGCGAAGGCGGCGGACCCACGCTGGTCGAGGTCAAGTTCATGCGCTATTTCGGCCACTTCGAGGGCGACGCTCAAACATATCGCGGTGCCAACGAGGTCCAGAAGCTCCGCCAGGAAAAGGATTGCTTGTTGCGCTTCCGCAACCGGGTCACGTCATCCGGCGAAGTTCCGGCAGCCGAACTCGACGCGATCGACAAGGACGTGCTCGCGCTGATCGATCGCGCCGTCGCGCAGGCCAAGGCCGATCCGAAGCCCACCGCGGCCGATCTCCTGACCGACGTCTACGCTTCCTACCCCTGATTACAAGCGAGAACCAACATGACACGACAAATCAGCTATCAGCAAGCCATCAACGAAGCGCTGCGCCAGGAGATGGAGCGCGACCCGACCGTGCTCGTGATGGGTGAAGACAACGCCGGCGGCGAGGGCGCGCCGGGCGAGCGCGATGCGTGGGGCGGCGTCCTCGGCGTCACCAAGGGACTGTACCCGCAGTTTCCGGATCGCGTGCTCGACACGCCCATCTCGGAGTCGGGATTCATCGGCGCCGCCATCGGCGCGGCTGCGGCCGGCATGCGTCCCGTTGCCGAGCTGATGTTCATCGATTTCATGGGCGTGTGCTTCGACCAGATCTTCAACCAGGCCGCGAAATTCAAGTACATGTTTGGCGGCAAGGCGAAGACACCGGTTGTCATCCGCACAATGGTCGGGGCCGGCCTGCGCGCAGCCGGCCAGCACTCGCAGATGCTGGTGAACATCTTCACGCATATTCCGGGGCTCAAGGTCGTGTGCCCTGCCACCCCATACGACGCCAAGGGCCTGCTGATCCAGTCGATCCGCGACAACGACCCCGTCATCTTCTGCGAGCACAAGATGCTCTACGGCATCCAGGGCGACGTGCCGGAGGAGAGCTATGCGATTCCGTTCGGTGAAGCCAACGTCGTGCGCGATGGCAAGGACGTCACTATCGTCACGTTTGGCCGCATGGTGCATCTCAGCAACCAGGCTGCGGCCGAGCTCGCGAAGGCGGGGATCCAGTGCGAAGTCATCGACCTGCGGACGACCTCGCCGCTCGACGAGGACACCGTGCTCGAGTCGGTCGGCAAGACCGGGCGGGTCGTCGTCGTGGACGAGTCGAATCCGCGCTGCTCGATCGCAGCGGACATCTCGTCACTCATTGCGCAGAAGGCCTTCAGCGGCCTAAGGGCGCCCATCGAGATGGTAACGGCGCCGCACACACCGGTTCCGTTTGCGGACAGCCTGGAAGACCTCTACATCCCGAGCCCGGCGAAGATCCAGGCCGCGGTTCAGAGTGTCGCCAACTACCGCTGACAATTGGTCCCGGGCCATGAGCGACATTCATGCGGTAACCGTGCCCAAGTGGGGGCTCTCGATGGATAAGGGCACCGTGACCGTCTGGCACAAGCAGCCAGGCGATCCGGTGCACAAAGGAGAGGACTTGCTCGACGTCGAGTCGGACAAGATCGCCAACGTCATCGAATGCCCGGCTGACGGGATACTGCGCCGGCATGTGGCTTCGGTCGGCGACGTGCTCCCGGTCGGCGGCCTGCTCGGGGTGATCGCGGACGCCGCCGTTCCGGACGCGAAGATCGACGCGCTGGTGGCCGAGTTCCAGGCGAATTTCAAACCGATCGAAGCGGCCGCGGGTGGCGGGCCGCAGCCGCAGGTAATCCAGGTTGGAGGCAAACGCCTGCGCTACCTCGCCATGGGGGAAGGCACCGACACGGTGCTTCTGCTCCACGGGTTCGGCGGCGATCTCAACAACTGGCTGTTCAACCAGGAACCGCTCGCGCAGGGCCGCACGATCTACGCCGTCGATTTGCCAGGGCACGGCGAATCCGACAAGCGGCTCGAAACCGGAAGCCTCGACGAATACGCAGCATGCGTGAAGGGCTTCATGGACGCGGTGGAGCTTCATGCTGTACATCTGGTCGGTCATTCGATGGGCGCCGCGGTGGCTCTCCGCATTGCCGTCGATTCGCCGGGACGCGTGCGTTCGCTCACGCTAGTGTGTCCGGCCGGGCTTGGCGCTGCCATCAATATCGACTACCTGCGCGGATTTGCGGCCGCGAACAGCCGCAATCAGTTGAAGCCGTTGCTCGCGCAACTGTTCGCGGACCAAGGGCTGGTCAATCGCCAGCTCATCGACGATGTGCTGAGATACAAACGCCTCGAAGGCGTGACCGAGGCGCTCGAAAGGACGATCGCAGCGCAGTTCGCAGATGGCCAGCAGAGGACCTTGCTGCGGGATGCTGTCGGCCTGCGTCCTGCACAGGTCATCTGGGGTACCGAGGATCGGATCATCCCGCCACAACAGGCCCAAGGGCTGCCGGCGACCGTGTCCGTACATCGGATCGCGGGTGCCGGGCACATGGCGCACATGGAGGCCGCGCCCGAGGTGAACCGGCTGATCGAGTCGTTTATCGCCAGCGTTGCATGAATCTGCCATTCGAACACGTGCGCTTACCGGGCGATTCGCACTTCGGTGCCACGGCCATTGCGGCGGATCTGCGCGCAGTCCGGGAACGGGCGCCGCTGGTGCACAACGTCACCAATTTCGTCGTGATGCAGCAGACGGCCAACGCATTGCTTGCAGTGGGCGCATCGCCGATCATGGCGCATGCCGAGGCGGAGCTCGACGAGTTGCTGGCGCATGCGGGCGCCCTCGTGCTCAACATCGGCACGCTCGACGCACATTGGATCAGTGCGATGGAACGCGCGTTGGCCGCTGCCCGACGGCGAGCGCTTCCGATCGTGCTCGATCCGGTAGGCGCGGGCGCCAGTCGGCTGCGGACCGAGACGGCATTGCGAATGCTCGGGCGTGGCGGGGTGGCGATCCTCCGTGCGAATGCGTCGGAGATTCTTGCGCTGGCAGGGGCTGCCGGCGCGACCAAAGGGGTCGACAGCACGCATTCATCGGACGCGGCGCGCGAAGCAGCGCACGGCCTTGCCGTCCGTTATGGCTGTGCGGTGGTCGTCAGTGGCGTCATCGATTATTGCCTCGATCGCACGCGCGAGGTGCGCGTGCACAACGGCGTGGCGATGATGGCGCAGATCACCGGGATGGGCTGCACGGCTTCGGCGCTGTGCGGCGCCTTCTGCGCGGTGCAGCCGGATGCCCTGCGTGCCGCCGTCGCTGCCATGGCAGTGATGGGCATCGCCGGCGAAATGGCCTTGGCGAACGCACGAGGTCCCGGCACGATGGCGGCAAGCTTCCTTGACGCACTTCATCAGCTCGACTTCGCCGAGCTCGACCGCCGGTTGCGCGTCGACACACCGACGCGTAGCGCAGGGTGGCGATGAAGCCTCGCGGATTCGAACTCGGCGTCTACCTCATCACCGACCGGGCATGCTGCGGCTCACGCAGCGTGGAAGATGTCGTCAGCGCGGCGATCGACAGTGGTGTGACGCTGGTTCAGCTGCGGGAAAAGAACCTCGACGCCCGTCCGATGCTCGCGTTGGGACGCCGGCTTCTCGAAATCCTGCGGCCGGCCGGGATCGGCCTGATCGTCAACGACCGGATCGATGTCGCGCAGGTGCTCGATGCCGACGGCGTGCACATCGGACAGCTGGACATTCCCTACCCGGAGGCTCGGCGGCTGCTGGGACCGGCAAAGATCATCGGCGTTTCGGTCAGCAGCGAGCCGGAAGCTCGGCAAGCGGCGGGCTGGGACGTCGATTATGTCGGGGTCGGCCCGGTCTACGCAACCGCGACTAAGCCCGATGCCGGCGTTGCGCTGGGCGTTGACGAGTCGGCGCGTCTCGCCAGAATATCCTGTCACCGCGCCGTGGCGATTGGAGGAATCGACAGCGCGAATGCGGCTCCTTTGTACGCAGCTGGCCTTGAGGGAATAGCCGCGATTTCCGCAATTTGTTCCGCGCCTGATCCGGGTGCAGCCACGCGCCGGCTCGTGCGTCTGATGCAGGAACATCGCGCGAGCAGGTATTGAAGTTGCGCTCACCGCGCTACGACGCGGTCCCGACTGGCGCCCATACCTTCGATCCAACCGTCGAACCGTCGGCGAGTTGTGCGCAGGTGATTGACCTCGAGACTGCCAAGGCGCTCGGCTCGACCATCCCGCAGTCGTCGTTGTTGCGCGCCGACGAGGTAATCAAGAATCCGAGCGTTTCCGGCTATTCGCCGCATTCATGCTGCTTACCGAAGTCATTTGGTCACTTGATGCGTTGACCGTCCCCTGTGGAGAAGATCGAACGGCTGGTGTGAAGATGGGTGTTCGCCGGATATGCCACGCGGCGTATTCATTTGTTCGTCAGGTGTCCGAGGCGCGTGAAACAAACGAAACCAAAATAGTCCCTCGGTGAAGTTGCCCAATTACATTTGCTTCCTAGACTGCAATGGTTCCGAGCGCTCCTTCGTTCGTTTTCGCTGACCCGGGAAATCTTCTTGCGAAAACGCCGCCGGAATCGTCGTATCCACACAACCTAGTTAGGAGAAAGCTGATGCGAACATTATTGCGAAAATCTTTGATCATAACCGGGCTCGCGCTCGGTGCAACCCTCATCGGCGGGAACGCCAGCGCTGATTCAGCCGATGCGCTTCACTGGCAGTCGGTGATCGGCATCGTCCAAGGTAACAACGTCGTCGGCAGCGGAACCGGAGCAGCAACAGGCGCGCCAGGGCCGTGGGCGGCCCTGGGAGGACACGTCAACGTAGTTCTGGACCACGGGCAAGTCAATTTCAGCACCAACGGCCTGGTGTTGGCGGGTGGAAATGCCATTGGCACTCCAGGGGCGGTCCTGCAGGTCAAGGGAACCCTCGTCTGCGATACCGATGGCAGCGCGTCCGGTGGAAATTCTGCTCTCGTGGACACTCCGCTCGTCGATCTCGACGATCAGGGCGATGCTCGGTTCGACGGCAACGTCGGGCCGTTGCCGCCTGTGTGTGCGAGCGAGCCCGACATCGCATTCTTGATTCGAACCGCTAGTGGCCGTTGGATCGGCAACGGTACGGTGCTACGATAAGCGGGTCGAAAGATCGCCTTGCAACGCGAATGCGACGGGGGCGGCAACGCCCCCGGCATCGACCCGGAATCAGGCTCGCAAGTTTGGAATACGTAACCCGACAACGGAGGGACCATGAGCCAGACTTACCACGGAAGCTGCTTTTGCGGTGCCGTGGAGCTCACCGTCACCGGCGAACCGGTCGCGGTGGGTTTCTGTCATTGCGCGTCGTGTCGGAGTTGGGCGGCCGCGCCGGTCAACGCATTCAGTCTTTGGAAGCCCGCGGCGGTGAAGATCACCAAGGGCGAGAGCAATATTGGCGTTTACCACAAGTCGGAGCAGAGCTACCGCAAATTCTGCAAGACCTGCGGTGGACACCTGCTGACGGACCACCCCCCGTGGGGGCTGATCGACGTGTACGCCGCCACCATCCCGACCTATCGCCACCAGCCGAAGCTTCACGTTAACTACCAGGAAAGCGTCCTGCCTATCAAGGACGGACTGCCCAAGATGAGGGATTTGCCGAAGGAGATGGGTGGATCGGGCGAGACGCTCCCGGAGTAACCAGCACTTACGTGGAAGGTTGTTCGACCGCTCGACGAGCTGGCAACGTGGAACTCTTCGAGGCGAACGCCTTCGTCCGCATCGCCCGAAGGACTGGTCGATTCCTGTCGCGATCACTGCGGCTCCGGTCGCGAAGTTCGCGATTTCGTTTACGGCCGCCTGTTTTGCACGAAGGTCCGCTTACCGACAGAGCAAGCGGCGGTTCAGGGTCGAACTCGGTCGTCTAACGACCCGCTGCCGAGTTGGGCGGGCTCTGCGGTCGGTCGAACGTTTCCTCGACACAGCCGGTACCAGTGTTCGTCTGGCCTCAATATCAATTGCATGATCTTTGGCAATCGAAAATGCGAGACCTCAACGTGTGTAATCCTCCAGCCCGGAAACGCGGCTTCAATTTCATCGCGAGTTGCGCCACGGATTAGTGGTCGCTTGCGTTTGGGCCAGACCAGTAGCAGTACGGTGGCATCGGGGGCAGCGATGGCGCTAATCTCGTGTCCCATCGCTTGTTGCCGGACGGTATCGAAATCGTGGAACGTTCCCGTGTCGAGGATCAGCCGAAATCCGGTACCTACACCGGCATTCCGCAGCGCCGTGACGTCACCTTTGACTAGTTGCATATCCACGCTGGCCCGCCGTACCCGCTCGCGAGCGCGTTCCAGAGCGCTCTCAACGATGTCTATTCCCGTGACTTCCCAACCGCGTTTCGCCAACTCAATTCCCCAAATTCCGCTCCCTGTGCCGAGATCGAGTGCGGCACCGAAGGGTGGGTCGCGCCCGCTTTCTTCGCGCTCAATCAATTCGTAGAACTTGTTTACAAACGGCGGATCGGCGGCGGCGTCTTCCCACGGATGGAAGCCGATCGAATATGCGAGCCGATAATTCATGGCGACCGCCTGACTTGAATCGCAGCCCAACGTGAAGTGTGGGGCGTAAGCGCAAGGTCGGATACGGGCTGAAGTTCCTGCAGCTTCACCTTAGACCTTCCAAATTCTGGGCGCGCTTCTACCGTTCACCGCCGCGCGCGAGCTTGCGGATGCGTGCGATTTCCAGTATCCCCTTTTCTGCCCAACGCCGTACGTCAGATGGCACCTCGGGCCGGAATGCTTCATAGAGCTTCACTCCGTTTGCCGCCAGGTCGCGGAGGTCGTGAGCCATTACCCAAGAATGTCTGGCCCGGAGGGGGGCGAACTCACGGGGCAGTTGGCGAGTGAGCCCGTCGCTCCAACTGTCTTGGTCGGGGCGGAAGCCTTTAGGGAGATGTGGCATCACATCAACGGATGAATCTCCATGACTTCTATGGAGGATTGCGGGATCGACGCTTGAAGTTCGGTCTCGGCGAGTTCGGCGAGAGTGGCCATGATGGCCGGAAGGTCGCCTTATGGTTCGGAACGCTAGAGACGCGCGGAGTGTTCTGGCCGGACGAAGGGCGCTACGCCGAGATCGCGCGCGAAATGGTCGCGAGCGGGGACTACGTCACGCCACGCTTGAACGGCGTCAAGTAACTTCGAAAAGCCACCGCTGCAATACTGGGCCTTCGCCATCGCCTTTCGCGTTCTCGAGCCTGACGAATGGTCGGCAAGGCTTTGGCCCGCCACGACCGGGTTCGCCCTCGTCATCATGTCCGCGGCACTCTGGTGGCGCTGGAGAGGTCCCGCTGCCGGGTTGATAGCGGGATCCGTGCTCGCGAGTTCTGGGGTGTCGTGCTTGGTGCACAGATACTCACGCTCGACATGGGTCTCGCCTTTTTTCTTGCGCTGGCGTTGCTCGCGTTCATCGGCCAGCTTGGTCAGCTTCGCCGGCTGCGAACCCCAAGCCAGCCCTGCGTGCTGCGTTGCCGTTTCCCCGGCTGGTCACTGCGACGCAGGATTACTCGATGCGAAGCCGCTCGCGTGACCGTTATCGCGAGTCGCGGAACCGTTGGCGTTCCTGCGCCAGGTCGCCGGCGGCACACCGAACTCCCGCTTGAAGGCGCGATTGAAGGCCGCTTCGGACTCGTATCCAACGTCCTCGGCGACCGACGCGAGCGGCCGATCGGAGAGTCGAAGTTGCTGCGCAGCGAGCTGCAAGCGCCACTGCGCCAGGTATTGCATCGGCGGCACCCCAAGCAGGTCCGTGAATCGTTGCGCGAGCCCGGAACGCGACATGCCAACCCGGCGGGCAAGGTCCTCCACGGTCCACGGATGCGCCGGGCGCCCATGCATTAGTGTGAGCGCGCGGGCGACGAAGCGATCGCGCAATCCCGCCAACCACCCCTTGCGATCGTCGGGCATCGTGTCGACATAGCGCCGCACCGCCTCCACGAACACCAGCTCCGACAGTTTGCTCAGCACGGTGGCGCTTCCGGCGCGCACCGAAGCGGCCTCCTCGGTGGCGAAGCGCAGCGACGACTCGAGCCATGCCGCGCTGGATCCGCGCATGCCGACCTTGAACAGCCGCGGCAGCGCGGAAAGCAAAGGATTCCTCGCAATGTCCTGCGTCGCGATAAAGCCGCAGACCATTCGTGTGAGCGCCCCGCCGCTACCGTAAGCGATCTTCATGACTTCACCCGGCGCCGCTTCGACCTTGTCCGCCAGCAACGGCGCCAAGAGCACGGGCGACAGCTCGGTGGAACTGCCGAGGACATGGGTTTCGCCCTGCGGCACCACGATGAGATCTCCGGCATCCACCTGTAACGCGCTGGCGCTGTCGTGCGGCAGCATCGCCCAGCACCTGCCTTCCGTCACCAGATGGAACGAGACGACACGCTCGGACGGCGGCAGGTAGGCCGAGCAAAGCGCCGAATTCGCCGGGACGATGACGCACCACGGCGCCGACAACGCGCCGTCGAGATAGACCGCGCCGGTCAGCTGGACGATGCGCAATACGTCGGAGAGAGCATCCATCGTCGTGGTGGTCGCGGCGTCGCGCGCAAGAAAGCTGGACGCCAAGTCATTCAATGCCTTCGCTGCCGAGGGAATACTAGCACCATGGCTCAACAAAGACGGGAGTTGATCATGACTGCAAACGTCGGCGGTATCGGACCGCGCGGTGCGTATCGTGGCGGGGCTCGCGATCCTGGGCCTCTTCTTTGTTCTCGACGGCTCGAACCGGTGGTGGGCGCACGCGGGCTTCGTTCCGCTGGTGACGGGACTGGTGCGCTGGTGCCCGGCGTACCTGCCTCTCGGCGTCAGCGCAAATCCGCACCCAACCTGCTGCGGATGATGCGAACGTGCCTTTTGGCAGCGCTCACCGCCGCGGTCGCACTCACGCCTGCGCTGGCCGACACGAACGGGCCGCCGGCGCCGGAGACCGCGCTCGTCGAGTACAGGGACCTCGACCGGGTGGCGGCCGCCGAGGGCGTGGTCGAGGCGGTGCGCCAGTCCACGCTCGCGGCGCAGGTCGCGGGTCGTATCGTTGCGCTTAACGTCCGGGCCGGCGACAGCGTGCGGGCGGGACAAGTGCTCGCGCAGATCGACGCGCGAAGCGCGGTGCAGGCCGAGGCGGCAAGTCAGAGCCAGGTGCGCGAGGCTCGGGCCAACCTCGCCAACGTGAAGGCGAAATACGAGCGCAGCAGGCAGCTTTTCGCGCAGAAATTCGTCAGCCAGGCCGCGCTCGATCAGACCGAGTCCGAATATCTCGCCGCGCAGGAACAGACCGCGGTGGCAATCGCGAATGCCGGCCAGGCCGCGACATCGAAGAGCTTCGCTACGATCTTGGCGCCCTATGCCGGTGTGATCGCCTCGACCGAGGTCGAAGTGGGCGACATGGCCACACCCGGAAGGCCGCTTCTCACCGTGTTCGATCCGCGCGAGCTGCGCGTCACAGCCACCCTGCCGCAGGCCGTGCTCGTTGCGGCGCAGCTCGACGCACCGGTGAACGTCGAGATCCCGACGCTCGGTCGCATGTTCACCGCGAAGGGAGTCACCATGCTCCCCGTGGCGGATACGCGCACGCACACCACGCGCGTGCGTCTCGCCTTGCCCGAAGCGGCGGGACTGCTGCCGGGACAATACGCGCGGGCGCTGTTCGCGACCGGACACGCGCGTGCACTCGCGATTCAGGCGTCGGCAGTGCTGCGGCGCAGTGAAGTGACCGCCGTGTACGTGCTCGACCGCTCCGGCGCGGCGCGGCTCCGGCAGGTGCGTTTGGGCGAGCCTGCGGGCGATGGCCTGGTCGAGGTGCTGGCGGGCCTCTTACCGGGCGAGCGCGTGTCGCTCGAGCCGGTGCGCTCCGGCATCGAAGCGAGCCGGGGCGGCGACCGGGCCTCGTGATGCGCGACCGGCCTGCAACGATTCGCGTCAACGTCGAGGCATAGCGAGCGGCACATGGGTATCTCCGGACGCATCGCGCAGTTCTTCCTCGGATCGCGGTTGACGCCGCTGATTGCGATCTGCGCGCTGCTCGCCGGGGTGTTCGCGGTCGCGGTGACGCCGCGGGAGGAAGAACCGCAGATCAACGTCACCATGGCCAACGTGCTGATCCCGTTTCCCGGCGCGTCGGCGAAGGATGTGGAGACGCTGGTTGCGATCCCGGCCGAGCAGGTGATCAGCCAGATTCATGGGCTCGAGCACGTGTTCTCGGTCTCGAAGCCGAGCTTGGCCATCGTGACGGCGCAGTTCAAGGTTGGCGTGCCGCGCACCGAAGCCCTGGTGCGCCTCTACGACACGATCAACGCGAATCGCGATTGGCTCCCCAAGGAGCTCGGAGTGGGCGAGCCTCTCGTGAAGCCCAAGGGCATCGACGACGTGCCGATAGTCACGCTCACGCTGTGGACCGCCGACAACGAACGGGGCGCCTTCGAGGTCGAACGCGTCGCCCACGCGCTGGAAGCGGACCTCAAGCGCGTGCCGGGCACGCGCGAGGTGACCACGATCGGCGGACCGGGACGCGCGATCCGCGTGCTGCTCGAGCCGGAGCGGCTCGCCGCGTTCAAGCTCACGGCGGCCGACATCCGCCACGCGCTGCTCGCCGCGAACAGTGCGATGCCCTCAGGCTCGCTCAACGCGGACAACCGAACCATCGACGTCGAGACAGGAAAATTCCTGGCGAGCGCGCAGGACGTGCGCGAGCTTGTGGTCGGCGTGGCGGACCGCAACCCCGTCTACCTCGGCGACGTGGCGCGCATCGTCGACGGCCCGCCGCAACCCACGCGCTATGCCTGGCTCGGCACCGGCCCGGCGGCGAAGCGCAAAGGGATCGAAACGGGCGGCGAGTTTCCGGCGGTCACGATCGCCGTCACCAAGAAGCCCGGCGAGAGCGCAGTGGTGGTCGTGGAGCGCCTGCTCGCGCGCGTAGCCGAGCTCGAGAACACCGTGATCCCCTCAGGCATCCAGGTCACGGTGACACGCAACTACGGCGAGACCGCGAACGACAAGGCAATGAAGCTCATCGGTAAGCTCGCGTTCGCCACGCTCTCGGTGGTAGCGCTCGTGTTCATCGCGCTCGGGCGGCGCGAGGCGATCATCGTGGGCGCGGCGGTGATCCTCACGCTCGCAGCCACGCTCTTCGCCTCGTGGGCGTGGGGGTTCACGTTGAACCGCGTGTCGCTCTTCGCGCTCATCTTCTCGATCGGCATCCTGGTCGACGACGCGATCGTCGTCGTCGAGAACATTCATCGCCATCGCGCGCTCGAGCCGGGTGCACCGCTCGCCTCGCTCATTCCGAAGGCGGTCGACGAGGTCGGCGGGCCGACGATCGTGGCGACCCTGACCGTGATCGCGGCGCTGCTGCCGATGGCCTTTATCTCGGGGCTGACGGGGCCGTACATGAGCCCAATTCCGATCAACGCCAGCATGGGCATGCTGGTCTCCCTCGGCGTCGCATTCATGATCACGCCGTGGATCGCGCTGCGGCTGGCTCGGAGCCCGGCGGCCGCGTTGCACGGGCCCTCGCGGCTCGATGCGCGACTCGGCGCGGTGTTCCCGCGGCTGCTCGCGCCGTTGCTCGATCCGGCGCGCGGCCGGCGCAATCGCTGGCTTCTCTTTGGCGGCATCCTACTCGCGATAACGCTGTCGATCGGGCTCGCGCTGATGCAATGGGTCGTGCTCAAGATGCTGCCCTTCGACAACAAGTCCGAGTTCCAGGTCGTCGTCGACATGCCTGCCGGTACCCCGGTCGAGAACACGGCGGCGGCTCTGCACGAGATGGGCGCCTACCTCGCCACGGTGCCCGAAGTGACCGATTTCCAGGGCTACGCCGGGACCGCTATGCCGATCAACTTCAACGGCCTCGTCCGGCAGTACTACCTGCGCCAGGCGCCGGAGAACGGCGATCTGCAGGTTAACCTCGTCGGCAAGCACGAGCGCGACCGGCAGAGCCATGACATCGCACTCGCGGTGCGGCCGGAGCTCGTACGCATTGCCGAGAAGCACGGCGCCAAGGCGAAGGTGGTGGAGGTGCCGCCGGGACCACCGGTGCTCGCGCCGCTGGTCGCCGAGGTCTACGGGCCGGACGATGCGGGGCGGCATGCGGTCGCTAAGCGCGTGCGCGCCGAGTTCGCGCGCACGCCGCGCATCGTCGATGTCGACGACTCGGTCGAGGACAGCGCGCCGAAGATCGCCGTGCGCGTGGACCAGGCGCGCGCCGCCACGCTGGGGGTGGCGCCCGCCGACGTCGTCGCGACGATGCGCGTGGCGCTCGGCGGCGAGGATGTCACGATCGTGCGCGACGGGCAGTCGAAGTACGGCGTGCCGGTCGCGCTCACGCTCCCGCCGGAGCGCCAGGGCAAGCTCGACACGCTCCTCGCGATGCAGGCGCGCTCGCGCGAAGGCTCGCTCGTCGCGCTCTCCGAGGTCGTGCACCCGAACACGACCGAGCGCGACCGCACGATCCATCACAAGGACCTGCTGCCCGTGACCTACGTCGTGGGCGACGTTGCCGGCGGCCCGGACAGCCCGCTCTACGGCATGTTCGCCGCGCGCGGCGGCCTCGCCGGCGCCGCGCTTCCGCAGGGCGGGCGGCTCGGCGAATACTGGATCGCGCAGCCCTCCGATCCCTATCGCGCGTTTGCGCTGAAATGGGACGGTGAGTGGCAGGTGACCTACGAGACCTTCCGCGACATGGGGGTCGCCTATGCGGCGGGACTGGTGCTCATCTATCTCCTCGTGGTCGCGGAGTTCGGCTCGTACGTCACGCCGCTCGTGATCATGGCACCGATCCCCCTCACCATCATCGGCGTGATGCCGGGGCACGCGCTCCTCGGCGCGCAGTTCACCGCAACCTCGATGATCGGCATGATCGCGCTCGCCGGGATCATCGTGCGCAACTCCATCCTGCTGGTCGACTTCATCAACCTGCAGGTTGCGCGCGGCGTGCCCTTCGCGGAAGCGGTCGTGCAGTCCGCAGTGGCGCGCGCCAAGCCGATCGCGCTGACCGGGATCGCGGCAATGCTCGGGGCGCTTTTCATCCTCGACGACCCCATCTTCAACGGCCTCGCGATCTCGCTCGTGTTCGGTATCCTCGTCTCGACGCTGCTGACTCTGGTGGTGATCCCGGTCCTTTACTACGCCGTCAACCGGAGGCACTCTCCGGCAGCGGCGCCCGGCGTGGTAGCTGTGCGCGCATGACGCAGATCAAGAGTGGAATTACGGTTTCCGCGAGCGTTGCGTGGTTCTGTGGCGACCGCGAACCGATCGCATCGTAGAGGCGCTTCACGCGATTGCGCTTTGAGCGGTTGGCCTCGGATTAGCAGACTGCCGCGGAGTTTCGCGTTTACAAATACTTACGCCAAAATCCGTTCCGAATTATCGCGAATTTCCTGTCCGCAAGGCGCTTTATTGCCGTGGTCGCGCTCGGAATTGCGGAACGGAATTCGGCGACGATTCCATCTCCTGCGCTACCGCGGTCGCCCTTGTCGACCTGGCAGGGATGTCCCCCATTACGCTCCGATGACGCGCAGCCCGCTTGCCTTCGCGGCGACGGCCAATGCCACGTCGTGAGTCGCCATCGACAAGTCCTTTCCCGCCTGTTCCTTCCACAGCAACGCCGAAGCAAGATGAATCGCATCCAGCGTTCCCAGCGCCGTCGGAAGCGGTTGTGCAGCGCGTGACAGAACCGCGTGCGTAATCTCCACGATCTCCATCGCTTCGAACAACCGGTATACCGCCTCCCGCTGCTCGGCGATCATCTCGTCGGCGAATCCTTGAGCCAAGCGCAACCGGTCCAGTGTGCGCAGACACTCCACCTCCGCAAGCGCCGAGGCAATGCCTCGCGTGACTCGGCCCCACTCCTTCAAGGCGTTGCGCTGGCCAAGGACAACACGCAGCAATACCGACGAATCGAGGTAGGCGATCACCGGTCGCCTTGCCGCTCTTCCATGAGCAACTTCACGACGTCTCCGCGGAGCCGCAGGGGTGGCGGAAGAGGCACGCGCTGGAGTTTCGGCGCTCCGGGAAGCGGTGCCCGAAGCTTGAGGAAAGCATTGCCCGCCTTCCACGGAACAATGCGCGCGATCGGCGTGTTCCGGTCCAGAATCGTCAACGAACTGCCTGCCCGTACCTTGCGCAGATGTTCACTCAGGCGGCTCTTCAAGTCGGCGATGCGTATCCCAGTCATGGTCATATAGTAGTCATATCTAGTCATCGTAGCAAGCTGACGATGCAGAGCCCGGCAGACGTCACATTCGGTAGAATGCCCGCGCATGTCAATCGCCGCCACCGACTTCCTCGCGCCGCTGGTGACCCCGCACGGCCACCTTCGTCTGACCCCGGATTCTGACGCACCACCCTTGCCTGCCGCGCTTGCCCAGCGTCTCACCGATGCGTTCGGCCGTGGTTCCGGGCATGGCCTGCTGCATCTCGGGGCCGCTGAAGTTGGGAGCATTCTGCCGCCCGTTTGGGCCTGGTGGCGTGATTTTGCAGCGCGCTATGTGACAGCGTTGTGCGCCACGCCCGAAGGCAACGCCATCGCCACGCCTAACGAACAGGCGCTCGATGCCTTGATCGCCGACGCCCCTCCGATGACGGGCGTGGAGTACTTGACGTCGGAAGTGCTGAGCACGCTTTGGAGCAATCTCGATACCGCCTTGCGCGATGAACTCGTCGCATCGAAGGGCCCACTCCAGGAATTTCTCAGGTCATTTCATCCGGTCTGGAATCTGGTTGGCCGCGTCCATTTCAATCTCGCGGAGAACCGCAGAGACGCTGGGGCGCCGTTCGCCTTCCTCGCCACCTACACTTCGCGCGTCTCGGCCCACGGCAAGGCGCAGCACCTGCCGCTTTCCCAGGCGCTGGCCGAGTTCTCGGACGGAAAGAGTCAGGCGCGGCTTCTTTCGCTGCTGACGCCGGTGCAGCGCGCGGCGGAGGTGTGCGAATGGCTGCGCGCGATGGTGGACTCCGGCGAGATCTATCACCCGCTGCGCTGGCTGCCCGCCGATGCCTATCAGTTCCTTACCGACGTGCCGAAGCTGGAGGCTGCCGGCATCATTGTGCGTGCGCCGGGGGCGTGGCATGCCGGCCGTCCCGGCCGACCACAGGTCAAGGCCAGCATAGGCACACGACCGCCTTCATTACTGGGAAAGGATGCACTGCTGGACTTCAGCATGGAGGTCACCCTCGATGGCGAACGGCTCAGCGCTGCCGAGATCAAGGCGCTGCTGGCCGCTGGCGACGGCTTGCAACTCCTCCGCGGACGCTGGGTCGAGGTTGATCGCAAGAAGCTCGGGCGCATGCTGGAGCGGTTCCAAGCCATAGAACGGGCGGCGGCGGAGAACGGACTGCCGTTTGCCGAGGCGATGCGTCTGGTGGCAGGAGCCTCGCTCGACGAGGCGGGCAATTCCATCGATGCCGACTGGTCGCAACTGGTCGCCGGCCCTTGGTTGGCCAAAACCCTGCAGGGGCTGCGCCAGCCGGAGGGTCTGGCGCAGGTCAGCCCTGGGCCAGAACTCAAGGCCACATTGCGCCCGTATCAGCAGGCCGGCGTTCGCTGGCTGTATCTACTCACCCAGTTGGGGATCGGGGCGTGTCTTGCCGATGACATGGGCCTGGGCAAGACTATCCAGGTGCTCTCGTTGCTGCTGATACTCAAGCGTGAGCGCAACGACAAGGAATTCCGTCCCAGCCTATTGGTCGTTCCCGCTTCGCTGATGGCCAACTGGGTGGCGGAATCGGCGCGCTTCTCCCCAGCCCTCCGCATCCTGATCGCGCATCCCTCGGAGTGGTCAGCCGCCGAATTGCGAGCGCTGGATGCGGGACGCTTGAGCAGTATCGATCTCGTCATAACCACCTATGGCGCACTTCTGCGCTCGCCGACGCTGGCCGACCTGCAGTGGCGGCTGGCCGTCCTCGATGAAGCTCAGGCGATCAAGAATCCGGGTGCGAAGCAGACGCGTCAGGTGAAGAAACTGAACGCACAGTCGCGCATTGCGCTTACCGGCACGCCGGTCGAAAACAGGCTCACCGATCTGTGGTCGATCTTCGACTTTACCAATCCCGGCCTCTTGGGCACGGAAAAGGTCTTTGCCAACTTTTCCAAACGATTGGCTCAGGACGAGCACTTCGGACCGCTGCGCGCCCTGGTGCGCCCCTACATCCTGCGACGCTTGAAAACCGACAAGCAGGTGATCGCCGATTTGCCGGACAAGACGGAACTCAAAGCGTGGTGCCACCTTAGTGCGGCGCAGACCGCACTGTATCAGCGTGCGGTGAAGGAACTGGCCACCGCGCTGGATGATGCCGAAGGGATTGGTCGCAGGGGTGTGGTGCTTGCCTTCCTTATGCGCTTCAAGCAGATCTGCAATCATCCCTCTCAGTGGTTGGGCGATGGGGCCTGGAACGCGGAAGACAGCGGCAAGTTCGCCCGCCTGCGAGAACTGGCCGAGGTTATTGCCGCCAAGCAGGAAAAAGTGCTGGTGTTCACCCAGTTCCGCGAAACGACCGAGCCACTGGCGGCATTTCTTGGCGCCATTTTCGGTCGCGAAGGTCTGGTGCTGCACGGGGGCACACCGGTAGCCAAGCGCCGCGAGCTGGTCAGGCGGTTTCAGGAGGACGAACTCACTCCCTTCTTCGTGCTCTCGCTCAAGGCAGGCGGCGCGGGACTCAACCTTGCTGCCGCCTCGCACGTCATCCATTTCGACCGCTGGTGGAATCCCGCCGTGGAAAATCAGGCTACTGATCGTGCCTTTCGCATCGGGCAGCAGCGTAACGTGCTTGTGCACAAGTTCGTCTGCCGCGGCACCATTGAAGACCGGATCGACCGGTTGATCGAATCGAAACAGCAGCTGGTCAAGGAAGTGCTGGAGGGCGGAGCGGAGCTTCTGCTGACCGAAATGAGCGACTCCGAGCTGCTCGATCTGGTGAAGCTCGACATTCATTCCGCTCAGGAAAACTGATCCCGACAGAGGAATTACATGAGCTTCTACGGATGGAAGCCGTATGTCTCGGTCGCCGAGCGTCGCAAGAAAGCGGAGAAAGCCGCCGCCAAGGCCAGAAAAGCGGGCGCCGATCTCTCGCCCGTTGCAGCTTCTCGTGGCGCTATCGCCAAGACTTTCTGGGGCAAGGGATGGTGCCGCAATCTGGAGTGCTACAGCGACTTTGCCAACCGCTTGCCGCGCGGACGCACCTATGTGCGCAACGGTTCGGTGATCGACCTCAAGATCACAAACGGCGAAGTGCGCGCCAAGGTCATGGGATCGAGTCTTTACAATGTCAAGGTCACTGTCGTTGCCGTTCCCGGGAAGCAGTGGCGGTCCATCAGCGCCGATTGTGCGGGCTCGATCGATTCGCTGGTCGAACTTCTGCAAGGCCGACTTTCCAACGCCGTAATGGAACGGATCTGCAGGCCGAATACCGGCCTCTTCCCGGCGGCGAAGGAGATCAAATTCAGTTGCAGTTGCCCGGACTGGGCTTCCATGTGCAAGCACGTCGCCGCTGTGCTCTATGGTGTGGGCGCGCGCCTTGATAGCCAACCTGAGTTGATTTTTGCGCTGCGCCGCGTGGATCCCAAAGACCTCGTCGCGCGAGCAGGCAGCGGCCTGCGCAGATCAGGACAAAGCCCGCCTACCGGCAAGGTGCTCGATGATGCGCATCTGGCCGATGTGTTTGGCATCGAGATGGCCGATCTCGCTCCGGCAAGGAAACCTGCCGCACCTCACCACGCGTCGACGGCAACCAGGATGAAGACGGCACCGGCCAAGGGGGCCACGACGGTGGCAGCCGGCGCGACCCGCAAGGTGCCCACCGCCGGGAAGATGGAGGCCGCCAAGGCCGCGGGGGCGCAAAAGGCGACAATGGCGAAAGTGCCGGCCAAACAGAGCAGCAACACGCCAAGCCGGATCAGCAAGGCCCGGCTGGCCACCATGATCGAAGCGGCCACGGTCGACGCGTATGGCGCGTCGGAACAGACCACCGGCTGGTACACGATGCTCGAGGAACACCTCGCCCTGCCGTTTGATACCACGGTGCTCGGTGTCCTGATGAAAGTCGCCAGACTCGACCTTCTGGGCGACAACGACATCGTCGCAATCTGTACACGCGGCCGCAAGCGACAGTCTGTCTCCATTCTTGATCTGCCCCTGCCATCGCCCAAGCCCGTGGGGGCCGAGTGGATCGAGGCATACCGTCACTGGGTAGGAGGTTGACGGAGATGGCTACGCCTCCTCACCACCGACCATCATGATTGTCGTTCTACCGTGTTGCGTTCAGCGCCGCGTTCGCGTGGGTCGCCGTGAAGCGTTTTACTTTGGGCGGAGCGAGCGGCATACCTTTGCCGGCCGGCCACTGAATGATGGGCCACGTTTCACGGATCGTTGAACACCGACTTGGCAGGAAGACAAGACCAGGAGCCATTCTCCAGAGGGCGCGGTATTTAACGATCACTGAGTCTTGGCCAATGATGACCTGAGCGACAAATCCGTCGTCCGATCCGACAAGTGTGCGTGGTGATCTGCATTACGAAACCGGGCGTGAGCCGGGCGGTGACGGGGCCGCCGCACCGCCGACCTCGCCCGGCAGACGGCGTACCCGACCGCGTGGAAACCCCGGCGCCGAGTTTTGGCTTGTTGTGCTGTTCGCGCCCGCGCTTCGCCTTCGATGTTCTTGTGGGGCGAGGGGCAAACGGGATGGCACGCAGAATGCGTCCCCCGATTGCGGAACGCGGAACCGATTGATTGGCTCGCCAAACCGGGCAAATCTGAGCACCGATGGGTTGAGACCGTGGCTCTGACTCAGCTAACGTAACTCAAGTTTATTCTGACGCCGATGGTCACAGTTTCCTGAATCATGGCCCTCCAATTTGCCAGCGTACGCACTCAGCAACCGACCGGCCGGAGCAGCGCCGTTCCTCGATTGTTCCGGTAGTTCACGCTTGATTTCCTTGTCAAACTTCAAGACTTGGCGACAAGATGGCGTAGATGGCGTTATCCGACCGTTGCCACCGACACCGGGCGATGGGTCCAACTTCAACTCGACGCGAGCCGACGATGGCCATTTCACGCACGACCGGTCTATGGCGCGAATCAGGCACTTCGTCAGGCGCCATCTCACCTGGGGCCGCCTGTACCGTGCGACCAGCTACCTCAAGTCCGCACTGTGGACGGTTCCGCTCGTGGCCATCGTGCTCGAGCAGCTGCTGGCGCCCTTGCTCCACGCGCTCGATGCCTGGCTGCTCTGGCGTCTCGGCGAGCTCCAACCGGCCGGCGCAACGGCGTTGTATCAGACCGTCATCACGCTGACGCTGTCCTTCCTCGTGTTCACGTTCGGCTCATTGCTGGTAGCGATCCAGGTGGCCGGCGGCCAGCTCACACCGCGGATCATCGCCACGACACTGTTGCGTAACAATGTCGTCCGCTACAGCGTCGGCCTCTTCGTGTTCACGCTGGTGTTTGCCGTCGGAGCGCTCAACCGGCAGGAAGCATCGGTGAACGAGCTGGTCTCGCTGGTCACCGGAATTCTCGGGGTCGCATGCATCGCCGACTTCCTGTTCCTGATCGACTACGCGGCGCGTCTGCTGCGACCGGTCGCCGTGGTCGCCCGCGTCGGCGACGAGGGCGTCGCGATGATCAAGTCAGTGTATCCCGATCCGGCAACCGCGCTGCCGCCAGAGTCTGCCGCGCTACGCGAACAGCCCCCGATGCCGACCCGCGAAGTGGAGCACCGCGGTACGTCGGAAATCGTGCTCGCCGTCGATCTCTCGACGCTGATGGCACTGGCGCAGCGCCAGGACGGCATGATCGAGTTCGTGCCCCAGGTCGGGGATTTTGTCGCCACGGGAGAGCCGCTGTTCGTGCTCCACGGCGGCGCGATAGCGGTCGACGACCGCGCGGTGCAGTCGTCGGTGGCCTTTGGCCCCGAACGCACGCTCGACCAGGACCCGATGTTCGCGTTCCGGATCATCGTCGACATCGCATTGAAGGCGCTATCGCCGGCGATCAACGATCCAACGACCGCCGTGCTTGCCCTCGACCAGGTGCATCGGTTACTGCGAATGGTTGGCCGGCGGAAGCTGCGCGGTGAGGTGATCGTCGACGAGGGCGGGCGGCCGCGGGTCATCTTCCGCACCCCAAACTGGGATGACTACGTCCAAGTCGCCTGCAGCGAGATTCGCGCCTGCGGCGCGGACAACCTCCAGGTCGCGCGCCGCATGCGCGCGATGCTCGAGAACCTCCGCAGGACGCTGCCGGAACATCGCCACGCCGCGCTGGACACCGAACTCCGCTTGCTGGATTGGGCGATGCAAACGCATTTCAGCCGTCCCGAGGAACTCGCGCTAGCCCGCACTCCCGATTCGCAGGGGTTGGGGGCTCGATGAGGACGGGTACCGCAATTGCTGATCGCAAAACTCCCACCGAGCCGTTGCACCGATAGCACCTATGCATGCGGGCTGTCGTCCGCGCCTTCCACTTAGATGTCGGCTTGCAGCATAGCCCGGTGGGCCGGGTTCGCGAACCATGCGTCTCAGTTCAGATCACTGTCCTTGTAGTACTTGGTCCCCTTGGCGGTAAGCTCGAGCGCCAGGCCTTTGTCAGTGACCTGGTAGATCCAGACCCCCGGGGACACCGCGACCGCGCCCTGATACGCGGCACCTTTGTCTTCGGACTTTGCCGCCGCCGTCGCCTGTCCGCCAAACTCCCAGCCGGAGTTGATGAAGTTGTTCAGGGCTGCCTCGGTCTCGAACACCCAGACGACCTGGAACTTCTTGGCGCCGAAGCCCAGGCCGGCCTGAATTTCGGCCATCTTCATGTACGTCATCGCCTTGGTCTTGTTGTTGACCGCGATGCCCTTGCCGGATCCGCCCCCGGCGACAAGGATCTTCATGCCGAAGTTGCTGAACGCGGCGTAGCCGGCCGCGGATTCCACGGCCTTGCGCGCCGACGGCGCCACCTTGTAGACCGCGGCAAGCGCATCCTGCCCCGCCTTCCGCACCTCCGCCTGCTCCTTCGCCTTGTCGGCTCCGAACGCGATGCCGGGCGCGGCGAGCGCGGCGGCCATTGTCAGCACCATCATGCGACGATTCATGGTCGTTCCCCCTTGAGTAAAGGCTATCGATTCGCGAGCCGGGATCGCGACGAGCCCACGCTGCCGCGACGTCGCTCCATCCGCTCTGCGGAAATGCAGTCTACACTTCATCCGTCACAGATTGTTTGGTCCGGCGCAGCAGACAGCGCGAGCCCCCGCCACAGCCTCGCCGGGCTCCCCGAACGATCAATAAGGTGGAGCGACGACGGCGAACTGCGACCCCTGCGGGGCATACCACGTGCTCCCGCATTGTTGGTAGACCACGCCGCCGTAGTTCACCGGCACGCAGCCAGGCGGGGGGGCGCGCACGATCGAGCCGATAACGGCCGCCGTTGCCGTGATCGCAGCCGCAGTGGCCACCGGATGGTAGTCGTTGTCCCAACCGTTGTTGCAGCAATTGTTGTTGCCGCTGACGTTGACGTTGCGTTCGACGTTGACGTTGTTTACGTTGTTGACGCTGGTGCTGCGGACGTTGTTCGTGCGCGCATCGGCGCGGGTGTTGTTCACCTGCGCGTTTTGTCGCGCGCCACCTCCACCGGCTTGCGCCGCACCGCCGCCACCGGCACGAGCACCACCACCACCACCCCGACCACCGCCTCCGCCGCGATCACCCGCGGCATCAACGTAGGAAACCATCGCAAAGCTGGCTGCCACGAGGATGGCGGCCGGCGTCGCCGGCAATATCCCGAATAGTCTCTTCATGATGGCAATCCCCCTATGAGGTCTTTCGCGGAACGATCTCGATCTTCTTCGCTCCCGGGGGCGGCGTGAACTTGAACACCGAATCCTTGAAGGCCGGCTTCAGGTTCCAGTCGATCACCGAGATCGACTGCGGACGCGCTTCGTCGGCGCGATTGGTGATCACGATCTTGCGCGGCAACGGCTTGCCGCCGGTACTGATCCAGATCTGCCAGTCGATCGTGCCCTGGCGAAACGCGTAGTGGTCGCAGAGATCGTCGTCGATGAAATCCTGCCCGGCATTCATCGCTGACTCGATCTTGTCGAGCCGCGCCATGGCTTGTCTTCTCCTTTGTCGAATCGACTGGCGTACTCGGTAGTCGCGGACAGGTCAGTCGTAACTCCGCCTGCGACGGCGCAGCGTTCGGCTTTGCGCCAATTCTGCGCGCCTGCGTGAAGCGTTGACGTCGAGGGAGGGTAAATTCAACACCTCGAACCGCCGTCGAGAGCAGCTTAACGCGGCTTGACTTGCGCGGGTTGAGGGTGGAACCGAAGTGGTGGATGGCCGCCTCGTCAACGGCGGCGTCCCGGCAAATTGAGATGTGAGGGCGACCGTCTGGAACTGGGCCGGCGACCGCCACTGCCCCGCGCTGGCCGAACGGCCGCACCCAGTCTGTTGCTGACGTTCAACCGGGGGCCCTCGACGGGCAGCTCGTGGCCCTTCTGACACATTCAATCGGCAGCGCTTGCGCCGCCAATGGTAATTACAGTAATTCAAGAAAAACGTCCGATCGAAAAAACGTTTTCGGCCTTGCGGCGGCGGTCAGGGCTGCGACAGTGCGCACGACGAAGCCGGACTGAACCTCAGGCTCGCGAGGGCCCGCCGGCTTTCAAAGGCAGGACGGCATTGGGCGCCGACTGCTCGGCAAAGGGCGACGCGTACGACGCGCCGATCCCTCGTCTCGACAAGGGGTTAGGTAGCGCGTGCGGCTGATGCTGGAAGCGCTGGCAAAGCATGCCAAGGCGAGCGGCAAGCAACAGCAGCGTCGCGCGAGCGACGGCGCGGCTCGCCCGCCGCCCTTTCAGATAGATAGATCAAATCCCGTTCCGCAATAGTGTGTGCAGGCCCGCCCGCCGGCCAACCTCCCGGGTCTGCCCGCTGCCCTACTGATTGTCATTGCCGCCACCGTGGCTATTCTGTGCTTAAATTGTTAATTGCCGGCGTGCCGCCGCACAAGCCACGCCGCTGCCACGCAAGGGGATTCGACGCCATTGTCGTCGCGTGACGGTCTAGGGACCAGTTCGTATCGAAATGGCTGAACGCACCGACCACGCCCGATCTTCGGCCAGTTCGAATCCGGTACGAGTGCGCTTCGACCGATTCGAGCTCGACGAGGCGAACGCACGCCTGCTGCGCGACGGAACGGCTGTCGCGCTCGCGCCGACGCCATTCGCCGTCCTGTGCGCGCTCGTACGGCAGCCCGGGTCCCTGCTCACCACGAACGCTTTGCTCGATGAGGTTTGGGGCCACCAGTTCGTCACCGACTCGGTGTTGAGAACCGCCATCAGCGAGCTGCGGACGGCGCTCGACGACGATGCCCGCAAACCGCGTTTCATCGAAACGGTGTCGCGGCGCGGGTATCGCTTCATTGCCGCCCCCAGTGCGATCCCCGCTGCGCCAGGCGTCCAGCCAAACGTTTCGGGACTCGCCGCCGTGCACGCGCCCTACTTCATCGGTCGCGCCGAACCGCTGTCACGGCTGCGCCGCGCCTGGGACATTGCGTGCAGCGGCAAGCGCGCGATTGTCTGGATTGCCGGCGAGCCGGGTATCGGCAAGACGACGCTGATCGAGCAGTTCATTGCGAGCCTCGGCGACGTCGCGTGTGCGCGCGGCCAATGCGTCGAGCACTACGGCACGGGCGAGTCCTATCTTCCCGTTCTGGAAGCGCTGGCGGAGCTGTGCCGCAGCGACAGCGAGGTGCCGGCCTTGCTGCGCGCCGTGGCGCCGACCTGGCTGCTGCAGCTGCCGTGGCTCAGCACCGCGGAGGAGCGCGAAGCGCTGCGACGAGAGCTCGCCGGCGTCAGCCCGGATCGCATGCTGCGCGAGATGGGCGAGCTGCTCGATCGCTACACCGAGCGTCGGCCGCTGTTGCTGGTGACCGAGGACCTGCATTGGAGCGACCGCGCGACGATCCAGCTCATCGACTACATCGCGCGGCGCCGCGGCAGCGCGCGGCTCATGTGGCTTGCAAGCTTTCGTCTCGCCGAGGTCGTGGCGCTCGACCATCCGCTCAACCCGTTGCGGCACGAGCTGCGCCTGCATGACTTGTGCGAGGAGATCGTGCTCGATCCGTTCTCCGAACGCGAGGTCGCCGACTACGTGGCGGAACGATCGCCAGCGATCGCCACCGACGAAGCGTTCGTGCGCGCGTTGCACGAGCGCACCGACGGCGTGCCGCTGTTCGTCGCGTCGGTGATGACGGAGGTGATCACGCGCGCCGCGCAAGCCGGTGACGACGCTGCAGCCGGGTCGCAGCTCGCGAAAATCGCGGTTCCGGAGAATCTCGCGGCCATCATCGATCATTACATCGCGAAGCTCACAAGCGATCAGCGCTTGGTGCTCTCGGCCGCCGCAGTTTGCGGCATCGAGTTCCGCGTCAATACGATCTCGGGAGCACTCGAGCGGGACGCCGTATGGGTCGGCCAGACGTGCGACGAGCTCGCGCGCGAGCAGTTGTGGCTCGTCGCCCCGCGTGCCGAGGAAGGCAGCAATGCGGCAGAGTTGCCGTATTCGTTCAGGCACGCGCTCTTTCGCCAGGTGCTGTACGAGCGCACGAACCCGTCGGTTCGGTCGCAGCTCCACCGCAAGGTCGGCACCACGCTCGAACGCGAGCGTGCGCCAGGGGCGCCAGTCGCCGCGGCGGAACTCGCCATGCACTTCGAGCTTGGCCGCGAGCCGATGCCCGCGTTGCGCTACTACGTCGAGGCCGCCGAAGCGGCGCTCGCGCACCTGAGCCCGCGCGAGTGCATGAACCTCACCGAGCATGCGTTGACCCTTCTCGACCAAGCGCCGGAGGGCACCGAGCGCGACGCGCTGGAGATCGCGCTCGCGACGCTTCGCGGACTATCGGCGACCCACGTGCATGGCATCAGTCATCCCGAAGCGAAGAGCGCGTTCCAGCGTGCGTACTCGCTTCTCGCCGACATCCCCGAACATCCGATGCGCGGACGGCTGCTGCACGGGTTCGGGTTCGTTCTCAGTCTGCGGGCGGACTATGCCGAGGCGCTGGCGGTGGCGGAACGAGCCGAGGCGCTCTCGTCTGCACCGAACGATCCGGTGCTTGTGCTCGTCACGTGCATCGTGCACGGATACGTGGCTCAGCTTCAGGGCCGACCGCGCGCGGCTGGCACATGGATCGAGCGCGGGCTCGCGTCGGCGGAGCTTCTCGAGCTGGCGCCGGCCGAAATCTTCGTCGCCGATCCGCAGGTCACGCTGCTGGGGCTGCTCGGCATGCACCTTCTTCATTCCGGGTTCGTCGAACAGGGGCGCGCGCGGTTGGAGCAAGCGCACGCACGCGCTCGCCTGCTGGGATGGCCGAACACGCGGCTGGCGGCACTCTGGTACGAGGCGCTGTTCGAGGTCCGACTCGGCGACGCGGAGCGTGTCGCGGCTCTGGCCGACGAAATGCGCGCGCTCGTCGACGAATCCGAGGTCGCGCAAGGTCGAACCGCGTGCCGGTGGTTTCGTGGCTGGGCGGACGCCCGGATGGGCCAACCGCGCGACGGCTATCGCCGCATTCGAGAGGCGTACGAAGACAACACCCGGCTCGGGATGCTGGCGGGAGGAAGCGAGGTCCTCGGGTATGCCACGGAGGCCCTGGTGCTCGACGGCGACTGGGATGGCGGCGCAACACGAACTCGAGGACGCGCTGCAAGTGGCGAACACGCTCGGAGAGCGCGTGTATCTGCCGCAGTTGTTCGTGATGCAGGCTGCCATCGCGCGCGCGCGTGGCGACCGAACGGCCGCCGACGCCGCGATTCGACGCGCGATCGCGGAGGCCAGAGCGCAGGAGGCGCCGTGGCTGGAGTTGATGGCGCTGATTGAACTGTGCGACCGCCACAGTGCAACGGCCAAAGACCGACGCGCGCTTGCCGCGCTCGTCGACCAGCTTCCCGAAGCGCTCAACACACCCGCTGCCGGGAAAGCGCGAGCACTGCTCGACAAGACCAAGTCCGCGTAGGCCACGCCTGCTCCTGCAGCGCGCGCTGCGGGCGTGTCGGCGTTCGACGCCGCACGGCCTATTCGATGACGCGCGTGCGACGGGTTTGCGGCAAGCCGCGCCATCTGAGCAGGTCGGATTGCCCCGAATCCGGACGAAATGGCGACGTTACGCTCACAACTCGGCGTAAGGGAGCCGTTACGCTAGCCCCGACAACTCGCTACCGACCGCCGAGATGACTTTCAACACTGACTCCAAGTACCCGACCCGACGCGCATATGTGGTGAAGGTTCGCGGCGATGCGAAGCCCGATGCGCTCGCCGGTCGGCTCGAAAACCTCGTCACCGGCAGGCAACGTGAATTCGCGTCCGGTCGCGAGCTGCTCGAATCCCTTGCTAGCGACGTCGAGGCGACCCTCCACGAGCGGCCCCCCGGGGAATCCAAGTGATCGACGCCGCTCAGCGTCGGCACTAATGACGATTGACGCGACGGAGCGAATGCATGACTGAGCAACAAGATCATCTGCAGATCGCCTGGTGGGCGAAGAACATCGACGAGCTCGACCGCGAGATTGGCAGGTTGTGCGTGCTTTGTCAGGTACGAATTCTCGATCCCGGCATCATCGAGCGTGTTCTTAAGAAGGACGCTTCGGTGTGCGGAACATCCAACCTCATCGCTTTCGCAAAGCTGCACGACATGCTGATGTTCTATTTTGCGAGTCGCAAAAGAGCTGTCGAGGCTCTAGGACAGGTGGAGATCGCGCAGATCGAGGCGCATGTCGTCGAGGAGCTGAGGAATCGCTTCGCCGATTTGCTGGGAAAGTGGCCACCCGCCTGAATGAGCGAACGCATGGATAACGCGATCGTCAGCGCAATGGCAGCCGTGCTCGGCTCGCTTGTCGGCGGCTCGGCCACCATTGCGACCGCCTGGGTTACCCAGAAGACCCAAACCAAGCGCGAGCTGATTCACGAGGACATGCGCAAGCGCGAGGCGCTCTACGGCGAATTCATCGCGGAATGCGCGAAGCTCCTTCTAGATGCGTTCACGCATTCGCTCGACAAGCCCGACACATTGTTGCCCCTCTATGCGCTGATCAACCGCTTACGGCTCTCCGCCTCCCAGCCGGTTCTCGCGGAGGCGGAACAGTTGCTGGGGCGCATCACGGAGCAATACTTCTCGACGCCCCTGACGCTCGAGGCAATGCGCGACCTCACCCATTCGCGAGATGCCGATCCGCTTAAATCATTCGGCGAAGCCTGCCGGGTCGAGCTCAAATCGATGCGCGTGCAAATGTAGTCACAGCGTTGAGTCCTGGCAGTCCCGACTGCATGACATCGGGATTAGAGCGCCCGAGACGAATCGGTGCCGCGGTCCTCGCTTCGCCGAGCTCTATCACGCCCGATCGCTGCCGACCGCGGCGAACGGCACGCGTTTCCAGTCGCCACCGAGCTCGCCAGAAGCGAGTGCCGGGGGTCCACGATATCGTGACTCGGAACCAGCCGGCTTACGCAGCAAGGGCGTCGAGCTTGAGTGGACTGGCGGTGCAGCCAGTCCTGCGACGGCGACGCTCATCAAATCCCCACGGAATGCCGACGCTTCGCTGACGACTTGCTGCAACCGTAGCCTTACGCTCACTCCCATGTCGAACCCAGCCACCGCCAGCTTCCTATTCCGCCATCTGCGGGTACTCGCCGCGTTGCTCGCGTTCGCTCTGGTCGGATGTGCCACACCCGTCATGCAACCATCCCTCGACGTTCCCGCCCGGTTCGTGGCCGCCCCGGCAAGCGACGGTGAACCCGAGGTCGCCTGGTGGGATAGCTACGGTGACCCGGTGCTGTCGGACCTCGTGCGCCGCGCAGCGCACGAGAACCGCGACGTCAAGATCGCGGCCGAGCGGCTACGCGCCGCGCGCGCCGGAGAGACGATCAGCCGCTCATGGCTATTCCCGAACATCAACGTGGGCGGCATCGCCTTCGACCACAAGACGAACTACGACACGTTTCTCAAGAACTTCGTCCCGGAGGCGGCGAATACGAGGGCGGCGCAGATCGGCGTTGGCGTGACATGGGAAGTCGACCTCTTCGGTCGCCTGCGGGCGGGCGCCGCTGCCGCCGCGGCCGACACGCTGGCCGTCGAAAACGGCACGCGGGGCGTGCGTTTGTTGGTGGTGAGCGACGTTGCAACCAACTATTTCACGCTCACCGGCGCGTTGCGCCAGCTCGAGACGGTGCGTGCGATCTCCGCCGCGCAGGACGAAACGTTGCGCCTCGTAACGGCGCGCCAACGGGTCGGTCTCGCGACGCCCTTCGACGTCGAACGTGCGCAGACCGAAGCCTCGCGGGCGCGCGCAGCCATCCCGCCGCTCGAAACGCTCGCCGCCGTCTCGCGGCATCGCATCGCGGTGCTCATCGGGGATCAGGCGTTCAATGCGGCAAGCATCACGCCGTCGACCGTCGAAGCCACGGTTCCGCCGGCGCGTCCGGGGCAACCGGCCGAGCTGTTGCAGCGCAGGCCGGACCTGCTCGCCGCGAGCGCGCAGCTCGACGCCGCCAACGCCCGCCGGCAACAGGCCATGGCCGAATGGTTCCCTCGCCTCATTCTCGGTGCCGTGTTCGGGCGAGAGAGCATCGACCTCAACGGCGTGGCCCTTGGCCCGGCGCGCTTCACCAACGTCGCGGCGCTGTTGGCGATGCCGATCTTCAACGCCGGACGGACGCAGGCGATCAACGACGTCGCCGAGAGTGGACAGCGCGAAGCCGTCCTGCGCTACGAAGACGCGATCGCGCGTGCCTTGGAGGACGTCGAGAACACGCTCGTGGCGCTCGCCGATGAAAGGCAACGGGCGCAAGCGCTGCAACAGCGCTGCCGCGTCGGCCGACGCGGCGCTCGGTCGCGCGCAATCGCTCTACGACCGCGGCCAGATCGACCTCTTGCCGCTGCTCGACGCGCAACGCGTGCGGTTGGCCGTGCGCGTCGGCGCCAACGACGCCAACACGCAATTGCTGCTCGACAGCGTGCAACTGTACAAGGCGCTCGGCGGTGGCTGGCAGGCGTTCGAGCCCGTCGCCGATCCCGCCGCGTCCGCCAACCCGAATTCGCCAACATCATGAAACTCCATCGCTCGATACGAGGATCCGCCGTGAATCCGTCGCTCGCCCCTGCATTGGTCGTCGTCGCGGTGATCGCCGTCGCCGTCCTGTCCGCGTGCACATCGAAGCCACCCCCTGAAGCCCTTCGCGCCGTGCGCACCGCCGAGATCCGCTACGACAAGACGCAGGAAACGAACCGCTACGTCGGCACGGTGCAGTCGCGCCACGAAGTCAACGAGGCATTTCGCGTCGGCGGCAAGGTCGTGCAGCGCAAGGTCGACGTCGGCCAGAAGGTGCGCGAGGGCGACGTGCTGGCGGTGCTCGACGACACCGATTACCGGCTCGCCGAGGAAGCGGCGCGGCAGCAGCTCGTCGCCGCCACGACGCAGGCGCGGCAGGCGGAGTCGGATCGGCACCGGCTCAACGCGCTGAAGAGCGACGGCTCGGTGAGCGTGTCCGACGACGAGAAGGCGCAGACCGGTGCGCAGACGGCTTCCGCCACGGCGGAGGCCGAGGCGAGGAAGCTCGAGCTTGCACGCAATCGGCTGAAGTACACGGTGCTGCGCGCGTCGCGGAGCGGGGTCGTCACCGCCGTGCGCTTCGAGGTCGGACAGGTCGTGGCCGAAGGGCAGCCGGTCGTCTCGATCGCCAACGAAGGCGAGCCGGAGATCGTGGCCGACGTGCCGGAGGATCACCTCGCGGTATTCAAGACGTCGCGTTACAAGGCGTGGCTCGCGAGCGCGCCCGAGCAGACGTTCGAAGTCGCGCTGCGGGAACTGTCGCCGCAGGCAGCTGCGCAAACGCGAACGTTTCGCGCCCGCCTGAAGCCCGTCACGCCGCGGCCGCTGCCGCTGGGCGCGACCGCCACGCTCGTCGTCGAACGCCAGGTCGGCGAAGCGCCGACAGCGGCAATCCCCGCCTCGGCGATCACGCAGAACAAAGGCCAGCCAGCGGTCTGGGTCGTTCGTCGTGCGGGTACCGAGCCGGTCGCAACCGTTGATCTGCAGAGCGTCGTCGTTCACGGCTATCGCAATGACGAGGTGCTCGTGTCGGGACCGCCGGCCGGTGAGCTCGTCGTCACCGCCGGCGTGCAAAAGATGGCGCCGGGCTTGCGGGTCGCGCTTCCCGGGGCCGCGCGCAACGCCGAAACGAAGCAGGCCGCCCGATGAAATCGTTCAACCTCACCGAATGGGCGCTCAACCACCGCGCCATCGTTCTGTTCCTGATCCTCGCGATCGCCATCGGCGGCGTGCTGGGCTTCACGAAGCTCGGCCAGCTCGAAGACCCGAACTTCTCGGTGCCGTCGATGACGGTGATCGTCATCTGGCCCGGCGCGACGGCGCAACAGATCCAGGACGAGGTGCTCAACCGCATGGAGAAGAAGTTCGAGCAGCTCGACCACTTCGAGAAGGTCAAGACCTATGCGCGCCAGGGCTACGGCGGCATGACCATCACGGTCGTCGGCGGCACCTCGCATGCGGACCAACGCGAGGCGTGGTACCAGGCGCGCAAGAAGTTCAGCGACGTCAAGCTCGAGCTGCCCGAAGGCGTCATCGGCCCGATCTTCAACGACGAATACGGCGACGTGACCGGGCTGCTCTACGCCGTCAAGGGCGACGGCATCAGCCACGCCGAGCTCTCCGACACGGCGGAAGACATCAAGCGCCGGTTGCTGAAGGTGCCGATGGTGAAGAAGGTCGACATCTACGGCAAGCAGGCGAAGAAGGTCTACGTCGAGTTCTCGCACCAGCGTCTCGCCGCGCTCGGCATCACGCCGCTGGCGATTGCCGAGAGCCTGCGCAATCAGAACAGCGTGCTGGCAAGCGGCCAGGTCGACACGCCCGGCGACCGCGTGCTCGTGCGCGTGAGTGGCCAGTTCGCGAGCCTTGACGCATATCCGCAACGTTCCGATCGCCGCCGGCGGCCGGCTGATCAAGCTCGGCGACTTCACGACGATCACGCGCGGATACGAAGATCCGCCCACGTACACGGTGCGCCACAACGGGCAGCAGGTGCTGATGCTCGGCATCACGATGACCAACGACGGCAACATCGTCGACCTCGGCAAGGCGATCGAGAAGGCGGTCGCCAAGCGTGCAGGCGGAATTGCCCTATGGCGTCGAGCTCGAGCGCGTGGCCGATCAGCCAACGGTCGTCAGCGAATCGATCTGGGAATTCGAACGCTCGCTGATGGAAGCGCTTGCGATCGTGCTCGCGGTCTGCCTGATCAGTCTCGGCTGGCGCACAGGCATCGTGGTCGGGCTCTCGGTCCCGCTCGTGCTCGGCGTCGTCGCGCTGGTGATGCTCGCGATGGGCTGGAACCTCGAGCGCGTCTCGCTCGGGTCCCTGATCATCGCGCTCGGCCTGCTGGTGGACGACGGCATCATCGCGGTCGAGATGATGGTCGTGAAGATGGAAGAAGGCTGGGATCGCCTGAAAGCGGCCGCCTATTCGTATGCCGCGACCGCGATGCCGCGGCTGACCGGTGCGCTCGTCACCGTCGCCGCCTTCATGCCGATCGGCTTCTCCAAATCGACCACCGGCGAATACGCGGGCGGCATTTTCTGGATTGTCGGTACGGCCGTGCTGTTCTCGTGGGTCGTCTCCGGGATCATCACGCCCTACCTCGCTGTCAACATGCTACCGAAGGATTTCGGCAAGCATCACCATGGCGGCAGACCCCTACGACACGCCCTTCTACCGCAAGCTGCGCCGCGCGATCGACCTCGCCATCGAGCGGCGGTGGTGGGTCATCGGCGCGACGGTCGCCGCACTGGCCGTCGCGATTGTCGGAAGCAGGTTCGTGCCCCAACAGTTCTTCCCCAACAGTTCGCGGCCCGAGCTCGTCGTCGAGCTGCGGCTGAAGGAAGGCGCTTCATTCGCTGCGACGACCGAGCAGGTGAAGAAGATGGAGGCGGTGCTGAAGAAGGACGAGGACGTTCGCTTCCTCACTGCCTACACGGGCGCCGGCCAGCCGCGCTTCTATCTCTCGCTCAATCCGGAGCTGCCGAATCCGGGCTACGCCGTTTTCATCGTCATGACGCGTGACATGGAGGCGCGTGAACGCGTGCGCGCACGCCTGACGGGGAGCGTCAACGAGGAATTCCCGGGGGTTTGGGTCCGCGTCACGCGCCTCGAGCTCGGCCCGCCGGTCGGCTTCCCGGTCCAGTTCCGTGTCGTCGGTCCGGATACACAGATGGTTCGTTCGATCGCGCGTGAGGTCGAAGCGGTGGTCGCTTCCAGCCCGAAGGTGCGCGACGTGCAGCTCGACTGGAACGACCCGGTTCGCACGCTGAGGGTCGACCTCGACCAGGACAAGGCGCGTGCCCTCGGCCTGGCGCCGGCCGACGTGGCCTTCGTGACCCAGACCGTAATGAACGGCGCAACGATGTCGCAACTGCGCGAGCACGAAGACCTGATCGACATCGTCGCCCGTGCGGTTCCGTCCGAGCGTCTCGACGTCGACACGCTGAAGGACGTCAATCTCTATACCCGTGAGGGGACTGTCGTGCCGCTGTCGCAAGTCGCACGCGTACGGTACGAGCTCGAGGAGCCGGTGCTGTGGCGGCGCAACCGCGACATGGCGATCACCGTGCGCGCGGACGTCAAGGACGGCGAGCAGGGCGTGTCGGTGACTCAAGAGATCCGTCCGATGCTGAAGGACATCGAAGCGAAGCTGCCTTTCGGCTATCGCATCGACGTCGGCGGCGCCGTCGAAGAAAGCGACATCGCCAATCGCGCGCTGATGGCGGTCTTCCCGGTGATGCTCGTCACGATCCTGACGATCCTGATGCTGCAGCTCCAGAGCTTCTCGCGCATGTTCATGGTGTTCCTGACGGCACCGCTCGGACTCGTCGGCGTCGTCGCCGCCCTGCTCATCTTCCAGGCGCCGCTCGGCTTCGTCGCGATCCTCGGCGTCACCGCGCTGTCCGGCATGATCATGCGCAATTCGGTGATCCTGGTCGACCAGGTGCAGGCCGAAATGGCCGAGGGCCGCGATCCCTGGAATGCCGTGCTTGAAGCGGCCGTGCACCGGACTCGTCCAGTGGCGCTAACGGCGGCCGCCACCGTGCTCGCGATGATTCCGCTCGCGCGCAGCGTGTTCTGGGGTCCCATGGCGATCGCAATCATGGGCGGGCTCACGGTTGCGACCTTGCTGACGATCTTCTTCGTGCCAGCTCTTTACGCGGCGTGGTTCAGGGTCGAGCGGGCTGCTGCTCCGGGTCCGATGCCGTCAGCGGCCGCCGTTCCGAATCCGCCGGCGTCCCCGGCCGCCGATGCAGCATGAAGTAACGACGCTGGGAGAGCGAGATGAACAAGCGCGGTCCGCTGCTCGATGAGTTACGCGTTCAATACGAGGCGGTACAGGAATCGATTGACGACCACGGCGACGTCGAGAGCTTCCAGGCGATCGATGCACGGCATCGCGAGGCGTTTCGCTGGCTGGAAAAGGCGATCACCTATCTCAACGGCCTGAAGCCCCCGATCGAACACCGGTTCGACCTCGGCTATGGCTATGCATTCGATTCGCCGCGGTTCGCCCACGGTTCGGTCGGTCAGCACGAGCGCCGCATCCGCGGCTTCCCGGTGCCTGAAGCGAGGGCGACTTGCCGGGCTGGACGGTCGGGCCTCGGGTTAGCGCGCAGCACGGGGCGGAGAACCGAACTTTGATCGATATGCTTCGCGGCCATGGCTAAGCGTGTTCCGAGATGCGCGGCAAGGACGTCCTCGCCCGGAGCGCGATCAGCCACCGTCATCGCCGCCATCGCCTTCGTCCTGACGGGTTGCGCGACGACGTTGATGCCGACCCCGGTGCTCTACACAGGGGAGCGTGCGAGGCCGCTTTTCGCCGAGTTGTCGATCGACAGTCGCCGGCCGTCTCTCGATCTGCTATTCATCACCGATCGCGCACCGGCAGAGCCAGCCGACGGCTTGCCGTATACCGCGGCCCGATCGCGTTCGATGGCGTTCGGATCGGCGATGGTCGAGTTCGGCGACGACATCTCCTGGGACGTCCTGGTCAAGGAAAGCACCGCGACGCAACGCGTCAATTCGCTGCAGCTCAAGCTCGGGCCGACCACGGAGCTCGGTCGCTTTCCGGCCATACCGTATGAAGTCGTTGTCGCTCCGGATGGCATAAGACGTGTACCTGCCGTCGTCGAGGCGTACGGTAAGGCGAAGCAGCAGCTGCAAGCCGAGATTGCGAGGCGGCTCGCTAACGCGCACCGCAAGGACGTCGTGCTGTTCGTGCACGGGTACAACACCAGCTTCGAGAGTGCCGCGCTGACGATGGGCGAGATGTGCCATTTCCTGGGACGTGACTTCGTGTGCGGCATCTTCACATGGCCGGCCGGCGGCCACCAAGGCGCTCTGTTCGGCTACGACGTCGACCGCGAATCGGCCGAATACGCCGTCGAGGACCTGTTGAAGGTGATACGCATTGTCGGCCGGACGCCGGGTGTCGAGCGCGTACACCTGATCGCACATAGCCGCGGCACAGATACTCTCGCAACGGCACTGGCACAGCTGAGCGCCGAAGCCTACATGCTCCGCAGCTCGCCCGATCGCGAGTTTCACATCGCGAACGTTGTCCTCGTCGCTCCGGATCTCGACGGCGACGTCGCCATCACCAAGATCTTCAAAGTGTTCTCGGATCCCGACTTGCCGTTCGGCGGGCAAGCGGACCCGGGCGCCCTCATCCCCCCTTCGCCTGGCCTCAGAGTCACCCTCTACGTTTCGCCCGACGACAAGGCGATCGCAACGGTAAGCTGGCTCTTCGGCAGCATCGCCCGCCTCGGGCGCCTCGACACGACGATGTTCAGCGCTGACCAGATCGAAGCGATCGCCTTGTTGCGCGCGGTCGACATCATCGAGGTGCGCGGGACAACAGACTTCTTCGGCCACAGCTACTTCATTTCCAATCCGCAGGTGAGCGCCGACATCATTGCGCTGCTCCGCTATGGACTCAAGCCCAGCGAACCGGGCCGACCGCTGGAAGAAGTGAAAAGACCGTTCTGGCGGATAGCGACGGGCGCTTCGGAGAGTGCTCCAATGCGAGAATCGACAGTTGCGCCAAGCCAATGAAATCCTGCGTCAAGGTCGGCGTTTCTTTCCCAGCCGGACCTCGACCAACGCCGCAAGTGATGATTTCGTTCCGTCGCGGGTTCGCATGCCACGCCGCCGCTGACACTTCCTCCCCGTTGACGGGCTCGCGAGCATCGGAGATCGACGATGAGCATCAGAAATCTAGGGCATCTGTTCCGACCGCGATCCGTCGCAGTCGTCGGCGCTTCAGAGACCTCGCGCAGCGTCGGTGCAACCGTTCTACACAACCTTATCGCCGGAAAATTTGACGGGGCCATCCTGCCCGTCAACCCGAAGTATCGTGAACTTGCAGGCATCAAGGTGCATCGCACCGTCGCGAGCCTGCCGGAGGTGCCGGAGCTTGCCGTCATCTGTACGCCTCCGGCGGTCGTTCCGGAGGTGATCGCCGAGCTTGGGAAGCTGGGCACGAAGGCCGCCATCGTGATCACGGGGGGGCTCGAAGCCATCAAGAATCGACAAGGCGCGACCTTGAGGGAGGCGATGCTTGCCGCCGCAAGGCCTCACCTCCTGCGCGTGCTCGGCCCGAATTGTGTCGGGCTTCTCGTTCCCGGCATCAAGCTCAACGCCAGCTTTGCCCCCACGGGCGCGCTACCCGGCAACACTGCCTTCGTGTCGCAATCGGGTGCGCTGGCTACAGCGGTGCTCGACTGGGCGAAGTCCAGGGGAATCGGCTTCACGAAATTCATCTGCCTTGGCGACAGCGCCGATGTGGACTGCGGGGACGTGCTCGACTACCTCGGCAGCGACCCCGAGACGCACGCGGTCCTGCTGGATATCGAAGCGATCACCGGGGCACGCAAGTTCATGTCCGCAGCGCGGGCCGCCGCACGAAACAAGCCGGTGCTGGTGGTCAAGACCGGGCGGGCGCTCGATAGGCCTCCAGCAGCTGCTTCTCACATCGGCGCGCTGGCCGGTTCGGATGAGGTATACGACGCCGCGATTCGCCGCGCCGGAATGCTGCGCGTGCCCTCGACCAAGGATCTGTTCGCCGCCCTGGAGACGCTGGCGCGCGCACGCCCGCTCACCGGAGATCGATTGACGATCATGACCAACGGCCGCGGCCCCGGCGTCATGGCAATGGATGCGCTTATCGCTACCGGAGGCCGGTTGGCTTCGCTCTCCCAGGAGACGCTACGGAAACTCGATACGATCCTGCCATTCAACCAGTCACGCGACAATCCTGTAGACATCATGGACGATGCGCCGGCCGAGCGCTATGTCCAAACGCTACAGAACCTGCTGGGTGACTCGCAATCGGATGCGGTGCTGTTCATCCACGCACCGACGGCGATCGTTCCAAGTGCGGAAATCGCGGCGGCAGTCGCCCCGGTAGTCAAGGCGTCCCGACGCAACGTACTCGCGTGCTGGCTGGGTGGCGATGCAGTGAGACAGGCGCGAGATGCTTTCGCGCAAGTCGGCATTCCGACCTACGATACTCCCGAAGAGGGTGTGCGCACATTCACTCAGATGGTGCAATATCGACGAAATCAGAACCTGTTGATGGAGGTTCCCCCGTCGCGTTCGGCCGAATTTGTTCACGACCGCGACAAGGCGCACGCAGTAGTGGAGGGAGCGCTCGCGGCCGGCCGGACCCTCCTTTCGGAGCCTGAAGCCAATGCTGTGCTCGCCGCGTACAGCGTTCCCGTGGTTGATACGCGCATTGCGGCAACAGCCGGCGAGGCGGTAGCGGTTGCGCGCGCTATCGGTTTTCCTGTGGCACTCAAGATTCGATCATCCGACCTTGTGCGCAAGTCCGACGTGGGTGGCGTTGTCCTGGATCTCGAAATTCCAGCAGCGGTCGAAGCCACCGCCAAAGCAATGCTGGCGCGTTTGCGGCAGTATCGGCCCGAGGCAAGGCTGGAGGGCTTCACCGTGCAAACCATGGTACGGCGGCCGAACGCTCATGAGCTCGTGCTCGGCGTGACAACCGATGCCGTCTTCGGTCCGGTCGTCATCTTCGGCCAGGGTGGCACAGCCGTCGGTGTTACGGCCGAACGCGCCGTAGCCCTGCCGCCCCTTAACGCCGTGCTCGCACGCGACCTCATCTCTCGCACACATGTCTCCAAGCTGCTGGCCGGATACGGTGCCCGGCCGCCCGCGGACATCGGTGCGGTCACCCGAACGTTGATTCAGCTGGCGCAGCTGGTCGCCGACATTCCCGAGATTGTCGAAATCGACATCAACCCCCTCGTGGCGGATGAACGAGGCATTCTTGCACTCGATCCGCGCATGCGCGTCGCACCCTCGAATGCAACCGGCGTCGATCGCTTCGCGATTCGTCCCTATCCGGAGGAGCTCGAGGAATGGATACTTTGGCAGGGGCGGAAAGTGTTGTTGCGACCCATCAAGCCAGAGGACGGTGCGCAGCACGTCGAATTTTTCAATGCGCTCGAGCCGGAGGATATCCGCTATCGAGTCTTCACGCACATTCGTGAGTTGCAGGGGTCTCAGCTCGCACGCCTCACGCAGATTGACTACGATCGCGAAATGGCGTTCATCGCCGTCAGCGAGCACGAGCCCGGTCGTTTCGAGACGCTCGGCGTAGTGCGTGCGGTTGCGGATCCGGACAACATCGCCGCCGAATTCGCGATCATCGTGCGATCCGACCTCAAAGGACAGGGGCTCGGCCCGATCCTGCTCGAGAAACTCATCGACTACTGCCGAAGCCGGGGAACCAGGGCGCTCGTGGGCGAGGCGCTCGCAGACAATCAACGCGTCATCGGGCTGGCTCGGCGATTCGGCGCTGCGTTGACCCAGTCCGAGCCGGACATTGTCGCCCTCAGGATCGACGTAAGGTCCGTCCGGGCGCCTTCATGACATTCGCGCACACATTATGGTCACTGTTTCTGCGATGGGCTGCGTAAGGCCATCTCGATGAACAAGAAGGTCCTTCTCACCGGTGTCAAGAAACTCCTTCTGACGCATCCCCGCGATCAGGACGCGGTGAATCCCTCGACAGCGCCGGCGCGCGTCCTGTTCGGTCCCCCGCCCGAAACGGCGACGGGCGAGAGAGGCAGCGACCTGGTGGGCTTTCTCAAGCAGGTCACCCTCTTCAAGGACCTCGGCCGCAGCGATCTCAGACAGCTCGCCCGGATCGTCCACGAACGGAGCTACCGGGACGGCGAATACATCTATGAACAGGGAAAGCCCGGCGTGGCGTTGTTCGTCATACGACGTGGCGTCGTCGAGATCGTCAGGCGGCGACAAAACGGCGAGGAGGTGCCTCTCGCCTTGCTCGAACCCCCGGCCTCCTTCGAGGAACTGGCGGTCACGCAGACGGAGGTGGTTCGCTGGGCTTCGGCTCGGGCTCGCGGCCCGGTCTCCTTGGTGGCCCTCGGGTGCTCGGATCTGGATGCCCTCAGTCACAACCTTCCCCTCCTGGCGAACAAGATTCTCAAGAAGTTGGTGCAGATCGCCGCTCGGAGGCTCCAGATGCTCGTAGAGGCCGAGTACTTCCAGGAGGACAACAAGGAGTCGAAGCCGTGACGCCCGGCAATGCTGGAGGATTCCTTTTCAAGTCCGTCGTGGCGGCCGCCGGCGTGGGCCTGGCAGCGTACCTGCTAATCGAGCTTCGCAGCCTCATCGTCCCCGTGGCGGTGGCCGGCCTGCTCGCATACGTCTGTCGACCTCTCGTTGCAG
>CAWELU010000030.1:0-9240 GCA_963809965.1 uncultured beta proteobacterium
TTCTGAACCGTCGAAAATCCAAGGCCCCAAAGCACCAACTGATCAGCTTATCACGGGGGCGGCACGGCGGCCTTGGAGCACCATGGGTTACGACCGGTTGTGTTCGAGGCCACCGATTTCAACGTTGCTTTATCCGGTGAAGACTGGTTGCTGCCGTTCAGTTGTGGCAACTGCCTGACGGCAGGCGACTAAAGCCATTGAGCCGTACGAACACCGAACGTTCGAGCCAAGCGGACCGGATCGGCTGCCGCACCGAGACATCCGCGGTCGGCTGCGTTCGATCCCGTTCCCCAGAGGCATTGTTCGAAACGGGATGTGTCGACGCCGGCGACGTTCAATGGCGGTTGAAGGCAGTGCGTCGATGCTCATTTCGTGGCCTGAAAACCTGGACATTCGGTCCTTGACTCAGGTATCGGGCAGGCGCAGGCTCGCGGTATCCATAATGGAAAGGATAAACAACGGCGATGGCAAAAAACAGATTATTGGCCGGACAGTTCACGCCTACGACCAACGTTAATCCGGTCAATGGGACCCCCAACACCGGCGTCTTTGATCCCCTGGTCGGTGTCCCGCTAGGCTATCGATGGCCTTTACTGTGGCAAATGAGGCGCTCGGGGCCGACCCATTTAGTGGCGAAAAGACGCGCACGATTACCACCGGGCCGGTAAAGATCCTGAGCTTCCCTCGGTTTTTCGCCTTCCAAGGGTAGGCCTCATGCCGCCTTTTCGCCTGGCCTGAGTCGCGATCCAGTCCTGCATGAACTGCATCGGCGATTGATAACCAAGCGTGGAGTGACGGCGACTCCGGTTGTAGAACACCTCGATGTACTCGAACAGGTCGGCTCTGGCCTCGTCTCGCGTGCGATAGCGCGTGCCATGCACCCGCTCGTTCTTCAGACTGTTGAAGAAGCTCTCGGTGGGCGCGTTGTCCCAGCAGTTGCCCTTGCGGCTCATCGAGCAGGTCATGCCGTACTCGGCCAGCAGCGCCTGGAACACGCCGCTCGCGTACTGGCTGCCGCGGTCGGAGTGATGGATCAGCCCCGGCTCGGGATGGCGCCGGAACCACGCCATGGTGAGCGCGTCGGTGACGATGTCCGCAGTCATGCGCTCCTTGATCGCCCAGCCCACCACCTCGCGGTTGAACAGGTCGATCACCACCGCCAGGTACAGCCAGCCCTCATCGGTCCACAGGTAGGTCAGATCCGCACTCCAGAGGCGATTGGGCGCCTCGGGGGTGAAGTTGCGCTCCACGACGTTCGGCGCCACCGGCAAGCCGTGCTTGGAGTCCGTGGTGGCCTTCCAGCGCCGCTTGTGCCGGGCCCGGATGCTCGTGCTCGCGCATGAGCCGCTCCACCCGCGCCTTGCCCACCCGAAAGCCGCGGCCGCGCAGCTCCTCGAGCATGCGCGGCGAACCGTAGGCCCCCTTGACCTCGGCGTGGATGGCGCGGATCAGCGCCAGCAGCTGCGCATCGGTGAGCCGCTTGCCGATCCGGGCTGCCGCCGCGCAGCCAGGCCCGGAACCCGTGCAGGCTCACCGCCAGCAGCGCGCACATCAGCGCCAGGGGATACGATCGCTCGATGCCGATCGATCCAGGCGTACTTCACAGTGCATCCTTCGCGAAGTACGCCGTCGCTTTTTTTAGGATCTCGATTCTCCAGCTTCAGCCGCGCGTTCTCGGCTCGCAGCCGTGAGAGCTCCATCTGCTCCGGGGTGACTGTCCTTGGCCCCCTGGTGCAGCTTGCCCTTGGCCGCGCTTCACCCAGTTGCGCAGCGTCTGCTCGACCAGCCCCAGGTCGCGGGCGCCATCCGCCACCGTCTTGCCGCCCTTGACCATCGCCACGGCCTGCTCCTTGAACTCCGCCGTGTACTCCTGCTTCGGAATCTTGAACATTTCATGTCTTCCTCCAGTAACGTCTATGCTACAACGCTACCGTTGGAAGGCGAAATTCGAGGGGAAGCTCACTTGCTCAGCAAGTCGCTCACCCACTTGCGCGCCGCTTGTGGCGAGACCCTGTAGTCCTTGACCAGCTCCTTGACCAGTTCGGCACGCGCCTTCTTGGGAGTTTCGAGGTTGAGGCAATAAAATTCGTGCCTCCTAGCTAGTTCCGCGTCGAACGGCTTTTTACGGGGTCGTCCGCCTTTGAACCCACCTTGGTTCCCGCCTTGCGCGCCGGTAATGGTCGCCGCTTCCTTGCGTCCCTTCGTCCTGCCCTGCGCGCTTGCCGACAGCGCCGTCGCGACGTTCTTCACGAGCAGCTCATGCACGGCGTCGCCCTGGCGTTCTCCGAGTGCGTCGAGTTGGGCGAGCTCGACATCGCGGAGATGGATCACGAACACCGCCCTTTTCGTTCAACGTCGCGACCAGTTCGGCGTTGCCCATGCGCGGATCGCCGGCAGCGCCACTTGCTTGAGCGCGGCCTCTGCCAACTTCCGGTCGTGGATCCCCGCCCGGCGTAGCGCATCCCTGCGTTCGCGTGGGGCGTGCTTCGCTTCGTCGAGTGCCTTGATTACCTCCGCCCGGTTGTCGTGCGCGCGCAGGATCTCGAGCAGCGTTCTCGAGTGCTCCGACATGGCGCGCCTCGTGGCGGATCGCGGTCACGGTCGCGGCGGTGACGGGCTTCGCCAGGAACCGCGCCCAGTCGCGCATCAAGTGCGTGCGCTTGGTCATCAGATCGCCACGCCGGTATGCGGCCTCGACCGCACTGCCGATGGCGTGCGCGAGCGCCATCTCGGCGACGTCGCGCGGGTAGTTGGTCGACTCGGAGCACCAATCGCGGAACGCGCTGCGCATACCGTGCGCTGTGGCCTCGACTCCATGCGCCGCAGCACCGCGGTAAGCGCCATGTCCGACAATTGCCCGCCGCGGGGCGACGCGAACAGGTAGGGCACGCCCACGAAGCGGGGTAGCGCGCGCAGCAGCTTGACTGCCGGCGCGCTCAACGGCACCACGTGTTGCCGGTGGCCCTTCATCCGTTCCGCCGGGACGGTCCACACCGCGCCGTCGAGATCGACCTCGTCCCACACCGCGCCGCGGACTTCGCCGCTGAGCGGGCCGCGGTCAGGATCGCGAACTCGAGCGCCCGAGCGCCCATGCCCTCGGCCAGGTGCAGGCGTTGCATGAACGCCGGCATCTCTTTCCAGGGGATCGCCGCGAGGTGCTCCACGGTGGCGATCTTGCCGGGCTTCGGCAGCAGGTTGTCGAGGTGCCCCTTCCATCGCGCCGGGTTGTCGCCCTTGCGGAATCCACGCGCGGTGCAGTAGTCGAGCACCGACTCGATGCGCTGGCGCACCCGCGACGCTGTTTCCGTCTTGGTGTGCCAGATCGGCTCCAGCGCCTTGAGCACGTGCGCCGTCTCGATGCGGTCGACCGCCATCGCGTCCAGCACCGGCCCGGCATAGGCTTCGAGCGTGCTCGTCCATTGCGCCGTGTGCTTGGGGTTGCGCCAGCCGGCGGCGTGCGCGGCGACGTACTGCTTGCGGGCGACCTTGAAGGTGATCGCCCGGCGGGCGTCAGCGACGAGCTCGTGATGGCGTGCGCGCTTTTCCTCCAGGGGATCGACGTCGGAGCGCCGCAGATCGCGGGCTTCACGTGCCGCCTCGCGGGCCCCGTCGAGCGTGACCTCATGCGCGCTCCCGAGCCCGAGGTAGCGCACCCGGCCGGCGAAGGTGTAGCGCAAAACCCACGAGCGCGAGGCGCCAGCGACTTGCAGGTATAATCCGGGCACGCCGCCGACATGGTGGAACCCGTCGCCCTTCGCCTTGACTGTCTTTACGGATAATGGCGGAACGATTTTCGGCATCGCGTACTCCTCTGTCTAACCCATCAAACGGACGTTGATGGCAATGTATCGGAGTAGACAAGGTTACGCAAGAGTTTGACGCAAGCCTTTGTTGCAAAACGTATTTGATAGATGCCCGTAGACAGGCGTAGAGAGCGGAAAGTTAGACGTCCACTCCGCCAATAACGAAGGGCGAACGCGAGTTCGCCCTTTTTGATATCCGCCGCCGCGGGCACCGGACCGCGGATTCCGGTCCCGCGGGTTGGACCCAATTGGCGTCCGGACGCCGACTCACGAGCACACGCGCATGTTCGATTTCATAGGCAAGCACAAGCGGATCGTCCAGGGCATCCTGGCGCTCATCACATTGCCGTTCGCGTTTTTCGGCGTCGATTACTACTTCCGCCAGGGCGGGGAAACGCCGGACGTGGCCACGGTCGGCGGCGAAAGGATCACGCAGGCCGAGTTCAACGCCGCGATCGTCGAGCAGCAGGACCGCATGCGGGCACAGCTCGGTCAGAACTACGACCCGACCATGTTCGACAATCCGGAGGTCCGCTTCTCCGTGCTGGAGCAGATCATCAACCGGCGCCTGCTGCAAGGGGTCGCGGCGCGCGAGTCGTTCCGCGTATCCGACGGGCAGCTCCAGCAGTTCATCGCCAAGGTGCCGGCATTCCAGGAGAACGGGCAGTTTTCGCCTGAGCGTTACCGGCAGCTGCTCGCCGCCCAGAACATGACGCCCCTGGGCTTCGAGGAGCGGATGCGCCAGGATCTGCTGCTGGCGCCGTTGAACGAGCCGGTCGCGGTCGGGAACATCGTCGCCCGATCGAGCGGCGAACGCTACCTCGGTCTCCTCGAGCAGAAGCGCGAAGTGGCGGCCGCCACGATCGATCCCGAGCAGTTCATGGACGCGGTGAAGATCGACGACGGCGCCCTCAAGACCTATTACGACGCCAATACCTCGGCGTTCCAGACGCCCGAACTGGCGAAGATCGAGTACCTGGTGCTTACCCAGGATGCGCTCGCCGCCCAGTCGGCACTCGACCCCGCCGAAGTGAAGACACAGTACGACAACAACCTGAAGACGTACACGAAGGCCGAGGAACGCGATGCGTCGCACATCCTGATCGCGGTCAAGCCCGATGCCAAGCCCGAGGACAAGGCGGCCGCCCGGAAAAAGGCCGAGGACGTCTACGCGCAGGCGAAGGCCAATCCGGCCAAGTTCGGCGAGCTCGCGAAGCAGTATTCGCAGGATCCCGGCTCGGCCGCGCAGGGCGGCAATCTCGGCGCCTTCGGTCGCGGCAACATGGTGAAGCCGTTCGACGACGCGGTGTTCGCGATGAAGGTGGGCGACATCATCGGTCCCGTGGAGACCGATTTCGGCTACCACGTGATCAAGCTCAACGCGATCAATCCGGCGAAGGTGCGGCCGTTCGACGAGGTGAAGGCGCAGATCGAGGCCGATCTCAAACGGCAGAAGGCCGCGCAGAAGTTCGCGGCGGCCGCCGACCAGTTCCAGAACCTCGTCTACGAGCAGGCGGATTCGCTGCGAGGGCGCGGCCAAGGGGCTCGGGCTCACGGTGCAGACCACGCCGTTCATCACCCGCACGCAGGCGCAGTCGCTGGCACGGGGCAATGCGAAGTTCGTGCAGGCGCTGTTTGCACCGGAGTCGATCCAGGGCAGGCGCAATACCGAGGCCATCGAGGTCGGCCCCAACGCGCTGATGGCGGGCCGGATCGTCGACTACAAGCCGGTGGTCGTGCGGCCGTTCGCCGAGGTCGAGGAGGAGATCCGCCGCCAGCTCACGCGCAAGGCGGCGACGGACATGGCGCAGAAGGTCGGCAAGGAAAAGCTCGCGCTGCTCGAGCAGGGCAAGAGCGACAAGGAGGCGGGCGTGACCTTCGCGCCGCCGGTGACGCTCGCGCGGAACGCAGGCGCAGCCCGGATTCTCCCGGATGCGCTCACGGAGTATCTTCCAGGTCGATCCCGCCAAGGTGCCGCAGTACGCGGCGACGACGAACGAGCGCGGCGGCTTCTCGATCTACCGCGTGAGCAAGGTGATCGATCCGCCGGCCACGGATCCCGCCAAGCTCGCGGCCGCCAGCAAGCAGATCGGCGACCAGATCGGCCGCGAGCTCTACAACGGGTATCTCGCGACGCTGAAGGCGAAGGCCGACGTCAAGATCAACCAGGCCAATCTCGAGAAGAAGTAGATTCGCGGTCGCCGACGCCGCGATCGCGCGACGCGCTCACCCGGGGCAGTTCTCGCGCACAAGCTGCTGCTGGCGCTCGAACTCCTCGCGCCGCATCTCGTCGTTGTAGATAGACCTTCTCGCCCTTTTCGTTGAAGCGGTACATGGCTTCGTCCTTCGCTGCAGCGCCTTGATCTGCCCGAGCGCCAGTCACGCAGACCTCGCGCCGCCGCTCCGAGGTCTGCCGCGCCGTCTCGGCGGCTTTCGCGTCCTCGGCGCGCTTCTTGTCCCGCTGCTTGTTCGCGACGTCCTGCTCCTCGAGCTCCTGCGCGGCATTGGGATTGGCCGGCGGCGGCGGCGGCTTCACGACTTCCGATTTCACGTTGGCAGGCGGCGGCTGGTCCGAGTAGACGACGCGGCCGTTGGCATCGACCCACTTGTACATCGTCGCGGCGGCCGGCGCAGCCGCGACGGCGAGCGCAACGGACGGCGGCAACAGACGCCGAGGCGGATCCGCACGAACGCCGGCGCGCCGGCGCGCATGCCGTGGCGTAAGCGGGACGGTGCTTGGACCGATCGGATGGCGCGTCACGGAGGTTCCTCGGCGCGGTCTATGACAATGGCAAAGTAATCGAAGATGGCCGGGCCGTCAAACGCGCAGCGCGCGCGCCAGGCAATCGGTCGCGCGTCCCGCGCGATCCGCGCACGATGCGCGCGTCGCATGCGGCCTGCCGTGCGTCGGCGGGCCGCTGCGGGCGCGGTTTGGTCGCCGCAGTCGGTGCGGGTATAATCGACTTTTGCGCGCAGGAGAAATGGTTATGCGTGTCGTCCGGAAAGCGCTGACGTTCGACGACGTCCTGCTCGTTCCCGCGCATTCCCTCGTCGTTCCCCGCGACGTCAGTCTGCAGACCCGCCTCACCCGGACCATCACGCTCAACATTCCGCTGCTGTCGGCGGCGATGGACACCGTGACCGACGCCCGCCTCGCGATCGCGATCGCGCAGGAAGGCGGCCTCGGCGTCGTGCACAAGAACATGTCGCCGGCGAAGCAGGCGGCCGAGGTCGCGAAGGTCAAGCGCTTCGAGAGCGGCGTGGTCAAGGACCCGATCACGATTCCGCCGACGATGTCGGTGCGCGAGGTGCTGGCACTCAAGCGGCAGCACCGGTTCTCCGGCCTGCCGGTCGTCGACGGCAAGCGCGTCGTCGGCATCGTCACCAATCGCGACACGCGGTTCGAGACGAACCTCGACCAGCCGGTCGCCAACATCATGACCAAGGGCGATCGCCTGGTCACGGTTCCGGAGGGCACCGATCTCGAGCAGGCCAAGCAGCTGATGCATCAGCACCGCCTCGAGCGCGTGCTCGTGGTCAACGGCGACATGGAATTGCGCGGCCTCATCACGGTCAAGGACATCCTCAAGGCGACCGAGCATCCGCTCGCCTCCAAGGACGAGCTCGGCCGGCTGCGCGCCGGCGCCGCGATCGGCACCGGCGGCGACACCGAGGAGCGCGCCGAGGCGCTCGCCGCGGCGGGCGTGGACGTCATCGTCGTCGATACGTCGCACGGCCATTCGCAGGGCGTGCTCGACCGGGTCGAATGGGTGAAGAAGAGATTTCCGCAGGTGCAGGTCGTCGGCGGCAACATCGCCACGGCGGTCGGCGCCCGCGCGCTGGCGGACCACGGCGCCGACGCGCGTCAAGGTCGGCATCGGCCCCGGCTCGATCTGCACGACGCGCATCGTCGCCGGCGTCGGCATGCCGCAGATTTCCGCGATCCAGGACGCGCTCGAAGGCGTGGCCGGGCTCGGCATTCCGGTCGATCGCCGACGGCGGCATCCGCTACTCCGGCGACATCGCCAAGGCGCTCGCCGCGGGCGCCAACTGCGTGATGCTGGGCAGCCTGTTCGCCGGAACGGAGGAAGCGCCGGGCGACATCGAGCTCTACCAGGGCCGCTCGTACAAGAGCTATCGCGGCATGGGCTCGCTCGGGCGCGATGCAGCAGGGAAGCTCGGATCGCTACTTCCAGGATTCCGAAGGCGAGGGCGCCGCGGAAAAGCTGGTGCCCGAGGGCATCGAGGGCCGCGTCCCGTACAAGGGCGCGCTGTCGGCGGTGATCCATCAGCTGATGGGCGGGCTGCGCGCGGCGATGGGCTACTGCGGCTGCCCGACGATCGACGAGCTGCGCACGCGCGCGGCGAATTCGTCGAGATCACGTCGGCCGGCGTTCGCGAATCGCACGTGCACGATGTGCAGATCGTGAAGGAAGCGCCGAATTATCGCGTCGATTGAGCGCGCCGCCATGGCCGCCCGACGCATTCCCGGATCCTGATTCTCGACTTCGGCGCGCAGTACACGCAGCTGATCGCGCGCCGGCTGCGCGAGACGCACGTGTACTGCGAGATTCATCCGCACGACGTCGACGATGCGTTCGTCCGCCGGTTCGCGCCGAAGGGCATCGTGCTCTCGGGCGGCCCGAACAGCGTCACCGAAGGCGACACGCCACGTGCGCCGGCCGCCGTGTGGACGCAGGGCGTGCCGGTGCTCGGCATCTGTTACGGCATGCAGACGATGGCCGCGCAGCTGGGCGGCATGGTCGAGGCGGGCAAGGTCCGCGAGTTCGGCTACGCCCAGGTCCGCGCGCGCGGACATTCCGCGTTGTTGCGCGGCATCGCGGATCGCACCAACGCCGACGGCCATGGCCTCCTCGACGTCTGGATGAGCCACGGCGACAAGGTCACGGCGATGCCGCCCGGATTCAGCGTGATCGGCAGCAACGAGGCGACGCCCGATCGCCGCGATGGCCGACGAAGCGCGGCGCTTCTACGCGGTGCAGTTCCATCCGGAGGTCACGCATACGCCGCCAGGGCGCCGCCATCCTCGCGCGCTTCGCGCACGACATCTGCGGCTGCGGCGAGGACTGGAACATGGTTGACTACGTCGCCGAGGCGGTCGCGTCGATCCGCGCGCAGGTCGGCAACGAGCAGGTGATTCTCGGCCTCTCGGGCGGCGTCGATTCCTCGGTCGCCGCGGCGCTGATCCACAAGGCGATCGGCGATCAGCTCACCTGCGTGTTCGTCGACCACGGCCTGCTGCGCCTGAACGAGGCGGAGCAGGTGATGGACACCTTCACGCGCAACCTCGGCGTGCGCGTGGTCCACGTCGACGCCAGCGCCGAGCTTCTGGCGGCGCTCGCCGGCGTCACCGATCCGGAGCAAAAGCGCCGCATCATCGGCAAGCTGTTCGTCGACGTCTTCCAGCGCGAGGCGG
>CAWELU010000031.1:0-18981 GCA_963809965.1 uncultured beta proteobacterium
ATGCGGCAGCGGACGGAGCAGGTCTTCGCCCCGTCCCGCAGATGCGCGAGCGAGGCGCCGCAGACCTGGCAACCCTTCAGCCGCGGATCGCTGGAGGAGAGGTCGAACGGCAGCTTCGCCGAATCCCAACTCCAATCCCAGATCAGCCAACAGTGATCGTGCTGCGGCGAATCGCCCTTGTCCGCGTCGGTGCCGGCGAACCAGCGGATCCGTCGTGGCAGCTTGACGCGGCCGGCATAGACCGGATGTGGGGTCATCAGGGTTGGCCGCTCTGGCTCTCGTCCCACGGCGATGGCGGCGACGGACAGATCTGGCCACGAACAGGATTCAGAATCCCCAGCCAGCGTTCGACCAGCGCAGCAGCGAATCCCGGCGGTACGGCGGGTTGGTCAGGATCGTCTGCACTCCCGCCGGCAGCGGCGCCTGCAGCGCGTCGACGCCAGGCACGATGGGAAAGATGCAGCCATCGTGCTCGATGAGGTCGGTCGCGATAACTTGGTGTACAGCATCGGCGATAACCTTGGCCATGGCGCCCTGGCCGGCGCATGGTTCCGAGACTATTCCGCGCAGTGGCACCGTGTCCAGAAGGCAGAGCGTGACCCACGCCGGTGTAGGCGGCAAACGAGTTCTCGCGCGCGCGGGCGAACGATGACTCACCGCGCGTCAGGATGCCGACCTGGGCCTCGCGTTTGACGAGGGCGGAGAAGGCGTTCTCGACATCCTCGGTCGCCCGCAACACGGCCAGCCGGTAGGCCGCCAGGGCTTCGGCCTCCTGGCCACGCGCGGCGGCGATCTGCGCGTCGATGCGGCCGAAGTCGAACAGGCGCCAGCGCAGTCCGAGGACGCCCAGGGCCTGGCTGGCAGCCCCGGTGAAGAGGTTGCCGCTCGCTATTGCGGTGGCACTGCCCAGCAGCCCGCCGAGCGAGAACTTGGGGTAGTACTCCGAAATCGCGACACCGATGCGCGCGCTGGCGGCGGCAAGGCGCCGCTCGGCCACGATGAGATCCGGTCGGCGTCGAATCATCTCGGCCGGGGTGCCGGTTTCGGCGAGACCGGGAGCGACCGGAATAGACGCCTCCGCGCTCAGTTCGGCGCGGTAGGTTCCCGGCTGCACCGCGAGCAGCACGTCCAGCGCGTTCATCGCCGAATCGAGCCCAGCTTCCAGGACGGGAATTTGCGCCTCGACCTGAGCGAGCGAACCCTCGACTTGGCGCATCTGCAGCTCGGCGGCGATCCCCTTTTCGAACTGAAGCTTGACCGTGGAGAGAAGCTCACGGCGCGTCTCCGCTTGTTGTGCGCGCGATCGCTATGCGCGACTGCAAGCCGCGGATCGTGACGTACACATCTGCCGTTTGCGCGGCCACAGCCAGCCGTGTCGCAATCGCGCCGGCTTCGGATGCCTCGTACTCCGCGCGCAGCAGCTTCCCGCCCTCGACGCAGCCCGCCGAACACGTCGATCTCCCAACTTGCACCGAGGTTGGCCTCGTAGTAGCTGCCATTGCGGTCGAAGTCGCGCGTGGCGCTGATTAGCTGCCCCAGCGGCGTTTCAACCGACTGGTGCGTTCTTGCAGCATTCGCGCTCACATTGGCCGACGGAAGCAGGGCTGCATCTGCCAGGCGCAACGAGGCGCGCGATTGGGCGACACGTGCGGCTGCCTGCGCGATGTCCAGATTCTGTTCGAGAGCCAGGGAGATGAAGCGCGTCAGTAGAGGATCGTCGAAGCCGGCCCACCAGGCAGTGAGGTCCGCCTTGCTCTGGACGTCTCTGTGGGCGACGGCCTCCTGACCGAGGAAGCGGGACGAGACGTCAATCTCGGGCGACCTGTAGTCGGGGCCGACTGCGCAGCCCGTCAATAGGCTGACACTCAGCAGGAGGGCCAGAGGGCGGAGGTGCGGTGCGCATGGAGAGTCCTTTGGGGTTGAGCTGAGTAGCGTGACTATAATCCATAACAGTCACTAGTTGTCAAGCTCAATGATCTGAGGTATCGTTTTGCTTATGAGCGAAATCACATCTACTGCCCCCCAGTCGCGCGGCCCAGCCGACCACAATGTTCGAGAGCAAATCCTGGAGGCGGCCGAAGAGCACTTCAGCCGTTACGGCTACGAGAAGACCACGGTCTCCGACCTGGCCAAGGCGATCGGCTTCTCAAAGGCTTACATCTACAAGTTCTTCGATTCCAAGCAGGCCATCGGCGAGGCCATCTGCGCCAAGACCTTGAGTGCGATAGTCGCGGCGGTCGAAGAGGCCGTGGCTGGCGCGAGCACGCCGACTGAAAAATTCCGTCGCATGTTCAAGACCTTAACGGCGACCGGTGTGAGTCTGTTTTTCAACGATCGCAAGCTGCACGACATCGCCGCGCACTCCGCTGGGGAGGGGTGGCCGTCCGCCCGCGCCTACGCGGAGCGCATCAGGCAGATCCTGATGGACGTCGTCCGTGAAGGTCGGGAGACCGGCGAGTTCGAGCGCAAAACGCCGCTGGACGAGACGGTGCATGCGATCTATCTGGTCGTGCACCCGTATGCGAATCCACTCCTGCTCCAGCACAACCTCGATCTCATCGAGGAGGCGCCGGCGCAACTATCGAACCTGGTGCTGCGCAGCCTGGCTCCCTAATGTTTGTGATGTGACTATTGACAATAATAGTCACTAGTTGTAAGGTGGAAGCCTTCACGCACTCCACGGAGGTTTCCATGCTTCAGCCGTCGTCATGTCCCGTTCGTTGCCATCCTCGGTCTGCTGCCCTTTGTCCTGGCAGCCTGCAGCGACGCAACTTCTTCAGCTGATCCGCGGACGCAGGCCCCGCTGGTGCGAGTAGGGACCGTCGAGATCTCCACCCGGGCGGAGCGTTCCTTCACCGGTATCGTCGCGGCCCGTGTGCAGAGTGACCTGGGGTTCCGCGTGCCCGGGAAGGTTCTGGAACGCCTGGTTGATACCGGGCAAACGGTCAAGCGCGGCCAGCCGCTCATGCGCATCGATCCCACGGACTTGAGGCTTGCCACGCGCGCGCAAGAGGAGGCGGTTGCCGCTGCCAGGGCGCGCGCGCGCCAGACGTCGGCCGACGAGGCGCGACACCGCGACCTGGTGTCCGCAGGGGCGGTTTCGGCATCGGCCTACGACAAGGTGAAGGCTGCCGCCGAGTCGGCACGAGCGGAGCTCAACGCGGCCCAAGCCCAGGCCGACGTTGCCCGCAACGAGACGGGCTACGCTGTCCTGGTCGCGGATGCGGACGGTGTGGTGGTCGAGACGCTGGCGGAGGCGGGGCAGGTTGTTGCTGCGGGTCAAGTCGTCGTGCGTGTGGCGCATGCCGGACGCCGCGAGGCGGTTATCGAGCTTCCAGAAACTCTGCGCCCGGCGATCGGATCCACCGGCCGGGCCGCGTTGTATGGAACCGGGCTGAATGGCTCTGCAAAACTTCGCCAGTTATCAGACGCGGCCAACCGTCAGACTCGAACGTTCGAGGCGCGCTACGTGCTGGAGGGCAGTCTGGCCGACGCGCCGCTGGGTTCCACCATCTCCATCCAGCTCTCGGACGGGCAGCGCGACCCGACACTGCAGGTGCCGATTGGCGCGATCAGCGATTCCGGCAAGGGTCCGGGCGTATGGCTGGTTGAAGGGGATACGCCTCGAGTCACGTGGCGTGCCGTGCAAATTGCCCGCCTCAGCGACGAAGCGGCTTCGGTCGTCGGCAACCTCAAGGTGGGCGATCCCGTGGTTGCGCTCGGCGCGCATCTATTGCACGAAGGCGAGCATGTGCGACTGCGCGGCGAGGCGACGCCCGGTGTGGCCGCCAAAGGCGGGGCATCGTCATGAGCGGCTTCAATCTCTCCGCCCTTGCCGTACGCGAGCGCTCCGTCACGTTGTTCCTGCTCGTCGCGATTTCCATCGCCGGCGTCGTGGCCTTCCTGACGCTGGGTCGCGCGGAAGACCCGGCTTTCACGATCAAGCAGATGACTGTCGTCACGGCTTGGCCCGGCGCTACGGCAAAGGAGATGGAAGAGTTGGTCGCCGAAAAGTTGGAGAAGCGAATGCAGGAACTCCGCTGGTATGACCGAACCGAGACGTTCACGCGCCCGGGCTTGGCGTTCACTACGGTGGTCCTGCGCGACAGCACCCCGCCCGCCGCGGTCCCCGACGAGTTCTATCAGGCGCGGAAGAAACTCGGCGACGAGGCCGCTCAGTTGCCGCGTGGCGTGATCGGTCCAATGGTGAACGACGAATATTCCGACGTGACCTTTGCGCTGTACGCGCTGAAGGCGAAGGGTGAGCCTCAACGGCACCTCGTCCGCGAAGCCGAGGCGTTGCGACAACGACTGCTTCACGTGCCCGGCGTCAAGAAGGTGAACATCATCGGCGAGCAGGCGGAGAGGATCTTCGTCGAGTTCTCCTATGACCGCCTCGCCACCTTGGGCGTCTCCCCGCGGGACATCTTCACCGCGCTCAACAGCCGGAACGTCATGACGCCCGGCGGATCGATCGAAGCCAAGGGGCCGCAAATCTTCCTCAGACTGGACGGCGCTTTCGATGATCTGGACGGCATCCGCAATACGCCCATCGCCGCGCAAGGGCGCACGCTGAAGCTCTCCGACATCGCCGAAGTGAAGCGCGGCTACGAAGACCCAGCCACCTTCTTGATCCGCAACAACGGCGAGCCGACTTTGCTGCTTGGCGTGGTCATGCGTGAGGGGTGGAATGGCCTCGACCTCGGCAAGGCGCTGGCGGGAGAAGCGGCGGCGATCAACGCGGAAATGCCGCTGGGGATGAGCCTGTCCAAAATCACGGATCAGTCGGTCAATATCCGGGAGTCGGTCGACGAGTTCATGGTCAAGTTCTTCGTCGCTCTCGGCGTGGTCATGCTCGTGAGCTTTCTCAGCATGGGATGGCGCGTCGGTATCGTGGTCGCGGCGGCGGTTCCTCTGACCTTGGCGGCTGTGTTCATCGTCATGGCGGCCACCGGTAAGAACTTCGACCGGATTACGCTCGGGTCCTTGATATTGGCGCTGGGGCTGCTGGTCGACGACGCGATCATCGCCATCGAGACGATGGTGGTGAAGATGGAGGAAGGCTACGACCGCATCCGCGCAGCGGCCTATGCATGGAGCCATACTGCGGCGCCCATGCTCGCCGGTACCCTGGTGACCGCGATCGGCTTCATGCCGAACGGTTTCGCCCAGTCGACCGCCGGCGAGTACACCAGCAACATGTTCTGGATCGTCGGCATCGCGCTGATCGCATCCTGGGTCGTTGCCGTCGTGTTCACGCCCTACCTGGGCGTGAAGCTGCTCCCGGACATCAAGAAGCATGAGGGCGGGCAGCAGGCGATCTATGACACGCCGCGGTACAACCGCTTTCGGGAGCTTCTCGGTTTTGTGATTCGCCGCAAATGGCTGGTCGCGGGCAGCGTCGTTGGCCTGTTCCTTGTCGCGGTATTGGGCATGGGGCTGGTGAAGAAGCAGTTCTTTCCGACTTCCGATCGACCGGAGGTGCTGGTCGAAGTGCAAATGCCCTATGGCACTTCCATCGAGCAGACGCGTGCCGCCAGTGCCACGGTCGAAGCTTGGCTGGCCGGGCAGCCGGAAGCCAAGACTGTTACTGCCTACATCGGACAAGGGGCACCGCGCTTCTACCTCGCCATGGCGCCCGAGCTACCCGATCCCTCGTTCGCGAAGATCGTCGTATTGACGCAGAGCGAAGAGGCGCGCGAAGCGCTCAAGTTCAGACTGCGACAGGCGTTGGCCGACGGTCTGGCGTCGGAGGCTCGGGTGCGGGTCACTCAACTGGTGTTCGGTCCGTATTCGCCCTTTCCCGTGGCTTTCCGTGTGATGGGGCCCGACCCCGGCAAGCTCCGCGACATCGCCGAGCAGGTGCGTGCCGTAATGCAGGCCAGTCCCCAGATGAGAACGGTCAATGCCGACTGGGGCGAACGCGTGCCTACGCTTCGCTTTTCGCTCGATCAGGACAGACTCCAGAGCATCGGCTTGACGTCCAGCGATGTGGCCCAACAGCTTCAGTTCCTGTTGAGCGGCATCCCGATCACGGACGTGCGCGAAGACATCCGCTCGGTGCAGATCGCTGCCCGTTCTGCCGGAAACGCGCGGCTTGACCCGAGCAAGATCACCGATTTCACCCTGGTTGGAACGGCCGGCCAACGCATTCCACTGTCGCAGATCGGAACGGTGGAAATCCGCATGGAAGACCCGATCCTGCGTCGTCGCGATCGCACGCCGACGATCACTGTGCGTGGAGACATTGCCGAGGGCTTGGAGCCGCCGGACGTGTCGACCGCCGTGTGGAAAGAGCTCCAGCCCGTCATCGCCAAACTGCCCTCGGGCTACCGAATCGAGGAGGGCGGTTCCATCGAGGAATCCGGCAAGGCAAATCGCGCACTGGCCCCACTGTTTCCCATCATGGTCGCCCTTACGCTGATCACCATCATCTTTCAGGTCCGCTCGATCTCCGTGATGATGATGGTGTTCGCCACGGCACCGCTGGGCCTCATCGGCGTCATTCCGACCTTGCTGCTGTTCCACCAGCCGTTCGGCATCAACGCGCTGGTCGGGCTGGTCGCACTTTCCGGGATCCTGATGCGCAACACGCTCATCCTGATCGGGCAGATACGCACAAACGAGAAGGATGGACTAGCGCCATTCGATGCCGTGGTCGAGGCCACCGTGCAGCGCTCCCGTCCGGTGATTCTGACGGCGCTCGCCGCCATGCTCGCGTTCATTCCTCTCACCCATTCCGTCTTTTGGGGAACGCTGGCGTACACCTTGATCGGTGGAACTTTCGGCGGAACGGTGCTCACCCTCGTGTTCCTGCCGGCCTTGTATGCCATCTGGTTCAAGATCAAGCCGGTGGCGAAGGGACGGCAAGCCGTTTCAGCGATTCGAACGGAGCCTGTCACAGCCTAGCAGAAGGAATCGGCGCGCCGGCCCCGCAGCGGATTGCCGGCGTGCCGCCCCTATTACTACGCTCCAGGGTACTCGGCAACCGGGCCGAACGCCCCTTAGGGTCGCCTACAGCCGTTCAGGGCATCGATAAGACCTCAATCCAGTGCCCATCCTTGCCCGATTCGGGGAGCCACTATCCATGCGGATTTCGGCGATGTTTGCGGCCTTATTTTGTTCCGCAAAACCCGCCGAGTTCCGCAATTCCGTGGATTACTTGGTCGGCGTGACCTTCTCGCCGGCCCGGGCGCGCAGGTAAATCTCGGTCGTTTTTACGCTCTTGTGCCCGAGTTGCTGCTGCGCTCCCCCTAGGTCGCTGGCATCGGCCTTGTCCGTTCCGGCCTTCGCGCGCAAGTCGCGAAACTGAAACATTCTAGGAACGGGACATCTGCCAATTCGTACGCCGGTAAAGTTCTGAATCCTTAGTCCCCAGAATGTTCTCCGAAGAACTGAATACTCAGGACTAGGGATGACGGAATTCGTATGAAGTGCGAGGGATTCAGTATGCGAAACGGACCCTGGACACGATGCTCCGAGGGTTCCATGTTGACGGTCAATTGTCTCAGTTCGGCCAACAGCGGGCGTACAGCGAATTCCCTAAAAAGAGCGGTCGTTCGATGGCGCCATCTACAACGTGCGGACCGTCGAGCGTAGACTTACTGCAGGCGGATCCGAGAGTGAGTAATGAGACAAACAAGTCCGTCACTCGCAGGGCTCGCTGGGAGGGCGATGCTGATTGCTCGGATCGAGTGATCGAATGAACAGGCGTGACACCATCACCGCATTACTTGCGCTCGGCATTGCGGCCGGGCCGCGTGCTGCGTGCGCCCAAGCCAAGTCATCGACGCAGGGCAAGACGCTTGGCGTGCTGGCGACTGGTTCCTCCCAGGACGTGGAGCGCGCTTTCCTGCCTGTGTTCCGCGCCGAGTTGAAAGCGCTGGGGTGGATCGAGGGACAGAATCTTGTTGTCGAAAGCGCCATCGCCGACTACAAATACGAACGCCTACCCGCGCTGGCCGAGGACCTGGTTCGCAAGCATGTGGATGTCGTCTGGGCCACCTCCGCAGAAGCTGCGGTCGCCGCAGCGCGGGCGACCAAGTCGATCCCGATCGTGTTTACGGGTGTTCCCTGGCCGGTCGAAACGGGCCTCATCGACTCATTTGCTCTGCCCGGACGCAATGTTACTGGGGTGTCGAGTTACACTGGAATCGAGGTATCGACCAAGCGGCTCGAGTTCCTCAAAGAAATCGCGCCAACCGCGACCCGCCTTTCCTGGATCCTCGATCCGAGCCTCGGGGCGAGCCTCGACGGGGGCCGCCTCGACGTCAGGCCTCTGCTCGATCCGGCGGCGAAAACCCTGGGCTACGAAGTCCGTTACCACCACATCGAGAAAAGCGAAGACGTTGAGCCCGCGTTCGCCGAGATACTTGCCTGGCGCGCACAGGCGATAGCGGTGGCGGGTAGCGCGGCGACCTTTGCGGCGCGCGAGCGCATAGCCACTTTCGCGTTGCGCAACCGCCTGCCGAGCGCGTGCGCATCCACGTCAATCGTCGAGGCGGGCGGCCTGCTTTCCTACAGTTCAGCAGGCGCACTTTCGGAACCGCTCGCGCGTGGCGCGAACTACGTCGATCGAATCCTTCGCGGTGCCCGCCCCGCGGATCTACCGGTCAATCGACCGGACAAATACGAATTGTTGATCAACCTCAAGACGGCGAAGGCTCTTGGTCTCCAGGTCCCGCAATCGTTGCTTCTACGCGCCGGCCGAGTGATTGAATAATCGGGCGCGCCACCCGCTGATTCTGATCGTCCAGCGAAGTCTGGCATGTGTCTGCTTGGGCGGTCGTGGACATGCACACGCCGACGGATCGACGCACTTCGCACTGCCACTGAGCTTTAGGAACGGCGTACCTGGCAGTTCGTACTCCTGCGAAGTCCCGAGCACTGAGGTCCTAGAACTTCGTCCGAAGTACTGAATACTCGGGGGCAAGGGACGACGACCCGTCGTTTCGTATGAGGTGCGCGGGATTCAGTACTCAGGACTAGAGATGACAACTGGAGGCGGCACATCGACGGGTTCAAGGACGAGGCGCGACTGCCTCAGTTCGGTCGATCGCGGCGGTGAGCCAAGGCACCGTCAGCGGCGATAGCCCTATAGGCCACAAGCTCCCATTCGCCACTCGCCTCGTCGTGTCGAAGCACGTACACATCCCCGTCGTCGGCGTCGACTTTGAACCAGCGCTGTGTCGGCGCAAACCAGCGATCAACTATGGCACGCACCGCCAGCCGGCGCTCTCCCAGCCAGAAAGCCAGCGGCTCCTGTTCGCCGCGATAGCCAGCGTAGCACTCGACGCGAATCGTCATGACGTAACGATACCGCTCTTGTCCGCCTCGCCGCAGTTCGTGCCCGCCATCGACGGGCTGAATTCGGGCCACAAGCGGCAGTTACTGGACGCGTCCCGAAGCGGTCATGCGCGGCGTTGACCGCCCACTCCCTCCAGCGTATTCTGCGCCGCATCATCATTCTTGATGAGACGTCGTTGGACCTGCCCAGTAGTCGAATCGCGCTCTGACCCGGGCCTCGTCCACGCCATCTCCTGACTGCACGAGCCCCCGTACTTGTGGCGCTCGTGGTGGCGTTCCCGAAGCAGGTGACGAGGCTTCTCGACAAGCCGAAGACGTACGATCTAGACTCGGTCACGATCGAGAATCCAGCGCAGGAATACGCAGACGACGAAGACCTCCAGCTGGCTCTGCAGGGCCTGGACGAAAAGAAATGAAGGGTGTGACGCGATCGATGCTGCCGCCCGCAAGGAACGCGTACCCCGGAGACCGCGCCGACCGCGCCGACTGAAGTAGAGAGAGGAGCCTCATGTTCAAGCGCATCCTGGTGCCCACCGACGGCTCCGAATTCGCCGGCAAGGCCGTCACTCTGGGAATCGAGCTCGCACGGACTCACGACGCGACGCTGGTCACGCTCCACGTGTTTCCACATCTGCCGGGTGCGCAGCATAGCGCAGCCGCGCCGTTCCTGAACCAGCACGAAGGCGATTACGAGGCGGGGCAGCGCGACGCGGCGCAGCAAATCCTGGCCGCGGTAGCGAAAGACGCAGCGGCCGCCGGCGTGGCGACCGAAGCGGTAGTTGTCGAGGCCGAGGACGTCTATCGCCAAATCCTCCGCGTCGCGGATGAGCACGGTTGTGACCTCATCTGCATGGCGTCGCACGGTCGTCACGGCGTGGCTGCGATCGTGCTCGGCTCCGAAACGCACAAGGTGCTAATCCACGCCCATATTCCGGTGCTGGTCGTGCGCTGACGATCTCGCTTGTCAGCACCGCGCGACTCCGTGCCGGCGCGGCTGCTTTCCCAGAGTCTCCACTCTCATGGGGCTGGGACTTGCGTTCGGATTCCCGTTCTTCCTGACGTCTCGCCAGCCCTGACTCGACAATCAGGTGTTCTTCCTCATGTCGGAGCGCTCCATTTTGACTCTCGACAACGACGCGCTGGTGTCGATTCCGTTTTTGTCCTGATGGGGTACATCGTGGAGCGCGCCGCGATCGTCGACGACGTGTTCCGCCGCGTGCAGCTGGCATTGCGCCGCTTGCCCGCATCGCTTGTGCCCATTCATTTCATCCGGCTAGGCAGGTAGAGCGCGGTCGCAGGGAATGGAGCAGAATCTGGTCCAGCGCCTCCTTCAGCAACGCCTTCAGCAAATCCCGATCCTGCGCCACCAACGCTTCAATTCGCGCGCAACTGGCTCAAGCTTTCTCCCGGTCATGGTGTGGCCCTCCCCAGGATGGATCAATTCGACGTCGGCAATCGACCTCATACCATGACCACCCCGCCTTCCTCAAAGGCGGCTCTGCACACAAATCAGCACACTACTGCCATTCGATCATTCCGAGACCCACACAGGCGTTCAACGTTCACGTTCGCGGGCACCGCGTGTTCGCCGTGAATCGGATCAAGAGCGTCAGCGATCAGGCCGGTTGCGGCCGAAACTGTGCAAAAACGCTCGCAGATTTTCTGAGTTGAGCGACGATGGCGGAGCTGACCTTGGACGATTGGCGCGGACCCTTTTCGCCGTCCTGTAACCCGTAAGAAGCCGTTACGCAGTTTTGGTGGCGGATCGGGCCGAGGGTGCCAGTTTTTCGGGCGAAATACGAGCCGCAGCGGCTCAAGTGCTCATCGCGCGCATCATTGCGCCGATGCCCAAGATGCGCATCACCCGCTTCAGGTTATACGCCAGGACGTGCAGACTCATCTCGGTGCGCACCCGCGGCAACGTCTTGGTCAGGAAGTGGGTCCACCCCATCCAGGACTTGATCGTGCCGAACGGATGCTCGACCGTCTGGCGGCGCACGCGCATCATCTCGGGTTGCCGATCCAGCCGCCGCTGCATCGCCTCGAGCACCGCTTCCTGTTCCCAACGCGCAATGCGCCGATAGTCGCCTGTCGTGCAGCGCGCCTTGAGCGGACACCTGGGGCAAGCCGAGGACCAGTACTTGTGCAAGGTCAAGCCGTTCTCGACGGTGGTAAAGCGCTTGATGGCCCGTTGCCCGGCGCGGCGAGAGAGAAGCTGCGCGAAGCGACCTCGGCTGCGGGAGGTCAGCGACTTGGGCACCAGCGGCGTGATCCGGCCTCATCGCATTGCCGAATCCCTCTGAAGAACCACGGCAGCCACGACGGTAGATCGTCGATGCCGTGGCTGCGCGCGCCGTTCGGCCATGGCGTAGCTGGTCGCGATCGATGCCGCGGTCAGCTCAAGGTTGCGCTGCGCCTCGCGCTCCAGCCGCCGGCTGGACTGAATGCGATTCAGGTAACCGTAGAGGTAGAGCTTGAGCAACACCGCCGGGTGGTACGCCGGACGCCCAGTTGCCGCCGGAGCAACGCCATCGAAGCCCATTTCCCGCAGGTCCAGTTGCTCGACAAAGGCCTCCACCACCCGCACCGGGTTGTCCTCACCCACATAGTCGTCCAGGCACTCCGGCAGCAAGGCCACTTGGCTTCGGTCCTCGCCTTCGACGAATCGCTTCATGTTGCCACCTCGAAGAAATCTCTTTCCTCAATATAGACAACTTTCGCGTTTTTACACGGCCTCGGCCATGAGCAGCCGTTCAACCGCCGTCACCGATAGCAGACCTACGACCCGCTCCGTCCGGTGATACAGTGGATCACGCCTGTTACGGACACGGCGGACTGCGCTGGGAGGAAACGTGACAAACGAGAAAGCAATCGCGGACCATTGGGCTAAGGGCGACGTCTATGCGCGCATCGTCTCCGCGTTGGGAGGGATGTCCAAGTCTTTAGACGCGGTGACGCTTGAGGACGTGGCTCCGGTAGACCATTTCCACGCCCGAGGATTTCCGGCCACAGTAGAGCTCGCCGATCGTCTCCCCATCAAGGCTGGTCAACACATCGTTGACATTGGTTGCGGCCTCGGCGGTCCCGCTCGCTATATCGCGAAACGGTTTCAATGCAAGGTGAGCGGACTCGATATCACGCAGCCGTTTGTCGAGGCAGGTAACAGACTTACCGCGCTGCTCCGAATGGAAGATCAAGTGACTATCCGGCAGGGGGACGGCCAGCGGCTGCCGTATGGGGATGCTGCTTTTGACGGCGCCTACACGCAGCACGTCACAATGAACGTTCCCGATCGGCCGAGGTTCTTCTCCGAGGCCCATCGCGTGCTGAAGAGTGGAGCCTTCTTCGCACTAACTGAGCACGGGCTAGGACCAAACGGCGATCCGCACTACCCTTTGCCTTGGTCGGAAGACGGCAGCGGTGCCTACTTGGTGCCGCCGTCCGAGACTCGCGCCCTTCTGGAGACGGCAGGCTTCGAGGATATTGTCCTGGAGGACACCGGAGCCAAGTACCTGGCGGGATACAAGGCTGTCATCGAGAAAGCAGAGAAAGGAATATTGCCGCCGCTCGGCATCCATATCCTCATGGGAGAGACCGCATCGCAGAAGACGCGCAACGCCGCGCGAAACATCGAGGAGGGTCGTACTCACCCAATACAAGTGATCTGCCGCAAGCGTTGACGATATGGGATTTTCGGCGGCAACGAACAGCTGGTATGGATCGAAGTGCCACCGTCGGTGACCGGCCAACACCTGCCGAGTCGCGGGCGAGGTGCGTAGCCCAATCCCTCGAGTCGATCGTGATCGAATGTCCCGTTTTTGTACGACGCTACGGCTGATGTGGGTCGAACCCGGACTGTCGGCGTTCGAGCGCGAATGCGGCCACGAGGAGTCATCGAGGCTCCCGATCTGAACGCAGACTGGCCCAACCCAGGAGATGGCGCCCGCGCGTCGTGGTCATTTGAACGTCACTGTGATCGAGGGACTGCCCGCCAGGCCCTCATAAAGCACCTCCACGGCGAGGCCCGGAACGGGCGGCAACAGCTTCGAGAACGAGCCCAAGCTAATGAGATCGCCCTTTTTCATCGCCTTGCCGCTCTTAGCCATATCCTTGGCGAGCCACACTACCGCGTTCAGCGGGTGACCGAGGACATCGCTGCCCTTGCCGCGGTCCATCTCGGCGCCGTCACCCTTCACGATTATCACCATGTCCCGCAGTGCGTTCGAAAACCCGACGTCGTTCTGAACTGCGATAGGAGTGCCCACAACGCCGAGCCTCGCACCGACGTTGATCGCAGTAATCGCCGCACCGTTGAGTTTCGGCGGTGCGGGCGTCTGCACGATGAGGTCCGGCAGCTCGATGAACGGAATCACCTGGTCAATCGTACGCAACACCTCCTCGGCCGTCGTGGCGCGATTGATTGCCTCGTCGCTCACGCGTACAAGCAGGTCGGCCTCGAAGAGCGGCCGCGCACCGTATGCGGCCTCGACCACCGCGCCACTCTTGAGCAGCATGGGCGCATACAGCATGCCCCATACCGGCGAATCGTGTTCGAAGCGCCTTTGCACCGCCGGATTGGTAAGACCGGCCTTGTAGCCAACCGGCGTGCCCATTTGCGCTTGCAGCAGCTTATTGAACTTCTCTCGCGTGCATTCGCCATCGGCAAGAGACAGTCCCTCCGGGTTGGCTGCTGGTTGTCGCTTGCTGTAGCTGTCGAACAAGGCCGCCACTTCGGCATCGCTCAAGCAAGCCGCCTGGGAAGGGGTCCAAGTGAGCGCAGCCATCATGGCCACGAGCAACGCGCATCTGCTCGTCATGAGACCTCCTCAGGCAGTAACACCATGTTTGGAAGTGTCCAACTTACTTTCGGGTCTTCAGGAAATCGAGTGGGTGATTCTGGGTGCATTTTAGAGTTCAGGGAGCATGCAGGTGAGGATCTTGAGCCGCAGGTATTCCTCGTCGCGCAGGCCGTACGCGCGACGCTGGATGACGCGGATCTTGTTGTTGAGTCCCTCGACGAATCCGAGCGAGACCTTGTTCTCGGGCTTGCAGTAGGCGGCGATGCCATCCCAATGACGCTCGATCATCTCGGCGAACTTCTCGTAGGGCTCGAGCCGCTGCCATTTCAGGCTCGCGCGCCAGTTGTCGAAGAAGCGCCGCGCCCAGCCCTCGCGCTCGTAGTCCCAGAGCTGGCCGAAGGATTCCTTGAGCAGGTAGGCCGTGTTCAGGCGCTTGTTGGCCGCCAGGAGCTTCTTGAGGTTCTGGCGGCCCGCCAGGGTGAGGTTCTCCCGATGCGACAGCAGCGTGTACTTCTGGCCCTTGATGAAGCTGCGGTCCCGGCCGCTGAGTCGCGCGTACTCGGCCTTGCGCACCTTGTCGAGCGCCTCGCCCAGGTGACGCATGACGTGGAACTTGTCGAACAGGATCGCCGCCTGCGGGGCGTGCTCGTTCGTCACGTTGCGAAACGGCTTCCACATGTCCATCACCGCCAGGCGAATGCCGCGGCTCTTCTTCTCTCCGAGCCGCTCGTAGAACATGGCCATGCTCTTCTCGGAGCGGTCTTCGCCGCCGAACCAGATCGGACGCCGGCGCAGCAGGTCGCTCACCACGATCCGATAGGTGTGGCCTTTGCGAATCGAGATCTCGTCGATGCCGATCGCCTTGGGGCCGGGCGTGCCGGCCTTGGCCAGCTGCGCGCGCATGTACTGCTTCTCGAGCGTCTTGACCGTGTCCCAGTCGAGATGGAGCTCCTTGGCCAGTTCCTTGATCGTGGTCGAACGGCAGCGCCGGCCCACGTAATGGGCAAAGCGCTTGGTATAGAACGGGTTGTCGGCCAGGAACTCCAGCCGCTCGCGCTTCACCTTGCCGCAACCGCGGCACTGCACGCGCCGCACCTCGAACTCGAGGTAGATGCGCATATCGCCGCAGGACAGATCGCGGACCTGACGCGTCCGCCGGTCGTACCAGCCCGACTGCGTTCGACCACAGCAGCCGCAGGTCGTTTTTTTGAGCGCCGTTCAAGGGTGATGACCCGCGCCTTCGGATCACCGAAGACGCCGCGCACCGTGGGTTGCGGACGAAAGCCGGGGAAGGCGTACGCATCCCACAGCCGCCGCTGTCGCTTCGTTGAGGTAGCCATGCAAACATGATGCCCAGTTTCCACGCCCCTGAACATGCCCGAAAGCCAGCACCCATGCCGCTTCCGGCCATATTCACCCACTCAAACGACCCACACGACTTCCTGAAGACCCTTACTTTCATTCGCGGCGGACGCGCGCGCCTAATCAACTCGTCCGCCTGGCGCATTGCCTGGCCGGAGAATATCCAGAAGCGCTTCCACCACGCCGTCTGCAACCATGTCTATGCGGCGAGCCGCCGCTTCGGACAGATCGGCAATCCGTCCGGACACGAACGGGCCGCGATCGTTCACCACGACCTCCACACTGCGTCGGTTCTCGAGATTGGTGACGCGCACGCGCGTGCCGAACGGCAGCGTTCGGTGCGCCATGGTGAGCGCCGTGGGATCGAACCGCTCGCCGCTGGCGGTCTTCTTGCCCGCGAAATCGTTGCCGTACATCGAAATGCGGCCGCGTTGTTGCGTGTTTATCGCAGTGTCGCCAGACGATCCTGGCGCCGGGAGTGACGGAACAGGCGGTGCGGGTGTCGGCGGTGCAGGTTCGGGCGCACGCTCGAGCTGCGCGCAACCGAACAGCATCGCGAAAGCGAGCGCCGCGATGAGATACGACCGGGACCGCGGTCCACCTGCTGGCATCGCGGACTCCTCCATGTTGAAGCGGGAACTGTACAACGGTAACAGCGCGAACGACCGGATCGAGGTTACAGGGGTCAAATACCGCCCCGGCTTCGACAGCGAACGCGAACCGCAAGAAGCCGAGCTTCATGCAGACGCCCTACTCGGAATGGCCGCTTCCGACAGGTTCAACGACCGGTAGCGGAATGCGGCAGCGACTGCTCAGGCTCGAACCGCGACCGTCGGCGATCAGTTCGAGTCCGAGCACCACAAAGGAGCCTGTCGGTGATGTGCAGAAGGCGTCGAAAAAATTGCCCTAACGGGATGGCGGCGCAGGTCTAGACTGAACCCGTGTCATAACGCATGACACACAGGTCGAACGAGAACGAGGAGACAATGATGATCGCCTTTACCCGTACTGCGTCAATCGCACCAGGCAAGACCGCTGACGCCGTGGCCTTCGGCCATGAGGTCGCCAAGTACATCAAGGAGAAGCACGGGACGACGCTCGAAGTGCTCATGCCCATCGGCGGCAACCCTGCCCGCATTGCGTGGCACTCCAAGTATGAGAGCCTGGGGCAATGGGAGACTCTGACCGCCAAACTACTGGCCGACAAGACGTACATGGAAATCGTTTCAAAGCACGCTGCCACCTTCCTTCCCGGATCGGTTTGCGACCACATCTGGCGGACGATTTGACGTTATTGCATTGCTGCCGAGACGCGCGCGCCTGCCGGCCGTTCCCGGCGTGAATATTTTGACGCATGAATGACCGGACGTGGTCGGACGGAGAAATTGGCGATGGGCTGAACCTAGCCGCAGCGGTCACCCGCTAAGCATGAACATCATTCTTCCGAAATACTGTACTCGCAACTTCTCTTGATTCGACGTTGTAGTGGGTGACTCTAGCCCGTCCGATCATGCGCGGCCTCTGACCTTGGACAATGTGACGAGCTAAAGCGCCCGCGGCAGCTTCGACGCCACGTCCTCGCGCGGGAGGTTGCTTCGCGCTATCGTTGTTGCTGTACACGTCGACCCTGTCCGGCCTACGGTAGGGAGTGCTATGACCACGGTTAGCGTGTTCGGCGGCACGGGGTTTCTCGGCCAGCGGCTCGTGCGGCACCTCGCATCCGAGGGAGCGACTGTGCGCGTCGTAGTCCGGCATCCCGATCAGGCGCGAAGTGCATTGGATGCGGCGGGCAGGGAACGGGTCACCGTCTTCGGCGCTGACGTGCGTGACCGAGGCGCGGTCGCCGGCGCTGTGGCCGGGGCCGACGCGGTCGTCAATGCGGTCTCGGCCTATGTCGAGACAGGCAGCGTAACGTTCGAGGCCGTGCACGAACAAGGCGCCGAGACGCTTGCGCGCGAGGCGGCTGCTGCCGGTGTCGCTCGCTTCGTGCTCGTTTCCGGCATAGGCGCCGATCCCGAGTCCGTGTCCCCGTACATTCGCTCGCGCGGGCGCGGGGAACGGGTGGTCCAGGAAGCATTTCCGGGTGCGACTATCGTCCGCCCGAGTGCGATGTTCGGACCCGGCGATGCGCTGTTCGGTACGCTCGCCCATCTCGCACGGCTGCTCCCGGTGTTGCCGCTGATCGGCGGCGGCCACACGCGGCTGCAACCTGTTTTTGTGGAGGACGTGGCAGCAGCTATCGCCCGCATCCTCGCCGATCCCGCGACCGCCGGTCGTACCTACGAACTTGCCGGCCCCGAGGTGTACACAATGCGCGAACTGGTCATGATCGTGCTGCGCATCATCGGCAGACGACGCGCGCTCGTGTCGGTACCTTTCGCGGTCGCCCAGCTTCAGGCGCGCTTGTTCGGACTCCTGCCAAACCCGCCGCTTACCACCGGTCAGGTTGATCTGCTCAAGGTGGATAACGTGGCGGGCGGGATCTTGCCAGGTCTGCGTGAGCTCAACATCATGCCGAGAGCGGTCGAGGAGATCGTGCCGACCTATCTGGGGACCGGGCCAAACTGAAGAAACCGTGCAGTAGGCTTCGTCCCAGGAAGGAATCGGAAGCCAAACCTGAGTCGCTCCCGACTCACTCCGACCTCGTGACGCGCCGCTCGCCAGCGGGCAACCGCGTCGCGGTCCGCACTCAGTACGACAGGAACGGCACTAGGACGCCCCAGTAACATTGCGGAACCCGCGACGGGAGGGTTGACGGTGAATGCCCTGTTTGTCGTTCTCGGTGTTGATCTTGTTGCTTTCCGGCACGGCCGCGCAGGCGCAGGAGCTCAGTCGGGAACAGGCTGCGCAAGCGCTCTCCAACGCCGATACGCAGATGCGCCGCGATGCCGTAAGGCGGCTCGGCGAAGTCGGCACGATGGCGGACGCCGCGCTGCTCGTGAACGGACTGCGCGATGCCGACGCGGACGTACGCGATCGTGCCGAGCAGGCAATGTGGCGCATCTGGGCACGCTCCGGCGATCAGGAAGTGGACAGGCTCTACCAAGCGGGGGTCGAGCAGATGAGTGCCGGCGACCTGCGACAAAGTATCGCCACGTTTACTCGCATCATCGCACTCAAGCCCGATTTCGCCGAAGGCTGGAGCGTGCAACGTTGTATTTTCTGGTCGGCGATCTACGCAAGTCGCTTGCCGATTGCGATGAGGTCATGAAGCGCAACCCATACCATTTCGGCGCGCTCGCCGGCTACGCCCAGATTCAGACGTCCGCCTCGAGTATTTCGATCGCGCGCTCGAGTATTCGCGCCGCGCGCTGAAGATCAACCCCAACATGGACGGAGTCAGGCGCAACATCGACCTGATCGAGCGTTTGCTCGAACAGCGGCGTAGGCAAATGATCTGACTCGCCGACATCACTTCGCGACTGCACCCGTACCTCGAAACACACTATTGTGGGTGTAAGCTTCTGCGCTCTCTGCGACCAGAGCTGGCCCCGTCTGATTGGACAGAAATTCG
>CAWELU010000032.1:0-38952 GCA_963809965.1 uncultured beta proteobacterium
CACCACGTATTGCTTGGTTCTGGGCGGGCGCCGCACCGCAACTGCTCGTGTCCGGAAGGCGAATGTTCCCAAAGACTTAACCTAAGTTAGGTTGATCCGCCTGCAGACAGCCTGCAGAGATCGCCGCCTATCCCCGCAGCGATTTCGGCAATGACGCCGAAGCGTCCATCGGCCGTATCGGCGACCCGGCCGACCGCGGGCGGCCGGCCGAGCTAGAGCGCGAAGGGCTCGACGCGGACCTCATAGGTCGCCGCCGCGCCAGGCGGCAGGAGCGTCATTCCGGTGTCGCGGCCAGCCCATTCGGTCCCGTAGGGGTCCGCCAGGTTGAACTGCGGCTCGATCACCACGAAGGGCCTGTCGGGCGCGAAGACCTGGACGGCGCGGACCAGCGGCGAAGGGGCAGGAGAGCCGAAGACCGACGGCCGCCGCGGGATCGCGCAGCTCGGCCAGCACGCCGTCCGCCGCGCGGTCCAGGTCGGTGAAGCAGTCGTCGAGGTAGAGGTCGCCGAGCGCGGCGGCCCGCCGCCGTCCGGAAGTCGTAGGGGCCGCCGACGACCGGCTCCAGCTCACCGGTCGGAAGCACCTCGTCGTAGTTGTTCACGACCACCCGCGACCGTGCGCCGCGAGCCGCAGCCGCGCCTGGCGCGATCTCCGCTGACGATGGCGAAGTAGGGATGCCAGCCCACGCCGACCGGCGCGGGCTCTGGCGCCGACGTTGGCGGCGACCACGCGCAGGGCAAGCGCCCCGGCGTCCAGCCGCCATTCGATCTCGAAGGTCAGCTCGGCCCGGCCATCGGCCGTCGAAGTCGCCGGCGTCGAACCGTCCGCTGACCCGGTCCGCCGCGCCCTGACGCGCCGCGACCCGGGCGTCGAGGATCAGGCCGTGCATGGCGTATTGCTCGGCGCCGGGCGCGCGGCCGCCCCAGTTGCGGGGCAGCCGCACGGCGGCTCCGGCGATGCGGGTCTCGATGGCGCGGCGATCGGCAAGCGGCGTCGCCCCGGATGCGGTTGGCGTAGGGCGCCAGGATCGCCCCGCCGAAGCTGAAGCTGGCGTTGCCGGCGAAGTCCTCCGGCCCGCCGTCGAGGGCGCGCGCCGCGTCGGCGAGCGCGCGGCGAGGCGATCGCGTCCACCGTCGCGCCGGATGGGAGCCGCAGGCGCGCCTGCAGCAGCATCAGTCCGCGCCCCGGCGCAACCGTGGCCCCGATGAACGCCGGGACCGTCCCGGCAGGCGCCGGCGCGCAGAACGACGAGGGGCTCCCCGCCGATCCGAAGCGCTACGTCCATCAGGCTTGCTGCTGTTCGCCCGTCGACAGCTCCGCGGTCCGCAGGTGCGCGCGCGTGGGCCGCTTGCCGGGCGGCGGCGGGCTCGTCGTACTCGGAGGGCCGCACGACCGGCACGACCAGGCAGACGCTCTGCGTCGGCAGCACGTCGCGCCAGTCCGCGATCAGCTGCTGGTAGGCGTGGCCGACCGGCCGGATCTTGCGGTCGAGGTCGTAGAGGCCGAGCGGGTTGACGCGGCCGTTCGCTCTCGCGCAGCGCCGTGTCCCAGTCCACCTGGTCGGTCAGCGAGTACCAGGTGAAGCCGACGATCGGCACGCCGTCGTTGCGCACGCGCAGCACGTTGGCCCACTGCTTCCACAGCCAGTTCACCGCCTCGTCGCCGTTCGGGCCCTCGTGCGAGGTTGGTCTCGGTGTGCATCACCGGCAGGCGGTAGCGGTCGTAGTACTGGCGGGTGATCTCGTCGTAGCCGAAGATCTCGCCGGCCGGCGCGCGTCGTGCCGTCGGCGCGAGACCCGGTGCTCGTTGGTGACGTAGTAGTCGTTGCCCATGATGCAGTGGTGCTTGCAGCGGTGTTGCCCAGGAAGAAGTGGTACTCCTCGCGCGTCATGCCGTTGTCCAGCAGGTACTCGTACATCTCCGAGTCGACGCGGCGGCCGTAGTTGAGGTCGAGCGACAGGAAGCGCTCGCGCGTTCATGATCTCCGCCGGGCCGATCGCGGCGGGGTTCTCGGCGTGGAAGTACTCCGAGGATTCGCTCTGGATGAAGATGGCGTCGGGCCGCACCGTCGAGGATCGCCTGCATCGCCAGCACGTTGGCCTTCACGATGTGCTTGAGCGCGGTGACGAAGGCGCGGTCGTCGTGCAGCTGCTCGTTCCACCAGCCGTAGCTGGCCGAGAACGTGCGCGCAGATGAACATCTCGTTGACCGGCGTGTAGAGCTGCACCCAGGGGAAGCGCTGCGCGAAGGCGCGCGCGTAGTCGGCGAAGAGCGTCGGGAAAGTCCGGGTTCTGGAAGTTGCCGATCCAGTCCGGCACGCCGAAGTGGCAGAGGTCGACGATCGGGCACGATGTCGCGCCGGCGCAGCTCGGCGAAGGTCTCGTCGGCGAACTCCCAGTCGTAGCGGTCCGGCGCCGAGCCAGGTGCGGTGCAGCGGCGGGCCGTAGCGCAGGAAGCTGGATGCCGAGCTCCTCGCACCAGGTCGAAGTCCTCGCGCCAGCGCTCGTAGTGGCCGCACTTCTCCATCTCGTCGACGCGCACGCGGCCGCCGTCGATGGTCGGGATGCTGTTCTCGATGCCGGTCGCGAACATGAATGCGGAGATGGTCGCGTCCTCCGGATTGGCGCGCTGAAGCGTCGCGCCCCGATACTACAACACGGGGCAGGGGCACGTGGGTTCACGCAGCACCGGTTCGATAGATGCCCGGCCTATTCGGCGGCGATGTTGACGGGCTGGCCGTTGATCTTCCGGCAGCGGGAGACCAGCGCCACGTGGTCCGAGCCGTTGCACGACGTTGCGCACCCAGGCCTTGTCGCCGTTCTACGCCATCGAGGTCAAGCCGGGCATCCACTTCACAATGGGTGGTGTCCGCATCAACGCGCAGACGCAGGTCCTGACACCGGACAAGAAGCCGATTCCGGGCCTGTTTGCCGCTGGCGAGGTAACCGGGGGGGTTCATGGGGGCAACCGGCTGGGCGGGAACGCGATGACGGCGCTCTTCACGTTTGGGCCCATCGCGGGCCGGGAAGCCGCCGCGCGAGCCTTGGGCTGAGTCGATTATTGCAGATCATTGCCGGCTCTCGACCCGTCCGGCCGGAGCGGCCCCGATGATGCTAAGAATTCCGTGCGTGCTTATGCGGGGCGGCTCGTCCAAGGGCCTGTACTTCCGCGCGGACGATTTGCCGCGGGATCCGCCCATGCGCGATCGGATGCTGCTTGCCGCGATGGGTTCTCCGGACCGGAGGCAGATCGACGGTCTGGGCGGCGGGGACGAGCAAAGCAGCAAGGTCGTGATCGTAGGAGCCAGCTCCGAGCCGGGCGTAGACATCGAATGTCTGCATGCGCAAGTATCGGTCAACCGCGATGTCGTCGACGCGGCGCCGAACAGCGGCAACATGCTTTGCGGAGTTGCACCCTATGCAATCACCCACGGGTTCACGCGCGCCGTGGACCCGGAGACGGTCGTGCGCATTCGCGACCTCAACACCGGACGCATCGTCGAGGCGCTGGTGCAGACACCACAGGGAAAGGTCACGTACGAAGGTGCGCATCCGCTCGACGACCTGGGAGCGACCGGTTCTCCCATCTTGCTTCGCTTCATCGAGCCGGCGGGGGGATGCACCGGGAAGTTGCTTCCAACGGGCCACGCAGTTGACGACATCGACGGCGTGCCTGCCACCTGCATCGACTTCGGCAACCCGGTCGTGATCGTCAAGGCGAGCGACGTGGGGAGGAGCGGTTACGAGACCAAGCAGGCTCTCGATGCGGACGCCGATCTCCTGGCGCGCCTCGAGACATTGCGGCAAGGCGCAGCGGCGCGCATGGGATTGGACCATTCGGCGAACGGCGGATTGCCCAAGGTTGTCCTGATCGCTCCGCCCGCGGCGGGAGGCACGATCGCATCGCGTTATTTTTCGCTGACGCGCTGCCACACGGGTTATGCGCTTACCGGTGCATTAAGTCTCATTGCAGCGTGCAACGTTCCCGCGAGCGTTGCGGCGACGCTCGTCAACCCGCTCGGCGCCGACCTCCTGCGAATCGTCATCGAGCACCCCACCGGACAGCTCGAAGCAGGATGTGTGGTCGGGAGCCGTTCTCAGGAGGGGATTCCCGCGATCCCCGCAGCGACCGTCGTGACCACTGCGCGTCCCCTTTTTACGGGAACAGCTTTCGTCCGCGAGAGCTCGCCATCGCCTTGACGATGTAGCGCACGCGGGGACTCAGCCCGTGCTGCGGGCCACCGCCTTCCGAACTCGGTTCGGGACCATTTGCCTGCTGGCCGCGGCATGCAGCAGTTGGTAGAGTTGCTCTGCCGCCGGCGACAGCGAGCGTCCACGGCGCCTGATCAATCCGACCGTACGCGTCACTTCCGGCTCGACGATGGGTACGCTGACGAGCAGCGGATGACCTTTGCGCGGCATCGATAGCCGCGGTACCGCCGCAACGCCCATTCCCGATTCGACGAACGCAACCAGGCTCGACACATGGCGTGTCTCGAAGCACGCCTGTGGGCGGTCGCGCTTCGACGCCAGCGCGAGGTCCATCACCAGCCGATTGCCGCTCGCCTTGTCGACCGTCATGAAATCGTAGCTGCGCAGCTCCGCCCAGGTCACGCTGCGCTGGCGCGCAAGCGGATGGTCGCGGTGACACGCGGCCACGAAAGGCTCGGTCAGTAACGGTTCGAACTCGATCGTCGGCTCGTCGCTTCCGGTGATGCCGAGTCCGAGCTCGGCCACGCCGTTCGCAACGGCGGAGAGCACCTCGTTCGCGCCTTCGTCGATCACGTGCAGGCGGATGCGCGGAAAGCGCTCGTGGTACCGCCGAAGCACCGCCGGCAGAAAGTAATGAACCGTCGAGGGGACGCAAGCCATCGTAACTTGACCCCATCGGTTGGCGGCAACGTCTCGAACACCGAGCAGGATGGCGTCCAACTCGTCGATCACCGCACGCGCCTTGCGCGCGAAGTCGCGTCCGACGGCCGTGAGCTCGACGTTGCGCGTGTCGCGGTCGAACAGCCGCACGCCAAGGGCGTCCTCGAGCTTGTCGATCCGCCTGCTCAGGGCCGGCTGCGAAAGATGGATCACCTCGGCGGCGGCGCGAAAGCTGGCGAGCTCTGCCACCGCGATGAAGGCGCGAAGGTCGCCCAAGTCGAAATTCATGTTCATGGCGCATCAATCCCATTGATCTTTGCAATTCACAGTCTAGCCGAACGCCCCGACAATTGCTCCAGTTCCGGAGCGAAGTCCTCAAGCAGAGCCGCAACCGGACCGTTTCGGCACAAGCCGGATTCTCGAAGGAGGAGTCGTGAAGCTTTCCAAGCTCTATCGGGCGCTGTACTTCCAGGTCCTCGTCGGGCTCGCGCTCGGAATCGCCGTAGGCCACTACTGGCCGGAATTCGGGGCCTCGCTCAAGCCGCTCGGCGACGGATTCGTCAAGCTCGTCAAGATGATGATCGCGCCAGTGGTCTTCTGCACGATCGTCCTCGGCATCACCAGCCTCAACGACGGCAAGGCGATCGGCAAGACGCTGGTGAAGTCGATGGCGTTGTTCTACGTGCTGACGATCCTCGCGCTGATTACCGGGCTTGTGGCGGTATCGCTGATGCAGCCGGGGGCGGGCATGAACATCGACCCGGCGACGCTCGATGCTTCCGTAGCGGCACGCTACAGCAAGCAGGCGGCGCCCAAGGGTTTCGTCGAATTCGTCCTGCACATCATCCCGAACTCGTTCTTCGGTGCATTCGCCGAGGGAGAGGTGTTGCCGGTGCTGCTGCTCGCAGTTCTGAGCGGCTTCGGCCTCGCACGGATCGGCGTCGCCGGCAAGGCCGCGCTCGATGCGATCGATGCTTTCTCGCACATGCTGTTCGCGACGTTCGGGTTCATCATGAAGCTCGCGCCGCTCGGTGCCTTCGGCGCCATGGCATTCACCGTCGGCCGCTACGGGATCAAGTCCATCGGGTCGCTGGGTCAGCTGATTGCGACGTTCTACGTGGCTTGCGGCTTCTTCGTCGTCGTCGTGCTCGGCCTTCTCGCGCGACTGCATGGCTTCAGCCTGTTCAAGCTGCTGCGGTACTTCAAGGAGGAACTCCTGATCGTGCTGGGCACGTCCTCGACCGAGCCCGTGCTGCCTCGCGTGCTCCTCAAGCTCGAGAAACTCGGTTGCAAGAAGGGCGTCGTGGGCCTGGTGTTGCCGACCGGCTACTCGTTCAACCTCGACGGCACTGCGATCTATCTCACACTCGCCTCCATGTTCATCGCGCAGGCTTGCAATATCGAGCTTTCGGCCGGTCAGATCGCGGCGATGCTCGGACTGATGCTGTTGACCTCCAAGGGAGCGGCGGGCGTCACGGGAAGCGGCTTTGTGGCCCTGGTAGCGACGCTGACGGTGATGCCCGATCTTCCGGTGGCAGGCGTCGCGATTCTGGTTGGCGTCGACCGCTTCATGTCGGAGGCGCGGGCCCTCACCAGCATCATGAGCAACTGCGTGGCGAGCGTCGTCGTCGCGATCTGGGAAAAGGCATGCGATCGCGCGGTGCTCGCAGCAGAGCTCAACGTGAACTACGCGGTGACGGAGGAGGCGCTCGATGAAGGCGAACTCGTCGACGCGACGCTCGCCGTCGTCGACCCGCTCACCCTCAAGGCCGCTTGAATTCCAGCCGAGGAGATAAGAACGTGAATGCAACGACAAGCGCCGACCTTGCGCGCTGGATCGGCAAGACGGAGACCGTAGACGATACCGTCGCCCCGACGCCTTACGCCGCGCTGTCCGCAACGTTGGATCGCGCGGCCGACCGACCGCCCCTCGGTACACCGCTGCCGCCGCTTTGGCACTGGCTCTATTTCCTTCCGCTCTATCGCCAATCGGAAGTCGGACCGGACGGCCATGCAAAACGCGGCAGCTTTCTTCCGCCGGTTCCGCTACCTCGCCGGATGTGGGCCGGCAGCCAGTTCGAATTCAACGCGCCTGTGCGTGTCGGCGACCGCGTGCGCCGCGTCTCGACAATAGCCGACGTAAAAGAAAAATCGGGCCGCACCGGACCTCTCGTCTTCGTGAAGGTGCGCCACGAGATCCGCGCGAACGACGAGCCGTCGCCCGCGATCGTCGAGTATCACGACATCGTCTATCGCGAGGCACCGAAGCCTGAAGACGCAGCCCCGGCGCCGAAGGCCGCGCCGCAGGCAGCGCAATGGCAACGTCACTGGGTGCCGGACGACGTGCTGCTGTTCCGCTATTCGGCGCTGACGTTCAACGGTCACCGCATCCATTATGACCGCAGGTACGTCACGGAGGTCGAGGGTTACCCCGGCTTGATCGTGCACGGTCCATTGATCGCCACCCTGCTGCTCGATCTGCTGCGCTCGAAGCTGCCCGAGGCCACCGTGCGTCGTTACGAGTTCCGCGCCGTTCGTCCCTTGTTCGACATCCATCCGTTCGACGTTTGCGGTGAGCCTGGCGCTGACGGCAAGTGCGTGCGTCTGTGGGCGAGAGATCACGAAGGCTGGCTCGCCATGGAAGCGACCGCCGAGCTCGCATGACGGAGCAACCATGAGACCCCTTGCCGGAATCACCGTCGTTACGCTCGAGCACGCTATCGCCGCACCGTTTGCCACTCGACAGCTCGCGGATCTGGGCGCGCGGGTCATTAAAGTCGAGCGTCCCGGCGTCGGAGACTTCGCACGTGGCTACGACGAGCGCGTGCGAGGACTCGCCTCCCACTTCGTATGGACCAATCGGAGCAAGGAAAGCCTTACGCTCGACGTGAAGCATCCCGAGGCGCAGGAAATCCTTCACCGGCTCGTTCTGGAGCGGGCCGACATCGTCATCCAGAATCTCGCGCCGGGGGCCGCGGCGAGGCTCGGCCTCTCGTACGAAACTCTTGCACCGAAGAAGCCCGAACTGATCGTCTGCGACATCTCGGGATACGGCGCGGACGGGCCCTATCGGGACAAGAAGGCATACGACCTGCTCATCCAGAGCGAGGCAGGGTTCCTGTCGGTGACCGGTACCGAGGACGAGCCGTCGAAGGCAGGACCATCAATCGCCGACATCGCGGCCGGCATGTATGCCTATTCCAGCATTCTCGCAGCGTTGCTGCAGCGGGAGCGCACGGGTCGCGGTCAGCACCTCGACATCTCGATGCTCGAATCGCTGGTCGAATGGATGAACTACCCGCTCTATTACGCCTTCGAGGGCGCGCCGCCGCCGGCGCGCACCGGAGCGAGTCATGCGACGATCTATCCGTACGGGCCCTTCCCGGCGGGGGACGGCAAGACGGTCATGCTGGGTTTGCAGAACGAGCGTGAGTGGGCGCTGTTCTGCAAGACGGTGCTGCAGCGGCCGGAGCTTGCGAACGACCCGCGCTTCGCAACGAATTCCAAGCGAAGCGCGGCACGCGAGGAACTCCGCGCGATCATCATCGATGCCTTCGTGGGACTGACCGCGGAGCAGGTCGTCGAGCGACTCGACCAGGCGCAGATCGCCAACGCCCAGGTCAATGACATGCACGCCGTCTGGGAGCATCCACAGCTCAAGGCGCGCAATCGCTGGCGCGAGGTCGATACGCCCGCGGGCCGGGTGCCTGCGCTGCTTCCGCCAGGATCGTGGGAAGAAGGCGATCCGCGCATGGATGGGGTGCCAGCGCTTGGAGAACACACCGCTCCCATCCTCGCGGAACTGGGCCTTACCACGGAACAAACCGCGAATCTGCGAGCAGCTGGGGCGATATGAAGCCGGCCAATGCAGTCAGGTCGAACTTGCCTCTTACGTACCTGTTCGTGCCCGGCAATCGCCCAGACCGCTTCAGCAAGGCTCTCGCTTCAGACGCGGGTGCCGTCATCGTCGACCTCGAGGATGCCGTGGCACCAGGCGACAAGGCCGCCGCCCGAGCATCGTTCACCAGTTGGCTGCAAGGAGCGAAGTTTGCGCCGGAGCGTGTCGTGCTACGCGTCAACGATGAGAGCACGCCCTGGTTCCAGCAAGACCTTGCCGTCGTAAGCGAGAGCGGCGTCCTCGGCGTGATGCTTCCGAAGACGGAGAGCGCTGCGCAAATCGAGCGCATCGGCTCGGTGCTCCCTGCGGACGGCTTTGTCATCGCACTCGTCGAGACGGCGAAGGGCATCGTCGGAATCGACGAGCTCGCCACCGCACCACGGCTGCAGCGCGTCGCATTCGGCACGCTGGACTATGCGCTCGACCTCGATCTGAGCGGCGACGCGCGAGGATTCGTTTATCCAGCGTGCCGCATCGCCCTCGCGTCCCGCGCCGCAGGCATTGGGTCGCCGGTTGCCGGCGTCACGCCGGAAATCAGCGACGAATCCAAGCTGATCGCCGATCTGGATCTCGCCCGCGCCTGCGGGTTCGGTGCCAAGCTATGCATCCACCCCAAGCAGGTCGACGCAATTCACGCTGCAATGCGCCCCACCGAAGCGGAGATTGCATGGGCCGGGCGCGTGGTTGCGGCGGTTGAATCGGGTCAAGGCGTTGTCCAGGTCGATGGCAGGATGGTCGACCGCCCCGTGATTCGCAAGGCGCAGCGAATCCTCGCCGGGTTATGAAGTTCCCCGATCCCTTCAGCGGTCCGATCGATTTCTAAACAAGCAAGGTCCACCATGCCGTCCACCATCGTTGATTCCATCATCTTCCGCGACATCTTCAGCGCCGAGGCCATGCGCCAAGTGTGGTCCGACGAGAACCGCACTCAGAAGTACCTCGACATCGAAGCGGCTCTTGCACGGGTGCAGGGGCAGCTCGGGGTCATTCCCAGACAAGCCGCTGACGAGATCGTGAGGCATTGCACGATCGATCAGATCGACATGACGAAGCTGAAGGGCCAGACCGAGCGTATCGGTTATCCGATACTCGGCGTGGTGTCGCAGCTCAATGCGCTGTGCCGTGACAAACTGGGCGAGTATTGCCACTGGGGTGCGACGACGCAGGACATCACCGACACGGCCACCGTGCTGCAGATCCGCGAGTCGCTCGCACTTATCGACGCCGATCTGACTGCAATCTCCGACGCGCTTGCCGGGCTCGCCAGACGTTACCGCGATACTCCCATGGCGGCGCGCAGCAATCTGCAGCAAGCGGTGCCGATAACGTTCGGCTTCAAGATGGCGGAGCTCCTTTGCTCGATCGAGCGGCACCGCGAGCGGCTCGTGCAGCTTCGCCCGCGCGTGCTGATGGGCGAATTCGGAGGGGCCGCGGGCACGCTCGCGTCGATCGAGAAAGGCGCCATGGAAACCCAGCAAGGACTCATGGAGGAGCTGGGCCTCGCGCAGCCGCTGATCGCCTGGCATACGATCCGCGACACCATCGCGGAGGTCGGATGCTTTCTTGGCCTGGTCGGCGGCACGCTCGGAAAGTTCGCGATGGACGTGAAGCTCATGATGCAAACCGAGGTCGGGGAAGTGTACGAGCCGTTCGCACCTGGCCGCGGTTCCAGCAGCACCATGCCGCAGAAGCGCAATCCGATCTCGTCGTGCTACATCCATGCGGCGATCTCGGTCGTGCGCCAGCACGTCGCGTCGCTGCTTGACGCGATGGTCGCCGACCACGAACGTTCGACCGGGCCCTGGGAGATTGAATGGATAGTGCTACCCGAGGCGTTCTGCCTGCTGGCCGGGGCGCTGAAACAAACGCGCTTCGTTCTCGACGGTCTGGAGGTCGACGAAAAACGGATGCGCGAAGTGCTCGACATGACCAATGGTCTCATCGTTTCCGAGGCGGTGATGATGGGGCTGGGTCCCTACATCGGCCGCGAGTACGCGCACGATCTCGTCTATGACATCTGCCGCGAGTCGATTCGCCAACGCCGTCCGCTACTCGACCTGCTTGCCGAGAACCGGGAGATCACGCAGCACGTGAATCGCAGTCAACTGGAGCGGATGTGCGATCCCGCGAGCTACCTCGGACAGGCGGGCGTGATGGTCGATCGCGTGCTCGCAAGCCGGCGCGCATGAAAAGCAGCTCGAGTCATGGACCCAGTTGCTGAATGGCTCTCGCGGTGCTGATCGACATTCCCTGCATGTTGATGCGCGGAGGAACCTCGAAGGGCCCCTATTTCCTCCGAGATGACCTGCCGGCTGATTCTGCGCAACGCGATCGCTTGCTGCTCGTGGCCATGGGTTCGCCTCATATCCGCCAGATCGACGGCATTGGCGGCGGCGACAGCCTTACGAGCAAAGCCGTGATCGTCGGCCGGTCGTCCCGGCCCGGTATCGACCTCGAGTACCTCTTCGCACAGGTCGCGGTCGGCAGACCTGAGGTCGATACGTCACCCAATTGCGGGAACATGCTGGCCGGAGTAGGTCCCTTTGCAATCGAATCGGGCTTGGTGAGGGCGCGCGATCCCGAGACGACGATGCGTGTGTTCAATCTCAATACAGGCAAGACCGTCGAATGCGTCGTCCAGACCCCGGGCGGCGCAGTGACCTACGAGGGCGAGGCGCGCATCGACGGTGTCCCCGGTACCGGAGCACCAATCGTCCTCAACTTCCTGAATGCCGCAGGGGCGAAGACCGGTCGTTTGCTTCCAACTGGCCGTGTCGTTGACGTGATAGAAGGCATCCAGGTGTCGTGCGTGGACCTCTCCACGCCGCTCGTCTTCGCGCATGCGGCATCGTTCGGGAAGTCCGGGTACGAGACGAAGGCCGAGCTCGATGCAGACACCCGCTTTCTCGCTCGGCTCGAATCCATTCGCCGGGGCGCGGCTCGGCTGATGGGGCTCGGCGATGTCGCAACAAAGGTGCTGCCCAAGTTTGCGCTTGTCGCTCCGCCGACAAACGGCGGGAACGTCGCTTCACGTTACTTCGTTCCGTGGAACTGCCATTCCGCGTACGCGGTGACTGGAGCGCTGTGCCTGGGCGCGGCATGCTGCATCCCTGGGACCGTTGCCGACGCGGCCGCGCGTCCCCGCGAGGGCCAACCGGGTCTGGTGGTCATCGAACATCCGGCTGGCAGGCTCGAGACCCGCATGACGATGCGCAAGGCCGATAGCGACGGCGGGCTCGAGTTCGAGCGTGCCGGCATCGTGCGCACGGCCCGCCCCTTGCTCGCGGGAGTCGTTCACGTCGTCGCCGAAGAATGCCTGCGGGACGAGCTATCGCAACAGCACTGAGGGAACGTACCCAATCATGGTGGACGTGCTGATCGTTGGGGGAGGCAACGCCGCACTCTGCGCTGCGCTGACGGCTCGGGAGGCGGGGGCCTCGGTGATTCTTCTGGAATCGTCGCCTCGGGCGTGGCGCGGAGGCAACTCGCAGCACACCCGCAACCTTCGCTGCATGCACGATGCGCCACAGGACGTGCTGGTCGACGCCTACCCGGAAGAGGAGTTCTGGCAGGACTTGAAGAAGGTCACCGGTGGCCAGACGAACGAGCCGCTGGCGCGTCTCGCCATCCGCGCGTCGTCAACCTGCCGACAGTGGATGGCGAGGCACGGCGTGCGCTTCCAGCCGCCGCTCTCCGGCGCGCTGCACGTTGCGCGCACCAACGCCTTTTTCATGGGCGGCGGCAAGGCCCTGGTCAACGCCTACTACCGCAGCGCCGAGGCGCTGGGCGTGCAGATCCGGTACGACACGCCAGTCGACGGGATCGAGCTCAAAGGATCGCGCTTCGTTGCCGCGCGCAGCGGCGGCCTGCGCTTCCCGGCCCGCGCCTGCGTCCTGGCGTCGGGCGGATTCGAGTCGAATCGCGACTGGCTGCGCGAGGCATGGGGCCGCAACGAGCGCGGCGAATGGCCCGCCGAGAACTTCCTGATCCGAGGCACCCGCTTCAATACCGGCGCGGTGCTGCGGCACATGATCGACGCCGGCGCCGATGCGATCGGCGATCCGTCGCAGGGTCACTGCGTGGCGATCGATGCGCGGGCGCCGCTCTACGACGGCGGGATCTGCACCCGTGTGGATTGCGTGTCGCTCGGCGTCGTCGTCAATCGCGATGGCGCGCGATTCTACGACGAAGGAGAGGACTTCTGGCCGAAGCGCTACGCGATCTGGGGCCGGCTGGTGGCGATGCAGCCGGACCAGATCGCACACTCGATCATCGACGCGAAGGCGATCGGCCGCTTCATGCCGCCCGTGTTTCCGGGGACGACCGCGGCAACCCTGCCGGAGCTCGCCCGGGCGCTCGGCCTGCCCCAAGAACCGTTCATGCGCACACTCGATGCCTACAACGCCTCGTGCCGGCCCGGTACGTTCGATCACGCGACGCTCGACGACTGTCGAACGGAGGGCCTGTCGCCCCGGAAAACGCACTGGGCGCGACCGATCGATACGCCACCCTTCACCGGCTATTCGCTGCGGCCTGGCATCACGTTTACGTACCTCGGCCTCAAGGTCGACGAGCGCGCCGCGGTGCATTTCGGCGGCCGCCCCAGTGCCAATCTCTACACCGCAGGCGAAATGATGGCCGGAAACGTTCTTGGCAAGGGATACACCGCCGGCGTCGGTATGACGATCGGCACCGCGTTCGGAATGATCGCGGGCGAGCAGGCGGCTAGGGCCGCGCAACGGGTGGAGGAGGGCGATCATGCCGCCGCTTAGTCCTACCACCCCGACCCTGCACGCGACTCCGCCAGCCCTGCCATTACTCGACCCCGTGCTCGAAGTCGAGCGACAGATGCGCATATGCAACGCGTGCCGCTACTGCGAGGGGTTTTGCGCGGTGTTCCCGGCGATGACCCGGCGGCTCGACTTCGACAAGGTGGACATCCACTACCTCGCAAACCTCTGCCACAACTGCAGCGCCTGCTACTACGCGTGCCAGTACGCGCCGCCGCACGAGTTCGCCGTCAATGTGCCGCGAGCGATGGCGCAGGTTCGCCAGCGGACGTACATCGAGTTCGCGTGGCCGCGGTCGTTCGGCGCGCTCTACGAGCGCAACGGCGTGGCGGTCGCGCTCGCGACCGTGCTCGGGCTGGTCGGTTTCATGGCGCTCGCGCTCGGGCTCGGCCGATCGTTGGTCGGCGGGTCGGACACCACGTTCTTCTCGGTCTTCTCGCACGGGCTGATGGTGGCGATATTCGGCGCGGCGTTCGGCTTCGCCGTGCTCGCGCTCGCCATCGGCGTTTCTCGGTTCTGGCGCTTGCAGGCGCCCGGTCCCGCGGGAGCGCCTGCTGCGATGGAATCCGGCGCCAATGTGTTGAGCCTGAAGTACCTCGACGGCGGCCACGGCGAGGGCTGCAACGAGACCAGCGATCGCTTCACGCTGATCCGGCGCCGATTTCATCACCTGACCTTCTACGGCTTCATGCTCTGCTTCGCGTCGACGGCAACTGCGACGCTCTACCACTACGCACTGGGGCTGCACGCACCCTACGCCCTCGCGTCGGTCCCCGTGATCCTTGGCACCGTCGGCGGCATCGCGCTCCTCATCGGGTCGACGGGGCTGCTGCTTCTCAACACGCGTCGCGATCCGGCAATCACCGAGCCCACGCAGCGACCGATGGATCGGGGCTTCGCACTCTTGCTGGCGCTGACGAGCGCGACGGGGCTCGCGCTGCTTGCCTGGCGGGCGACCGCGGCGATGCCGGCACTGCTGATCGTGCATCTCGGGTTCGTGATGGGCCTGTTTCTCACGCTGCCATATGGCAAGTTCGCGCACGCCATCTACCGTGCCGCCGCGTTGCTCAAATGGTCCATCGAGCGGCGCCAACCCAATCCGAATCTCATGCAGGAAGATTGACCAAGAGCCAAGGGCGTGACCGCGCGAGCGGTCGAGTCGCCATCGTTCACCGTAACATCCATTAGGAGCAGCCATGAAGACCATCTTCGCGTCAGCCTTAGTCGCAGCCCTCGTGCTCCCCGGCCAAACGGTCGCGGCACAGGAGCCGATCGTCATCAAATTCAGCCACGTCGCAGCTCCCGACACGCCAAAGGGTCAGGCGGCTGCCCTTTTCAAGAAACTGGCCGAGGAGCGCACCAAGGGTCGGGTCAAGGTGGAGGTCTTCCCGAACAGCATGCTCTTCAAGGATGCCGAGGAGCTCGATGCGCTCAAGTTAGGCTCGGTGCAGATGCTGGCGCCCGTGCCGGGCAAGCTCGGGCCGGCCGGCGTGCCGGAGTTCGAGGTCTTCGACATCCCCTACATGTTCCCGGACCTGGAGGCGCTGCAACGCGTTTACCGCGGACCTGCGGGCGCGGCGATGATGAAGAAGCTGGAGGCCAAGGGCTTCGTCGGGCTCGCGTTCTGGAACAACGGCTTTCGGGTGATGAGTGCGAACAGGCCGCTCCACGTCCCGGCCGACATGAAGGGCCTGAAGATGCGGATCAATTCGTCGAAGGTGAACGCGGCCATCATGAAGTCGGTCGGTGCGGTGCCCCAGACGTTGGCGTTCTCCGAGGTCTACCAGGGTTTGCAGACCGGCGTGATCGACGGCACCGAGGGACCGCTGTCCAACCTGTACACGCAGAAGCAGTACGAGGTGCAGAAGCACGTCACCCTGACCTACCATACGATCAGCAACTATGTCGTGCTGGCGAACAAGACGTTCTGGGACAAGCTACCGGCCGACGTGCGGGCGACGCTCGAAGGCTGCATCAAGGACGCAACTGCACTCAATGACGAGCAGTCCGTCAAGGACGAGCAGGTGGCGATCAAGGGCATCGGCGCATCCGGCAAGAGCACGATCTACAACCCGACGGCGGACGAGAAGGCGATGTGGGTGAAGGCGATGCTTCCCGTGCAGGACGAGATGGCTTCGCGCGTCAAGAAGGAAACCATCGAGATGATGCGCAAGGCGGTCGCCACACCTGCGGCGAAGTAGGAGCCGGCGATACACAGCACGGCCTGCATCGAGGATTGGCGGGATACGGCGGAACCGTCCGCGCGAGCGACTAAGGGGCGTTGTGCCATGAAGATTGCGATACTTGACGATTACTTCGACACCCTGCGCACGTTGCCGTGTTTCGCCAAGCTCGCGGGACATGAAGTTACCGTCCGGAACGATCATGTGCAGGATGTGAATGAGCTCGCACATCGGTTGGCCGACACTCAGGTCCTTGTTCTGATCCGCGAGCGCACTCAGATCCGCACGCCGCTGCTCGAGCGCCTGCCGCGTCTCTTGCTCATCAGCCAGCGCAGCGTCTATCCGCATATTGACATCGATGCCTGTACGCGGCTGGGAATTGTCGTGTCTTCGTCGCAGCACGCAGATACACCGTCATACGCCGCAGCCGAGCATACCTGGGCGCTTCTACTCGCCGCGGCGCGAGCGTTGCCTCAACAGATGGCCGCGCTGAAGGCTGGACGCTGGCAGATCGGCGTAGGTCAAACCCTCCGTGGCAGGACGCTGGGCATCTACGGCTACGGACGGATCGGCAGTACGGTGGCCGGCTACGGCCGGGCCTTCGGCATGCGGGTGCAGATATGGGCGCGTCCGGAGTCATTGGAGAGAGCGCGCGCGGACGGCCATAGGATTGCGGCGAGCAAGGAGGACTTCTTCGCAACCAGCGACGCAGTCTCGCTGCATATGCGGCTCGTCCCCTCCACCCGGGGGATCGTAACTGCTGCCGATCTCGCGCGCATGAAACCTTCTGCCATTCTGGTCAACACCAGCCGGGCGCCGCTGATCGAGCCGGGTGCGCTGGTGACCGCACTACGTGCGGGGCGTCCGGGGATGGCGGCGGTCGACGTATTCGAGAAGGAGCCGCTGACCGACCCTGACGATCCGCTGTTCGCCCTGGATAACGTGGTCGCGACCCCGCATATCGGCTATGTCACGAGCGACGAATACGAGATCCAGTTCAGCGACATCTTCGACCAGATCGTTTCTTACGCTGCCGGTAAGCCGATCAACGTCGTCAACCCGGAGGTGCTGCGGCACGCGCGAACAACCGCCTAGCTGCGCGTTGAACGGACGCGGACCAACGGCAAGCGACGACCGCTGTAAGACACCGGAAACTTCCGCATTGGCCAGAACGTCCAGAAAACGACGACCGGTTTCGGCAATGGCGAACTTCCGCTTCGGGTCGCCCGCGGTCTTGAGACCTGCGAGGACTTCGTTGGCCAGCGAAGGCATCGGGAAATTTCCGCGTTCCGCAAAATGTGCGACTAACTGCATCTTCGGGGCATAAACGCGCCCTAATTCGCGGAATTTGCGGAACGGAAATTGATGTAAGTATTTGAAAACGCCCAAATCCGCGATGGCCTGTTAATCCGCAGGTCCCAGGTTCGAGCCCTGGTCGGGGAGCCAAATCTCAGTTCTCGCAGAGATCGCCGTCGCTGCTGGCTTGTGGTCCGCGGCGATGGCATTCGTTTCCGCCAACAGATCAAACGGTTGTCGGAAGGTTGCGACGACCTCGCCGTCCTCCCACGAGCAGTTCGATAACAAAAAGTTGAGCAGCCGCCTTTTTTGGCGCGGTTCTTGGCTTTCAAAGAGCTTTTGCGCTTTGCTCGCGAGTTCGAGAATCTGGACGCCCTCATCCATGTAGGACTGCTCGGCCGCCTCGTGCCGGTCGATTTCGCGCTGCAAGCGAAGTTGCTCCTCACGCCACTCGCCAGCGAACCTGTCATAGAAGTCGCCGCCGATCTTGCCATCGAGTTTGTCGACGTACATGGCGCTGATGCGATCCGCGAGGCGCTTGTGTGGCTCGAAGCCGACCAGCATGACGCGCACGTCGCCGCCCGCATGCCCGATCTGCATCGTCAGGTAGGTGACGTTGCCGGCCTCTGCGACACCCCGCACGCCGAGAAGCGTCCGGTATGCGTCGTCGCGCACGTTCGATGGCTCGGCGTAGGGACCGAGCGTGTCGCGCTGTACGACCCACAGATCGGCGCCACCGTTTTGGAGCAGGACCTTTCCATCATCCACCAGTCCGCGGTAGATCCCCGCCATAGACAAGGTCAGCCCGACGAGTAAGCCGAGCCCGAGCCCCGTGAAGATAAACTTGCCCCAGCCATAGACGATGTCGCGACTGGCGAGGTTGATCATGGATTGGCGCGGACAATCGCGGCGACGACCTTGACCTTGGTGTCCGGCTTCAATACCTGTTCGCTGTGCACGACGACCTCGTCGCCCACGTTCAGGCTGTCAACAATCTGGCTGCGCCCGTCGAGTGTCGTGATGCCCACCTTCACCGGCCGGAAGGCAACGCGGCCGTCGGCGAATTGCCAGACGCCGTCCTGCCGTTCGAGCCGCTTCAACGCCGCGGCCGGTACCGAGCGTACGTTAGCGAGTTCGGCGGTGTGGATCGTCACCTCGACCAGCTCGCCGACGGAGATCCCTTCCGGCCGGGCCGCGAAGCCGACGTTGACGATCCGTTCCTCGGTCACCGCGTCGCTCACCCAATCGACGCGCTGGACCTCCCCACGATAAGCGCGCTTCGCCTCCGAGCGCAGCACGATCTCCGCGGGTTGGCCGACGCGTATGCCGCCGGACTGCCCCTGGTCGATCCGCGCCTTGATCCAGAGTGTCGCCGGGTCGATCACCTGCACCACTGCCTGGCCGGCGACCAGCGTGGTCCCGGCATCGACCAGCCGTGCGCTAACCACTCCGTCGACGGGCTTACGAGCCGCGCCTGTGCCCGTAGCTTGCCCACCCCCGCGACATCGGACAACGCCCGCTCACGGTCGCGTCGCGTCGCCGCCAGTTGGGCGGCCGCCGCATCGACGGCCGCCTTCGCGGCATTCGCTTCGTGTCCTTTGGCGTCGGTGGCTTCCTGGCTGACAAAGCCCCGTATGCGCAACTCCGCCGACCGGCGGGCGGCCGCGATGGCGAGCTGCGCGCGACTCTGCGCTTCGACGAGTTGCGCCTCAGCGGCGCGGATCGTGCTGCTTGCCCGTTCGGCGGCGAGATTCCCGCTGGCGACGCGATCCTCGAGATCAACGGGATCGAGTTCGGCAAGCAGCTGGCCGGCCTTGACGACATCTCCCTGGTCGACGAGCACTCGCGCGACGCGGCTCGCCACCGTCGGCCCGAGCGCATAGCTGCGGCGTGCCTCGACCGTACCAATACCGAACGTACTCGCGATCAGCGGACCCTGTTCGACCTTGGCCAGCGTGACCTTGGCCGGCGCGAGCGGGCCTTGGCTCGTCACCAGCCAGCCAAGCAGCACCGCAACCCCGATACCAGCGGCAATGAGCGTCGCCTTACGGCCGAGCTTCAGGTTCACGACTGTCTCCGCCCGCGATAGCCGTCGAGAAGGAGCGCGAACAGCTTGCGCGACCGCTTCACCATACCCGCCTCGTCGCCGGCGAGTGATGCCTCGATGACGAGGCCCTGCACCGCCCCAATGAACGACACCGGTGCCAGCGTCGCATCGAGGTCACGCGGAAGCTCACCAGCAGCCTTCGCTTGCGTGAAGAGCAACGTGAGCCGTTGGCGATACAAATTAATCATCGCGCGCACCTCGGTGCGGACCGGCGAGTCTCCCGGGTACTGCATCTCGTGGAACATGACGCGTGGTACACCCGGGTTCTCCGCGATGAAGGCCACATGGGCAAGGAATGCCCGCTCGATCTTTGCCAATGGCGAGTCCGCCTTCTCCACGGCCACCGCGATTGCCGCGCCGAGCGATTCGCGCATCCAGGCGAAGACCGCGAGCCAGATCGCCTGTTTGTCGGGAAAGTGCCGGAACACGGCGCCCTGCGTGAGGCCCATCCGGTCAGCGATCGCCTGCGTCGTGATCGCGTCGGGGCCGCGCTCGCGGGCCAGCGCGAGGACCGTGGCGACGATCTCCCGCTGCCGCTGGTCTGTGGTCAGGCGGTGGCGCGGCGGAGCGGGAACTAGGGTCGGAGCCGGCATGGGATTCGAGGTGGTTGCTTGAAAGTAAGTAATCAGATACTATCTTACTGGAGCAACCATCGTTTGGCAACCCTTACATCCAACGGAGCACGCGACCATGCCCTTCCCGGAGTTTTTCGACGCCGCACCGCGGATTACCGTCCGCGACCCGCTGGCCCGTTTTCTGGGCGCAGCCGACGACGGTGTCATCGAGTATGGTTACGCCGACGTGGTTAAGCTTGCCGGGCACTCCTGCCCGACGGTCGCATTGGCCTACTTGATGACCCGCGCCGCATTGGGTTCGCTCTATCCGGACGCGCTCCCCGAGCGCGGTGGCACTCGGGTTGAATTGCGCGACGATCGGCTGGAGGGCGCGACCGGCGTGGTCGCCAACGTTGCGAGCTTCCTGACCGGCGCGACCCATGACACCGGGTTCAAGGGCATCGGTGGACACTTCGACCGGCGCAACCTGCTGTCCTTCGGCGTTGACATCCCGGGGCAGCTCCGTTTCACGCGCACTGATACCGGCGCGGCCGTCACCGTGTCCGCTCGGCTCGACCGCGTGCCCGCCGATCCGCGGATGGTCCCCCTCCTGCAGCGTTGCCTCGCAGGTGCGGCCACGGCAGACGAGGCAACGCGTTTCCAATCGTTGTGGCAAGGCAGGGTCCGTTCCCTGCTCGTTGAGCACGCCGACGATCCGGACATCATGGTCGTTCAACACTGAGGTGATCCCTGAAAACCCCGCCACTTCGGCCGCACTGCTCGATTACTCAACGGCGAACGCGGAGGACATACCGTCCAACGCCTCGCCACCACCCACCAAGGAAAGACGATCATGAATCTTCGCACTAGTATTGTTACAGCCTCCATCGCCGCACTTTTTGCATGGGCGGCTCCCGCCTCGGCCCACTGCGACACGCTGGATGGACCGGTAGTCTCTGCCGCACGCAAGGCGCTAGACACAGGTGACATCAACCTCGTGCTCGCGTGGACGCAAAAGAACGACGACAAGGAAATCCGCAATGCCTTCGACAAGGCGCGCGCAGTGCGCAAGGCAGGAGGTCAGGCCAAAGAGCTCGCCGATGCGTACTTCTTCGAAACACTGGTACGTGTGCACCGTGCGGGCGAAGGTGCATCCTATACCGGCTTGAAGGCGGCGGGCGAGATCGAGCCCGCTATCGCTGCAGCGGACCGCGCGATCGGAACCGGCAAGCTGGAGCCCGTCGCCGACATGATCGCCAAGCGTACGAACGCGGGATTGCATCAGCAGTTCGAGCGCGTAATGGCGACCCGATCCTACGACTCGAAGAATGTCGACGCGGCGCGCGCGCACGTCGGCGCGTACGTGCAGTACGTGCATTATGTCGAGGGACTTTACAACGCAGCGGGTGCTCCGGCAGCGGAGCACCCACACGCCCCGGCCGACGCACATGCGCATAGCGATTGAGGAGGGCAACACTGTGCCCATACCCAAGGCGGACCGAGCGCTCGCCAAGCTTGAGCTCGTGCGTGCAGAAGCGGCCAGCAGCGTACTGATCGAGATCGCAAGGGAGTTGCAGCACACCGCCGTGGAAATCCGCCGGACGCTAGCCATGCGCCAGCACGGCTGACCGCCGTCCCTGTGGCGCGTGCTGTCGAATTAGTTCCCTTCTGCCCAGCACAGCTAGCGTCACCATAGACTCGTCGCTCGAGCGGCTCAGATCGACCACTCGCTGCCGGTCATGTTGGCGCTACCAACGGCGGCAATGCCGCGATTGCGGCCATTCAGATTGGCCTGGTGGGTGGCGGCGACCGGCCCAGGTCCAGACGGTCGCTCTCACGTCTCAATTTGCCGGGAAGCGGCCGTTGACGAGGCGGCGGGCGCCTCGCGATCCGAAGTCGCCGCCGGGTACTCAGCCAACGTACCGCAGCCGCACGACCTAATCCCAGCCGCTGATGGCCGCCGGCCCCGCGTTGCTACCAGGTGACGCGCTAGTCGAGCTCGAAGGCGGGTGCGGACTGGAGCAGTGGATCAGCGGAGGGATGGTGCTCGGCGCCGATGGCCTCCCACAGCGGCGGCCGCGGTAAGGTGCGATCCGGGGTGGTGCCGTTGACTCGCCGAGGCGGACGAAGATGTCGCGTATCGCGCACGGGTCGGTGATGAAGGCGATGATGCGCATCTCGGCGCCGCAGGGCGGACACACCAGCGGGAACACTTCGTCGATGCGCGCCAACAGCAGCGCCCAAGCGTAGCGGCCGGCGCGACGATGGACGCCACGTCCGAGTGTGTGACGCTCGGGGGACTGCCGGTTACAAGCCGCCTACGCAGCCAATCGCGGTCACGACGGCCCCATTGATACCGCTGGCGTCCTCGAGCTTCTGTTTCGGAGCATCGACGAGTGCCGTGGCTGTGTCGGAGATGTTCTGCAGCTTGTCCACGGCGTCATCGTACTTCCCCAGCCCAACTTTGGCCGCGGCCGCTTCCAGTTTCGCGAGCAGATTGCTCTGATCAGTGGAAGCGTTCTTCCCCAAGAAAACTCCGATCCGGATGGCAGTTTCCACCGCGTTCAGTTCGCTCGCGCACGCCCCGGTGAAATGGTTCGCCCATGCAACACCGGTCCACCCGCCCACTGCCGCCAACAGCAGAACCGCGGCGGCTCCCCTTTTCATGTTCGTCATAACGCTCTCCTGTGATGAAAGAAGCGCTCGTAAGTCGCCATAGGAAAACACTCAGGATGGCGGCGCTATTCCATCCTTGTTGTTTAGAGTCTAGGTCAAGTAAAGCCCCTGTCCCGCCGGACAGCGGAAGGTTGATGCACCCCTTTGCCGCAAATTGAGCGGCGGCTTCAATCGATTTCTATGACCGGTTCGGAGGGCCGTGGCCGACGGCTCCGGGTCGGTCAGAGTCAACCACGCCCCGGCGCTGAACGACGGCACTACGATCCGCAGCAGCCCTTCACACCGCGATGGCTGCCCTGCGTTGTACAGCGGCCGCTCGATCCAATTGCGTCAATGCCGGCGACCGGCCAACAGCGGACACTTACGGCGGGTGCCCGAATAGTGATTTCAGTGCGCCCCGGCGGACCCTCGCACGCGGGCTCGCAACCACCTATGCGCGTGCTATTTGAGATAAGACCTTAGCGCCGCGACTACGTCTTCTAAATCACGTTGCCGTTGCTTCGGGGGCCCACCCTCGTTTCCGAGATGTTCGCGAAGGTGCCCCTCCAATCCTTCCGCCATCAGGCCATTTACAGCCCCACGGATCGCCGCGATCTGCTGCAACACGGTAGAGCACTCCGCGCCACCTTCCAATGCAATTTCTAGTGCACCAACTTGTCCGTGAATGCGCCTCACGCGCGCGACCAATGGACTTTTGCCTTTAGTGATGTGTGCCAAAAGTGCAAGGTTCCTGGCCTCTATTGCAAATCATGCAACATCGAACTATCACCGCCGCTGGCCCCGGGCTGACCCGAACTCCCGGGATCGCGGAGCTGCGAGCCTTCATTGCCGCCGCCGAGCTGCGCAGCTTCGCCGCCGCCGCAAAAGCGCTTCATCTGTTCGTGCCGGCCTTCTCGCGCCGACCCGTCGCGGGAAAATTGCTCACGCTGCGCCCGGCGGTCGTCGAGTGTCGCGCGTTCAAGCCGTAGTCCCGCCGGCGTCTCGCGATTGATCGCGGCGTCTATCCCTTGGGTGCGCAGTCCTGCGGATCGAACATCTGGCGAACCTCGGTCTCGCCCTCCCAACCCGGCCAGTGTTTCCTGTGCAGTTCCATGAAGCGCACCGCCGATTCCACCGCCGCTTCCTTCGACTTCAACTCGAACTGCGCATAGCCACCGATAACCTCGTTGGTCTCGGTGAATGGCCCGTCGGTCACGGTCACCTTCCCGCCGGAAAGGCGGACGCGGGCCCCTTGCGCCGTTGGCCCAAGCCCGCCGTTTCCGAGCATCGTGCCGGCTCTGACTTCCTCTTCGGCGAGCTTCGCAATGGCATCCATCAGCGGCTGCGGCGGAAGACCTTGGTTCTCTGCGTGCTTGACTATCATCATGAATCGCATGTTTGGATCTCCGTTAGGTTGCGCATTGGAGACGGGCAGCCAGTCGGTTTCGGCCGGCCAGGACCCGGGCACTACTTACGAGTCGATCGGGAGACAGCGGACTCGACATCATCGTCACCGATTTTTAGGTTGACGCAATACGGTCGCGTTTCAAACGGTCAATTGCCTGACCGGACGCACTTCGACGCTGCCCGCTCGTGCCGGTGGGATCTTCGCGGCCAACTGGATGGCCTCGTTCAGGTCCTTGGCATCGATAAGGTAGAACCCGGCAAGTTGCTCCTTCGTTTCGGCAAAGGGGCCGTCGGCCACAGTCATTTTCCCGTTGCGGACACGCACGGTCGTAGCCGCATGAACGGATTGGAGGGCTTCCGCCGCGATGTGGTGGCCACTCTGCTTGAGAGCATCCTCGCAGGCCTTGCATTCGTGGTCGGCAACGGTGTCCAGCTTCTTTTCGTCGATGTACACGAGGCACAAGTACTTCATGGCTCACTCCTGGTCGTGGTGGATTGTTGCGGTTGCCGAATCGAGCGTCACGCCCAGCCCGTAGAGGATGCCGGTCCAGCGGCCCTCGACGTAGCCGGCGTGCGGCCGCGGGATGTTTTCGTGGGTCAACTCGAGCATGCACCCCTTCGCAACGGGAGCAAACGCTATCGCCACTCGGGTGATGACATCGGGTTGTGGCGCCATGGTAAGAGTGAATACCAGACGGCGATCCGGGATGATCTCCACGTATTCCCCCATGTATCTGGCAGTCTCGCCGGCGCGCCGCTCGACGAAGCAGAACGAGCCGCCCACCCGACCGTCGATTTCGACGCCCGCCATCGGCTGCGACGCAGTTGCGAACAACCACCGACCCGCGACCTGCGGGTCGAGCCAGGCGCCGAACGCGCGCCTCGGCGAGGCACCATACAGATGCTTGACACGTATCGTGACGGGCGGTTCCACCCCTGATCGCGCCGCCTTGTTGCGGCGCGGCGAGGTCGCGGGTCCGGGCCGGCCCGGATAGCGGCCTCGCAAGTCCGGTCTGTCAGCGATTCGCGCTTCCACGTGGATTCCGGGCTTCATGTTGGTTTCCTTCCCTACAGTCGTTCGATCGGACCCGGTTTCGACACCCGAACAGCCACCTGTACCGGCGCGGGTACCAAAATGCTCCGCTCGAAGACGCCCGCCAGCGCACGCATCAGGACATGGATGGCCTGCTGGGCGGCCTTTCCGATATCGGGCTTCCTGCGCTGATACAGGAAAAGCAACAGCGCCAACAACGTGCCGCCCGGCAACAGCATCTCCACCATGAGGTACGGACCCGCCTTTTGGCCCAATCTCCGCAACGTGCCCAACCAGCTCGCTACGTCTTGCATTAGTCGCTCCTGCTCGCCTATGAATGGGCCCAAAACTCACTAGGTCTTCATCAAGTAGTCGAACGGGCAAGCTGGAAATCGACACGCGACCAAATCAAAAAACGACAAGGACTTTCGTCCCCTCCTCGATCAGATGCACCACAGCACGGCTCAGTCGGGTAACTCGGCCAGCCGCCGCTCGAGAAACCGGCGCTCGGGCTCCTGACGGGCAAGCGCGATCGCGCGCTTGTACGCAGCGCGTGCCTCCCTGGTCTTGCCCATTCGCCGGCACAGGTCCGCGCAGGCAGCATGGGCCAGGTGGTAGTCCTTCAAGTCGCCGCGGGCAAGGATGGTCTCGATGAGGGCCAGACCCGCGGCGGGACCGTCGCGCATCGCGATTGCCACCGCGCGGTTGAGCTCGACCACCGGCGTCGGCTCGATGCCGAGCAGCACGTCGTAGAGCCCGGCGATCTCGTCCCAGTCCGTGGCATCGGCGCTGACCGCATCGGCATGCACCGCTGCGATCGCCGCCTGGAGCGTGTAGGGGCCCGCGCGCCGCGACGCGAGCGATCTCCTCACCAGCGCCGCCCCCTCCGCGATTTGGTCCCGGTTCCAGAGGGAGCGGTCCTGATCCTTGAGCAGGACCAGCTCGCCCGCCGCCGAGGCGCGCGCCGCGCGCCGGGATTCCTGCAGCAGCATCAGCGCGAGCAATCCGATCGCCTCGGGCTCCGGCAGCAAGTCGACGAGTAGCCGTCCGAGACGTATCGCCTCGCCGGACAGATCGACCCGCGTCAGTGACTGGCCCGAAGACGCGGAGTAGCCTTCATTGAAGACGAGATAGATCACGCGCAGCACGCTGTCGAGCCGTTCCGCGAGTTCGCCTGGATCGGGAACCTGGTACGGGATGCGGGCATCGCGGATCTTCGCCTTGGCGCGCACGATGCGCTGCGCCAGCGTGGGCGCGGCGCTGAGAAATGCCTGCGCGATTTCCTCTGTCGTGAGGCCGCAAACTTCGCGCAACGTGAGCGCCACCTGCGCGTCCGGTGCAAGGCTCGGATGGCAGCAGGTGAAGACGAGCCGCAGCCGATCGTCCTCGATCGCTTCGCCGTCCCATGATGCGGTCTCGTCGATGACTGCCTCCACTTGCTCGGCAACATCCTCCATCGAGTCGAACCGCGAATGTCGGCGTATGGCGTCGATGGCCTTGAAGCGACCGGCCGATACCAGCCACGCGCGCGGATTCGCAGGGACGCCGTCGCGAGGCCATTGCTCGAGCGCCGCTCGGAAGGCGTCGTGCAGCGCCTCCTCGGCGCGGTCGAAGTCGCCGAGCAGACGCACCAACGTGGCGAACACGCGGCGCGATTCGGCACGATAGATGGCGCCGGCCACCTCACGCACGTGCTCGGCTGGTTGCGCCCTCGGTGTCAGGTTGTCGTCGTCAGCTTCCACATCTCGGCCACGATCTCGCGTGTGATCATCGACACCGGTCGCGTTTTCGAGAACGCGACGCGCGGCCTCGTCTCGATCAACGGCCGGAATGGGCGGATAACAAGCTGCGGAAAAATGCCGGACGGCATCGGAAACGCATCGACCACCGGTCAGCGTAACCTCGGCGAATGAGATCAGTGTTTCGGCTGCGATGTCAAGCAGTGGACGCCGCGGCGCAAGGCCGCGAGGCGACGGTGGCGGGGGCGAGTCGGGACGAGAAACGATCGAGACGATCCGCCAGCGACTCAAAGCCGATGGAATCTACGTCTCGATCAACAAGCTGTGCCAGTGGTTCGCGGTGCCGCGGCGAACGATGTATTTCCGACCGACCAGGCCGGTCAACCCGTGCGCACTACCTCCCCTAAGCGCCTGGAATGGGCAGCACGGGCATGATCTCGACAGAATCGCCCGGGAAAATGGAAAAATGCGGATGCTTATCGAATAGCTTGGCGGCGGCCTCGTGGGAATCCGCGCGCACAACCGTGAAAGCGCCCATGTCGTTGCTCACATCGTCGATTCCACGTTGCGTGACCTTCTTGGTTTTGCCCAATGGTCCGCCGATGCTGACAATGGCGGCGTGATGTTTCTCGACCCACGCCTTCCAGGCCGCCATGCCTTCTCGTTCCTTCACACGGCGATCGACTTCGGAAAGGGCGTCCCAGGCCTTTCGTTGCGGACTGGTCTTGCTGCCTAGGAACACGGCGAGATAGGTATTGTTGGGGTTCATAACGTCTCCTTGTTGTGCGGTTTGAGAGTTGGAGCAAAAACTCGATAACCCAGGCAGATGTATTTAATGGCACACCGCCTATTTTTTTATCGCGAAATCCGCCGCTTCGAAAACTTGACGGATTTCGATCGTGTCACCGGGCTCGGCCGGGCAACGCTGCGCCCATTTGACGACTTCTTCCTTTGACGGCGCCTCCACCATCCAGTAACCGCCGAGCACTTCTTTCGATTCGATGTAGGGTCCGTCGGTCACGGTGGGTTTGCCTTGGCCAAACGAGACGCGGGCGCCGGTATTTTGCGGATGAAGTCCGTTCAAGGATTCAATCCGGAGGGTTTTGCCCATCTCATCATTGAACCGCCCCATCTCTTCCATCTTCTGCCGATCGGGTACGAAGTTGGGGTCTACTGTTTTGCCACCTTGATAAACAGCGGGGATCATCAGCATCATGAATTTCATGGCAATTCTCCTTGGCAGTGATTGTTGTCCTACACCCTTAGTCGTTCGGCGAAGCCCGATTTCGACAACGCTCGAATATTATTTTTGAAGCCAGGCCAAGCGTCGGGGGAATAAAATGTCGTTCCGTTTCAAGCGCCGGCATAGATGGGCGAAATGGCAAACGCGGACAGCACAAAGGATGGCCAAGCTGCGCGGACGAGGTAATCCCAGTGAAAGCCACGCCGTCTTGAGCATAGGCGTGCCACGTTCATCAAGTGCTGCCCAGTCAGTTCGCTGAACGTCCGGTATTGATGACGTTCGATGACCGCTCAGGGTCGGGCACGGTCAAACGCTCTGCCGCGCCGAACGGCGGCACTGCGAGCGATCCGGCAGCCCTTCACGCCTCGATGGCTGACGTGCGCTATTCAGCGGCCGCTCGGTCGAATCGCACTCAATGCCGGCAGCCGGCCAACTCCGGCCGTTCGCGGTCGCCGCGGAAATTTCCAGTGAGCGGCCGTTCACGCCAGCACGCCGAAGTAGCGGCGGTGGTGGATGCGCGGCGGGCGGTACCAGCGCGGCGAGGCGGTCGAGCAGCTCCAGCGGCGTCAGAAGAAACGCCGACCGAGCTTGGCACCCTCATAAAGCAAGCGTTCGGGATCGAGTTCGCGTAGCTGCTCCAGGGCGAACGGCGGGCGGGCGCAGTAGCGCAGCAGACGCTCGCGCCCGGGGCGGTCGGCGGCCTCGATGCGCACCGAGCCGTCCACGGAAAAGCTAACGCTATGCGCCCATTGCCCGATCGCCTGTGCGTCATCGGCCGGCAGCAAGCCGCGGTGCACGACGACGCGCAGCAATCGTTAGCGCACGCGCGCCTGCACGGCGGCGACGGCTGGCGCATTGAGCCGGGTGGCGGCATGATAGCGCGACCTGCGCGATAACCTGCGTAACCCAGCTCGCGTGCGAGCGCAGCGTTATGTTGCGCGTGATCGGGCTCCCTGAAGGAGAGTTCCATGCCGCTATCGACCTATGGCGTATTGAAGGGAACGGTCATCGGGCACCTTCGCGATGCCGACGATGATCACTATCAGATTCAAGTGAAGGCAGGCAACACGGTGCATCGGATTGCGTCGAACGTGAAGTCGTCGGCGCCGAAGTCTCCGTCGACCGTGCTGTTTGCGTCGGCGACGACGCTGCCGGATCAGCTCGCCAAAGAGCTGCGCGCGCTCGCTCCCGGCTACAAGAAGCTGCCGTCGAAGGCTGGCGGACTCGCGATCGACTATCTCCGTAGCGGCGTGGTCAATACCAGGTCGATGAAGCCGGTGCCGCCCGACGCGCCGGGGGTCGACAACGATCTCAAGGATCTTCTCGAGGCCGCCGTCGTCAAAGCCATGAAGGAGGCGGGATCGGTCATCTACGCGTTCGGCGCGAAATGGGGCCCCGAAAAGAAGACGCGCGACAAGTATTTCAAGTTCTTGCCTGGAAATGGGATCCACGACATTCACATGAACCAGGGGAACAGCGGCGGATACAAGAAGGACAATGGGATCTACCAGGACGGCGCGATCGTGATCGAATATCCGGAGAGCAAGTGGCGCGCGTTCTTCTTCGCGTTTCAGTCGCAGTCATTCAACACGGATGGCGCTGGCAATCCGATCGGCGGCACGTCATCACGATCGAGGAAGCGTGCAGGGACCAAGACCAAGGCTCGCGCTGCGCCCCGCCCTCGCGCTCGGCGTTGACAGGAGATGTCGATGAAGATGAGGTTCGTTGCGCTCGCTGCGCTCGCGCTGTTACCGGTGCTTGGCAACGCAGCGCCGTGCGAGTCGGAAGATTTCGAGAATCGTGTCTCGGGGGCGTCGACTTGCCTCTTGATCAAGCGCTTCGGCGTGACCGAGACGGGGGCCGCGCAGGCAATGCTGATCTGGCTTCATGGCGATCTATCGTCCGGCGGGCCCGCGCGGGTGGGGTGCGGGCGCATGCCCCGCCTTCACTGGCAGCTACCTGCCAGCCGTGCCCAGTATCACGGAAAGCGGGACGGAGTATCTATACAGGGTCGAGCACGGCCCGTCGTCTTAAGGCAATGAACGGCGGCGCTACGATCCACACCGGCCCTTCGCGCCTGGATGGCTGCAGTGCGTTATTGAGCGGCCACTCGGATCCGCTTGGTAGGTGTCGGTGACCGGCCAAGACCGGTCTGAGCGATTCATGCGACGCACAACCAACGACTACCGGAACTCAAAGCGTGGCCGATGGGGTGGATTGGCAGGTGCGATGGCTGAACGTCGACTTTCGCGCACGAGGAACAACGGGTATGGGGTCGGTAGCGACCATCCGCCGTCGTATGGCAGCAGCCTGCCAGGCGCGGTCATGCGATAGGGCCCAAGAAATGACAACCCCCACCGAAGCGGGATGTCGTCATTGCTGCCGGTCACGCTTTCCTGCCAAACGGCAGCGTGTGTGGACTTTGCATGGGTTGATCGAGCGTAGGCAGTTAGCAAACTCCGGCGGCGCGTTCGCCTCGTCCTTTGGCCCCCATTCCCGTGACCTGATCTCCCATACTTGGACGCGGACCGCCCCACGAGCCGACTGCGCAGCCGCCGTGGCATAGTGCTGCCGTCGGTCACCGTCCCTCGGCCCATCCGTCCGCGGTCGCAGGAGCCGTTAGTCCGTCGTAGATCACCTGGACCTCGTCTGGCCGGCCGAGGTTCCACACAATCGTCCTGTAGTACCGCTTGTAGAATGCGCAGTATGGATTAACCCCCTCGACACGCCCCGCTCCCTCGTAGCAGCTCGCCCAGCACCCCCCGCCACAGAAGTATCTGACGTCGCACTCACGACAGGCCGGCAAGGATTCCACCGTCGGGAGTCGGGCGGCGAACTCGGCGAGCCGATCGGCGACGTCGACGTCGTAGATGCTCGCGATCTTATACGCGCTCCCGCGCCCGAAGCATAGGTGACACGGCACCATCGAGCCGTCCTCCTCGACCCCGATCGTCGTCGAGCCCATGCCGCAGCCGAGGAGTACCCTCGGGACGAGGGGCGCAACGTCGGCGTGGCGGTCATCCCTCGGAGCACCGTTAGCGCGCTGAATGCCTGACCGCAGTCGGTCGGCAAAGAAACCAAGCAGCTTATCGGTGTCGCAGGTGCAGGTGGCGCTGTTCCGCTCGCCGCGTCCGACGGGCTGGAAGAAGCTCGTCCCGGCGGTCACGCCATGTTGATCCGCGAAGGCGTACAGGCTGTCAATCCCGGCGAGGTTCGAGCGGGTGGTAGTGGCAGTGACGTAAACCTGCTCCTTCGAGAACCCGGCCTGCCGGAGGAACTCTAGGGCCCGGACGCACTTGTCGAAGGTGCCCGGCCCCCGTAGCACATCGTGCATCTGCCGGCCTCCGCCCTCCATGCTGATCTGGACGAAGTCGGTCCCCGCGTCCTTGAGGCGCAGCGCCGTCTCGAAGTCGAGCAGAGTCCCGTTGGAGGTGATGCCGACCGACGCGATGCGCTCCTTCCCGTGCGCGACAAGTTCGGGAAGATCGATTCGGAGGAGTGGTTCCCCACCGCTCAAGATCAGGTTCACAACGTTGAGGCCGGCCAGCACGTCGATAGCGCGAAGGCTCGCGTCCGTGTCCCCGCGATACGGCACCCGCACTACCTTCGGCGATGCATAGCAGAACCGGCACGTCAGGTTACAGCGCCGCGAAACCGAGTAGTAGGCCGTCCGCATCGGGCTCGGATGAGGCACGGGGTCGCGCTCAGCTTCGGGCGCCGCGTCGGCGCGCGCGACTACGTATCCGTTCCGCTCTAGGGTGGCGACGAGTTCGTGTAGCGCCCGCCGCTCGTGCGCCGGAAGCGCGGCGACCCGTCCCGCTTCACCCTCGCTCAGGACATCGTAAAGATAGGGCAAGGCGGCAGCGTCAAGCTTGACGTAACCGGTCGTGGCAAGGTGAACAAGGATCGCTTCCGCTTCGTGCTGGACGAAGCGAACCCTCGGATGCCACGACTTCGGCGAGCCGCTCGCCATCGCCGCGCTCGCTGATCGTTCTCCAGAGACAGGCTACTTGAAGCGCACCACCTTCTGGACGAGCGCCACGTCTGTCGCGGGATCGATGACAACCTTCCGGGGCGGCGAGCCCGTCAGCATGGCCGCCGGAAGGGCCTCCCGGACCTCCCTTGCGCCATTCTCCCAGCACCCACCCACCTCGACCTTACCGCAAGGGACAATGAAGCCCACCGTGATTGTGACGCACTTCTTGAGGCCGACCTGAATCCGCTCTGCGGTGCTAAGCCGAGACGTCTCCGGCGTGTTGATGTATTTAACGGTGAACATGCGCTCCTCCTAAACGAGTGTGCGGCGAAAAACCATTTCGCAATCAGCCCGAGCGCAAGCCAGACGAGATGCTTGGACACGCTTGGGACTGAAACACGGCCCCAGTCGATCTCATCAGAGTGCATCAACTGGGACCGAAGTTATCCTGTTAAATAGGCTACAACGCCTATCTAGGAAGTGTTTGATCTCTATCAACAGCCTCTTCGAATACGAGGCAAGTCCGGCCGGCGCGTTGTCGCCGGAAGGACGGCGGAACCCGTTTGCACTTGGACGCAAAGGGCGCGCGAGCAACGCAGCTTGGGCCGTTTGAGGTGGCTTGCTCCGTCGGCGAACGGCAGCTCCAGAGAAATGTGATCATCTGCTCCGGGTCGTTCACGCCCATCGGAACCGAGGCGCCGGCCCGCGGCTCTACGGCCTATAGCTGCCCCTCACGCATCGTTTGTAGCCATGCTATATGCTACTCAGCAGCCGCTCGGTCAAATCGCTTCGATGCCTGTGACCGGCCAGGAGCAGTCCCTCGTGGCCTCCTGCCAGTGCGCTCAAGAGATTCTATGGTTCACGTCAAGGGATTCATGAGACGCGCAGGATCGAATTCGGTTTTGTAGCGGTAGCCTACTGAGTCAGTCCCATGCGCCCGGGAAGCTGTCCACGATCAACGGCCATGGATACGAGTCTCAGTCGGACCGATGGATCCGTACATTGCCCGCTCCTTAGCCGAGCGTTCTCGATTCTCGTCCACGATCGTCGGAATCTGCCGGATCGTCTCCACGTAACCCGAGGGCAACTCGTTTTCCGCTGCCCCCACAAGCAGATGTTCCAGATACCAGTCGAAGACCGGTAGACCAGGGCGCTTGTCGGTGGCGACATAGGTGAGCGCCGAGTAGGTGACTTCTCCTGCGATCACCGTGAGCATTTCGTCGCGATAACCGTGGTACAGACCCTCGGCCCGGTCGAGCGCAGCGCGTTCGGTCGCGGCGATCCGGTAGATCACTACGTGGACTAGATCCGAGTCACTTCCCGTCGCTTCGCAGTCGCATTTGCCGGACTGGTCTCTTGTGCTGAACTTGTCGAACGCCAGCCGTCGTCCTGGCGCATATCCGACCGCCAACCGTCGTCGCCGATGGCGCGCGTTCGGGCGCCGTCAGCCTCCGCGACGACATGTTCGACCCGTACGCGAAGTACAGGAAGTCCGGCGCGGGTTGCGGCATGGATCTGGACTATCCGAAGAAGCCGGTCAGCTTCCCCTCCTCAATTCAGCGACGGCCGCCGTTGCCGTCGCGGCCCGAGCCGCCGCTGCTACTTCCTTGGTGACGACCGTCTTGCCGATGGGTGCCAAGGCGATCCCAGCGAGCTTCAGGTGCTGGATGCCGAAGGGAATGCCGATGATGGTGACGAAGTTGGCGATGGCGCACGCGACGTGGCCCAAGGCCAACCAGACCCCGGCGAAGATGAACCAGATGACATTCCCGATCGTGCCCAAGGCGCCGGTGCCGATGTCGTCCGCCTGCTTGAGTTCGCGCCTGCTGATCGCTTCCTTGCCGAAGGGGAAGAACGAGAAGTTGCCCATGACGAAGCAGGCTTTGCCCCACGGGATGCCGATGATGGTGATGTAGGCGACGATCCCCGCCAGCCACCACGCCAGTCCCATGAGGACGCCGCCAAGGACGAACCACAGGAAATTGAGAATCGCGCGCACGGCGAGCCGCTAGGACTTGGGCTTGGCCGTCTTCGTCGCTGCGCCAAGCTGCTCCAGCCGTGCCTTCGCTTCCCGCTTCCCGATCCCGCGTAGCGCCGCGACCTTCGACAGCTGCTCGGCCCGCGGGCGTGCCTTCTCGTGCTCCCAGTTGTAGATGGACTGCGCGCTCACACCGAGCAGCTTTCCAAAGTCGTCAGCGGAAAGCCCAAGGCGTTCCCGCTGCACACGTAGTCCCTTCGCGCTGAAGCGTGCGGGCTTGTCCGTAGCGTCGGCGGGAACACCGGCTGGCGCGCCCGATGGTCTTGCGCGACAGCAATGCGACTTGGCGCGCAAGTTGTGCGACCTGCCGCTTCAACTCAGCAATGTCGCGACGGTGCCGGAATAGTTGCCTTCTTCGTCGAGTCGACCTGGCTCCGACTCTCCTTGCGCGAGAGCCTGACGATTTCTTCCTTAAGAACACTTCCGATGTTCGGCATGTCAATCCTGGGTAGCGGCGCTTCCCCGCACTCTACCAAACTCGACGCACGGGTCGCCCCTGCCGGATCGCCGTGCGCCCGGCGCGGCAGAGTAGAGTGGGTATGTCAGCGGGGGCCGAGTTCGGCTCACCCCGCGGCAATTCCAAGCCCCCTCAATGCGCACCGCAAGCGGCGATAACGCGCTCACGGGCCTCCCGGAGCACCGTGGCGAAATCTCGCCCAGGGGCCACCTCCACCCGCTCGACGAACAACCCGTAGTGCTGCCCGAGCATCCGTAGCGCAGCCAACTTGTCCCAAAGTTCCACGCTGATGGTGTGGCCTGTCACGATGGGATTGCCGTCAGCGTCGCGGCCCATTATCTCGACACGCTCGAGCTTCCTAATTGCGGCACCAATCTCACGCGGCATGTTTTCGGATGCGATCAACGCGCCGTTCTCGTCGAAGGCGTCGGCGATATTCGAGAACGCGATTAGCGCGATCGCACCCAGGGTGCTTTCCGCGGTGTGTCGATAGCGCGCGGTGAGCTCCGTCAAGGCACATTTGATTTCTTGGGCAATTCTGGGATCGGACCTGAGTCTAGAGCCCTCGCTCGCGGCAGTCGAGGGCATGGCCTCCGGGAACGCCTCGCGATAGGCTCGAGTCGCGTTGTGGTGGATCAAGAAACGACCGACGAAAACCCGTTGTGCTTCCGTCAGTGGCCGATCTTGCCGCTTGCGCAGACTCGGCTTACGTCGGTCGAGCGGCTTCGCGGGCGCGCCGCGGACCCGGGTAGGAAGTTTCATCACGAGCCATTGTTGCGTTTCAACGCCCCGATGTCGATGCAACGCCGATCTGGCCGTCCCAGTAGCGGAGCCGGTGTGCGTGTGGACGGGACGACAGGTAGTGCAGAACGGGCATGGTCGAGCGAAAACAGTGGGCGCCAGTTACGAAAAAAGCGAGCGAGGCGAAGATTGGACGGGTGCTTATTTCGTTTGCCCCGCCTTCAGTGTATCGAGCCGGTTCATTCCGTGGCTCGCCATACCTCAGTCGGCCGTCCCGCGGTGCTTACGGTTTCGCACGTCGCGCGACCACTGCCACGCAGCAGTTCGAGGGCAGCCCCGATCCGCGTGGCGGGCAGGTTGCGCTTGAACACGCCGCCGCTGATCTCCGTCCGGGTCAAACCCGTGTCCGATGCTCGCCGAAGTCGGTGAAGGATTCTGTCTGCCGTCGGATCGCGGAGGACGGCGGTCGTCGTGTTCACGGTCGCCGCTGCTTCCGTCGTCATTTCTGGACGCGCCAGGGCAGCAGAATCGAGTCCTGTCGGGCGCGAAGTCGCGGGTTGACCCCTCATGCCACCCGGAGCTCTGGCGTTCGCCAAAGCGTTTCTTTCCCTCGCCGATCATGGTCGCACGGCGAAAAGTGTCGGGTTCGGCTTCTTCCAGCTCCGTACCGATCGGGACGCAGCCACGAGCGACTGCCGCGTGGAGAAACGCCTTTGGGGTTTCGATGCCCGCTGGGTCGCATGGCACGCAAAACATGCGGCCATCGAGCAGGCAGATCGCGCAACCGCGAGGGTGATTCGGCGCCCAAAGTCTCACGTTCACACGCCTTTCATTTCGCCTTCGATTTCAGGGTGAGTCATTGAGGCCTCTGGAGAGGTGCATCGAATGGGTCATGCGCCCACCCGCAGCTCCTGGACTTCCCCAAGAACGCGCCGGAAATCGGCATCTGGCGCTAGGCACATGGTTCGATACGTGCGCAGGAAGGGGAGCCAAGAATTCATAACGTTAGGTCCGCTCGGACCGACGGACTCGATTGCGGAACGCGGCACCCGCCGTTCCGCGTTCCTGTCAAAGCCGCTCGCAATCCGCGCGATCACAGCGAGCATCCATTCTTCGATGACGTGTCGTCCGCGTTCGGCCAGACCGGACGATTACTGTGAACGCGGCGCGTCCCGGCGCATACCGACGACGACCGCTTTCAATGTCTGCACGCCTCGCTCGATTTGCTCGGGCGTGAGGCTCGCGTACCCGAGAATCACGCCGGCGCAATTGTGTCGTCGATGCTCCTTATCGTCGACATAAAGACTGGAAATGGGATAGATGCCGACGCCGTTCTCGCGAGCTGCCGCTGCAAGTCTTTGCTCGTCGCGCTTGGGCAGGTGCTTCCACCACAGCACGAGGTGCAGGCCGGCTTCCGCGCCCTCTATCTCCACTTCTTTCGGCAGGTATCGTGCGAGGGCCTGCAATAGCATCGTCCGCCGCCGCTCGTGTTCTCGACGGACCCGCCGAATATGCCGTTCGTAGACCCCCGTGTGGATGAGCGACGCCAACGCGAGCTGGTCACGACGCGGTGCGTGCCGGTCGGTCACACCCTTCGCCGAGCGGAACACGGAGACGAGTGATGGCGGCAGGACGAGGTAGCCCAGCCTCAGCTGCGGTGACAGCGACTTCGAGAAAGTGCCAACGTAGATGACCGCCCCAAAGGTATCGGTGGACTGCAGGGCGTCGATGGGCCGCACGCCGTAACGAAACTCTCCATCGTAATCGTCCTCGATGAGGTATGCGCCTCGACGACTCGCCCAGGCCAACAACCGGTGTCGGCGCCCGATCGACATGACTGCGCCCAAAGGGAACTGGTGCGACGGCGTCACGTACGCGAGGCGTATGCGCCGGTCGGAAGGCAGCCGGTCGGTCACGAGGCCATGCTCGTCGACGGGGACATCGAGCAACGTGGCGCCGGCCGCCTCGAACGCAAGCCGGGCCATCCTGTAGCACGGGTCCTCGATGACGACGTGGTCGCCAGGGTCGATCAGCACTCGCGCACACAGGTCGATGCCTTGTTGCGATCCATGCACGATCACGATCTGGTCCGGATCGCAGATCAGCCCGCGGGCGCGCCGAAGGTATCCTCGAAGCTCCGTGCGCAATTCGGCCTCCCCTTGAGGATCGGCATAGGAAAGCGGGGGCTGCCGTTTCAAAAGCGCCTTGCTATAGGCGTTTCGCCAGGCGAGTGTCGGGAAATCGGTGCTTGCCAGCGAACCGTACAAGAAATCCAGCGGCGGGCGCTCGGTGTCGAGCGAAGCAGGAATCGCGAACCCGGCCACACGCCGGCCAAAGGCCGACAGCGTTCTCGCTTCCCGGCGGGCCGGGTTCTCCTTGCGCGGCGCTGCAAGCGCTGGGGTAACGCCCGTCGCAACACGTGCCTTGGCTCGCGGTGACGTTTCAAGGTAGCCCTCGGCAGCCAGTTGCTCGTAGACCGCGGTCACGGTGGTACGCGAGACGCCGATTTCTGCTGCGAGCGCACGCGTGGACGGCAGCCGCGAGCCGGCCGGAGAGGTGCCATCGGCGATTTGCGACCTGAGCTTGTGGTAGATGCGTTGACCCGTCTGCATCCTGCCCTCCGCCGGCGGCCAGCCCCCGGCAATCTGGCCCACCAAAACATTCAGGAACTGGACCTTTCCATTATGCCAGTACGGGCTGAAAATATCGCTTTCTCGGAAACCAAGACGAGACCGCATGTACGTTCCGCCGCATTTCGCAGAGACCGGGGAAGCCGAGCTTCATCGCATCATCCGGGGCTATCCGCTCGGAATCCTCATAACCGGCCTACCCGACGGTTTGGATGCCAACCACATCCCCTTCGAACTGGATCTCTCGTCGGGCCCGCACGGCACGTTGCACGGTCATGTCGCTCGGGCGAATCCCGTGTGGCAACAGGCGTCGAGCGGTTCGGAAGTACTGGTGGTATTTCGCGGCGCCGACGGCTTGTTCGCCGAACTGGTATCCCAGCAAGCACGAGAGCCATCGGCAGGTGCCAACCTGGAATTACGAGGTGGTGCACGCCCACGGCACGTTGACGGTGCATGACGACGAGAGGTACGTGCGCGGAGTGGTTGCACGGCTGACGCGCACGCGCGAGGAGCCGCGAACCGCAGCTGTGGAAGATGAAAGACGCGGCGCCCGGCTACATCGACTCGATGCTGCAGATGATCGTAGGAATCGAGGTGCAGGAAGTACGCGCATCGTCGGCAAGCGCAAGCTGAGCCAGAACCGCGAGCTACGCGATCGTTCGACTGCCGCGGAGGAATTGCGCAAGCGGGCTCATGCCGCGTTGGCGGACGCGATGGAAAGGGCGAAGGAGCCTCTGAAATAGCAGCCTGCCTACTGTCCTTGCTCGCATTCGTCATGGCCGCCTTCGCCCTCGCGATTACACCGGGGCCTGGCATTGCATGCGTTGTCGCACGCACGGCGGCTGGAGGCCGTGTGGAGGGTTTGGCGTCCTGTTCGGTTGCCTGCAGTTGGCGGAATGCTTCACGTCCTAGCCGCTGCGACCGGCCTGTCGCTCCTCGTGGCGCGCTCCGCCGTGGCGTTCGCCATCGTCAAGTACGTGGGTGCCGTCTACCTCGTCTACCTGGGTGTTCGGCTGCTTCTGCAGAAGGACTGTGACATTCAGTCCATTCGTGTTGCGGCTCAAGGCCCACGTCGCGCGCTGCTCGAGGGAGTCGTGTCGAGTCCTCAACGTCAAGACTGCTTTGTTCTTTCTGGCCTTCCTGCCGCAGTTCGTCCGGGCATCCGAGCCGGTCGTCCCACAGCTCGTGCTGCTCGGGACGATCTGCGTCACTCTCAATACGCTCGTTGATATTGTCGCTGTGCTGTCTTCTGCCCGCCTGCTCGCGTCGCGTGCAGTGCGAACAGCACGCGCACGGCTACTTAGGCGTGCGTCGGGAGCCACGATGGTGGCGTT
>CAWELU010000033.1:0-24832 GCA_963809965.1 uncultured beta proteobacterium
GCGGTCAGCGCCCGCTCAAAGCTTGTCGTGATGGGTAGCTTTGCTTTGAGCTTTGCAATATTCCTTTGCGTCACCGAGCGCGTCATCGGTGCGGCCCACTAATCCTAACGGAAACGTCCAGAACATCCATCACCATTACCACGCAAGAACCCAAAAGCATGGCTGGGGCTGATTGCGGGGTCGCCGTGGTCGCTGCAAGCGACGCGGGCCCCGGAGACGATAGGCAAAAACGTTTCGTTGTTCGTTCCACCGGCAACCGACAATCTCGACAGTGCCCACGATTGCGCCGGTTGTGTAGCTCGGAAGGCAAGAGGCCAAGCCTTCGCCATGCCGGGGGTGAGATATCCGCCGTGAGACTAGCGTACAGGTACACTCGCCCCCGGATATGGGTTGGCCGCGATCTGTACTCAGCCTGCTTTTCGCCGCGAAATATGAGCTCGACCCACGGTTGGTGAATGCTGATGGCACGCATGTCGGAATCATTGACTCGCTTGCCACCTATTCGGCCCTCTGATTGGTGACCGTGATTTCGCGGCGATAGTCGACGCGCATCTTCCAGATTAGAAGGCCGGTGATTCCAAGCAAGACACCTGAGCCGGTGCCGAGAAGAGAATCCATCTCGGTCGCGACGATGATGCCGACCACGATGTACGCGAACGGCAGCATGCGGTAAATCCGGTCAGGCAGGAACATGCCAGGGCTCCATGTCTCAATCTATTGCAGGAATCCGTTTGCGTTAGAACCAGCTCATCGCCGCGAGAATCACGACCCACGCTACAACCCCGAGCAGCACGCCGACACCGATTCCACAGGCCGCGTGCAAGTCGGGCGGTGTCTCCGCACGGGGGGATTCGATAACACTGGTGTCTTCGGCCAGATTGCCCGCCATTGCGCTCGATCCCGAAAGGTGCGTGGACGAGCGCCATGGTTTCAGATCGTGAAGCTGGATGATTAACCTGCGTCAAGAGTGCATTGCAGCAATGCTGCCAACGCGCACGTTTGGCCGATTAGATCAAGGAGCCGGCTTTACCGCTGGAAGCGGCGCTTTCAACAGATCGACGCCGGCGCATACTCCCGGCATGGAGATCGCCGCGCTTCAACACCTTGCGGTCGCAATGCGCGGCGCGCTCGCCGAACTCTTTGCGCGGGCGTCAAGTGGAGAACGCAGCGCGGATTTGCGCGAGTTGGCGCAGCACGTCCGCGAACTCTTGGAGATACTCGTCGAAGGCCTAGCCGAGCTTTCCGCAGATCCGAGCTCCGACACGCTGCGCGATTTCGCAAGGGCACTCACCGTGCGCCTGACCGCAATCGAGCGCGAGCTCGCGGGCGCGCGGCTGCAAGAACTCGCGGGGGCTCTCAACTCCGCGAGGATATCCGACCGCGTAGAACGCGCTCAGAGCGATTCAAACTCGCTCGGATAGGTCAGGGTAGCCGGGCACTTCGGAGCGCGGCCTCACTTCCTGCGACGCCCCATCACCGTGGGCTGGGTTACCGATGTTTTCGGCTTCGTGGCGCAAATTTCGCGGCGGAAGTCGACGCGCATCTTCCAGATAAAAGCCGTCGTAAGCGGTACCCATCTTGATAGACAAACTAGAACCGCTCACCGGAACGCGATCGATAGACGGAGTACCGTTCACCGCCAACGATGCGCACCGACGAGATGGCGTTGCTCAGGCCCAGACGCGAGAGCGAGTTGTAGCTCCCAGGCTCCAGCACGACACATTGCCCTTCGAACCTTGCGTGTTCGCACACTTGCCACCTGCCCCCGCTCACGACTACCGACGAGGCCCGATCGTTGAAGCCGAAGCCATCGAAATTCTCGATCGACCGTTCGGTGGTGAAATCGCGCCCTCGGAATCCCTCGTCCTCGTACAACGTGATCTGCGCTGCCGCCTGCGTGACACCGGCGATCAAGGCGGCGCCAGCATCGCCCGCATCGAATGTCGCATGTGCTCCTCCATTTTCGGGTTGCGCCATCGCGCACTCTCCGTGGGAGCAATCTAGGCGCGCGCCCCGGCGCTCGCTATCGACGCTTGGCGCAATTGGTCGTAGGACTCGGCTGGTCGCGAGGCTCACAAGTCCTACAAACAGATCGACGCATGGGGCGCTATTAGGCGATTCCAGTCAATGACGAGCGCACGCACCTGCTCGCGGCGGTAACGGCTCGACGCAGAGGCGCCGGCACGATTCGAGATAGCGCGCGTAGAACGCGGCGTCAGGGCCGGGCAAGTCAATATCCTTCGGCAGGATAGCGCAAGGCCATGATCGATCGTCGCCCATGGAACCAGCAAGCGTCGAACATATCCCGGTCAAGGGATGCGTTCTCCATTAGCAAGGGCCTGGATCTCTACTTGCAGCGCCATCGCCCCGAGGTACTCGTTCATCGCTTGAAACGTTCTAGTGTGGGAACTTGGTGCAAAACTATTGCGAGAAGGTGTTCTGGGGGCGACCACGAATCGGTGCAACCCAAGCTGCGCAACTCTTGACGGATGAGTGCGTCACGCCGCAATTTAGCCAAGAAGCCTTTTTTCCCCTGCCGATTCCACACCCACCACAGGAAGGCGATGACGGCAATAAGCGGCAGGAAGAAAGTCAACCCTCGCATCGAACGCTCCTGTAATTTCGGTATCGCGCGCGCTCGACATGGACGATGCGCAAGCTCTGCGGATCCAAATGGGGGTACCCTATCCGCCTGCGCAGCAAAATCCGTTCCTAATCAGTACCGTCAGGAATCCCTACGTCTCCGCCAGTAGTCGACGTGCAGGCGCCAAAGCAAAGAGGCCCGTTCGGGCCTCTTTCGCTTAGGCGGCACGCGAGCGTGCACGTCGCGCAAATCTACACCGCAAATCCCTTGCGACGCATGTCATCCCCCATCCAATAGATGAATGCGATCGCAATGGCCACCCACACAAGCGCCATCACCCGCGATTCGGTATAGAACTCCCAAACCGACGCGTTGATCGTGGACAACAATATGACCATGAACTTGAGTAGCGACTCACCCATGCGTTCTCCGAGCGTTCGAGGGGCCTGAATTCCGCAAGATGCAGTTCCCATAGCCTCCAACCACCACTCCAAGCAGAAAGCATGCCCGAGGGGGTCAAATGTTGGCGGGCGACGAGGCGTCAGCGGCCTATGGCCCGCTGATGGGGCGAACACGCCGCCCGCACCGGTGTCGGTGTCAGTCTCCCGAACGCTCGGCGAGCAAGGCAAGGTAGCTGAGGCAGGCGATCAGCATGGCCGCGATTCCGGCTTGAAGGAGCGTGCCGACCTGAAATCCGCCGACCAAATACGACCCGCCCAGCCGCGCGAGGATTGCGCCGATGCAAAGCAGCACACCAACCAAACCGGCGCTGCGACCTATCCATCGAAGCAAGCTTCCCATCGCGTATTCTCCCTGGGGATCGCTCCCGGTCCTGTTCGCGAAAGCGGACAATTGCCGCTGGCAATGGTAACGCGGGCCAACGGGCAACGCGAGCGACGATGCGCCAAGACTTGCGCCGAACATCAGCTTGCGTTGCCGATCAGGGAATCCGCTCGAGCCGCTGTCGAATCTTTTGCCACGTGCGACCAAATGTCGCCTGAATGCAATGCCGGGTATCAGGCCAAAAAGTACGCTCGTCAGAGGGAACTCCCCCACGATTGGCGTCGGATTCTCTTACACTTGTCGAGCAATTCTGTAACGGGCTTGCCAGCGCGAATATTTTTCATCGTACAAACAATGCATTATGGTTAGACTGAGGATCGGCACGAGTATTGCGATCTTGGATTTGCGCAGTACAAGTTTGATTTCTCAATTCTCGAGCAGCGCGGATACTCGCTATGGTTTCTGCCTGGTGGCTTCTCTGGGCGTTCGTCGTTGGTGGCTACGCGGGCATGCTGCTCATCTCGCTCCTCGTCATCGCGCGAAAGGCACGCGCAGGCCGATCCGTGCTCGAGTAGGTCCTGTCGTAACCCGTCTGCAGGTGGTGCTTCGCGAACCGACGTCCCGGTTGGCTTCGTGACGCCAATCCGGTTGCCGTCGATCGATTAGAACTGCGCCGCGCGCGCCAGGGGATCTCGGATCTCAACCGATCGCCGGTGGCATGCCGCGCGACCCGATGCCACCGCCAGATCCTTTCCGGCCGATTACGCACTCGGGCGCGATTGGCGGTACATTGGACCGACCCATGACCGCACGTGATCCCGAGCTGACGGCTGCAGCGACGCCAGAGCGGATCCCGCTCGGCGAACTCGCGGACCGCGCGTTTGCTCGGGCGTCGGGGTCGGACCCGATCGACGGCAACGCCGTGCGCCTGCTTCTCGACGCGGAGCAGAACTACCCGGCGTGGCTCGAAGCCATTCGCGGCGCCGAGCGCTCGATCCTGTTCGAGAGCTACATGGTCGACGACGACGCGGTCGGACGCGAGTTCGCCGACGCGCTCGCGGCAAAGGCGCGTGCCGGTGTCGATGTTCGCGTGGTCTACGACTGGCTCGGATCGCGTGGTGCCGGCGCACTGTGGGCTCAACTCGCGGCCGCAGGCGCACAAACCCGCGCATTCAACCCGCCGCGAATCGACAGCCCCTTCGGCTGGTTCTCCCGCGACCATCGCAAGACGATCACCGTCGACGGCCGCATAGGATTCGTCACGGGCGTCTGCATAAGCGCGAAATGGCTTGGCGATCCCGCGCGCAGGATGGAGCCGTGGCGTGACACCGGTGTCGAAATTCACGGACCCGCGGTTGCGGAGATTGCACGCGCCTTTGCCCAGGTCTGGGAGGCGAGCGGCGGCGCGCCGTTGGCAGTGGACCGGCTGGCTCCCGTGCAAAGGGGTGTCCGTGCCGGCGACGTCCGGATGCGCGTGATCGCCGGCGCGCCGAATGCCACCGGCACCTATCGAATGGATCTCGCGATCGCATCGCTGGCGCATCAACGCCTTTGGCTGACAGATGCGTATTTCGTCGGCACCTCGGCGTACGTGCAGGCGCTTGCCGCAGCCGCGCGCGATGGTGTCGACGTTCGACTGCTGGTTCCTGGCGCGAGCGACATCCCGGCACTTTCCCCACTGTCGCGTGCAGCGTACCGCGCGCTCCTCGAAGCCGGCGTCCGCGTCTTCGAGTGGAATGGCACGATGCTGCACGCGAAGACCGCCGTCGCCGACGGATTCTGGGCGCGCGTCGGCTCGACCAATCTCAACATCGCGAGCTGGATGGGCAACTACGAGCTCGATGTCGCGATCGAAGACCGGCACTTCGCCGAGGCGATGGCCATGCAGTACGACGCCGATCTCGAGCGCGCGACCGAAATCGTACTCACGCGGCGCAATCGCGTGCGGCCTGCGGAAGGCAAGACGGGGCCCGTGGCACGCCGTGCGCTCTCAGGTAGTGCCGGTCGCGTAGCAGCCGGCGCCGTGGGCGTCGGAAGTGCGCTGGGCGCAGCGCTTACCAGCCGACGGGTGCTGGAACCGGCGGAATCCGGAATGCTCGCGAAGGTGGGCACAGGCGTGATCGCAATCGCGCTTGTTGCCGCGTGGTGGCCGCAGGTTATCGCATGGCCACTCGCGCTGCTCGGCGCTTGGCTCGGCTTGGCATGGCTTGGCAAGGCACTCGTCTTGCATCGAACGGCGAAGACTCGAGAACAGGGGCCAGAATCCCAGCCCGTGGAGCGTGGCGAAGGTGGCAGGACGCGGGCGTAGGCAGGTATAATTTCGCGCACGCGCCCGTAGCTCAGTTGGATTAGAGTACCTGGCTACGAACCAGGGGGTCGTGGGTTCAAATCCTGCCGGGCGCGCCAATAATCAAGCACTTAGCCAGTCTGCGCGACTGGCTTTGTGCTTTCTGCGCGACCCTTGCGCGACTTTTCTCCACATTTCACCCATTGGCCACGCGGAGGAGCGTAATGCTCGGCGTGCCTTTCGCAGCGCAGATCCGATTCGTCGCTGCGATCAGTTCTCCGATCTCCGCCGCTGAGTAGTGCGTCGTGATATCGCCGTTTTTGTGCCCGAGCAGCAACTTGCGCGTTTCGAGGCTCACCCCTGCGGACCGCAGTCGCCGCCCGTAGGTGTGCTTCAGATCGTGCACGCGCACCTGCGCGAAGATCGGCGGGCAAGGCCGACCGAGCTCCGTCTCATACTGCTGCGCCGCCTCGCGGCGGGCGCGTTGCCAGGCCGTGTTGTTCATCCTGACGACGGGCTCGCCCCGGAACGAGAAGACGTGCGTCGGATGCTCGCCGCGGCGGGCATCCACAACGGCACGGGCCGTTTGATTCAGCACGACCAAGCGATCCTCTGCATTCTTCACATGGCCTCCGGGGATGACGAAGACGGAAGCGTTCAACTCCGGCACGTTCTGCTCCCACGCCCATTGCAACGCGCACACCTCGCTTTCTCGGGTCCCGGTGTTCACCTTGAACAGCGCCATTTCGGCGAGGTGCTTGGGTAGCCACGAGAACAGCAACCGCTGCTCGTCCCACGCCAAGGGGTATGGCGCGCGCGCATGAGGGTTCCCCCCCGCGTCAGAATAGTTGTCGCCTCTCCCCGCGAGAGTTTATTAGACTTGGGGGCAGTGAGGTGACGAACGATGTCGAAACATTCGAAGGAAAAGAAGGACCACGCGCTGGCGTTGATGTCGGCGCCGGAGAAGCGGTCGGTGCCGGAAGTGGCGGTGCGCACCGGAGTGGCGAAGGCGACGTTGTATCGGTGGCAGCGGCAAGCGCGGGCGCGAGGATTGGCGGTGCCGGCGGGCGCGGGTGTGGCCGAGGGTTGGAGCGCGCGCGACAAGTTTGGCGTGGTCGTGGGCGGCGAGCCTGTGAGGCGGGCATTGCCGAGGGACGGGCAGAGGTCGGGCCGGCGTTGCGCGACGAACGCCGGCGCAACCGGCAACTGGAGCAGGAGTTGCGGCGCAAAGAGCGGGCGCTGGCGGAAACGGCCGCGTTGTTGGTGTTGTCCCGAAAACTCGAGGCGTTTCGGACCGAAAGCAAGGACGCATGACTGCGTTGCCGGAACGCCAGGAACTCGTGACGATAGTGCGGGCAGCGCACGACGCTGGCGCGCGACTGGGGGTGGCCTGTACTGAGGCCGGCCTGTCGGTGCGCACCTATGAGCGCTGGATCAAGCACGGCGAAGTGGGTGCCGATGGCCGGCCTGAAGCAGAGCGCCGTGAACCCAGCCACAAGCTGAGCGCGGAGGAACGCGCGCGGGTGATGGCCGTGTGTCACGAGCCACGCTTTGCCGATCTGCCGCCGTCGCAAATCGTACCGCGGCTGGCCGACGAGGGGACGTACCTGGCCTCGGAAGCGAGCTTCTACCGGTTGTTGCGTGCCGCCGACGAGCAGCAGCACCGCGGGCGCGCCGCCAAGCCGGCGGTGAGCGAGCCACCGCGGCATCGGGCCACGGGACCGAATGGTGTGTGGGTCTGGGACATTACTTTCCTCGCCAGCAGCGCCGTGGTCGGCCAGTTCTTCTACCTGTACGCGATCCTCGACCTGTGGAGCCGCAAGGTCGTGGCTTGGGAAGTGCATGACCGCGAAGCTGGGGAATGGGCGGCCGAACTGGTGGAGAAGGCCACGTGGCGCGAGCATCTTCGGCACCACCCGTTGATCCTGCACGCCGACAACGGTGCCGCTCCGACCGCGTATACGCTCAAGGCCAAGCTCGAAGCGTTGGGGTCCGTCCCTCGCACAGCCGCCCCGGCGTCTCCGACGACAACGCGCATATGGAAGCGTGGTTCCGGACCGCCAAGTATCGGCCGAGCTATCCGACCGCGGGCTTCGCCGACCTTGAGTCCGCTCGAGCGTGGGCGCTCCAGCTCGTGACTTGGTACAACGGCGAACACCGGCACAGCGCGATCGGCTTTGTGACGCCAGCGCAGCGGCATGCTGGCGAGGCACCCGCACTGCTCACCGCGCGCAACCGGGTGTACGAGGCCGCCCGCGCGCGCCATCCCCGTCGATGGTCGCGCGCTACGCGCCGCTGGATCGACCCGGAGCACGTTTGGCTGAACCCGCCGCCCAAGGCAGCGGCAAACGAAGCCGCATGAACGCGCGACGACGAAACTAAGATCGGTTTCACGCGACAACTATCTTGACAACGCCCGGCTCATCTGATGAGCCAGTGAGACGCGAAGATAGACGCACCGACCCCCAGGAGGGGCGTCATGGCGATGAATCGAGTGCAGTTTCAGGCTGGCCTGTCGATGCCCGAGTTTGTTCAACGCTACGGAACCGAAGAGCAATGCGCGGCTGCCTTGCAGGCCGCGCGTTGGCCGAACGGCTTCCTCTGCCCGGAGTGCGGCGGCGCGTCGAGTACGAGCTTCGCGCGCGGCGGGCTTCGCTATTGGCAATGCGGGTCGTGCCGCCACCAGTGCAGCCCGCTCAGCGGCACCATCTTCGCCGCCACCAAGCTGCCTCTGACCCGCTGGTTCCTGGCCCTGCAGCTGCTCACCCAGTCCAAGAACAATGTTTCGGCCCTGGAACTCAGGCGTCAGCTCGGGGTTTGCTATCGCACCGCCTGGCTGATCAAGCACAAGATCATGGAGGGCATGCGCCTGCGGGAGGAGTCGCGGGACCTCCACGGCCGGGTCGAGATCGACGACGCCTACCTTGGAGGTGAGCGTTCCGGTGGCAAGGTCGGGCGTGGCTCGGAGAACAAGTCCCGATCGTCGCGGCCGTGCAAACGACCCCGGATGGTCAGCCTGTGGGCGGCGAATTCATAGTTACGCCGCCATCGGCACCTGAAATAGACCGTGACAGTGCTGCTGCCAAGCGAAATGATCAAGTGCAGCAGGAGCAGGGGAGGGTGCACCGGCACGTTGCGCCGGCGTGGCGCCGGCGAGCGCGCGATGAACGCGATCGGCGTTGTAATAATCTCTGAACTCTCCCAATTTCCGCGTCAGGTCGCCCGCGTTCCAGAAAAACATGCGGTCCAGGTACTCGCGCCGGATCGTCCCGATCAGGCGCTCTACGAAGGGATGAGAGACCGGGGCGTACGGAACCGACTTGATCTCGTCGATCTCGAGCACACGCAGGTTGGCGAGCCAGCGGTGAAAGCGAAACAGCGGATCATGATCGGTGCTGAGGTGTTTGGGTAGGCGCTCGCCAGCGATGGCGCGATTGAACATCCGAGATACGGAGACGCCGTCGATGGATGCATGCTCGACGCCAAAACCAACGAGGCGGCGGGTGAACACGTCCATCACTACCAGCACCCAGTGACTGCGCAGAAGGATGGATTCGCAGCGGAACAGGTCGGCGCTCCACAGGCTATCCTTCGCGTGCGCGATGAAGGTCAGCCAAGAGGGACCGTCGGTGCCGGAGTCGCCTGGCCGGTAGTGCTTCGCGAGCACGCGGCGAACGACGTCCTTGTCAAGCTCGATGCCGAAGGCGTGAGCGATCTGCTGGGCGATGCGCACGCAGCCGAACCGTGGATTGCGACGCTTCAGCTCGACGATCGCCGCGATGAGTGCTGCCGACGGACCTTTGGGGCCGGGTTTACGGCGACGGTGGCGGGAGCAAAAGAGCCGACAATACTTCCGATCCACCAAGGCCTTGTGGAACTTGAGCAGCGTTGCCGGCTTGACGAACGCGCCCAGCTTCGCAATCCGGCGCGGGCTCACGAACAGCGTGGTGAGGCCGAGGACGAAGCGATCGCGCGTGGTCAGATTCGGCGCGCGCCGCCTGGATCGGTTACTGATGAGCAACTGGTGCTTTAGCAGCAGGGACTCAGCGGCGACAGCACGTACGCCACCCGGACGAAGCAGCTTCGCGAAGGTGACCAGTAGATGGATGGCGAGGATGACGAGTTCGCGCATGGAGCGAACCGTACCATGATCGCCATCCCGCGCAAGACTGCACCGCAGGCGGATTCGCTCATACTACGATTTCGCCACCCACACGCTCTGGGGTGAGGAGCGGATCGCCAATGAGTTGCTGGTGAAGCTCGGAATTCGTGTCTCGCCGCGAACGGTGCGGAAGTACATGCCGAAGCGGCCTCCGGGTGTCCCACGAGGCGATCAGCGCTGGTCGACATTCCTGCAGAATCACGCCAAGGCCATCATCGCGTGCGACTTCTTCGTCGCCGTGACGGTGACGTTCCGGATGTTGTATATGTTTGTCGTCATCGAGCATGGGACGCGCCGATTGGCGCATGTCAACGTGACGGCGTACCCCACTGCCGAGTGGACGCTGCAGCAATTGCGGGAAGCGGTCGCCCAGGATCGGCATTGACCTCTGATTCATGATCGAGACCGAATCTTCTCGAGGCAACTGGACGACTCGATCGAGGCGCTCGGCCTCGAGGTGTTGCGGTCACCGATATCGAGTCCGAAAGCCAATTCGATCTGCGAACGCGTGATTGGAACGATTCAACGGGAATGGATTGGATGATCCCGATCTCGGAGGCGCCCCTACGGGCCATTCTCAAAGAATGGGTCACTCATTACAACAGCGGCCGCTCGCACAGCGCATTGGGACCCCGGCGTGCCGGATCCGCCAGAACCGATTGCGGTGTTCCCGAAGTCCAAATTCCGCCATCGGGTGGCGGCGGGCGCGTTCGTGCGCGTGAAGTCGGTGCTGGGAGGCCTGCATCACGAGTATTCCCTCGCGATCACGTAATTCTTCGCCAGGAACGAAACTGCGAAATCTGCACGGGCGGCTCATTACGGAGAACAAGTGTGCTCGTTCGCGATCAGACGGAACAGGCGCGAGACGTTAGTGTTGGAACGCTCGGTGTTCCACGTGCCATCGGAGCACGCGGCCGGGCGTTTGATTGTTGCTCCCATGCCCCTCTCCCCTTAGCAATTCCCGAACGGGGTCGTCTTGCCGACGTTCGAACCGGGCGTATACTACAAAGCTCCGGAAGGCAGTTACTATCGTTCGAAAAAGGGCACCAATTGCGTCCGGCACTGTTCTGATGGTCCACCCATAGTCGGCCTGCGGCCGCCGGCGTCGAGGCCTCTGTTCAGAGGGAGAAATCCATGGCGAAGAGGAAAAAGAAGGGTCAGGGCGCGAAACTCCGGCGATCGTGCGGGGCAATGGCCGCCCACATGATGCTGCTCGAACGTTACCCGTCTTTCCGTCTGAACCAGATGCGACTGGAAGGCGCTACGGCGAAACGCCGAGATACCGGGATCGACCTGGCGAAAGCGAAGCTCGTCACGATCAAGACGGTCGTGAACGTCGTGTACAAGACCGCGGAGCAGAACATCTCGGACGCGCAGATCAGGAGCCAGATCACGGGCGCTGAACAAGGACTTCCGCGCGACCAACCCCGACAAGAGCCAGACGCCCGCGCCATGGAAGGGGCTGGTCACCGATGCGCGGATCCAGTTCAAGCTCGTCAAGGTCACGCGCACGAAGACGACGAAGACCGGGTTCACGTTCGACGACGGGGTCAAGAAGGCCGCGACGGGTGGCATCGCGCCGTTCAGCCCGAAGACGCATCTGAACCTGTGGGTCTGCGCGCTGACCGGCGGACTGCTCGGCTACGCGCAGTTTCCCGGGCGGCCCTCCAGCGACCGACGGTGTGGTGATCAACTACCAGGCGTTCGGCACGATCGGGACGGCGAAGCCGCCGTTCAACAAGGGACGCACGGCCACGCACGAGATCGGTCACTACTTCAACCTGCGCCACATCTGGGGCGACACGCCCGATTGCAGCGGGTCGGACATGGCCGCCGACACGCCCAATTGCGCGGGGCCGAACTTCGGCGCGCCAACGTGGCCCGTGATCACGTGCAACAACGGACCGAACGGCGACATGTTCATGAACTACATGGACTACACCGACGACGCGGCCATGTTCATGTTCACGGCGCAGCAGGTGCTTCGCATGCGGACCGCGCTCGAAACGCTACGCAGCGGCCTGATGTAGCCTGGTCGGAGCCGGCGAGTGTCCCCGAAACGCGCGGGCGGCGATCGGCTGTTCGCGACGACCTGGGTGCACGTCTTCGAGGAGGATACCGACGAAGGGTGCGGTGTACCGGCCGGAAGGCAGCGAGCGTCCCGCTGTCGCGCCGGCCGCGGGAGCGGCTCGAGCTCGACGCCCGGACGGATCGCGCGCCTTCGTCTACACGCCGGGCCCGACGATCGGTATCGTCGAGCAGCCGGCGACCTGGAAGGACGAAGGCGGTGCGCTCGTGATCCGCGCGCGCGAAGGGGGCGACGAGCTTCGGATCGTCGATCGGTCGCCCACGCGACTCGTGGTCCAAGTGCGGCGAGCGGGTCCGCCCGCTAACGGCTGCTGCGAACATGGCGAAGAAGAAGACTGCCGCTCCCGTCCAGGCCTACGACGGTCAGCGATCGCGTCTCGCGTGCAGGCGTCGATCCGGCCGTACCAGCGCGACCCGGGCGCGCCGCTCGTCCGCCCGCTTGCGCATCTACACGCTCGATCCGTCGGTTTCCGATCGAGTCGGCGGCGTGGCCACGGTGCTCGTGCCGTACGAGAAGCTCGCAGCCAGGTCCGGTCGGCTCGCTCTTCGAGGTGAACTGCGAAGGTGCCCCGGCGCCGCTGAAGGCCGAGGCGCTCGACCTCGACGATCCGCACCTGCTCCTCTCGAGCGGCCTGTCGCCGACGCCGGCCAACGGCCGCTTCCACCTGCAGATGGTGTACGCCGTCTGCAGTCTCACCTACGCCGCGTTCAGGCGGGCCCTCGGCCGGGACATCGCCTGGGCGACCACGGCGCGCGCCCGACGAGCCCGCTTGCGCCTCGTCGTGCGACCCTTCGGCTTCCGCGGTCCGAACGCCGGCTACAGCCGCGAGGCCGGCGACCTCTCGTTCGGCTACTTCACGGCGCGGGGCAAAGCGCGCCGGCTTCACCCTGCAGGACGGGCATCGTCTGCACGGCGCTCAGCCACGACATCGTCGCGCACGAGACGACGCACGCGCTGCTCGACGGGCTGCGGTCGGCGTTTCTGGATCCGACCAACGTCGACGTGCCGGCCTTCCACGAAGGGTTCTCCGATCTGGTCGCGCTGTTCCTCCACTTCACGTACGCGGACGTCGTCGAGCAGCGCGATCCGCGAATCCGCGCGGCACCATCACGCGCGGGTCGCTGCTCGACCGACCTCGCCCGCGAGTTCGGCTACGCGCGTTCGCAGATCGGGCCGCGCGGACGCGCTGCGTTCGGGAGTGGACGTGGCCGGCATCGCCGCGTTCGACTCGGACGTGCTGCCGGCGCAAGGAGAGCGCGCCCAGGGTGCTACGACCCGACAGCTCGAGCCGCATACGCCTCGGGTCCGTGCTGGTGTCGGCGGTGTTCGAGGCGTTCACGACCGTCGTGCAAGCGCAAGACCGAGCGGTTCTATCGCATCGCGGGCATCGATCCGGAGGCGCTCGGCCGCGTACCCCTCAGCGACGCGCTCGTCAAGGCGATCGCGCAGGAAGCGTAGCGACGTCGCGGGACAGTTCCTCAACATCTGCATCCGCGCGATCGACTACTGTCCGCCCGCCGACATGGAGCTCGGCGAGTACTCTGCGTGCGCTCATCACCGCCGACGGCGACATCGAGCAGCACCGACAAGTGGGGCTTTCGCGAAGCGCTGATGCGGTCGTTCCGGCGTCGGCAGATCTTTCCGGACCACGTGCGGTTCATGACCGAGGACGCCGTCCGGTGGCAGCCGACCGGCGCAGTCGATCCGCACTCCCGGCCTCGCCTTCAGCGAGCTGCGCTTCGACGGGGACCCCGGACAGCCGGCGAGCGCCAGGAGCTGAGTCCGTCAGGCGCATGCGCTTGGCCGGTTCGTGACGGACCCGAGGTCACGCCAGAGTGTTTCCAGCTCGTCGCGCCCGCGGCGCGGCTGCCGAAGGGCGTCGTCCAGGCCTCGCCCGCCGCTCGTGGAGTCCGTGCGTGTCGACGCGGCGCGCCGCGCCTGACGGCCGGATCCTCTTCGACCTCGTCGCCGAGGTCACCCAGTCGTGCACGGTGGAGCGCGACGGGCGAGCTGTTCGAGATGAACGGCGGCTGCACGGTCGTCATCGACCCCCAGGGTGACGTCCGGTACGCGATCTACAAGAAGTTCGACGAGTGAGAACCGGCAGGCGCGACAGCATGCGGCGATGCGCGGCCCGCTCAAGGAGTTCTGGAGGAAAGAGAACCGGAGGTACACGCTCCTGGCGAAGGTTCTCCATCGGGTGCATGGGCTGAAGTGACGTTCGACTCCGGTGAGTGAGTATTCCTTCGGTATGGGCGCGAGACGCCCTCTCGCCCCGGCGAGCCGCCTCGTTTCGCCGATCGCGGCACTGTGGTGCCGGTTCGAGTTCGGGCCCCCGGAAATGCGTGTAACTCGTGACTCGATACATCCTTCAAGTCTTGGCGGTACCTCCAGCGCACGCGGGAGGCAAGTCTCTTTGTTCTCAGGCGACGAACGCCGCCGAAAAAATATCGTGCGGATTGTCACGAGCAGAAGGAAAAGGACCAACCCATGAATCATCCCTTCGATCCCGGTTATGGCGCGGAGCCATTTCGCACTTTGGTCCGCAACTACCCCGAGGCAGATGTCTACCCGCCTGACCAGTTCCGGGTCGAGTGGGGACCGATATTCCACCGGGGGCGGTTGGATGGCTCGGCGCGGGTCCTCATCATCGGCCAGGATCCAGCGCAGCATGAAACCATCGTGCGACGCATCCTGGTGGGAGAAGCCGGGCGGCGAATTCAGGGATTCCTCGCCAAACTGCGCATCACGACCAGCTACGTGATGGTCAACACCTTCCTTTATAGCGTCTATGGTTCCGTCAAGGCAGCGACCCGGAAAGGCACTCTGCTCATTGGTTATCGCAACCAATGGATCGACGCTTTGATGGCCGGCGGTAAGGTCGAGGCGGTTCTCACGCTGGGCACCGCTGCCGAGGAGGCGTGGGAGTTCTGGAAGGCGACTGCTGCGGGCCAAGCGTCCGGCGTCGCGTTCGCAGCGATCACCCACCCCACGCAGCCGGAGAGTTCCTCCAAAGGCGACAAGACCAAGCTCGCGCAGGCCACCAAAACGATGCTCATCAATTGGAACCTCGCCCTCCAGGCGCTGGCTCCCGTCATCAAGCACCCGGACACAGCCGGCCCAGTCACGCCGTATGGTGACACGTGGGCCGATGGCGACCGAACGCCCATCCCGGAGAGCGACTTCCCCGCCGGATTGCCGGCGTGGATGCATGAGCAGGACGGATGGGCGAAGCGAACGGGCAAGGACGACCTCGCCAAACGCCGCAATATCACCATCAACGTGCCCAAGGGGATCGTCTCGTGAACAGCGAGCGCACCTGGTTTCCATTGACCGGCCCGGTCACCCGCTCCCGCGGTCTGACGGCGGCAGCGCCCAGGAAGAAGGGTCCAGTTGATCCGCTCACTGGCCCGCCTCTCGCCTTGGCGGGACGTGTCGTCGACGATGGACGACACGTTCGCGATTCGAGCCGACGCCATCGTGTATGTGGAAAAAGGCGTTATCGTCGCGGTTCAGGATCGCGCGCAGCCGGCCCCGGCCGGCTTTGCAGAAGTCGCGGTGGTGGAGACGGGCGGGACGATCTTTCCGGGGTTGATCGAGCTCCACAATCACCTTAGCTACAATGCGCTTCCGCTTTGGTCGCCGGTGCCAAAACGCTTCGAACACCGGGGACAATGGCCCAATCACAAGGACTACCGTCCGCTCGTCAGCGGGCCAATGACAGTCCTCGGGCCGTTATCGAGACGCCCAAGGTCGTTTCCCACTTCTGCCGCCACTGATCCGCTACGTCGAGTGCAAGTGCCTGCTCGGCGGCGTCACCACCAGCCAGGGGGTCAAGCTCGCCAGCAACGCCGGCATTCAGCGTTTCTACCGCGGCATCGTGCGCAATGTCGAGCAGACCGACGATCCCGGAGCTGCCGGAAGCCCAGGGCCGTATCCCGGACCTTGACGCCAAGGACGCCAGTCACTTTCTGTCACGCCTCAAGAAGGAGGATAGCTGTTTTCTGCTCCACCTCAGCGAAGGCGTCACCGACCCGACGGAGCCGCTTTCCGCGGCCCGGAAGCACTTCCTCGCCCTCGAGGTGGCCCCCGGCGAATGGGCGCTCAACAAGGTGTTCACCGGCATCCACGCCGCCGGCCTGCTGCCGCAGGACTTCGATGTGCTCGCCAGTCAAGGCGGCTCGATGGTCTGGTCGCCGCTCAGCAACCTGCTTTTGTACGGTGGCACCGCCCGGGTGGACGCCGCCAAAAGGGCCGGGGTCACCATTGGGCTTGGCAGTGACTGGTCGCCCACCGGCAGCAAGAACCTGCTCGGCGAATTGAAGGTGGCATGGCTCCACAGCCAGCAGGCACTCAACGGCCAGTTCTCCGCCCGCGACATCGTGGCCATGGCCACGCGCGATGCCGCCCACATCCTTAAATGGGACAAGGTGGTAGGAACGATAGAAGCCGGAAAACGCGCCGACCTGATCGTGATCGACGGTACGGCGGCGGATCCCTACGACGCGCTCATCCGGGCGAAGGAAACGGACCTCCGGTTGGTGATGATCAATGGCGTCGCCCGTTACGGCATTCCCGAAGTGATGACCATGCTCGCGCCCAACGACAACGAGACGGTGCAGGTGGGCGGGCAAATCCGCCGGCTCTTCCTCAAGCAGGAAACCGCCGACCCGGATGTGGCCCAGGTGCCGCTGAGCAAGGCCACCACCAGACTTCGTAAGGCTCTCCACGACATCGCCAAGCTCGCCAAGGAGACGGAGAAGCCCAAGCCCGCGCGCGCAGTGCGGCGTTTGCTCGACGCGCCGGCCGCTCCCGTCTGGTCCCTCGCGCTGGATGAGATTTGCTCCTGTGGCGTCGAATTCGGTCCGCGTCTGCCGTTCAGAGGACCGCGCGATTTCACCGGCCCCGAGCGCGCCCCGCGCGCCCTGACCAGGGCCGCTCCGCTGCTCTCGACCATCCTGGAGCGAATCGAACTCGATCCATTGACGGTGGCCGACGATGACACCTTTCTGGAGAGGATTGCGCAGCAGCCCAATGTTCCGGCGCCGCTCAAGAACGGCCTCAGCGGGCTTTACTGAGAAGTCGCAACACGACCACGCCCAACCAACAAGGAATAATGAGCCACGCATAGCGTGAAACTATCCGTGACCATGAAGCGCCATCTGGAAAGGAAGTACCGCGCCGCGTCGTTGCAGCAGACCAAGCACGCGGTTAAGGATTGTATTGCCGCAGATGCGACGCGAGGCGTCACCAAGATCGGTCGCCACGAAGCGGCGTTGGCCGCCAGCCAAGAAGCCGTCGACAGCTATCGACGCCTCGCGCAAACCCGACCCGACGTCTTCTTGCCCAACCTCGCGGGGCACTTGAGCAACCTCGGTGTTTGCTTGTCCGACCTTGGCCGCCACGAGGAGGCGCTGGCCGCCAGCCAAGAGGCCGTCGACAGCTATCGACGCGTCGCGCAAAGCCGACCCGAAGTATTGCCCGAGCTTGCGATGAGCCTTACTAACCTTGGTAATCGCTTGTCCAATCTTGGCCGATACGAAGAGGCGCTGGCTGCCAGCCAAGAGGCCGTAGATAGCTATCGGCGCCTCGCGCAAACGCGACCCGATGCCTTCTTGCCCGACCTCGCGCTGAGCCTGCATAACCTAGGTAATCGCTTGTCCAACCTCGGTCGCCACGAAGAGGCGCTCGTCGCCAGCCAAGAGGCCGGCGACAGCTATCGACGCCTCGCGCAAACCCGACCCGAAGCCTTCTTGCCCAACCTCGCGCTGGGCATGACTAGCCTCGGCGTACACCTTTCCAACCTCGGTCGCGACGACGAGGCGCTCGCCGCCAGCCAAGAGGCCGTCGACAGTTATCGGCGCCTCGCGCAAGCCCGACCCGACGCGTTCTTGCCCGACCTCGCGCTGAGCCTGACAAACCTCGGCGTAGACTTCGCCAACCTCGGCCGCCACGACGAGGCGCTGGCCATCAGCCAAGAGGCCTGAACGTTCAGCAGATGCACGCTTCCGCTCGCCGTCGAGGCGGGCTCGCATTTCCTGCGGATGCTGGAAGCGCAGCTGCTGTCGAAAAACTATCGCGACGCGTTCCTCGCAAAGTTCGCGATGCAGGCGAACGCCGCTCCTACCGACAGCCCGGCTGCCGGCTTCGTGCGAGTCGTTCAAGGCAGAGCGCTCGACGCGCGCGCGCTCGCCGCGACGATCCGCCGCCGGGGCGCGGCCAAGCTCGCCAGCGACGCCGAGCTTGGCGTCGTCGGCGCCGACCGCGCCGAGGTCCGGCAGACCGCGCTCAACTGGCTGCGCTGGTACGATGCCCTGTTCAGCCAGCCGAAGGGCGCCGACGAGGACGCTTGGATCTCGTCGCGGCTCGAATATGGTGTTTCGGTTTCCGCCCGGCTGTCGGAAGATCCGTTCGACGAAAAGACGCTGACCGCGCTCGAATATTGCGACGGCCATCTCGGCTGGAGCGATTTCGACCTCGATGGCAAGGTCAATTTGGGGACCGCCGGCGACGACAGCGCCACGCCCTTTGTCGAAACCTCGATCCCCGCGCCGGTGACCATCCGCGGCGCCCCGGCGCCCCGCTTCTGGGAGGTCGAGGACGGCAATCTCGCTTATGGCCTGGTTTCGGCAGGGCCGTCCGATCTGGCCCATTTGCTGATGATCGAGTATTCGGGCAGTTACGGCAACGACTGGTTCGTCATTTCGCTGACGCTGCCGATAGGATCAGTAACCAGGACGGATTCCCTCGTCGTGACCGACACGTTCGGAGTCCGCAGTCTCCTGCGGCCGATCGGCGACCGTGCGCTGCCACGGCCCGAATGGGCAATGTGGCAGCTCGACTCTATCCGCCGCCCTGGCGGCGAGAGGGTCCGCGTTCCCGCCCCGAACCTGTTCTTCCTGCCGCCGTCGATCGGCACCGTGCTGGAGGGGCGACCGCTCGAGCAGGTCCTGTTCATGCGCGACGAGATGGCGAACCTCGCCTGGGCGATCGAACGCAGCGTCGAAGGCCCCCTGGAGACAGCAATTCCCCGCGTCGAGGGCGTTGCCGAAGCTCCGCCGGAGAGTGCGCTCGGAGAGATCCCTAGCGATGCGCTACTCTATCGGCTCGCATCGCGCGTCCCCGACAATTGGGTGCCGTTGCTTCCCGCCCAGGTGAAGGACGATCAGGACCGGATCGTGTCGAGGCTGGTGCGGGGCGCGGTGCTGCAGCCGGACGGTTCGGCCAGGATCCATCCCGCCACGGGCGAGATCCTGAACGCGGGCGGCGAGCTGGTGCTGTTCGATGAGGAGGTGCCGCGGGAAGGGATCAGGGTAGAGCGCAGCCGCCGGCTTGCCCGCTGGGTCGACGGCACGACGATCCTGTGGACGGGCTATCGCAAGCACCTGGGACGAGGCGAAGGTTCGAGCCGACTGCGCTTCGATCGGCTGATCGATCCGTCAGGACCGGCGTGATGCTCGTGCGAGGGCGCCCCGCTGCCTGTCGGTGGCGAATTCGTAGTCAAGCGGCGATCGGGAGCTCGAACAGGCCCCGGCAGTGCTGCTGCCAGGTTTAGTGATCATGCGTGGCGGTAGCAGGGGAGGGTGCGCCGGCGCGCTGCGCCGGCGTGAGACCCGCGAGCGCGCGATGAACGCGATGGCCGTTGTAGTAATCGCGGAAAGCCTCCAGCTTTCGCGCCAGGTCGACCGCGTTCCAGAAGAAGACGCGGTCCAGGTACTCGCGCCGGATCGTGCCGATCAGACGCTCAACGAACGGGTGCGAAATCGGTGCGTAGGGGACCGATTTGACTTCCTCGATCGCGAGGACGGGCAGGTTGGCGAGCCAGCGGTGGAAGCGAAACAGCGGGTCGTGGATTCAGAGTGCACAGGTGCTGTCTGGTGGGTCGCGCGATGCTCTGCTCGCTGTCTTTAGCGACAGGACGGCGACGCGCCGACCGGAGTACCGTCTGCACGCATGCCGAACGGCAACTTCCACTGGTTTCAATGGCCGCTTCCGGCTTTGCCCAATGTCGCCACCGGGTCGACTTCGGCCAAACGGAATCGCCAACGAATCGACCGTACCCGGCCAGTTGCAGACTGTCAGCTGCGCCGCCCAGCGTAGCCAGGTGCGGACATTCAGCTTGACTATCTGTTGCTGGGAAGCGCAGCCAGCGCGCCGACGGTGCTCGGATGGCGCTTGCAGTGCAAGAAGATGAAGCGTTTAATCCAGTTGCCCCAGGCTTACGATGCAAGCGGTTCGTGACTGGAGCGGCACCTGCGCGGGCTTCCCGCGTGCCTTGGGCTGTCGGTAATCTAGCTCATTTGCCGACCGACGACATTTTGGAGGTTCCTTTACCGATCGAGAAAGCTCCACGGCAATGGAATCGCCGGACTGGTTTGGACTACGTGCCATGGAAGGGCGTCGGATTGAAGCTCGCGTGGGGGAAATCCGCCTCGACGATCGCAACCGCGTAAGGGTGGAGGCAACATGATCACGGAAACGATAGGCAGGGTCGTCGAGAGCAAGGTCATCCAGGAGCTGGTCACGGTTCCGGCGTCGGCGACGGTCGTCGAGGCGGTCGCCATGATGAGCGAAAAAGGGATCGGCGCCGTCGTGATCCGGAACCATGGTGGCCCGATTGAAGGCATTCTTACCGAGCGCGATCTGATGCGCCGCGTTCTGAACGAGGGGCGTGACCCGAGGACCACGCCGACGTCGCTCGTCATGAGCCGCGAAGTTCGGCACGTACCGTCCTCGTCTACCGTCGAAGAGGCATTGCGCCTGATGGTGGTGCATGGTTACCGTCATTTGCTGGTCGAGGAAGACGGGAAGGTGCGGGGCCTGGTTTCGATTCGCGATCTCATGTCCTGGATTGTCTTGCCCGATTTTGCGATCGCTCACGAAGGACGCGTCGGCGTGATCCGTGCGCGAACATCGGACGCTATCCGCGCGCTGCGGCACGAACCGCAAGGCGACATCTGAAATATCGCGGCCGGGTTGCGAGTCGGCCTCAAGCGCCGACGCGCCCCGGTCGCATCCCCAGGCTCGCGCCGCCGGCATTGACGCGGCGATGGCGATGCGGGCGACGTTTGCGCAGGATGAACCTTCAGAGGCTCGCCCCGTACTTGCGTAGTTCGACGCGCTGGTGGAACTCCTAACCGGTGGCGGTCGTCGGCATTAGAGGCAATTACCGACCTTGATCCTGCAAGCTATGACCGAGCTCGGCAACCTTCAGAGGCTCGCCCCGTACTTGCGTAGTTCGACGCGCTGGTGGAACTCCTAACCGGTGGCGATCGTCGGCATTAGAGGCAATTACCGACCTTGATCCTGCAAGCTATGACCGAGCTCGGCCAAATGAGGTCGTTCGAGCCTATCTTCCATTCGGACGCCACATCGCGAAGCAACGCGCTCGGCCGAGCCCCCCGGCGTGCCGTGTGCCGATCAGCGCCATCAGACCAGGCCCATTGCCGCTGCCAAACGGTCGTCCTCGGGAATGAATGCGGCGCAGTTGCCCGGGTTGCCATACGGTTGATACGGGTATCAACCAATATCCTGTGCTTTCCCGCGGAAATCCGACTAGACTGAGTCGCTGAATTCCGGGTCAACGCCATTTTCTTCCGAATCGGCCGACCGCCATCGCACGCGCCGCGAAGCAAGTCCCCCTAATGCCGGCACCCGCCGGCGCGCCGGCTATGCGCGTCACCGGCGTTACGTCGCTTGCCCCGGTCATCTCGATCCGCGATTTCAAGGCGCATTGCCAGACTTGCAGCATGCGGCAACTCTGTCTGCCGGTCGGTCTCAGCATCGAGGAGACGAAACAGGTCGACGCATTGATCACGCACGGGACCAAGCTCAAGAAGCACGACACCCTGTATCGCGCGGGAGAGCCCTTTCATGCGCTATACGCGATCCAGATCGGGTCGCTCAAGACGACGGTGCTCGCCGAGGATGGCCGCGAGCAGGTGACGGGCTATCACATGGTGGGCGAAATCATCGGGTTCGACGGCATCGGCACCGACTACTACGGCACCGAAGCAATCGCGCTTGAGGATACCGAAGTGTGCGTGCTGCCATTCAGCAACATCGAGAATCTCGCACGGACCATGCCCGCGCTGCAGCACAACCTCCACCAGAGGATGTCCATGGAGATCACGCGGGACCAAAGGGTGATGCTTCTGCTTGGCGGCATGCGCGCGGAGGAGCGCCTCGCCGTGTTCCTGCTGAACTTGGCCGACCGCTACCGTCGCCGCGGCTATTCGTCCGCCGAATACGCACTGCGCATGAAGCGCGAGGAGATCGGCAGCTATCTCGGCCTCAAGCTCGAGACCGTGAGCCGGCTTTTCTCGCGGTTCCAGGAAGAAGGGTTGATTCAGGTGCAGGGTCGCGCGATCAAGCTGCTCGATCCGGTCGCGTTGAAGCAGATCATCGGCCCGCGGGCCTGACGAAACTCGGGGCGTTCCTTTGCCACGACACGCGACTGTCCGCTTCAGGACAAGGCGAGCGTCAGGAGTGGGTCGTCCACGGTCGGCGACCCTGCGGCGCTGAACGGCGCCTCTACGATTGCGGATTCAACCGGTGGACGCAACAGATTGGTGAAATCGTTCAGCGGGTGTTTCGTAGTTTAGCGTTTTCCTTGGGCGGGTATTTAGTTGCCTCGCTACTGCATTTAGCTTGGCTTGCGAGTAGGTAGAAATATCCGTTCCCTTGGGGAAATACTGCCGCAATAGCCCATTTGTATTTTCATTGGTCCCCCGCTGCCAAGGACTCTGAGGATCACAGAAATAGACCTTGATGTCGGTCGCCAATGTGAATCGCTGGTGACCGGCCATCTCTGTACCCCGGTCCCACGTCAGCGATTTGTAGAGTTCGTGCGGCAGCTTGCGAGCGTTCTTGATCAGAGTATTGGCGAACGTCTCGGTATCTTTGCTGGCGACCTTCACCAGCATCACGTAGCGTGTTTGACGCTCGACGAGAGTTGCAATCTGACTGCTGTGACTCCCGCACAGTAGGTCACCTTCCCAGTGCCCCGGTACGGCTCGATCTTCCGCCGTGGCAGGGCGCTCGCTGATCGATACCGCATCATGGATTCTGCGGCGATCGTCTGACTTCTGGGTGTGATGGCGCGAACGGCGCATTGCTCGTGTGCGTCTCAAATGCTGCAACAACTCCTTCTTCAGGACGCCACGGGCTTGAATGAAGAGGCTGCGATAGATCGTCTCGTGTGACACCTGATCGTTCTCGCCGTCCGGGTAAGTACGTTTCAGCCACCCAGCAATCTGCTCCGGAGACCACATTAGTTGGAGCTTAGTGGCCACGATGCGCGCCAACATCCGATTCTCGGCCAGTCTACAGGTCTTGGGTCGACCTGCCCGATCCCATGCCGCTTGGTCGGCCTGGCTCGCCCGATAGCAACTCTGCCCACCATTGCGCTGGATCTCGCGGCTGATAGTGGATGGCGCTCGCTCGAGGACAGATGCTATCGAACGGATCGAGTGACCGGATGCCAGAGCACGCGATATTTCTTCACGTTCAGCCAGCGTCAGCGCCAACCTCGAACGGCGACGTTGCGCCGGACGTATCCCACCCGTCTCCGCCAGAATGCGTTGTATTGATGAGTGGTTTCGATCAAACAACTGGGCGATCTGCTGAAGGGACTCCCCTTTACGCCAGCGCTCCCACATCAAGGCTTTCTGACTTTCCGTGTAATAGATCCTCGGTCTTTGCTTCATCTGCAACACTCCTTCTGCTTACGCAGTCTCTAGTGTGTTGCATCGACCCGTTGAATCCGCCGATTCACAGCGGCCCTCCACGCCTCAGTGGCTGCTGTCCGCTGTTCACCCGCCGCTCGGTCAGATCGCATGAACGCATGAACTGCGGCAGTCGGCCAAGAGCAGCCGGTCGTTGGTGGCGCTCAATTCCCGCTGTAGGCGTACGATGGCTGGACTTCCTCTCGTCGACGAGGTGATTCAGTGGTCACGCGCCGCAGTGTTCTACTGGCAGGTGGCATCGGCCTGCTCGTAGCGCACCCGCTAAGCCGCGGACAGCCTGCCGCGACCATCCGTCGGGTCGGGATGCTGTCGTTTTCATCGGAAGCCACGTTCGCCCATCTGCGCGCGGCATTCGCCCAAGGAATGCACGATCTCGGCTGGCTGGAGGGGAAGAACGTTGAGTATCGAATCGTCTGCGCTAATGGCGACGTGGATCGCTTGGACGCCCTGGCTGGCGAATTGATCGGACAGAAAGTCGAGGTAATCGTTGTTTCGGCCCAGCAAACCGCGCGGGCGGCACAACGGGCAACGAAGACGATACCCATCGTCATGGCGGGCGTCTCAAACGCCGTGGGTGCCGGGTTTGTCGCAGGTCTGGCCAAGCCGGGGGGCAATATCACGGGCTTCACCAGCCAGCAAGAAGAGCTGCTGGGCAAGCTGATCGGGATCCTGCACGAGGTCACGCCGGGCGCCCGGCGCGTCGCCATCCTGTTGAATGAAAGTAATCCGTCACACGCGGTGTTCTGGGCCAGCGCCCAGAGCGCTTGCGCCGCGCTGGACCTCGTTGCGCTGCGCGTTGTCGCCAGCGCGCCGGCGCAATTTGGCGCCGCCGTCGAGCAGATCGTTCGACAACAGTCGCAGGCCGTCGCGGTGACCTCGGATGGCATGTACTTTGCCGAGCGCACGAAGCTGCAAGAACAGCTGCAGGCCACCCGTCTGCCAGTGGCGTATTTGTTGCGCGATCACGTGGTCGCGGGCGGGTTGCTCAGCTACGGCGCTGACCTCGTTGCGAACTACCGCAACGCGGCGAAGTACGTGGACAAGATCTTGAAGGGCGCCAACCCCGCGGATCTTCCCGTAGAGCAGACGACCAAGTTCGAGTTGATCATCAACCTGAAGACCGCGAAGGCACAAGGCCTCACGATCCCGCAGACGATGCTGCTGCGCGCGGACGAGGTGA
>CAWELU010000034.1:0-10493 GCA_963809965.1 uncultured beta proteobacterium
GATTTTGATGTGATGCCTCAACGAGGTACTGGCTGCAGTCTTATATCCGGCCTTGTCATGCAAGCCGAAGCCTGCGGGCCCTGATGGAATTCGCCAAGAACGTCCTCATCTCGGTCACGCGCTTTGAGCGCACGGCTGTGTTCAGGTTTGCGTTCTTGCGGTCCGACCTGTCTTGCCATCACACGGGAATCAACCTCAGCAACCTATCGGCTCAACTACATTCTGTTCAAGGTTAGTTGGCTACGCAGGCTTCACGCTCACGTAGTCCTTCTGATACGCCTGGCCATGAGCCAGAATCGCCCACGCCGTTCGTGCCATCTTGTGTGCCATGGCCACCGCCGCCACGTTGGCAGGTCGTCGTGCCTGAATCTCTCTCTGCCATGTCGTCGGTACCTTCGCGTGGCACAGCACCGATCGCGCGCCATGGATCAACAGCGTGCGCAAGTACGGGTCGCCTCGCTTGGAGATCGATCCCAATCGGATCTTGCCGCCGGTACCGCTTTGCCGTGGCACCAATCCTAGAAACGAAGCAAACTCACGACCCGACTTGAACGTCTTCGCATCGCCCATCGTCGCCACCAGCGCCGTTGCGGTGAGCTTGCCGATGCCAGGCACTTCCGCGATCGCGCGGCACGCCGCTTCCTGCTTCTGCCAAGCGCCGATCCGCTGCTCAAGCCGATCGATATCTTGCTCAAGCGCGTCGATGCGTTTCAGCTGGTCCTGCAGACTGCAGATCATCGCCCCCGGCAGCGCATCCTCCAGCTCGGCCATGCGGGCCCGGATCTCGGCCAGCCCAGCCACGCGTCCCGCCCGAAACGTCGCGCCAAACTCGTACAACAACCCGCGTAACTGGTTCACCTGCATGGTCCGGAACTTGACCAGCAAGGCGCGCATCCGGTGCAGGCTGAGCATCGCCTGCTGATCTTCGGTCTTCGCCGCCACGGTCCGCATTTCCGGCTGCTGCACCGCCGTCCAGATCGCCCGCGCATCCGCCGCATCGGTCTTGTTCGTCTGCACGAAGGGGCGAATGAACTTCGCATGCAGCAGCACGACCTCGTGCCCAAGCGCCTTGATCTTGCGCGCCCACCAATGCCCGCTGCCACACGCTTCTAACGCCACCCGGCCTGCCGGCCGCTGCGCCAGAAACCGAATCAATTCGTCACGGCCAAATCGCCGATTCACGATCTCACCGGTTTGGGCATCGACCCAGTACATCTGGAACACTCGCTTTGCAACGTCCAAGCCGTATGTCGTAGCATTCATTTCGGGCCCTCCGTTCCTCAAGTGGTTGTGTCGCAACTCCACTTTGGCACATCGATGCCGTTCGGTCCTGGAGGGCCCTCTGCCTCGTTGCCTCGCCCTTCATCCCCGGAGGGAGGGCGGTGTCCATTCCATCTCGGTCGACAAGCGCCCTTGATCCACGGTCAACATATGGCTCCTCTCCTACTACCAAGGAGCCATTCATGTATGCCGTTACCAACACCGCCCCCAAGGCTGGCGGGCGTGTAAATACCGTGGAACAAAGGGAAGCTGATCGGCCAGAAGCCACCGCTGAAGCTGGGTATCGGCAGCCTCCGGCTGCAGCGGGGCGGACCCCCGGTCCCTTCATCTTACCGCCAACTCGCGACCCTGGGCCACGCGAAGTTGCCGCGCTGCTCAACGCAGCGCGTGGGCGACGTTGAGCGCCGCGGCGAACACGAGCACCTCGCCACCCTGATGCGCGGCCGAAGCGGCACGGGCACTACCAGCAGCATTCGGGAACCAGCGGCACCGGTCACCTATCAAGGGCGGATTGTATTTCACGCCATGGGCGACACGCAGCCGAAGGTCACGTCCAGATCTGCTTCGATTCCGTGCCGGCCGGCGTTGCCTGCAGCTCATCCCACAGGTCCGCGGGGTCGGGACGGAACACTGCGTCGGCGCTCGTGCTGCGGACCTTCCATACCCCGTCCCGGATCTGCCTATCAAGTTCGGCCGGCGACCAGACGATCGCTCCGACGAAAAAGCGTGTGTTCGTCGGCGCCGTTTCGATGACGCGATCGACGTCCACGGCGTTGATTGCGGCGAACAGCCCGTGCGTGAACGAGATGACGGAACTACCGCCCTCCTCGGGCGCCTCGCGCGTCAGTGCAAATACTGCGCTGGGGAGCGTCGGCCCGCCAAGGTAGACGGGGTCGACGACTTGACGACACGCGGCTTGATCGGGAAACAGCGCTTCAAGCTTCACGTCTGTCGGACGATTGATAATGAAGCCGATGTGTCCTCCTCCGTGCGGCAGCGGCGCCACGACGACAACGGTCTGCTCGAACGGTGACCCCGCAAGACGCGACGTCGCAATCAGCATGGCCGGGCGCGACAGGCCCTCTCCGCAGCGCGTCACCCGCTGCGAAGGCAATCGGGAGTATGAGAGCAGTCGCCACCGTGAGGAGCCACGCCAGCATCCGTGGCGACCAGACTTGGAATCGCGCCGACCACTCGACCTGATGCGCGTGGAAAATTCGTTGATAGACGGTCATCGTGAGCTCCGGTCCGGCCTCGCGCGGTCCCTCACAGCGCAGTCGGTCCAACGAAATCCTAGCAGGATGAGCGTGTTGGCCGCTGGCGGGAGCGTCTGATCTTGCTGTAGGTCCGCATCCTATTCCGGCCTAGGGCTCGCGGAAATGAACGCGCACGCTAGCTGAGTACCCGGCGGCGGCTTCTGATCGCCAGGCGCCGACGCCTCGTCAACGGCGGCTTCCCGGCAAATTGAGATGTAACGGCGACACTCTACTGGTCTGAAAAGCAGCGCGACGCATTAGACGACCACCCGGCGATCCTGTATAAGGGTATTGACGCTTAGTTAATCAGCATACGACATCGGAAGGCGCAGCCACCTCCTTGTGCCGCGTGTTGGGTTCCTACCCGACATCGAAGGAGGCGAGCATGCCACGGTCCGAGCCATTGTCCGTTCGTGTCCCGGCGACCAATCGGCTGATCGCCGCGTTACCTTCCAAAGATCGTGCACGGTTGCTTGCGAACTGCGAGGAAGTCGATCTCGTGTTTGCCAGGACGCTCGTCGAACCCGGCGCTCGCATCCGCCATGTCTACTTTCCAACCGACCGCAGCTACATCTCGCTGCTGATTCCTGTCGACGGCGCGTCGGCTCTCGAAGTCGGTTTGGTTGGCAACGAAGGGCTGTACGGTGTGTCTCTCGTACTGGGGATCGAGGTGTCTCCGCTTCAAGCCTTGGTGCAGGGCAGCGGGCCGGCGCTGCGCATGAGCGCTGCGGCGTTCAAGCGGGAGGTCCAGGCTAGTCCGGCGCTGCAACGGGTATTGAACCACTACCTTTACGTGCTCATGACTCAACTCGCTCAATCGGCCGCGTGCACGCGTTTCCATGTGATCGAGGCGCGTCTCGCGCGCTGGCTTCTCATGACGCAGGATCGAGCCGGCTCGGACCGATTTAGCATCACGCATGCGTTTCTCGCCTGGATGCTTGGCGTCAGGCGCGCTGGCGTCACCAAAGCAGCCAACGCATTGCAGGCGCGGGGTTTGCTTACCTACAAGCACGGCGACGTCTGGGTGCTCAATCGCCGCGGTCTGGAAGCCGCTGCATGCCCGTGTTATACAGTTGATCGAAAACTGTATCAAAACGTGCTGGGCTGATGCACGGCGAGCACGGCGGAAGGTCGCATCGCGCCGACCCTTGCTGAACGCGCAATCGGTACGCTAGCGTACCGACTTGCAAATCCCCAGTTCGACTCGTACGATTTTTTTCCCCTGCTTCGGCTCCGTTGCGCGCTGAGGAGGTAGCCATGGAAATGAATCGTTCAGCAGTCAATGCGACCGGATACGGTGAGTTCAAACGAGATCACTTTAGTAGCCTTCTGGATGAGCTGGTGTGTATGCGTTGGGACTTGATTCATCGCCTGCACGACAGTGCAGACCTCCCGGCGATATTGGCAGCTCACCTGAAGCGAGTGGACGACGAACTCGAGGTCACGATCAGTACCCTGGGGGCACTCATCCGGAAGCAACAATTTCCGGAGTAAGCGAAACCACGTCCCGGCCGTTCGTCAGGCAAGGCGAGACGAAGGCTCGCCAGGCCGGGCGCAAGGCGTGTCCTTTTGCGTTTGGAGGCAACCTATGATGCTCGATGGAGTGCACGCCCGTTTGCACGACCGGGGCCAAGGCGCAGGACTTCGTGCCGAAACCGAAATGGATCACTCGGACGCGGCGCGCGAGCTTCACCGGTTGCTGGACGTTCTGCTCGCCACCAGAGGGGAGCTATCAGAAGGCGTGATGCCGCGGGCCGCCCGCATCACCGGCACGAGCCAACAACTGGCGCAGGTGATCTCGCGTATCGAGGTGGCGATTCGTGCTGCCCGGGGCTTGCTCGAGATGCACGAATGTTCCGCCACGTCGGCGGACGGCCAATGCGGTTTCGACGTCACGCTGGAAGCACTTCACGAATTCGACACTGTAGTTGGGGTCCGTTCGGACAATCGCGGCAAGCCAATCTATGGAACATGACCGCGTGCTGAGCCTATTGCCAACCGCCGCCTCGTCGCAGCCGCCTGCGACGTTCACTGATTTCTTGACAGACGAGCAACTGAAAAGTTTGGCCCGGTGTGCGAAGGGCGTTTCGCTGCGCTTCGAAGCATCAAACATTGTCGACGCACTGATTGCCGGCGGTTATGCCGTGGAAGGCGTGGGACGCGTCGTCACCGTGACGGTCAAGGGTCACGAGTACCTGCGGACGCATGCGGTCGAGGGTCAAGTTGCGGTTCTTGTCGAGAAGCTTGTCGCCATCCCGGACAAGCTCGTCACGGTACAAAGGCATCTGCATCCGCTTAGCTGCGACGATGCAATCGACCACGCGGAAGCAAGACAGACGCTTGCCGATGCCTGCTGCCTCCTGCATTCGGCAATAGCCGACGTCATGGAGGTCGTTCGCAATCTCGCTGGCCCATCAGCTTTGGACGCCAAGCGTTCGATTTCTGCCCATGTGGGCGCGGATACCCGCTATCGCCCAGCCCCATAGCAGGCCCCTTTTGCTGGCGCGCTTCTAGGCCATCAAGCGGGAGTTGGTCCAGTTACCGGCTCGCTATCAGCTTGCAGCATTGGCAGCCAAGGCAAACACTCGCCGATGATGCTCGGCTCTTCAAACAGTGCATTCAACTTCAGGAGATATGCAATGATCAAGAAGCTGTCATTCAAGTGGCTGGGCGCGTTGGGTTGCCTCGCAGTGTTCTCGGTCGCGATGGCGGCCGAGCCGACACCCTCCGGAACGGTCAAGTTGACCAGCAAGGCCGTGGCCGTCGGCATCGGCGTGACCTGGGGCGATGGCACGTTGACTGTTGGCGGCAAGCCGTATGCGTTTGCGGTCGATGGTCTCGGCGTCGCTGACCTCGGCGTTTCCGATATCACGACTTCGGGCGAAGTCTTCAACCTGAAGAATGTCGCCGATTTCAGCGGCACCTACCTTGCAGGCGAGGCGGGCATCGCCATCGTTGGCGGTCCGACCGACACAATCATGAAGAACGAGAAGGGCGTTGTGCTTCGCCTTCATGGCACGCAGAAGGGCGCCCGGCTGACGCTGGCGGCACAGGGCGTAACGCTCAAGCTCAAGAACTGAGTTGGCTGGCACCCTCATCGGCAAACCGTGGTCGGACCATGTTTACACCTCCCGCCGAGGGCTCATGCCGGCCGGGGGCGGGTGACTGCTTTGGGGATATTTTCGCGTGGCTGCCGAATGTCTCCAGTTGGCAGGTGACCGCCACTGACCCGCGCGCACCGAATGGCTGCTTCTATGAGGGCGTTTGTCAAGCCCCCTTGAATTCAGATGTTCAGTGGTTCAGTGGATTGTCTCCTCCGTGATACGGTTGTCGTTACGTCGTTATCCATGATTCGGTTGCAGGTGCTTGCTTGTCGCTGACCCAAGGTGCATCTGAGATTCAAGGTCGGGGTGTATAGACGCCGAGCCCGTTGCTCGGTCGAACTTCTATCCGTGCCGGCACCAGGCCGGTCACCACATACCACATGCGCGCAAAGCGCTGGGTCCAAACCCCGGTTACCAACGCGCCCCATCTTTGCGGACGGTCGCTCGCAGGCGACCCGCAGCCGTTTCGGGCGCGTTGACCTTCAATGCTCACGATGCATCGTTCTCCGCCATGGTCAACAACGTGCTCTGCCTACCCGCCGATGGGTTTGAGCTGCGCCCCGTGCGGGATCAGCCCGTCCTCCAGGTAGCGCCACAGCGCAATGGCCAGGCGCCGGGCCAGCGCCACAATGCCGATGCGTCGCAGGCGCTTGCCACCACCGGCGAAGCGTCGGTTAAACCATTGGCTCAATTCACTCTGCGGCTGGTAGCGCAGCCAGCTCCAAGCGAGCTCCACCATCAAAGTACGCACCCGCCGATTGCCGGCCTTGGAAATGCCTTGCTCGGTTTCGCTCTCCCCGCTGGCGTAGGGCGAGGGCGTCAGCCCGAGACAGCCCGCCACCTCGCGCCGGTTGCGAAAGCGCCGCCAGCCGAAGAGCTCCTTCGCCAACACCCAGCCGCTGCTCATCCCGATCCCGCGTAGCTGCGCCAGCCCAGCGACTTGCGGTTCGGTGCCGGCGGCCACCGCCTGGCGTTGCTCGGCCTCGATCGTGTCCATTTGCTTCTTGACCAGCAACAACCGCTCGCTCTCGCGCTCGATCTCGGCACGCACCCGCGGCGCAAGTTCCTGCGCATGGCCCGTCCACCAGCGCTGCCACAGCCGCCCGCCCACGTACTTCACCCGCAGATTGTTTAACACCAGCAGCGCACGAATCCGATTGATGTGCGCGGTGCGCTCTTGCCCCAGTCGCCCCAGTTCCCGGTGCGCTCGCCGCGCGTCTTCCTGCTCCGGCGTGGGTACCCGCACCACCGACCACACTCGGCGCTCGCCCGCGCCGTAGCGAATCAACATCGCCAGCAACTTGTCGCCGTCCAGCCGGTCGGTCTTGACCCGCCGCGCGCGGCGGTTGACTTCAATGCTCGCCGAATCCACCACGATGTTGTCGATACCGTGCTCGATGAGCCAGCGGTGCAGCCAGAAGCCGTCGCGCCCGGCCTCATAACAGCTGTGCACGCTCGCCTCCGGCGCAAGCCCGCAGCGCGCCTTGGCCTTGGCGATGCACTCGAGCAGCGCCGCGGTGTCCCCTGCCGCCACCGTATAGCGGCTCGGGCTGCGCGCGCCGTCGCCCAGCGACAGTTTCCAATTCTTCTCACCCAGTTCGAAGGCCATGTACAGCTCGCTCGCTTCTACCGTATGCTTTCCTTGAAGGGCTGTTCCAGACGCATTCATTTCGCTCTCCTTCCGTCAAATCGAGTTGGTCGAACTCTCGTTTTAACTCAAGGGGGCAAATCACGAGCAGCCCTTCATAGTATCTCCCCGTCTGAAGCGGTCGGCCAGTCAGCGTCGGCCAATGACAACTGATGGGCCGATCAGCTAAGTTCGCGAATGGCCGCTTCGGCCATTCATAGTCATTACTCGCAACCGTTAGAGCGTTTGGTTGCGGGTTTCGCGGGGCTGGCGGACGCCGGGCGGCGGCGAGAGGACGTCGCCGCGCGGAATGTTAACCTTGACGGCGGACAACCCCTCGATTGCCCCGGAGCCCCACCGTGCCTGGCCTGCTGCCCAACGTCGATCCCGACGGCTTGCTCGAATACTCGGTCGTGTTCACCGACCGCGCACTCAACCACATGTCGGCAACCTTCCAGGGCGTCATGCGCGACATCGCCGCGGCGCTCAAGCGCGCCTACCACGCGGATTGTGCCGTTGTCGTCCCGGGGAGCGGCACATTCGGCATGGAAGCGGTCGCGCGCCAGTTCGCGACCGACAGGAAATGCCTCGTGATCCGCAACGGCTGGTTCAGCTACCGATGGACGCAGATTTTCGACATGGGTCGTATTCCCGCGCAGGAGACCGTCTTGAAAGCGCGTCCCATACGCTCGGGACGTCACGCTCCGTACGCGCCACCGCCCATCGAGGAAGTCGTTGCGGCCATTCGTGACGAGCGGCCGGAGGTCGTCTTCGCGCCGCATGTCGAAACCGCGTCGGGCATTCTGCTGCCCGATTCGTACCTGCAGGCGGTCGGCGATGCCGCGCACATGGCGGGCGCGCTCTTCGTCCTCGACTGCATCGCGTCGGGCGCGATCTGGGTCGACATGAGCGCAACCGGCGTCGACGTCCTGATCAGCGCGCCGCAAAAGGGCTGGAGCAGCTCCCCCTGCTGCGCACTCGTCATGTTGTCGGAGCGTGCGCGCGCCGCGATCGACGACACGACGAGCACGAGCTTCTCGTGCGATCTCAAGCGCTGGCTCGGCATCATGGAAGCGTACGAAAAAGGAGGCCATGCCTACCATGCGACCATGCCGACCGACGCCCTGAAGAAGCTGCGCGACGCGATGGCCGAAACCGAGCGCTTCGGCCTCGAAAAGGCGCGCGCGGCGCAACAGGAAATCGGCGCCAGGGTACGTGCGCTGCTCGCCGAACACGGAATGCCGAGCGTGGCGGCGCCCGGATACGAAGCGCCGGGCGTCGTCGTGAGCTACACCGACGACAAGGACGTCCACACGGGCAGCAAGTTCATCGCGCGCGGCGTGCAGGCCGCCGCCGGCGTGCCGCTGCAATGCGACGAACCCGCGGATTTCCGCACCTTTCGCATCGGCCTTTTCGGACTCGACAAACTCGGCAACATCGATCGCACGGTGTACAACCTCGAGCGCGCGTTGACCGCGATCGCGGCGCCGGCGCTGGTCGCTCGCTAATCGGCACTCGCAACCGAATAAGCGTAAGGGTGCGAGTCCGGCGCTGGCGGATCGTTGGTGCGCCGCAGTCTTCGCTGGCAGTAGATCAGGGCCCGTGCGGCGCGCGGGCCACCCCGAAGCGAGCCAACCGGGCAGGCGAGGGCGCTTGGCGGCACGCGCTAGAATTGGGGTTACCCAGTCGCACAGTGCGACACCGGCCGGATGGGCGCTAGCAAGTCACCGGCATCCGAACCATGGTTGGTTGACGGGAGTGCTCGACGGCAGCGACGATCTCGTCCAAGACCTGCACGCCGTGCCGCGGCGGAGTTCCGCCGTTAACCGCGGCCGAGGCCGAGAAATTTCTGGAGCAGGCGCCGGGTTGGGCGCTGGCGGATACGGGGACGCGGTATCGAGCGGACCTTCAAGTTCAAGAACTTCAAGGAAGCGCTGGACTTCGTCGCCAAGATCGGCAACCTGGCTGAGATCGAGGGCCATCATCCCGATATCAGCTTCGGATGGGGCTGGGCCAAGGTGTCCTGGCAAACCAAGAAAATTAAGGGTCTCCACGAGAACGACTTCATCATGGCGGCCAAGACGAGCAAGCTGTCCGGCGCATGAGGTATTGGCGCGGCACGAGAGGGTCATCGACCTCGCGCGCCGTTCCGCGGAGAGCAAGGTGAACCTGCAGCGAGGCAGCCATTGTGACTTCTTTGCTCGCGACTTCTGGCTCGATATTAAGCGCAGTGCAGACGTCGCGCGCCGAGGCCTCACTCAGACCGACCATGGTCGCTGAAAACGGTCTCTGGATCGAACGCCGGAGGCCGTATGGCTGTGGCGTTTGACCTTCGTGTGGAAGTGCCGCTTGCGGCCGGAGGTGCATCGGCCGATCAACGCAGCGATCTCGACTGGCTGAACGAAACACGACGTGGCCTTCCGCCGCTCGGTCGCGGCGAAGCGTGGCATCGGGTCATGGGCTGCACAGACAGGAAGAACTTCGCGGCCTGGTGTCTTGCATCGACGCGGCGGTGGATACCGCGCTGGCCTTCTGCGCGTCGGTCACCCGCAGGTCGTGATTACCGGTTGCTGGGCCAATGTCAATGCGCCTGGCGCCGCGCACAGGATGCACGCCCATCCGAAGAATTTTCTCGAGCGGCGTCTATTACGTCCAGGTGCAGGACGGCGCCGATAGCATCAATTTCCACGACCCGCAGGGCGCAGACGGCGATCATCCGGCCGGCGGTGATCGAGCTGACCGCCTACAACACCGATCAGGTGGTAATGACGGTCAACCCGGGAACGCTAATCGTCTTCTCCGGCCGGTGGCCGCCGCACTTGGTGGATAGAATCACAGCGAGGGCTCCGAGAATTAGCGTCGGCTTTAACGTCATGTTCGCGGCGTTCGCCCAGACCATGGGCAGCCCTGTGGGGCGAGCAGTGAAATGCACACTCCAGTTGTGAGAAGCGGGACACGCCGTCGTCTTCACAGCGCGCCGCTTCACGGTTGAGACGCGTACGGCGGCAAGGTGGAGAGCCGGGTATCGTTGACCGCGCCGCCCACGGTGAAGTGATAGGCTCTGCCAGGAATAGTCGTGGATTCCAAGGCTGCGCGGATTCCGTCATCGAAGAAGCAGCCGATCCCAGTGGAGCGCACGCCGGCGGCCTCGGCTTCGAGATAGAGAACTTGCCCGAGCATGCCGCATTCCCAGAACAGATTGCGGTAGCGCGATGGTTCATGCAA
>CAWELU010000035.1:0-70441 GCA_963809965.1 uncultured beta proteobacterium
TTGTGCTTCCCCCGAATGTCGCCGTGTAGGCCGTGTTGGTCGTCGGGGTCGTGATGTTGTGCGTGGCGCTGCCACCGTCGGTCCACGAACGGAACGTATGCGTCACTCCGCCCACCACCTGCGGCGTGGGAGCGCCGATGCTGCGGATCATTCCGGCGACGCCGACCACCGGCGCGGTGTAAGGCTGGCCGTCCAGCGTCAAACTCAAACCCGGCGGATTGGTCGCCAGCGTGATCGTGGACGTGCGCGGCAGCACGTCACGGAACGACGTGTGGGTCAATCCGCCCGAATCGGTGACGGTCAGCCAGATGCGATAGAAAACGTTGGGCGAGGTTTCGCCGCTTCTCGGGATGACGAACGAGCCGCCCGTTGCACCGCTCGTTGCGGGAATGAACGGATGAAAGTGGAGGGTACCGTCGTTATGATAGAAATCGACCCGCCACGTAAAGGCGCTCGCAGGGAGATTGCTGCTGCTGGCCCGCCACGCCGAGCGGGTCGGTGCGCGGTTGCCATCTTCGGCGTCCGTGCCCGTTCCCGCGTAGGTGATGGTGTCTCCCGCTCCGTACAGCGCACCCGCCGCTGGGCTTGTGATCGTACCGGTAGGTGGCGTGTTGGAGGTTACCGTGAGCGTGGCTTCAGCGCTCGTGTCGGAACCGAACCCATTCGTGACCACGCAGCGGAAGCGCGCACCGGTGTCGCCGGCGGCGGCCGCCGCGAGTGTGTACGTCGCCAAGGTCGCACCCGAAATGTTGACGCCATTCCGTTGCCACTGGTAGGCGAGCGGCGGAGTACCCGACGCGACGACGGCGAAGCTTGCCGATGCACCCACGGCAACCGTGCGATTCGCAGGATCCTGGGTGATCACCGGCGGCTGGCCCGCCGCATAATTGATCCTGACCACGACACCGGGTTCGCGCGCCAGGTAATACAGGCTGCCGTTGGGGCCGATCTGCAGATCGACCGGAGCACCGATTCCCGTGGCAAAGCTGGTCACGACGTTGCCATTGGCGGGGTCGAGCACGTTGATCCAGTCACCGCAGTAATCGGCAAAGAAGTAGACGCCCGCGTAGTTTCCTGGAAACTGCATCACCGCCGGGTTGTAAAACGTGCCGCCGGTGATCGCGCAGCCCAGAAAATTGCCGCTGCCGTGACCATACCAGTAGAGAGGCGATCGGTAGGACGGATTGCTGGTCGGGCCCTCCGTTGCTGGCCAGCCGTAGTTCGAACCGGCAATACCAACGTTGATCTCCTCCCACGTGCTCTGGCCGACGTCGTTGATAAACATCCGGCCGGTTCCTGGCTGAAAGGCAAAGGTGAAGGGATTGCGCAGCCCTAGTGCCCAGATCGCGCGGTTGTTGCCGGCCGCCGTGAGGTAGAACGGGTTGTCGGTCGGAATGCCGCCATCGGTATCGATGCGCAGCATCTTGCCAAGTAGGTTGGACAACGATTGCGCGTTGGCCCCGTTCGCATTCTCGCCGACCGCGATGTAGAGCTTGCCATCCGCTCCGAAGTGCATCGCGCCGCCGTTGTGGTTGGTCGCGCTCGACAGATTGTTCAATTCCAGGATGACTGTCTCGCTGCCCGCAAGCGCCGTGTCACCGTTCGCAGTGAACCGGCTGACCCGGTTATGGATGGCGGGCGTGGTTGCCGTGTAATAGATATAAACGTAGTTGTTGGTCGCGAAATTCGGGTCGAACGCGACGCCTAGCAGACCGCGCTCGCCGATGGCGCTGACGGTCACGGAAAGGAACGGGGTGGCGAGCAGCGCGCCATTCTTGATCACCCGCAACCTGCCGTCCTGCTCCGCTACGAACAACCGGCCGTCGGGCGCAAATGCCATGGCGGTCGGACTCTGGAGCCCTGTCGCCACCTGGGTTTCCGTGAAACCGGCCAGCAGGGTCGCCGCGGACGCGGTTGTCGCGGCAACAACCCCGAGGGCGATCGTCCAGATGCGCAGCGATCGCCACAACCCTGCGCGGAAACGTTGCGTCAGATTTTCGAGTGCAGGCATGGCGCTCTCCTGTCAACAAAGTTGAAGCGGTAATTGGCCAGCACTGAGCGGGCACGACCGCGACGAATTCCGATGCTTGGCCACGCGGGGTACCGCGCCGCGTTCAGCGGACGGCCATCCGGCTTCCGCCGCATCGAAGAGCCGGCTGAAACTCCGAATTCGCTTGCCGGGCACCCGCACGACCAATGACGTTGTCATTATTGTCCACCGCTGATCGACGCTTAGCGAGGGCCAGTTCAGATTACCTGCCGAGCATGAATGCCGTCTGGTGGACCCTGTCGATCGAAATGAAGTTCTACGTCGCGCTGCCGTTGCTCGCCTGGCTCATGCGCAGGATCCGCTGGCCGAAGAACTAGGCGCTGGGACGTACCGCGATGCTTGGCTGGTGCATCGGCGCGCTGCGGGCGCCGCTCGGCAAGCCGATCGAGATACGTGTGTGGTCATGATCGAGCAATTCCCCGGCCGCATCGATCAGAGCCTGCTCGCGATGCTCGCCCGCCACCCGGTGGGCGCACCCGACGGCCGGTCGGCGCGAATGCGGGCTGCGATCGTCGCCCGTCCGATCCTGCGCAGGCTGATGCTGCTAGCCGCGGGGGCGCGTCTTCGCGCGGCCGACCCGGCGGCGACGGCGCCCTCACCGGGCTAGGCGAGCGGCACGACCTTCGCGACCTCGTCCGCCGTCGTCAGGCCGGCAGCCACCTTCGTTGCGCCCGACACGCGCAGTGGCTTCATCCCGTCCTTGTAGGCCTGCTCGCGTATTTTCGCGTCGTCGGCCTCGTGCGTGACGAGCTTCCGGATGCGCCGGCGTCATGAGCATGATTTCGAACAACCCGACGCGGCCGCGATACCCGGTCATCCGGCATTCGACGCAACCGACCGGCACCATCACCTCCTTCGGCTTCTCGGCCCGCCAGGGCGCGGTGATCGCCCGCCACATTTCGTCGTCGGGAGGCTCGCCCGGCTTCTTGCAATGCGGGCACAGCGTGCGTACCAGACGCTGCGCCATCACGCCGAGCAAGGTCGAGTTGATCAGGTACCCGGGCATGCCGAGGTCGAGCATCCGGGTGACGGCTGTCGGTGCGTCGTTCGTATGCAGCGTCGACAGCACCAGGTGCCCCGTAAGTGCCGCCTGGACTGCCATGTCTGCCGTGTCGCGGTCGCGAATCTCTCCGACCATGATGATGTCCGGGTCCTGCCGCATCAGCGTGCGCACGCCATGCGCGAAGTCCACGCCGATCGACGGCATCACCTGCATCTGATTGAACGCCGGCTCGATCATCTCGATCGGGTCCTCGACGGTGCAGACGTTGACCTCGGGCGTCGCGAGTTGCTTGAGCGAGGAATAGAGTGTGGTCGTCTTGCCGGACCCGGTCGGCCCGGTCACGAGAATGATCCCGTTCGGCTCCTTGATCATCCGTTCCCAGCGGTCGCGGTCCTCGGGCGTGAAGCCGAGCTCGATGAAGTCGCGAACCAGGACCTCGGGCGTGAAGATGCGCATCACGACCTTCTCGCCGAACGCCGTCGGCATGGTCGAAATGCGCAGTTCCACCTCGTTGCCTGCCGTGGATACCGTCTTGATCCGCCCGTCCTGCGGCCGGCGCTTCTCGACGATCTCCATCCGCGCGAGCAGCTTGATCCGCGAGGTCACCGCCAGCAGCACGGGGATCGGGATCGCATACACCTGGTGCAGGACGCCATCGATGCGGAAGCGCACGAGGCCGACATCGCGTCGCGGCTCGATGTGAATGTCGGAGGCGCGCTGGTCGAATGCGTATTGCCACAGCCAGTCGACGATGTGCACCACGTGGCTGTCGTTCGCGTCGAGCTGGCCCTCCTGGCCGAGCGCAACCAGCTGTTCGAAATTGCGCGCCAGGGAGAGTTCGCCCTTCGAGGTCTCCTGTGCCCGCTTCATCGACCGGGCAAGGTTGTAGAACTCGCCGAGGTAGCGCCGGATTTCCTGCGGGTTGGCGAACACGAGCTCGATTTCGAGCTTCAGGATCCGGCCGAGCTCGGCTGCCCACCCGCGGACGAACGGCTCGGCGGTGGCGACCGTCAGCGTCGAGCGCGTGACCGCGACCGGCAGGATCCGGTACCGCTCGGCGTAGGCATTCGACATCGATTGCGTCACCGCCGCGAGATCGATCTTCAGCGGATCGATGTGCAGGTACGGGACCCCCAGCTTGCCGGCCAGCCATTCGACCAGCCACTCCAGCGTCAGAGGGATGCGCGGTCCGGACGCGGCGTGCCATTTCTGCTCGGCAATGAGCTCGAGCGGATGGTCATACCGCCTTGCCCGCGCCTGGGCGAGCCGCTCGGCGTCCACGGCCGGGACGATGCCTTCCGCCACCAGAAGCTTCAGGATATCGTCGAGCCTAAGCCAGCGGTCCGGCACCGCCGCACCCTTTGCGCCGGTCCGGTGCGCGACGTGTGCATTGCTCGCGGAGCTCGCCATGGCCGAACTGTACACTCAAGACCGCGATGCCTGCAGTTGGACGTTGAATTCCGGGAGACAGCGCCCGGTGAGCGCCAACCTTTGACGAGCGCAGCAAACAACGATAGCCTTCGCCGTTTTGCGCCGAAGCACATGACCCGCCACGCTTGTCTTGCTTTCCGCTCGTTCACGCTCGTGTTCGGTTGTGTATTGCTCGCCACGACCGCTCGCGCACAGTCCGCTGCTCCCCCGGGACTGGATAGTGCCGCGATAATGCGTGCGGCCGACCTGTACTACGTCCGCACTCTGGAAAAGGCGCAGGCCCGGAAGGCGCTCGACGTCGACCGGAGCCGGCTGGTCGGAATGCGGGCCATTCTCGCGTCGCTGATCGAGCCGGCCCATACGCTTCGCCCGCAGACCGCCGCGTGGAGCTGGTCCCTTCATCTGGAGACGCGCGACGAGCCCATTGCCTACTGTCTGCCCGGCGGGAAGATCCTCGTCAGCACGGGAATTTTCGATGGGCTCTCGCTGTCCATGCCGGAATTCGCCGCGGTGCTCGCCCACGAGATTGCGCACGCGCTCGCCGGCGAACGGGAACAGGAAGTGATCCGGGAATTCGCGCGGCGCGGCGAAACGGTCAGCGCCGACCCCAACCGGACCGCGCTTGCCCTCGCGGAAATTCTGGCGCAGGCCGTCTCGTCGGCGCCCCACGACGAGGCCTCCGAACGGGCCGCCGATGCGCTTGGCCTCGAGCTGATGGCGAATGCCGGAGTCGATCCTCGTCCGGCTGTCGAAGCGTGGCAAAAGATCGGGCACGCGGGCAGCGAGGCGCCGCCAGTGTTTCCGGCGCTGCATCCGACGTGGCCCAAGCGGATCGCCGAGCTCGAGGAGCGCATGCCGGCCATGGTCGCGCTCTACGAGAAGACCCTCCGCGAACGACCCAGCCCGGCGCCACCGCCGAAGAAGCCACAGCAACGCCCGACGCGTTCGCGCTGAACGCAGCGTTCGGGTTGCCCGGTCGATGCGCGCTTACATCTGCGCCGACGGCTCGACGACGGACTCGGGTACTTGGAACACTTCCCGCAGATAGGCGACGTAGGACGGATCGTAATCCATCGTCTTCGACGGCTCGTCGCTGATCTTCGCGACCGGCTGGCCGTTGCACCGGGTCATCTTGATGACGATCTGCAGCGGGTCGAACCCGACGTCGTTGGTGAGGTTGGTGCCGATGCCGAAAGCCGTGTGCATCCGGCCGCGAAAATGCTCGAACAGCCGAATCGCAAGCGGAACGTTGAGGCTGTCGGAAAACACCATGGTCTTTGTGCGCGGGTCGATGCGCATCTTCTGGTAGTGCGCGATCAGCTTCTCGCCCCACTCGAACGGGTCACCCGAGTCGTGGCGTACGCCGTCGAACAGCTTGCAGAAGAAGAGGTCGAAATCGCGCAGGAACGCGTCCATCCCGCAGACGTCGGATAGCGCGATCCCGAGATCGCCCCGGTACTCGCGCGCCCAGGTGTTGAAGGCGAAAACCTGCGAGTCGATGAGCCGCGGCCCGACGGCCTGGCAGGCCTGCAGGTACTCGTGCGCCATCGTCCCCAGAGGGGTCAGGCCCAGCTCCTGCGCGAACTTGACGTTGCTCGTCCCGACGAACTTCGGGCCGATGCCGTCCTTGAGCGTTCGCACGACCTCCTGATGCCAGGCGCGCGAGAAGCGCCGTCGCGTCCCATAGTCCGCGATGCGAAACTCCGGATCGGCCACCGCGTTGATCCGCTCGACTTTCTCGCGAAGCCGCCGGCGCCCTTCGGCCAGGTCGGCGCCCGGGTGCGCGTTCCGGTTGTAGACCTCGGACACGATGGCGAGCACCGGCACCTCGAACAGGATCGTGTGCAGCCACGGACCCTTGATCGCGATGTCGATTTCGCGCTTCGACCCCGCCAGGCAATCTGACCTCGATGAAGCGCTCGTCGAGCTGGAACAGCCCGAGCAGATCGACGAAGTCGCTCTTGAAGAAGCGCCAGCTGCGCAGGTATGCAAGCTCGTCGGACGCAAAACGCAGGGAGCACAGCGCGCGGATCTCGTCGCGGATCTCGGCCAGGTACGGGGTGAGGTCCACGTCCGCATTGCGGCACTTGAAGCGGTATTCGACCTGTGCGCCCGGGAAATGATGCAGCACGACCTGCATCATCGTGAACTTGTAGAGGTCGGTGTCGAGGAGCGACGGGATGATCATGCGCGAAGGCTAATCGGCGACGGGATCCCACGGATGATAATCACATTGAACCGCAAAGTCGCATCCCGTCCCTCTTATTCTGCCCGCACCGCGGCCTTAGCGACGAAGGTCCGTTCGCTCCTGTGGCGCGGCCGACGCGCGCCTACGCCCGCGCCGAGGGCCCACCATGGCCATCGTCGACGATGCGAATCCGGCGCACGAGCCAGAGGCAGGCAAGCGTGCAGCCGACGGACACCCAGCCGACGACACCGAAGTTGGTGAGCGCTCCGTCGGGCGTGCGCCCGACGATGAATCCGGCCGCCAGCGACGCGACCCCGGAAGCGAGCTGCTGGATCGATGCGTTGAAGCTCATGAAGCTGCCTCTCAGCCGCGGCAGAACGCTCCCCGTGACGAGCGCCATTGCGGGTCCGAAGCGGCCCGGAACGAGCACGAAGAACAGCACCGCGACCGCCACGACCCAGGGCAGCGGCAGCGGGGGCAAATGCGTCACGAGCGTTATCGGCACGATCGAGGCGAGGGCGAGGATCGTGAATGTTCGTCTCTTGCCGTGGCGGTCGGCGAGCCGCCCGATGATCTGGGCGGTGACGAGCGTCATCGCTCCGCCGGCGAAATAGATCAGCGCGACGTCGGTCTCGCTGATGCCGACGTTGACGACGGTGTAGGCGGCGAAGAACGGAACGATCGCGAACACGGAGCCGAACAGGAAGATCACGAGTGCGAATGCACGCCGGTGGTTCGGCTCGCCGAAGATGAGGCGCAGCTGCTCGAGCGGACGGCGCCGTCCCGGCACGACATGAGCGGAAAGCGATGGTATCAACCGCATCGCCGCGATTGCGACCACGACGCTGACGACGGCGAGCGCGAGAAACGGGGCACGCCACGAGTAGTGGGCTGCGAACCAGATCGACAACGGCACACCCGCTACGGACGACAGCGAGAATGCCGCCGCGACGATCGCCGTCGCGCTCGCGCGCCGCGCGTAGGGCACCAGGTCCGCGACAATCGCGAACACGAGCCCACCCAGCACGCCGCCGAACGCGCCGGCAACGATCCGTGCGGCAAGCAGCAACGCGTACGTTGGCGCGATGCCGCACAGCGCGGTGGACACGATGAAGCCGCCATACAGGCCCAGCAGCGCGTGCTTCCGGTCGAAGCGGTCGACCCAGAACGCGGCAAGAAACCCGCTGGCCGCTGCCGCGAGCGTATAGGCCGACACCATCAGCCCGAAACGCTGGGGATCGATCGCGAAGACCCGCATGAACTGCGGCCCCAGCGGCATCATGATCATGAAATCGACCACGTGCGTGAATTGCACGGCAGCGAGCGTCAGGAGCAGCGAACGCTCGCGCGGCGCTCGCGGCTCGATGCCGGAAGGTGCTGCGGCGGCGCGGGGCGGATCGGGGAAGCTTGGCACGGGGACGCGGTCAGCGCGGGATCCGGCGTCCGCGGGCGGAAGGGCACAAGGACCACTTGTTCGACTAATATAGCACCGCCTCCCGGCGCTTTGCGCCCGGCGCCGGACGAACCGCCGGCGCACGACCGTGGCGTCGCCAGGCCATCAACGCAGGGTTTTCCATGCTGATCAACTGCGCCGCCTACCAGAACGGCCGCAAGCTCGCAGATATTCCGATCGAGGATATTTCCGAGTACGTCATGCGGCCGGAGTGCTTCGTCTGGGTGGCATTGACCGAGCCGTCCGACGCGGAGATCGACCTCATGGCGGAGGAGTTCGGATTGCACCCTCTGGCGGTCGAGGATGCCCGCAAGGGGCACCAGCGGCCGAAGATCGAGGAATACGGCAACAGCCTGTTCGTGGTGCTGCACACCGTCGAGCACGGCCCGAACGGGGCGAAGGACGATTTCGTCGTCGGCGAAGTCGCGTTGTTCGTCGGACCCAACTACGTGTTGTCGACGCGGCGGCGCACCCAGAAGGGCTTCGCCGAGGTCCGCGAGCGGTGCGAGCGCGAGCCGGAACTGCTCAAGCACGGCTCCGGATTCGTCTTCTACGCCCTGATCGACGCCATCGTCGATCGCTACTTCCCGATCATCGACGACCTCGAAGACGAGCTCGAGGAGCTCGAGGCAGCCATGTTCCGCGGCACGCCGACGCCGCAGAGCATCGAGGCGTTCTACGGATTGAAGCAGAAGCTGGTGGTCGTCAAGCATGCGGTCGCGCCGCTTCAGGATGCGGTGGGGCGGCTCTATGGCGGACGCGTGCCGCCGATGTGCGCCGGCCTGCAGGAGTACTTCCGGGACGTGTACGACCACCTTGTCCGCGTAAACTGCCGACATCGAGAACATGCGAGACATGCTGCAAACGGCGACCGGCGTGACACTGACGTTGATCAGCCTGGCGGACAGCGAGGTCACGAAGAAGCTTGCGGCGTGGGGTGCCCTGATCACGGTGCCGACGCTTATCGCCGGTATCTACGGGATGAACTTCGAGCACATGCCCGAGTTGAAGTCCGTGCTCGGCTACCCGATCACGCTGGTCGCGATGGTGGGGATCGACGCATTCCTGTTCTGGAGCTTCCGCCGCGCGAAGTGGCTGTAGGGCGAGCGGGGATGCGGTTGCGTCGGTCACGTCGATCGTGCATCGAACGTTCGCCGCCGCGCGCTCTGGGCGGCCGGCTCGCCGCGCGCCCGGACATCTAACCCGATCGGCCTTGTCCGGGCCCGGACTGACGTGGGGTCACCGGGATCACGCGTCCCAAGGGTGGCGCCAGCGGCCATGACGGCTGCAGCGTCACGTGCTCGATCCCATGCTCGTGCGCGAGCAGGCGCTGCGCCGCCGCGAGCGTCCGCGGCCACATCGCGCCATCGGCGAGGGTCAGGTGTGCCGACAGCGCGACGCGCTCCGCGCTCATGTACCAGATGTGCAGATCGTGGACCCCGGTCACGCCGGGCAATGCGGCGAGCGAACGGCCGATCGCGTCGTAGGACAGGTGCGCGGGCACGCGCTCCATCAGCACCCCGGTCGATTGCCGGAGCAACGAAAGCGTCGAGCGCAGGATCAGGAACGCGACGACGAGCGAGAGGATCGGATCGATGGGCGTCCACCCGGTCCAATGGACGACCGCGCCGGCAATGAGCGCGGCGATCGATCCCAGCAGGTCACCGACCACGTGCAGCAACGCGCCCCGCGCATTGATGCTGCCGCCCACGCGCGCGAGCATCCAGGCGACGACGAGATTGATCGCGATCCCCAATGCGGCCACGATCATCACGGTGGTGCCCGCGACCGGCGCCGGGACGAGCAGCCGCCGCACGGCCTCGACGGTAATCCAGACGATGAGCGCCAGCATCCCCAGCGCGTTGATGAACGCCGCGAGCACTTCGGCTCGCGCGTAGCCGTACGAAGCGCGTTGCGAAGGAGGACGCCGCGCGAGCGCCGCTGCGATCAATGCGACGACGAACGACGCGGCATCGGTCACCATGTGACCGGCATCGGAAATCAGCGCGAGCGAACCGGCCAGCCAGCCGCCGAAGGCCTCGACGACTGCGAAACAACCGGTGAGCGCGAGTCCGACCCAGAGTGCGCGCCCGGTCGCAGCCGCCGACGTCGTGGTCGCGCCGTGTCGATGATCGTTTGCGCTATGCGGTGGCATTCAGGCGCTCGATTCGGATGGCGTCATCGGCATTGTCGGCCGCGGGGGACGTCCGGCACAAGGAGATGCGGTCGCCGGCCCTACCCAAGTGCCAACGAGGTCCCCGGCGAGCTGGGTTCCTGGTGCCCGTCTCGCGCCGCTAAAATGCACGGGATGAACGATCGTAACTTGCCCGGACTGGTCGATCGCGTCGACGCGGCGTTGCCGCAAACGCAATGCCGCCGCTGCGGCTACGACAGCTGTCGGCCTTACGCCGAAGCGGTCGCCGCGGGAGCCGCGCTGAATCGTTGCCCGCCGGGTGGCGATGCGGTCATCGCCGCGCTTGCCGCGCTCACCGGCCGTCCGCGTGTCCCGCTCGACCCCGACTGCGGCGTATCGGGCCCGCTGACCATCGCCCGAATCGACGAGTCCATGTGCATCGGCTGCACGCTGTGCATCGACGCCTGCCCCGTCGATGCGATCATCGGCGCCGCCAAGCGCATGCACACGGTGTTGTCGGCGTTGTGCACGGGGTGCGAGCTCTGCCTGGCGCCCTGCCCGGTCGACTGCATCCGGATGATTCCGGCGGGCCGTGCATGGAGCCCCGAAGATGCGCGTGCGGCGCAATGGCGGCATGATGCGCGTCGCAACCGGCTCGCGATTCGTCATCGGGACCGTTTCGGTACGGCGACCACGGCGCCGCGATCCGCCGAGGACGAAGGTCGCGCACAACGGCAGCAAGCCGTCGCTGCGGCGCTCGTCCGCGCCCGTGCGCGGCGCGTAACCGGAAGCACTTGACGAAGCTGGTTTACGATGTCGGCGCGCGCACTTTGCACGATGATGGCCTTCCTCGTCGGCTTCGCCATGGACGCCGCCGGCACCACGATCGCACTGGCAGGTTTTTCCGCCGAGCTCGATGCGCAGTGGGATTACGCGAAGCCGGCCGAGTCCGAGCAGCGCTTTCGCGCCGAGCTCGCGAAATGGCCGGTGACCGACCCGCAGGCGCTGATCGTCGTCACGCAGATCGCGCGCGCGCAGGGCCTGCGCCGCCAGTTCGCCGAAGCGCACGCGACGCTCGACGCAGTCCAGGCGAAGCTCGAGGGCTCGCCTTCGCATGTTCGTGTCCGCTATCTGTTGGAACGGGGACGCGTGTTCAACTCGTCGGGCGCGCCGGAGAAAGCCGTGCCGCTGTTCGCTGAGGCGCTCTCGCTCGCCGAATGCAACGACGACGCGTTCTACGCGATCGACGCCGCGCACATGCTGGGCATCGCCGCGCCGCAGCCCGAGCGGCTCGACTGGGATCGCAAGGCGCTCGCGATGGCCGAGAAGGCCACGGAGGCGCGGTCGCGGCAATGGCTTGCGCCGCTGTACAACAACATCGGGTATGCCTACCAGGAACGCGGCGACTACGCGTCGGCGCTCGTCTATTACCGCAAGGCGCTTCCCGCCTACGAGGCGCGCGGAGATCACGGTGCTCTCCGCGTCGCGCACTGGATGATCGCGCGTGCGCAACGTTCGCTCGGCCAACTCGACGACGCGGAACGCACGCAGCGCATGCTCCTCGCCGAATACGACAAGCTGGGCGAGCCCGACGGCTACGTGTACGAAGAGCTCGCCGAGATCGCGCTGGCGCGGGGCGACGCGAAGGCAGCGCAGCCGTGGGCGGCAAAGGCGCATGCATTGCTGAAGGACGATCCCTCCCTCGCCGCCGACGAACCGGGGCGGCTCGCGCGCCTTGCCGAAATCGCTGCCGGTCGCTCACCCGTGGCGACGAAACCGTGAACCCGAAGAAGCGCCTTGCGATTTTCGAGCGTCTGCACGCGGCCAATCCACACCCGAAATCGGAGCTCGATCACCGCTCGCCCTTCGAGCTGCTGGTCGCGGTGGTGCTGTCCGCCCAGGCGACCGACAAGGGCGTCAACAGGGCGACGGCGAAACTGTTCCCGGTAGCGAACACGCCGGCGGCAATCGCAAGGCTCGGCGTCGACGGGCTGATCCCCTATGTGCAGTCGATCGGCCTGTTCCGCAACAAGGCGAAGAACATCGTCGCGCTATCCGAGATCCTCGTGCGCGAGCACGGCGGCCGCGTGCCCGGCGATCGCGAAGCGCTCGAGAAGCTGCCGGGCGTGGGCCGCAAGACCGCCAACGTCGTGCTCAACGTGGCGTTCGGCCAGCCGACCATCGCGGTGGACACGCACATCTTCCGGGTCGCGAACCGTATCGGGCTCGCGCCGGGCAAGACTCCCGAGGAAGTCGAGCAGCGGCTCGTCAAGTTCGTGCCGGAAGCGTTCCGGATGCACGCGCATCACTGGTTGATCCTGCATGGGCGCTACGTCTGCGTCGCACGTTCGCCTAAGTGCGGCGACTGCCTGATCCGGGATCTGTGCGAGTACCGCGACAAGACCGCGTAGGCTGGACGTTGTTCACGCCATCCCGCATCGAGGCCCGCCGCTTCCTCATCGAAGCGTGGCGGAAGCATCGTGCCGGGCACGCGCTGAGCGGGCTCGAGCAGATGGCAGCCGGGCTCGCCGCGTTGCATCCCGAGTATCACGCTATCCTGGAGCATCCGGACGCGGCCATCGACCGCGACTGGCATCCGGAAAGCGGCGAAGCGAATCCTTTCCTCCACCTCTCGCTGCACTTGGCCGTCGCCGAGCAACTGTCGATCGACCAGCCGCCGGGCATCCGCGCCCAGTTCGATCGGCTGTGCGTGGCGCGCGGGGACGAGCACGCGGCGCTTGCACGCCGTGCTCGAATGTCTCGGAGAAGTGATCTGGCAGGCGCAGCGCTACGGAACCCCGTTCGATGCCGCGCTGTACGTCGCGTGCCTCGAACGCCAGCGCTGATCGTAGACTCAACGGACGCGGCCGCTGGCCCGCGAAATGTTCAGTGCTTCCAGGAGACGACGGGCGTCTGCGCGCTGTAATACGCGGCCAGGTTCTCGATGTCCTGCTTCGAGAGCGCCTGCGCGAAACCCGCCATGATCGGGTTCTTGCGCTGCCCCGACTTGTAATCCCGGAGGGCTTTCGCCAGGTAGTCGGGGTACTGGCCGCCGAGTCGGGGGAAATCGGGCGTCGCGCTGTTGCCGTCCTCGCCATGGCACGCGGCGCAGACTTCCTTGGCCTTGGCCTTGCCGGCGGCCAGGTCTGCGGCAGCGGCCCCAGCGGAAGCACCGAACGCCACGAACGCGGCAACCATGATCATCTGGCTGCGCATGGTCATTTCCCCGCCGTCTTCACGCCGGTCTGCGCGTAATAGGCGGCGAGATCCGCCATGTCCTGATCCGAGAGCGATGCGGCGATCCCACGCATCGACGGATGCGTGCGCTCGCCGGACTTGTACTGTTGCAGCGCCTTGACGAGGTAAGCCTCGTGCTGGCCGCCAATCAGCGGCACGCGGTAGACCTCGGGATACGCGGTGCGCCAGCCTTCGATGCCGTGGCAGCCCTGGCACATCTGCGTCTTGTCGCGGCCTCTTGCCGGATCGCCGGCGCCCGCTCCCTGCGCCGACGCCCCGCCGGCAGCGAGCGCAACCGCGAGGGCCGAGGCAATTAGTGTGGTCTTGTTCATTTTCCTGGTCGGGCGTTGGGATCGTGCCAGAGGCTGCAGCAGGCTGCCCGGCGGCGCACAAAAAACCCCGCGATTCTAGGCGTTCGCTCCTCCTGGGTCAAACAGGACGTCGCGGTGTCGAATCGGCCCGACGGGCACTCACCCGAAGGAACTGTTCCGCAGGATCCCGCGAGGGGCCATCACTCGACAGACAGGCTCCCGGCAGCCGCGCCGTCGGTCCCGGCTATCGTTCGAGGTGCTGGAACTTGTCCTTGACATCCTTCCATTCGTCCGCATCGGGCGGTGCCGGCTTGCGCTCGATGATCGGCTTCCAGACTTTTGCCAGTTCGGCATTGATGGCCTTGAACTGGACCTGATCCGGCGGCACGTCGTCCTCCGCATAGATGGCCTCGACCGGGACACTCGGCCACGCACAGCGTGCAGTCGATGCATTCGTCCGGGTCGATGACGAGAAAATTCGGCCCTTCGCGAAAGCAATCGACGGGGCAGACGTCGACACAGTCGGTATACTTGCAGCGGATGCAGGTCTCGGTGACGACGTAGGTCATGCGCGGGGTCCGGCTGGGCAAAGGTTGATTTTACCAAATCGGGCCCCAAGGTTGAGGACAAATCCGGCGCGGCTTGCGCGCCAACGGGCGTTCGGCTACCGTAGTTTTTCCATTCGTCCCGCGTCGGCGGCAGCCGATCGGCCGGCGGTCGCCGGATCTGCCCACAACAGCCAGGGCGCTCCGGTCCGGCGCATTCCACGAGGAACCCCATGAGCGAGCACATCAAACACGTTTCCGACGCCACCTTCGACAAGGAAGTCCTGCAGTCCGCCACACCGGTGCTGGTCGACTACTGGGCGGAATGGTGCGGCCCGTGCAAGATGATCGCGCCGGTGCTCGAGGACGTGGCGAAGCAGTATGCCGGCCGCCTGACGGTCGCCAAGCTCGACATCGACGCCAACCCGGCCATCACGAGCCAGTTCGGAATCCGCGGCATTCCCACGCTGATCCTGTTCAAGGGCGGCAAGCCGCATGCCCAGAAGGTCGGCGCATTGTCCAAGTCCCAGCTCGCCGCATTTGTTGACAGCAACCTCTGAACCCGCTACGCTGATTTTCGTGCCCGCGCCGCCCCTTGAGCCTTAGGGGGCGGGCGAACAGTACCGCACAAGGCGCCGCCTCTCTCTCCCGGGCGCCACGATCCCAGCCTTCTTGCCGCGGCGCCGCGCCGCTCCTTCGGCCTTTCCGCCCGTATGCACCTGTCCGAACTCAAATCCAAGCACGTCAGCGAACTCCTCGACATCGGCAACGCGATGGAAATCGAGGGCGCGAACCGGATGCGCAAGCACGACCTCATCTTCGCGTTGCTGAAGGCGCAGGCGAAGAAGGGCGAGTCGATCTTCGGCGAGGGCGTGCTCGAGGTGCTGCCCGACGGCTTCGGCTTTCTCCGGTCGCCGGACACGAGCTATCTCGCCGGCACCGACGACATCTACATCTCCCCGTCGCAGATCCGGCGCTTCAACCTGCACACCGGCGACACGATCGAGGGCGAGATCCGCACGCCGAAGGACGGCGAGCGCTACTTCGCGCTGGTCAAGGTCGACAAGGTCAACGGCGAGCCGCCCGAGAACGCGAAGAACAAGATCCTGTTCGAGAACCTGACGCCGCTCTTCCCGGACGAGCCGCTCACCCTCGAGCGCGACATCAAGGCCGAGGAGAACATCACCGGCCGCATCATCGACATCGTCGCACCGATCGGCAAGGGCCAGCGCGGCCTTCTCGTGTCCACCCCCAAGTCCGGCAAGACGGTGATGCTGCAGCATGTGGCGCACTCGATCGCGGCGAACTATCCCGAAGTCGTCCTGATCGTGCTCCTGATCGACGAGCGCCCGGAGGAAGTGACCGAGATGCAGCGCTCGGTGCGCGGCGAGGTCGTGTCGTCGACCTTCGACGAGCCCGCGACGCGCCACGTGCAGGTCGCGGAGATGGTCATCGAGAAGGCGAAGCGGTTGGTCGAGCACAAGAAGGATGTCGTGATCCTGCTCGACTCGATCACGCGGCTCGCACGCGCGTACAACACGGTCGTGCCCGGCGTCCGGCAAGGTGCTGACCGGCGGCGTCGATGCCAACGCGCTGCAGCGGCCCAAGCGCTTCTTCGGCGCGGCGCGCAACATCGAGGAAGGCGGTTCGCTGACGATCATCGCCACCGCGCTGATCGACACCGGATCGCGGATGGACGACGTGATCTACGAGGAGTTCAAGGGCACCGGCAACATGGAAATCCACCTCGACCGCCGGATGTCCGAAAAGCGGATCTACCCCGCGATCAACGTCAACCGGTCGGGCACCCGGAAGGAGGAACTGCTGCTCAAGCCGGAGATCCTGCAGAAGGTCTGGATCCTGCGGAAGCTGCTCTATCCGATGGATGAGCTCGAGGCGATGGAGTTCCTGCTCGACAAGATCAAGCAGACGAAGAACAACGCGGATTTCTTCGACTCCATGCGTCGCGGCTGAGGGCTGCGCTACCCGGCGCCGCTCGAAAATGCCGAGTCGCAGATCCGATCGACTCCCTGCTTGGTCACCCCCGGACCGCGCCCGGTTTCCTATCGTAAGTGTGTGTTCCGGAATCGATTATTAACTACCTCTCGCCATCGCCTACGGGCGGGTCCATATTGCATTGCAGCGCAGGAGCAGCGATAATTCACCACTTTTCGCACCCGCGGCTCTGGATTAGTCGTTCCTCGGCCGCATCTGGTGCGATACCGGTCAGGGCGCACCCCCTCGGGTCATCGGACCCCGGTGCGTGGACCGAGAAAGAGGAAACGATGAAATCCGGCATCCATCCGAAGTACGGCGAGATCCAGGTAACGTGCAGCTGCGGCAACACGTTCACCACCCGCTCGACGGTCGCGAAGCCGCTGCACGTGGAAGTGTGCTCGGCGTGCCACCCGTTCTACACCGGCAAGCAGAAGGTGATGGACACCGCGGGACGCATCGACAAATTCCGCCAGCGCTACGCGTCGAAGACGGCCTCGACGTCGGCCTGATTCGCGCGGTGATCGAGCGCCGATGAGCGCGCCCCGGCGCCCCTGATGCAAAAGGCAGCTTCGGCTGCCTTTTTCTTTCCACGCCGCGTTGCGGCGCCGACGCCACCGTTTCTCCGAAGCCCGAGCATGCCCCGTACGCAGACGCGACGATCCTGTGCCGGAGGACGCTGCCTCGTTGAGTCCTTCCGCGCCGTACCGCGCGCTCAAGCAGTTTGGGCTCGTCGCGCTGTGCACAGCGTGGGTGCTGCTCGGCCTGGTCGGTCACGACCCGTGGAAGAGCGAGGATGCGACGGCGTTCGGCGTTGCGTACGAGATGATGCAGCGCGGGGAGGTGCTCGCGCCGAATCTCGCGGGCGAGCCTTACCCTGGTTCTCCGCCACTGGTGTATGCGGTTGCCGCCACGACCGGCGTCGCGCTTTCGCCGCTGTTGCCCACGCACGACGCCGCGCGCCTGGCCGCGGGACTGATGCTGGGTTTGACTTTGTTGTCGCTCGCTGCGACAACCAAGGAACTCTACGGCAGCACGTTTCGATGGGTTGCGGTGTTGCTGTTCATCGGATCGGTCGGCCTGTGGGACCGCGTGCATCAGTTGTCGCCGGAATTGGGGCTGCTGCTGGGCATGGCAGTAGCGCTCTACGGGTTGGCGCTGGCGTTGCGTCGACCCGCGCTCGGCGGCGTGGTGATGGGCCTCGGAACCGCCGTCGCCTTTCTCTCGCGTGGCATGCTCGGGCCGCTTTGGCTCGGCGTTACTGCACTCGCGCTCCCGCTTGCCTTTCCGAGTTGGCGCACACGGCGGCATGGAGCCACGGTTGCCATCGCGCTTTCCGTTGCCCTGCCCTTGTCGGGCGTGTGGCCTGTCGCGCTCGCGGCGCGCGCGCCTGACCATCTGCAGGCATGGTGGGATGCACAATCATTTGCGAATGCGTTCGCCCCGCTCGCGCCGCGCGGATGGGGCGATCCCCTGTTTCTGCTGAAGAACCTTCCCTGGTTCGCCTGGCCGGCACTTGCGCTTGTCGTGTGGACGCTGTGGACGCGCGGGCGTGGGTTCAACGGAGGACTCGCGACACCCGGCGTTCAGCTCCCGGGCACCCTGGCGCTGGTGATGATCGCGACCATCGCGCTGACCGCCGAGCCGCGCGCCATTGTCCTGATGTCGCTGCTGCTGCCTCTCTCGCTGCTCGGAGCGCTGGAAATCGATTCGGTGAAGCGTGGCTTTTCGGGCTTTCTCGACTGGTTCGGCATCCTGACTTTCGGCCTGGCCGCGGCGCTGCTATGGTGGCTGTGGTTCGAAGCCTATGCGTACGGCATGTCGCCCACGGTCGCGCGGCTTTTTCGCGACACCGAAACCGGATACCGCCCTCAATTCCATTGGCTGGCGTTCACCGTATCGGTCCTGCTGACGCTCCTCTGGCTCGCGCTCGTGCGGCCCGCCCGCCGGTCGAATCGCCGCGCGGTTCTCAACTGGGCCGCCGGGATGACATTGCTGTGGGCGCTCTACTCGACGATCTGGCTCCCGTACCTCGATTCGCGCCGGAGTTACCGCTTCGTCGCTCAGACGTTGCACGCCCACCTTCCGGAAAAGGGATGCGTCGCGAGCCGCAATCTCGGCGAGGCGCAGCGCGCGCTGTTCCACTATTTCGGCGGGCTCGTCACGGTGCGCGAGGAGATCTCGCCCCTGCACGACTGCGGGGCGCTGCTGGTGCAGTACGGGCAACTTGCCGGCGATCCGCCGCCGCCGCCGGGATGGGAGGCCGTGTGGAACGGCGGCCGTCACGGCGACGACACCGAGCGCTACATTCTCTATTTGAGGACCCCGTCGTGAAATTCATCGACGAGGCGAGGATCGAGGTGCTGGCCGGCGACGGCGGCAATGGCGCGGTCAGCTTCCGACGCGAGAAGTTCGTCCCGCGCGGGGGACCGGACGGCGGTGACGGCGGACGCGGCGGCAGCATCTGGGCCGTTGCCGACCGCAACATCAACACGCTGATCGATTACCGCTACGCGCGCATACATCGCGCGAAGCGTGGCGAGAACGGCCGCGGCGCGGACCAATACGGCAAGGGCGCCGAGGACATCGTGCTGCGGATGCCGGTCGGCACCGTGATCACCGATGCGGACACCGGCGAACTCATCGCCGACCTCGCCACCGATGGCCAGCGCGTGCTCGTCGCCCGCGGCGGCAAGGGCGGGCTGGGCAACCTGCATTTCAAGTCGAGCACCAACCGCGCACCGCGGCAATCGACGCCCGGCGAGCAAGGCGAGCAACGCCGCCTCGCGCTCGAACTCAAGGTGCTGGCCGACGTGGGCCTGCTCGGCATGCCGAACGCCGGCAAGAGCACGTTCATCCGTGCGGTATCCGCGGCGCGGCCGAAAGTTGCCGACTATCCCTTCACGACGCTCGCCCCGAATCTCGGCGTGGTGCGCACCGACGAGAACCGGAGCTTCGTCGTGGCCGACATCCCGGGCCTCATCGAAGGCGCGGCCGACGGCGCCGGCCTGGGTCACCAATTTCTGCGGCATCTGCAACGGACGCGGCTGTTGCTGCACATCGTCGACATCGCGCCGCTCGATCCCGAAGCAGATCCAGTGCGCGATGCGAAGGCGATCGCATCGGAGCTGAAGCGTTACGATACGGCCCTGTACGAAAAGCCGCGCTGGCTCGTGCTGAACAAGCTCGACCTCGTTCCCGAAGGCGAACGGGACCCGCGCATCAAGGCATTCGTGAAAGCCTGCCGCTGGAAGGGTCCGGTCTTTGCGATCGCCGCGGTGAATGGCGAAGGATGCCGCACGCTGGTATTCAAGATCCAGGAATGGCTGGACACGCATCCCGCTGTACCACCCGTCGAAACCGACATCCCGAGCGCGACGCTGCCGGTGTCCGCCCCCGGAAGCTGACCGTGGCCGCCACCGAGATGCCCGTCGCTGCCGCACACCGCCTGGTCGTCAAGGTCGGCTCGAGCCTCGTCACCGACGCCGGGCGCGGACTCGATCATGCTGCGGTCGGTCGCTGGGCCGCGCAGATCGCGGAGCTCAAGCGAGGCGGCAGGGAGATTGTCCTTGTATCCTCCGGTGCCATCGCCGAGGGCATCAGACGGCTCGGCTGGACGGCGCGTCCGTCGGCGATGCACGAGCTGCAGGCCGCAGCGGCCGTCGGGCAGATGGGTCTCGTCCAGGCGTACGAGGCCGCTTTCGCGCAATTCGGCCTGCATACCGCCCAGATCCTGCTCACGCACGACGATCTCGCCGACCGGCGCCGTTACCTCAATGCGCGTTCGACGATCCTGACGCTGCTTGCGCTCAACGTGATACCGATCATCAACGAGAACGACACGGTCACCACCGACGAAATCCGGTTCGGCGACAACGACACGCTCGGCGCGCTGGTGACCAATCTGATCGAGGCCGACGTGCTGGTGCTGTTGACGGATCAGCAGGGGCTCTACTCCGCCGACCCGCGCAAGGACCCGGCCGCAACGCTTGTACGAACCGCGCCCGCCGGCGACCCTGAGCTCGAGGCGATGGCGGGCGGCGTGGGCAGCGCCATTGGCCGTGGTGGAATGCTGACCAAGGTACTCGCGGCCAAGCGAGCTGCCCGATCCGGCGCATCGACCGTGATCGCCTGCGGCAGCGAGGACCGGGTGCTGCTGCGGCTTGCCGCCGGTGAAGCCGATCGGCACGTCGCTGATCGCGCCCGAGGCCTCGCTCGGCGCGCGCAAGCAGTGGCTCGCCGATCATGTGCAGCTCGCCGGGCGCCTCACGCTCGATCCCGGCGCCGTGCGCGCGCTCGCCCGCGAGGGCAAGAGCCTGCTGCCGATCGGCGTCGTCGCGGTGGACGGCGAATTCGGGCGCGGCGAGGTCGTCGGCTGTTTCGATCCCGGCGGTCGCGAGGTCGCCCGCGGCCTCGTCAACTACGGCGCGCAGGAAACCCGGCGCATTCTCCGCAAGCCCTCGTCCGAGATCGAGGCGATCCTCGGTTACATCGACGAGCCCGAGCTCATCCATCGAGACAATTTGGTCCTCCTCGGTTGAACACCGAGAAGGACCAAGTTGCGGCGCATCGACACCCGGAGAACCTTACCCTACACTCCACTTCCCCAGGCAGAAAAACAGCGCGGCCGGTCCGCGGCGGCCGGCCGCGCCTCCGCCCAACCGTCAGCCCAGGGAGGCTACCGATGGCACTGGTCGACCGCGTCAAGAACATCCTGCTCACGCCCAAGACCGAATGGCCCGTGATCGCCGAGGAAGCGGCGACGACGCAGTCGCTCTACGTCGGCTACATCCTGATCCTTGCCGCCATCGGGCCGGTCGCGATGCTGATCACGAACCCCATGCTGATGGCAGGCGTGGCGATCGTCAGCTACCTGATCAGCCTCGCCGTCACCTATCTGCTGGCGTTGATCGTCGACGCGCTGGCGTCGACTTTCGGTGGCGAGAAGAACTTCATCCAGTCGCTCAAGCTGACCGCCTATTCGTACACCGCGGCGTGGATCGCCGGCATTTTTCAGCTGATCGGCTTCCTCGGCGGCATCGTCGGCCTGCTTGCGGCGATCTACTCCTTCTACACCTTCTATCTCGGGGTGGCGACGCTGAAGAAGTGCCCACAGGACAAGGCGGTCGCCTACACGATCGTCGTCGTCATCTGCGGCATCGTGCTCGGCGTGGTGCTCGGCGGCGTTCTCATGTCCCCGCTGCTTGGCGGGAGCATGATGGGCACGACGGGGCTGGGCGCGATGCGCTGAAATCTCAGGCGGTGGGATCGGCGTAGGACGGCGGCATCGCAACCCGCGCAAGGCCGTACAGCCGCTCACGCCGCGTCTGCGGTCGTGCGTACAGGAAGCGCTCGAGCTCGGTCAGCGCGCGCCGATAGACATCGCGCTTGAAATCGATCACCGTGTCGAGCGGCACCCAGTAGTCGTGCCACCGCCACGCGTCGAATTCCGGGTGTTCGCTCGCGCGCAAGGAAACGTCGGTATCGCGACCGACGAGCCGGAGCAGATACCAGATCTGCTTCTGCCCGCGGTAGCTACCCCGCCACTCGCGCTTCACCCAGTGATGCGGCACCTCGTAACGCAGCCATTCGCGCGTGCGTCCCAGGATCCTGACGTGCCTCGGCTCGAGCCCGACTTCTTCGTGCAGCTCCCGGTACATCGCCCGCTCGGGCGTTTCACCGGCATTGATGCCGCCCTGCGGAAATTGCCACGAATGTTCTCGGACCCGTTTACCCCAAAAGACCTGGTTCCTGGCGTTTACGATAACGATGGCGACGTTCGGGCGAAAACCGTCGCGATCCAGCATCGCGGTCACCCCGAAAATCAAGTTGCGATCATTGTTCCACAGATCGCACCGTTGGCCAGACGCAGGAACCGTGCCACGCCCTGTGCATGCGGCGCTGCACGTGGACGCGCAGAGCTCAGCCGCCGTGGCGGGGATGGGCGCCACTCCGGGCGCTGCGGCGCGGTCAAACAACCCAGCATTTCCGCTTGCGCGAGATCAATGCGCACCCCTGGCATCACCGGCATCCTAGACGCGAAGAATTGGCCCGGCCCACCCGGGCGTCGTGAGGGCGAGGTGCATTTTCGACTATTCGCGGTCATGGTGCGGCCGCCCGGCAGGGACCAGGACCCCGATGCGGTACGCAGTCCACGGTCGGACGCGTTGGCGGAAGATGCCGTGCCGGCATTCCCCTAACCGTCACATGGATATCCGCCGTCGCCGTCTACTGTTCGGCCGCGTTGCGGCGCGCGACCCGCTGTTGCCGCCGTGGGTACGCGCGCCTTCGGCTTTTGCCGATGCGTGCACGCGCTGCGGCGACTGCGCCGCCGCCTGCCCCACGGGGATCATCGATGCTTCCGGAGCGTTGCCGGTCGTCGATTTCGCACGCGGCGAGTGCACGTTCTGCGGCGACTGCGTCCGGGTCTGCCCGGAGCCTGCGTTCGATCGCGCCGCATTCGATGCGGGAGCCACACCCTGGATGCTGGTTGCAGCGATTGGTGCAGCCTGCCTCGCCCGGGCGAACGTCGTCTGCCGGACGTGCGGCGATGCGTGCGCCGAGGGCGCGATTCGTTTTCCGCCGGCGCCGGGCCGAGCGGCCGTGCCTCGCCTCGACGCGGCGGCATGCACCGGTTGTGGCGCGTGCGTGGCTGTCTGCCCGGCGGAGGCGATTACCGTTGCGTCGGCTTCGACGCCAGTCGTCGCGGTCGCGGGCATGCAATGAACATCTCGAGCCTGGTGGTGCGCGCGCGGCCCGAACGTTGTCCCGACGTGCGCACCGCGCTCGAGGCGATGCCCGGCCTCGAAGTCCGCGCCGCAACTGATGCGGGTCAGCTGATCGTCGTCGCCGAGCATCCCGATGCGTCGGCGGCAGCCGACAGCTATGTAGCTATGCACAAGATCGAGGGTGTGCTCTCGGTCTCGCTTGTTTACCAACGCAACGAAGACGCCGGTACCACCGAGGAGAGTTGAGCCATGACGATCAATCGACGCGACTTCATCAAGGCGCAGGCCGCGGCCGCTGCCGCCGCCGCCGCGGGCATCGAGTTGCCGGGCACCGCTCTCGCGCAGCAGGCGAAGGCGAAGGACGACGTCCGTTGGGACAAGGCGCCGTGCCGGTTCTGCGGCGTGGGCTGCAGCGTGCTGGTCGGCACCAAGGAAGGCCGCGTTGTCGCCACGCAGGGTGATCCCGACGCGCCCGTGAACAAGGGCCTCAACTGCATCAAGGGTTACTTCCTGTCGAAGATCATGTACGGCGCCGATCGGCTGACCACACCGCTGCTCCGCAAGAAGAACGGCAAGTACGACAAGGAGGGCGAGTTCACGGCCGTGTCGTGGAACGAGGCGTTCGACGTGATGGCCGAGAAATGGAAGGAATCGCTCGCCAAGAAGGGCCCGACTTCCGTCGGCATGTTCGGGTCCGGCCAGTGGACGATCTGGGAAGGCTACGCCGCCGCGAAGCTCTTCAAGGCCGGCTTCCGCTCGAACAACCTCGACCCGAACGCGCGTCACTGCATGGCGAGTGCCGTCGCGGGCTTCATGCGCACCTTCGGCATCGACGAGCCGATGGGCTGCTACGACGACCTCGAGCAGGCCGACGCGTTCGTGCTGTGGGGCTCGAACATGGCAGAGATGCATCCGATCCTGTGGTCGCGGCTCACCGACCGCCGGCTCACCGCGCCGCACGTGAAGGTGGCCGTGCTGTCGACGTTCGAGCACCGGAGCTTCGACCTCGCCGACCTGCCGATCGTGATGACGCCGCAGGGCGACATGGCGATCCTCAACTACATCTGCCACCACATCATCTCGAAGAACAGGGTGAACAAGGCGTTCGTCGAGAAGAACGTGAACTTCATGAAGGGCGCCACGGACATCGGTTACGGCCTGCGTCCGAATCACGCGCTCGAGAAGGACCAGGGCAACAACGGCTATCCGGGCGCGGACGGCAATCCCAAGGGCGATCCGAACAAGGCCGAGAAGATGACCTTCGAGGAGTTCGCCAAGTTCGTTGCGGAATACAACGTCGAGAAGGCCTCGAAGATCTCCGGCGTGCCGGTCCGCGAGCTCGAGGCACTGGCCGAGATCTACGCCGATCCGAAGACGAAGGTGGTCTCGTACTGGACGATGGGCTTCAACCAGCACACGCGCGGGACGTGGGTCAACAACATGATCTACAACGTGCACCTGCTGGTGGGCAAGATCTCCGAGCCGGGCAACGGCCCGTTCTCGCTCACCGGACAGCCCTCGGCATGCGGCACCGCGCGCGAAGTCGGCACGTTTTCGCATCGGTTGCCCGCCGACATGGTCGTCGTCAATCCGAAGGACCGTAAGTTCTGCGAGGACATCTGGCAGCTGCCGGAAGGGACGCTACCCGACAAGATCGGCTTCCACGCCGTCGCCCAGAGCCGGATGCTGAAGGACGGCAAGCTCAACTGCTACTGGACGATGACGACCAACAACATGCAGGCCGGTCCGAACATCAACCAGGAGATCTACCCCGGTTGGCGGAATCGGGAAAACTTCGTCGTCGTGTCGGATGCGTATCCGACGGTCTCCGCGCTCGCCGCCGACCTGATCCTTCCCGCCGCAATGTGGGTCGAAAAGGAAGGCGCCTATGGCAACGCCGAGCGGCGCACACAGTTCTGGCGGCAACAGGTGAAGGCGCCCGGCGAGTCGCGCTCCGACCTCTGGCAGCTGATGGAGTTCGCCAAGCGCTTCAAGGTCGAGGAAGTGTGGCCGGCGGAGCTCATCGCCAAGAAGCCGGAGTACAAGGGCAAGACGCTCTACGACGTGCTGTTCGCGAACGGTGTCGTCAACAAGTTTCCGGCAAAGGACACGCAGCCGGGCTACGAGAACGACGAGGCCAGGTTGCTGGGCTTCTATGCGCAGAAAGGCCTGTTCGAGGAGTACCGCACCTTCGGCGTTGGCCACGGGCACGATCTCGCCGAGTTCGAGACCTACCACAAGGCGCGCGGCCTGCGCTGGCCGGTGATCGACGGCAAGGAAACGTTGTGGCGCTTCCGCGAGGGCTACGACCCCTACGTCAAGAAGGGCGAGGGCCTGAAGTTCTACGGCAAGCCCGACGGCAAGGCCGTGATCTTTGCACTGCCGTGGGTACCAGCCGCCGAGGCGCCCGACAAGGATTACAACCTGTGGCTGTGCACCGGCCGCGTGCTCGAGCATTGGCACACCGGATCGATGACGCGGCGCGTGGCCGAGCTGCATCGATCGTTCCCGGAAGCGGTCGTGTTCATGCATCCGGACGATGCGAAGGCGCGCGGCCTGCAGCGCGGCATGGAGTGCAAGGTCACCTCGCGGCGCGGCGAGATGGTCGCCCGCGTCGAGACGCGCGGCCGCAACAAGCCGCCGGAGGGCCTCGTTTTCGTTCCCTTCTTCGACGAGGCGCGGCTCGTGAACAAGCTCACGCTCGACGCGACCTGCCCGATCTCCAAGGAGACCGATTTCAAGAAATGCGCGGTCAAGGTGACCAAGGTCTGACCGGGCGCTCCGTGGACTGTTCCGGATTCGATGATGGTCGTCTTGGCGCAAGGTGTCGGTCGTTTCGGAATTGTTCGGTAGAGGCATCGTGACCGTTCGACCGAACCCCTCGCTCTGCCGACACAGCGCGGCGCCGCTTCCTGGCGTCGGCCGGAGCGATCGGCGCCGCCGGACTGCTCTCGCTCGGCGCCGGCATCGTGGCCCGCGATGCCCGGGCGTTGCCGGCGCAGGCAGTACGCCCGCCAGGGGCGCTCCCCGAAGACAAATTCCTCGGTGCTTGCGTGCGCTGCGGCCAATGCGTCCGCACCTGCCCTTACGACACGCTCAAGCTCGCGGAGTTGGGCAGCGGCATCGGCGTCGGCACCCCCTACTTCACCGCGCGCAGCATTCCCTGCGAGATGTGCGAGGACATTCCCTGCGTCAAGGCGTGTCCGACAAACGCGCTCGACCACACGTTGACCGACATCGCGAAGTCGCGGATGGGCCTTGCGGTGCTGATCGACGAGGAGCGTTGCCTCAATGCACTCGGCATGCGGTGCGACGTCTGCTATCGCGCCTGCCCGCTCCTCGGCAAGGCGATCACGCTGGAGGTCCGCCATAACGTCCGCACCAACAAGCACGCCATGTTCATCCCGACCGTGCATTCGGACGCGTGCACCGGCTGCGGTAAGTGCGAGAAATCGTGCGTGCTGGACGGCGAGTCGGCGATCAAGGTTCTCCCGGTCAAGCTGGCGACAGCCGGCGGCAGCGGGCACTACCGGCTGGGCTGGAAGGAGAAGGAGAAGGCCGGCCACTCGCTGATTCCGGACGCGCTCGAACTGCCGACACGCAGGCCGGACGCCCCATGACCGATCGCAGCGGACATGCTTGATTCCGTCATTCGGCCGACCGTCGTTTCCGCCAACGCGGGAGACGAACGACGTACTCTGCAAGGCGCAGCGGCACTCCTCGGCGCCGACGCGACGCGCACGCGCGGATGGTTCGCCACGCACAAATGGCTGCTGCTGCGGCGCCTCTCGCAGCTCGCGATCCTCGCCCTGTTTCTCGCGGGTCCGCTCGCGGGAATCCGGATCGTAAAGGGAAATCTGGCGGCAAGCGAGACGTTGGGCGTGCTGCCTCTTGCCGAGCCGTTCGTTGTGCTTCAGTCAATGGCCGCGGGACAGATTCCGTACCAAACCGTGCTCATCGGCGCGGTGATCGTGCTCGCCCTCTATCTCGTCGTCGGGGGCCGCGCGTTCTGCGCATGGGTCTGCCCCGTCAACATCGTCACCGACGCGGCGGCGTGTCTGCGCGCGCGGCTGGGGATCCGCAATGCGCGCTCGCCCTCACCCGCCACGCGATACTGGCTGCTGGCCGGAACGCTGCTGGCCGCGTTCGCCACCGGCACGCTCGCTTGGGAATTCGTGAACCCGGTGTCGATGACGCACCGCACGCTGATCTTCGGTGGCGGACTTGCGTGGGGGATCGTCGTCGCGGTGTTTCTCTTCGATCTCGTCGTCGCGCATCGCGGCTGGTGCGGCCATGTCTGCCCGCAGGGTGCGCTCTATGCGCTGCTGGGCAAGGCGTCCCTGGTTCGCGTATCTGCCCGTCGCCGTAGCGCCTGCGACGACTGCGCCGACTGCTACGCCGTATGCCCCGAGCCGGCCGTCATTCCACCGGCGTTGAAGCCCAAGGATTCCCTGGCTACCCCCGTGATCACCGCCGGCGCCTGCACCAACTGCGGCCGCTGCATCGACGTCTGCAACCGTGACGTCTTCGCCTTCACCCTCCGATTCGACCGAAGGAGCGCACCATGAGTCCCGCCCGCCTGTTGCCCCTCATCGCCGCCGCGTTGGCGCTCGCGATCGCGCCCCCGGCACTCGCCGCGGATGGACCGGTGAATCTCCAGTCGCTGCGTGGGGAGACGCCGATCGACCAGACCAACGAGCCCGACATCGTCAAGCTTCAGCGCGATCAACCGCCGATCCCGCGCAGCTCGAGGACCGAGCCACCGTTGATACCGCATTCGATCCGCGGCTACCAGATCACGAAGAACTTCAACAAGTGCATGGACTGCCACGCGTGGTCGAAGGCCCGTGACACCGGCGCGACGAAGGTCAGCCAGACGCATTTCAAGGACGCATCGGGCCGCGAGCTCGCCAACATCACGCCGGCCCGCTACTTCTGCAACACCTGCCACATCTCGCAGACCGACGCGAAACCGCTCGTGGCCAACACGTTCCAGCCCGCACCGGAACTCGCACCCAAGAAAACGCCATGAGCGCCGCCGGGCCGCCCCAAGGCGCGAATTGCGCCCCCTCGGGGGGCCGCGCCGCGGCCTTGGCCGCAAGCGTGGGGGTACACCAATGAGCGCTGCGATCCAGGGGGAAACCATGCAGAACATCGAGATGAAGGAAGGCCTCGTCAAGCGGCTGTGGAACCGGATCGGCAAGGCCGGTTTGCTGTTCACGGTCGCGGCCTTCGCGGCGGGCATTGCCGCGTGGGGCGCCTTCAACTGGTCGCTCGAGCTGTCCAATACCGAAGCGTTCTGCATCTCGTGCCACGAGATGAAGGAGAACGTGTTCAAGGAGTACCAGAACACGGTCCACTACCAGAATCGCACGGGCGTCCGCGCCACCTGTCCCGACTGCCACGTGCCGAAGGAATGGGTCCACAAGATGATCCGCAAGATCCAGGCATCGAACGAGCTTTGGCACAAGGCGCTGGGCTCGGTCGACACGCCCGAGAAATTCAATGCCAAGCGACTCGCGCTGGCGCGGAACGAGTGGGCGCGGATGAAGGCGACGGACTCGCGCGAGTGCCGCAACTGCCATCATTACGAATCGATGGATTACGCCGAGCAGGGCCGTCGCGCCTCGGCGCAGCATCAGAAGGGTTTCGGCGAGGACAAGACGTGCATCGACTGCCACAAGGGCATCGCGCATGCACTGCCGCCCATCGAGCAGGACATCGGCGCGCCGAAGGTCACCGATGCGGGTGGCGAGCCGGTCACGGCTCCTTTGAGGGACCAACTCGCGCGCCGCGCGCCCTGATCACGCGGTTGTTTTTCACCTGCCGCACAGTCCGAAGCATACGCGGACACAGTCCAGCCGCGATCCACGCATCTGGCAGGATCGCCTTTGGCGCGCCCCTTCCTGAGTTCCCTTCACGGCCTTTGCTGAGCGGCCAGGACTGCGCCGCCCGTTTTCATGCCTGGCGACGGAGAGCCTGCAAGAGCGGTCGAGCAGACTGGCGCGACGCTGTCACGCGGCCGCACCGAGGACGAACTCCGCACGGATCTCGCGGAAGGGCACCAGCAGCTTGCCCTCCGCGTCGCGCTCGACCAGACCGACTTCGAGCAGCACGCGGCAATCGTCGTATACCCGCTTGACGTCCCGCTGCAACGCGCGTGCAAGTGCGCGAGCGCCGAGCGGCCCGTCGGCCTGAAGCCGCTCGATGAGTTCCCAACGCTTCGGCGACAGGACCTTGAAAAGGGCCGCAGGCGAGGAAAACGAGAAGTGCTCCCCCTGGTAGCGGCGACGGCTGCCCGCTTGCTTCATTCTTCCGCGGACCCGCGACCGCCAAGCGGATTCGTCAGGCTCGATGCGGATGGTGGCTGTGCGGCTCATGGGGAGTCCTCGCGACAGGCGTCGACGTCTCGGAAGAAATCATCGAGCAGTTCCTCCAGCGACCGAAACGCATACGGTTCTTCGATGTCCCGGAAATGCCGATGGTCGGCTTTGCCACGTTCGTTGTCGTAACCGACAAGGCGACGCCCATCGCGAACGTAGGCGAGCCGATATTTCAACCCATGCGGACGTTCGGGATCCGGCTGTGTCAGCTGCCACACGACAATCTCGGCAAAGGTGCCGTCGTCGTACGTGCGACGCTCCCGCAACAGAAGCCTCGCGTGCATGTTGGCAATTATGCCAACACCTGCACGCGACGGCAAGCCCAGTGGGGGGACTCGTCGTGTGCACGTTGCGGACACTCATCGCTGCGGCGACTTGACCTAACGCAACTCGCCCCCAAAGGGCAGGCGTCAAACTGACATTTGCCATCGCGCTTCGCAACGTCAACCGCGACGGTGTCGGCGATTTCTGGCTCGGCCCGCTGCAGGGATGGGGTGAAGCCCTCCCCGGCTTGATCCAGTATTGAGGCACGGGTTGCGCTTGACATCCGACACCACACTGCATTGGCAGGACGGGACCATGAAAGACAACTCGAAGTTCGTCTACACATTCGAAGAAGGCGACGCCGGCGACAAGATGCTGCTGGGCGGCAAGGGGGCCAACCTCTGCGCGATGACGCAGATCGGCCTCGACGTGCCGCCGGGATTCGTCATCACGACGGCGGCGTGCCTCGCCTACCTGGAAGAGAACCGGCTGCCCGACGGCCTGATGGCGGAAGTCAGCGAACGAGATCGCGGAGCTCGAGCGCAAGACCGGCAAGGGGTTCGGCAACGCAACGAATCCGCTGCTCGTCTCGGTGCGCTCCGGCTCGGCGATGTCGATGCCGGGAATGATGGACACGATCCTCAACCTCGGCCTCAACGAGGCAACGTTGCGCGGGCTCGACCGCGCAGACCGGCAATCCGCGCTTCGTGCTACGACGCGTGGCGGCGCTTCATCCAGCTCTTCGGCAAGATCGCGATGGGCGTTGCCGACGAGGCCTTCGACGGCGCGATGGCGGCGATCAAGCGGAAGCACGACGCGGTGCAGGACGTCGACCTGACCGCCGACGCACTGCAGGAGCTGGCCGATGCCTTCCTCGCGATCTACCGCGAGCACACGGGCCGGCCCTTCCCCGACCGATCCCGTACGAGCAGCTCGAGCAATCGATCGAGGCCGTGTTCCGCTCGTGGAACGGCAAGCGCGCCGTCGACTATCGCCGGCAGTTCAGGATCACCAAGGACGATGGCGAACGGCACCGCGGTCAATGTCGTGCACGATGGTGTTCGGCAACATGGGCGACGATTCCGCGACCGGCGTCGGCTTCACGCGCAATCCCGGGCACCGGCGAGAACGTGATCTACGGCGAATACCTGACCAATGCGCAGGGCGAGGACGTCGTCGCCGGCATCCGCACGCCGAAACCGATCGCGGCGCTGGCGCAGGAGATGCCGGATCTGTACCGCCAGCTCGTCGCGCTGCGCGACAAGCTCGAGGCGCACTACAAGGAAGTGCAGGACTTCGAGTTCACGATCGAGAAGGGCCGCCTCTACTGCCTGCAGACGCGCAACGGCAAGATGAACGCGCGCGCGATGGTCGTCACGTCGGTCGAGATGGCCAACGACGGACTCATCACGAAGGAACGCGCGCTCACGCGCATCAACCCGATGCTGCTGGAGCAGCTGCTGGTGCCGCAACTCGATCCGGCGCACAAGGTCGCTGCCGCTGGCGCAGGGACTGCCCGCGTCGCCGGGCGCGGCGTCCGGCCAGGTCGTGTTCGACGCCGACACGGCCGAGGAGCGCGGCAAGCAGGGCGAGAAGGTGATCCTCGTCCGCGAGGAGACCAAGCCCGAGGACATCCACGGCTTCTTCGCGGCGCAGGCGATCCTGACCAGCCGCGGCGGCAAGACGTCGCACGCGGCCGTCGTCGCGCGCGGCATGGGCAAGCCGTGCGTCTCGGGCTGCGAAGCGATCCGGATCGACGTGCGCGAGCGGCGCGCGCGAAGTCGGCGGCACGGTGCTGCACGAAGGCGACATCATCACCATCGACGGCTCGACCGGCAACGTCTACCCCGGCGAGATCGCGACCGTCGAAGCCGAGTTCTTCGGCGAGCTGGCGACGCTGCTCTCCTGGGCCGACGAGGTGGCGCGGCTCGAGGTGATGGCCAATGCCGATACGCCGCGCGACGCGGAGCGGGCACGCAAGTACGGCGCCATGGGCATCGGCCTGTGCCGCACCGAGCGGATGTTCAACGACCCGCAGCGCCTGCCGATCGTGCAGGACATGATCCTCGCCGACACGACGGAGGAGCGGCAGGCCGCGCTCGACAAGCTGCTGCCGATCCAGCGCGAGGACTTCAAGGGCATCTTCAAGGCAATGGCCGGACTGCCGGTCACCGTGCGCCTGCTCGATCCGCCGATGCACGAGTTCCTGCCGACGGTGTCGCAGCTCGAATTCGAGATCGCGCCACCTGCGCCAGCTGCAGCGCGCGGCGCGCTCGATCGCCGAGTTGCCGGAAACGCTGCGCCTGCTCGACCCGGAGCTGCCGCGCGAAGACGTCGACGGCCTCGCCAAGCTGCAGACGAGTCTCGAGAAGTACCGCGAGTCGAATCGCGGCCAACGCGGCGCTCGCGCGGCGCGAGGCGATGCTGCGCAAGGTGCACACGCTGACCGAGGTCAATCCGATGCTCGGCCACCGCGGCGTGCGGCTCGGCATCAGCTTCCCGGAGATCTACGCGATGCAGATCCGGGCGATTCTCGAAGCCACCGCCGAGTGCATGCAGGAAGGCGTCGACGTCCATTCCGAGATCATGGTGCCGCAGGTCGTCACCGTCGAGGAGCTGAAGCGGGTCAAGGCGCTGATGGACACGGTCCGGCCCGAGGTCGAGGCGCGGTACGGCGTGAAGCTCGCACGTCAAGTTCGGCACGATGGTCGAAGTGGTCCGCGCATGCATGCGCGCCGCGCGGCTCGCCGACGGTCGCCGAGTTCTTCTCGTTCGGCACCAACGACCTGACGCAGGCGACCTTCTCGTTCTCGCGCGAGGATGCCGAGAACAAGTTCCTGCCGCTCTACAACGAGACCGGCATCCTGCGCGACAACCCGTTCGAGGTGCTCGACGTCAAGGGCGTCGGGCGCCTGATGAAGCTGGCGGTGGATTGGGGCCGCGAAACGCGGCCCGGACCTCGTCATCGGCATCTGCGGCGAGCACGGCGGTCATCCGGATTCGATCCGCTTCTGCCACTACGCCGGGCTCGATTACGTTTCCTGCTCCGCGCCGCGGGTGCCGATTGCGCGGCTCGCCGCCGCGCAGGCGAAGCTGAAGGAAACCGAATACGACGAGTCCATCTTTGTCTGACGACGATGTGATGCCGGGCGTCGCGTCGTCTTTTTGACGACCTGCGAGCACCGGCGTGTCAACATGAGCGCATGAAGAGCGAATCGGTTCCGGGCAGACGCTTCTGTCTCTACGATCGCGCGGCGCTCGAAAGCGTCCTCGACCGCATGGCCGCTGCGGCCGCGGCGATGCTGCAGGGTACGCCGGACCCCCTGTTGCTCGGAATCCTGCGTCGCGGCGCTCCGCTCGCCGAAATGCTGCAGGCGCGGCTGAAGGCGACGTACGCGTTCCACGTGCCGCGCTTCGCCCTGAAGCTGAAGCGCTACGCGGACAACCTCGCGCTGCTGCACCCGGATACCGCGCTCACCGAGAACGCCGAATTCTCGGCGCGCGACGTTTCACGTTCGACCGTGCTGATCGTCGACGACGTGCTCTATCTGGGCCATTCGCTCGCGCGCGTGTCGACGTACCTGTCGCAGCGTGGCACCCCGGTCATCAGGGCGGCAGTGCTGGTCGACCGCCACGTTGCGCATCTGCCGGTTCGCGCCGACATCGTCGGCGTCCATCTGCAGATCGCCGCCGGGGACGTCGTCGAGTGCCACGTGCCGCCGTACGAGGACGAGCTATCGATCGAACTGCTGCGGCCGCGGCGCTGACTGGACTGGTGCTTTTGGCGAAGATTGGCAAGTGCCTCTTCGACCGATTCCCCTTGAGAGGTCGTGCCCGTCTCGGGATTCAACGCAGTGAATCCACCTTCAGCCGCAGGAATCAGGACCGGGTTAAGCAGTCATGACGTGCCTCCTTTCCGAGCCGGGTGCCAATCATCGCGCGATATGTGATCGAAGCCGAAGATCACTGGGCCCCAGATGAATTTCCTGCGCACTATCATATCCAGAAGGGAGTAATACGCCATGCCGAGGAAGGCCCCTCCTGCGCGGATGCATTGCAGGCCCGCGCGAGGGTGGCGCCGCACCATGACGAGTCCGATGGCCGCGAGGAGTACCCGTACGGCCAGCGTCACGATCGCGCTGACCGCGCACAAGAAGCCCCGATTCGGCCCGTCCCGTTGAGCTAGGTCAGGCCGCGACTTGCTCGTACGAGAACTGCGGGATGCCGGCTCGTGTGGAAGCGTGTTCGATGGTGATGGCGCAGATGTTGCCTTCGGCATCGACGTCGAGCAGTGTGTTCTCGTCCAGGTCTCGCGTTTCAGCCACCGGCGCAGCGCGAAGCTCGATGAGCAGGGTGTCGGTACTGGCGAAGTGGCGAATTCTCATGGCTGGAAACGCCGATCGAAAAAGGCATTGTGTACCGTCTCGCCGTCCGGGAGCAAGACCACGCGCAGATAGCGATTTTCCATCTCCGGTATCAGTGCCCAGCGTCGCGTTACGGAGCAGTAGCCCGCATTCCCGGGTAGTGATACGCTTTCCACCATGAAACAACGTCTTGTTGCGGATATCCTCGAGCTTCCTGTTGCCGAGCGAGTCCTGCTTGTCGAAGCCATCTGGGATAGCATTGCCGCGGTGCCCGAAGCGCTGCCCCTTACAGAGTGGCAACGCAAAGAACTGGATCGTCGCCTCGCCGAATACGAGGCGGATCCTGATTCGGGGTCGACTCTCGAAGAGGTGTTTGCCCGCATACGCCGCGGTTCATGACGCGGACGGTCATTCTTCCCGCGCGGGTGGAGCGAGACATTCGCGGCATCCGCGAGTGGTACGAATCGCAACAGTTGGGTCTTGGCGAAGCGTTTCTCAGGCGCCTTCGAGAAACGCTCGAGTTGGTGCGCTTGCGCCCTGAATCCGCGCCGCCATCTACAAGACTGTCCGACGCGCTATCGTTTCGAAGTTTCCTTATGTCGTGTTCTATGTCGCCGAGTCGACGCGAGTAGTCGTTCTGGCGGTTCTTCATTCGTCGCGTGACCCAGTCACTTGGCCAAGGCGCTATTACTCAGCAGTCACTAATATAGGCTACGGAAGGAGCGCGGAAGAATGAGCGCACGAGTTTGGGGTCGCGTTGAATCGCCTGGAGGTCGGCGTCGATGCGCGACTGCAACTGGTCGCCTTGGCGCAGCGGTTTCTTCGCGGTCCCGGTGCGCTTCATATGGTTCCACACCAGTTCATCGGGATTGAGCTCCGGCGCGTAGCCCGGCAGATAATGCAACTGCAACTTGCCCTGCAGCGAGTCGACGTAGCGACGCACGACGGGCCCTTTGTGCGCCGGCAGGCTGTCCAGAATCAGCACCAGCGGCTTCTTGCGCTGTTTCATCAGCCGCCGGAGGTAGTCGACAAACAGTTCCGCGTTGAGCGCTCCTTGGTAGGTCACAAACCAGAACGCGCCGCGGGCATTGACCGCCGAGGCGGCCGACATCGATTGGCGCTGCCCGGGCACGGCCACCACCGGCGTTTGGCCCTGCACGCCCCACGTCTTGCCCCGCACCGCATCGGCGCGAAAGCCCGACTCATCCCAGAAGTAGATCTGCGCGCCGCGCGCCTTGGCGTCCTCGGCCAGCCGGGGATAGATCTCGTGTTGCCACCGGGCAATGGCTTCCGGGTCGCGTTGGTACGCCCGCTGCAGCGGCTTCTGCGGCGTCAAGCCCAGCTTCGCCAGCAACTTCCCCACCGCCGTGAGCCCGAGCTTCACCCCAAACTCGCGCTCGATCAACGCAGCGACGACCTTGCGCGTCCACAAGGCAAAGTCGAAACCGTATTGCCGCGGGTCCTTGCCGTTGATCCAACGAAAGACCTGCCGCTCTTGCGCCGCCGTCAGCGTCCGCGGTCGTCCCGTCGCCTTGCGCGAGGCCAGGGCGCGCAGGCCCTTACCCCGTCCGCTCGCCGTACGCAGCCACTTGTAGATCGTGGTGCGACAAAACCCATACGAGGCAATCACCGTGCTTGGATCTTCGCCCTCGCGCACCCGCTCCACCGCCATGCGCCGGATCTCCTCCAACGTCCGGTGATCCAAGGTGCGGCCATCGCGCTTCATGTCTTCAGTATAGACAATGTCGCGCATCATACAAGGCCTTTGTAGGCTAACTTAGGGACTATTTAGTAATAGTTAGCGACACGGTAATGGAAAGAGTTGCATCGTGTCGAGTTGCTGGAGGCTTGGTCGCTTGCACGAGCCAGCCGTCCGTTGCCGCGTATTGATCCGTTGGAGTGAACTACATGCTGCCGCATCTCATCGAGTGTCGTTACATGACCGGCCACACGGTGTGGCTCCGGTTCAGCGATGGAGCCGAAGGAGAGGTTGATCTCTCCAATGAGCTCCACGGCCCCGTCTTCGAGCCGCTGCGAAATATCGACGTGTTTCGGCAGTTCACGGTTCATCCGGAGCTGCGCACCCTGGTATGGCCCAATGGCGCTGATTTCGCTCCTGAGTTTCTGCGCGCATCCCTGCGAGTCGCCGCCTGACCCCAATGCTGACGATGCGAAGGTGGCACATTTTCTCCGTGATCGATTGGTCCACCTGTTCTGCCGTTGAGCGAGACCCCGATCGTGTAAGCGGTGCGTCGGTATTCCGGGGCACCCGCTTGCCTGTGTCTGCGCTTTGACCTCGAGGACGGCGCTCTCGTGTCGCAGTTCGTCGAATGGTTCCCCGGCGTCACTCACTCCGCCGTTGTCACCGCGTACGTGCGCGGCTGCGCACTGAAGATTGGCGACTTACTTGACGCGGCGGAAAGAGGACTTCGCCGTGCTGCTCACTACTGACTCCAATCTCAAGTACCAACATAACCGCGAATCCAGTCGTATCGCCGCCGTAGTCCTTGCCTCGCCAAGTTGGCCACGGATTCAGCGCGCCGTCGGTTCCGTTGTTCGTGCCATTGACCGGGCAACTGTCGGCACCTACGCGGATATTGACATTCCATGACGCTGACGGGTTTCGAGTAAGACCACGCGCTGGAGGGATTTGCATCGGAATTTCATCTCGGTTGCGCGGCGGCGACCAAAATTGCCAAGCACATAGCATTGCGTTTGTTCCATGGAGGTCCGTCCGCCGCGGTCACCACGTCGCGTGACGCCGATCCTGCCATGTGGTGAACAACCCGACCGCCGCGATAGGCTGCCCCTGCGCAGCCGGGTGCACGATGAATTCAGCGCTCGGCCGGCCGAACCGACCAGCGGCGAAGCATAGACAAGCCGTTCGCCTCAGGTGGTCCATCGGGGAGCAGGAGCAAGACCACGACTTCGCTACGCTCGAGCAGCTGCTTGAACACTTGTGCACACCGACGTATCGCGACTCGAAGCGCTTGTCCTGATCGAGCGAACCGAGGATGGCGCAATCTCCGTACCGTTCGAGTCGATCGAGATCCTCGTCCCACTCGCCCAGGTCGCGTAGCGATTCCGCGGCCGGTCACGCTCGCCGAGAATTGCGTCCAAGTCTTGCGGCTATCACATCTCGTACGGCCAGCGCCGCGAGGTGTGCAGCACCCGCAGAATTTCGATGTCCTTTTCGCGCACCCGATACGGCACGATGTAAGGCAGTCCGTCGATCACCAGCTCGCGAGTACCGAGTACGCGCCCGGGGCGCCCGATTGCAGGACGCTTGGAGAGATTGGCCTCGACCTGATCGATCAGTTCAAGCAAGACCCGCGCGGCGGCCGCAGGGCTGTCCTGTCCGATGTAGCCCGCTACGCGTCAAGATCGCGCTCAGCGCGCCTTGTCCAGCGCAAGCGCAAGCTTCTTCTCCCACTTCGACTTCAAGCGCGCGTGGTCGATGAACTGACCGCTGTCGGCGTCGCGCACGCCCTCGTGTAATCGCCGCAATCTGCCATTCATTCAGCTCGACGTACTGTCGCACCGCTTCAGCGGCGAGCGCCGCGCGGCTTCGATCGGTGGCCTTGGCCAGTTTATCGAGGCGCTTCCTGATGTCGCTGTCCAGCCGCAGAGTCACCGGCTCGGTCATGGCGCTTCTCCGTCTTTGTACACAAAGAATACATCTTCGGCCCAAGCGGGCGGCATGTCAACTTGCCCTTGACGGCTGACGATTAATTGCCCCGACCCGGTAAGCGTACAAAGTACGCCAGGATCTCGTAGGTCGCGTAGTAGCTGTCCTGCAAGCCGGACATGCTCGGCAGGAAATCGAAGACGGTGTCGTACGTCATGCGGTGTGTGACGGTCGGTGCCGCGATCGTCTCGATGCCCTGAGCTGCGAACTCAGCGCGTGCGCGCCGCATGTCGAAGCCGTGCGCGACGAGCACGACGCGCTCGATGCCTTCCCGGCGCAGGATCTCGGTGGAACGAACTGCGTTTTCGTGTGTATTGCGGGATCGCGATTCGGCCCAGCGCACGCGCACGTCGAACTCGCGCTCCAGCGCTTCGCGCATCAGCTTCGCTTCGGGCTCCGTGTCGCTGGTGGAACCTCCGCTCACGAGCACGGGCAGCCCCGTCGCCCGCGCGACCCGCGCGCCATAGCGGACTCGCTCCAGCGTCAGCTGTCCGAGCGTGTCGCCGCCGTACTCGACCGCATCCGATCGCGTGCCACCTCCCAGAATCACGATCGCTTGCGCGCGCCGGGCCTCCTTGAGATCGAGCGGCGTGGAGGTGTCGACGAATTGCACGAGGAAGTGCGCGACGATCGGCATCGACAACGCGAGCAGCAGGATCACCCCAGTGGCAGCGAATGTCCGACCCGTCCGAGGGTGGCGCCGCACCAAGACGAGTCCTATGGCCGCGAGCAACAGGGGCCCCATCGGCGGCAGCACGAGTGTCTTGAGAATCGCCGTAACAGATGGGAAATCGCTCATCCGCTACCAGCGCCGTATCACGCCTGACCCGAGTGCCATTCGCTTAGCTTACCGTCGACCCCGCGCACGCGGGAACCCAGCGTCTTGCATGTTGCCGTCGTTCCCGCGCACGCGGGAACCCAGCGTCTTGCGATGAACGCGTAAACCCGCTGGACCCCCGCCTTCGCGGCGACGACGCAATTCGTCGAGTGCATCGCATTGCGTTCGATCAGCGCGTGTCGAACTCGGCCGCAACCACGGCGCAATGCGCCGCTTCCGTCATCTGGTGCTCTGCGGTGAACAACTGAACACCTCGACCGACGCGCCGTCATTGGTTCCCTGTGGCGAACACCTCGACCGACGCGAAGGCCGCCCACGCGCAGCCGGGCGCGATGAATTCAGCGCTCGGCCGGCCAACCGACCAAGGGCGAAGCAAAGACAAGCCGTTCGCCGCAGGTGGTCCCTCACATGTTCGACAAACGTGGCGCTTTTTGCCAAACCAAGTCACGCACTGTAGCCAACGCCATGTTTATGACGGGTAATTTGAGCACCTGCCACGCTCGAACTGATTACCCAATTCGAACTCCGCGGGGGACTCTGGCCCCCGAAACCTGGACGATATCGGTGAGCATGGAAAGGTCACTGTCGTCGTATGGCGACAGATCCACGGCCCCAAAAACCCCCACCGACGGGTGCGGGACGAGTTGCTGTATACAACTTGTTGTATAATTCATTTGTCATATATAATCATGCAAACGTCATATGCGCGGTTCCACCACGCGTTCGCCGGTGCGATCGAATAATTGAATGCGGGTTGATTGACGTAGCACGCGATGGCTGGACGCATCCGACGCCTGGAGTGTATTTTTCGCAGCAATTGATGCGGCTCAAGGTGCCATGCGATGCGCTTCTTTAGATTGCGACACGGGACAAGGTCCCATGTCGCGCGCGCAAGGAGACCCCAGAATTGCATATCTCGATGCCTGAAGTCCCGGTTGCACTCCTCTCCGATATCCAACATGGATTTGACGCATTGGTCACACGCCGCGCAATGCGGGTCGACACCGGGACTATATCTGCCCGAAACGCACGTGATCCAACGGCTTTGGCCATCCGATCCGAATTGATGGCAATTCGCGTCGGCGTCGCGCAATGCCCCGAGCAGTTCGCGGCCGCAGCGGCGCTGGTACGCCAGCGCTATTCGTGGCGCGGGTACGAAGTGGGTTCGTCGGGCGAAGAACGTGACCCATCTCCGTCGAACCGGTCGACTCGCGAAATTGCATTCGTCGCCGAGGACGACCAAACCACGTTCGGGACAATTACACTGGGTCTCGACGGACCGAGCGGTTTGCGTGCCGACGGCACCCACGGCGATGCGGTCGATGCAATGCGAGCAGCTGGCCGACGGGTATGCGAGGTCACCCGACTCGCAGTTACGACCAGTTCGGTTTCGCGCAACGTCTTGGCGTCGCTGTTCAGCGTGGCGTATACGGCGGCGCATGTCGTCCGTGACGCGACCGATATGTTCATCGAGGTCAACCCACGCCATGTAAGTTTCTACTCTCGCCTGCTAGGCTTCGTGGTCGCGGCCGGCGAACGTTTCTGCGAGCGCGTCCGCGCGCCTTCGGTGCTATTGCACCTTGACCTTGATGCGTTCGAGGCGCGCCTGCAAATGCTCGCCCGCCAGGCGCTTTCCGAGCCCGTGCTAGCCGAAGCGGCCTGATCCGCAATCCGCCGCGACCGGCCCGTGGCAATCGTACCGCGCGCGCCCCTCTGTCCCGGGCGCTAGAAGTCCAGCCGGACCTCCGTGTAGACGCGATCGCGGTTGTTGTAGCGCCCGAAGTAGCCGTCGCTCGGGCCGGTGAAGATGTCGACGCCGAAGCCCACCGTCGTGTTCTTCCCGGGCGTCCAGTTGAGCCGGGGCCGAATCAGCCCTCCGGCGTCCCTGAAGTTCTGGATCCACAATATCTGCGGCTCGAACGCGCTCGATAGCTTCGTCGACAGGAAAAGGCTCGCCCCGATGCCGTCGCTCCGGATCGCGAGATCGCTCCCGCCGCCGTCGTAGTAGACGCGCTGGAATCCCTGTACGTTGAGCCGAGTGTCGTTGGGCAGCGAGAACTCCACACTCAGAATGTAATCGAGCGTCGAGCGTGTAACGATATTCTGCGGCGGCGTCAGATCGGCGAGGCTGTACCCCTGCCCGCTCGCGTAGACGGCTTCGCCGCGCAGCACCGCTTCGCCCAGATCCTTGCTCACAGTTCCGCCAACCTGCCAGATCCGGTCGTAGCGCGGCTGGAAGACGAAGGGTTGTCCCGGGTCGCTGGACGAAACCTTGTAGAACGTCGGCTGCGTGCTGTAGCTGCGGTAGTAGAAGGCGGCGATATCCCATCCCGAAACCAGCGTGTTCGCACGCACCCCGAAGTTCGAATTGCGCAAATTGGACGACGGCCGCTCCGGATCCTCGAACAATGCCGCGACATTCGATGGGGTCGGCGAAGGCAGCGGCGCGGGGTAGAAATCGGATCCTGGCTTGCCGATGTTGTCGAAGGCCGGGAACGGAATCCAGACGAGTTCGACGTGCGCGTCACCGGCCGCGTACTCGGCCCGCGCCGCGGCTTGCGGTATGCGAATGATGTCGAAGCTGGGCAGCAGGAACTCGCGCAGGTCGCGCGCCGACACGACGTCGGCGAAGAACAGCCCGACGACTTCGCCCCAGACGATCTGCTGCGCACCGATGCGGAAGTCCCAATCGCCGGCGGACACGTCGAGGTAGTTCTCGCCCCAGATCCCGGTCAGCCGCTGGTTCTTCTTGACCGGATCGAGATAGAAATCCGACGTGAAATAGACGATGTCGGCGTCGACTCGACCGCCGATCTTCCACTTCACGTTCTCCGTGAGATCACCCTGCGCGTTCAACTGCAAGCGACCCACCCCGCGCGACCAGTGCGCCGGGTCCGAATACGTGTACGCGCCCAAGCCGTCAAAAAATCCGCTGAGCCTGACCCCTTCATTCCTTTCCGCCGCAGCCGTCGCTCCGAACAAGGCATCCCTGGTCGGTAAGTCCTGTGCATGCAACGGGCACGCCGTCGCGACGAGAATCGCCAGCCATCGGGCAACACGATCGGGTCGGATCATCCGTTCGCCTCCTGCCTGTGGAACACAAAAAAATGGCGCAGTACCGCGCCACTCCTTGCTTGCCACCGCTCCAAGCCGTCAAACTTCGGTCTGACTCAAGAAAGCTGCAATCTTCAATCCATTGACCGTAATCGCCCCTCGATGCCCTGCTCTTCCTTCGCGGAAAAGAAGAGCGGATAGAGCAACCGTTCCTGGTGGGCGAGTTCGGCGTGTCCACCCAGCCGGGCGATCTCGGCTTCGGCGTGTGCGAGTTGCAGCCGCAGCAACACGGCGGGAGCGTTCACGCGAGGATCGACACGTTCCTCTCCGAGTCGCTCGAACCCCAGCATCGCCTGATAGAACTTGACGTGTCGAGGGTTGACCTCGATGACGACATCCGTGCAGCTGCGCATACGATGCCCGTAAATGTACGCGATGTGGAAGATTGCCGCGAGCACGGCTTTCGAGCGAACCATGTTGTCCACGGCGAGCTTCGTGAACTCGCACAGCTGGCGGCCTGCCGCGCGCAATGCTTTCAACTCGTCCGGGTACAACTCTTCGACGGCGAGACCGGCTGGCGAATCGACGCCGACCGTGATCGTCGCGATGGTTTGCTCGCCGTCGAATGCCGCCAGGGTTATCCGGTTGGCCGGGCTTTCGGAAAGCCCGGAGGCCTGATAGCCACGCCACGCGTACCGCCGTTTGATCAGATAGCTCGCTTTGCTGCGATGGCCTTCAGTGTTCGCGAGGCGGATCTTGAATTGCGTTTCCTGTATCGGCTCGCCACTCGGAAGCTCTCCCGGATCATGCATCAAGGGCTGAAGCCTCGGCGACCGCGGGATCGCGATGATCGTGTCCCCGTGGTGATTCGCCGGATCTGCGGCTGGCATGATGGACTTTACTCGTGTGCGGCGTGTCTTGCGATTCGGGCTGACAGTTCACGCAAAACGGACCGGTTCCAGCTCAATGCAGCGGATGATCGACGCGGCGGGCTGCCTGTGCTCAGCCGAGTGCGCGTAGCCGCGACTCTATTCCGGCTTGCTCGCGCGGAGAAAAGAAATGAGGATAGAGCGAGCGCCGCTCGCCCGCAAGCTCGACATGCCCGCCCATTTCGGCGATCTGCTGTTCGGCAAACGCCAGATCCAGGCACAGCAATACCGCGGGCGCCTGTACGCGCGGATCGAGCCGCTCAGGCCCGCAGTCCCGGAAGCCCAGCATGCGCTTGTAGAAAAGCACGTGCCGTGGATTGACCTCGACAACGAGGTCGGTGCAGCGGTTGATCCGGCGCGCATAGATGTAGGCGATGTGGAACAAACCGGCGAGCACCGGCCTGGAGCGCACACCCGCCTCCATCGCAAGCTTGGTGAATTCGCACACCTTTCGCTTTTGCGCCCGTATCGAATCGACCTCGTCGCGGTACAGCTTGTCGACGAACAGCCCAAGGTCCGAATCGAGGCCGACCGAGATCGTTGCAATCGTCTCGTTGCGATCGGAGGCCGAAAGCGTGATCCGGTTGGGCAGAATTCCGCGAGTTGCGCCAACTTCGTAGCCGCGCCACGCATAGCGGCGCTGCACGAGAAAACCGGCCTGCATACGCTGTCCATCGCTGTCCGCGAGGCGAAGTTTGATCAGCCCCGGGTCGTCCGGCGGCGACGGCACAGTGTCGCCCTCTTCCACGCACATGGACTTCAGCACGTGGGGGTGCGGCATCGAAATGATCGTGCTGCCCGACGCGGAAATCATCTTGTCGGGCGAAGGCGTCGGCCGCTGGAACCGATGGAACATTTCGCTATCTATTCATCCGGACGCGTTTTCGCGCCACCACTCACAATACTCCCGCTCTGGGGTAGTTGTCCTCTCCGTAGGCGGCCGAGCCGCGCGGGTCAGGTGCGGATAATCGCGTAAGACCCTGATTCGCTTCGTTACTACCGAAACGAATCACGATTGTCAATCCGAACGTCCACCTTTGAATGCCAACCTAGCACACTTGCAGCCTCGGCCATTGCCGAGGATCAACCAAGCGGGGGGCAATCGGCCGTCGCCGTTCCGCGTCGATCTTGCATCTCCTTCCCGGGTGCGGAAGTCGAGGATCCGATCCTCGACGAGGTGTTCAAGCGTCGCCGGCACGGATCTATCTCAGACGGGAGTACTTCCTCGACCTTCGCGTCCTGCGGAAAGCATTGCTCGGAGCGGCGACTCGAACGGTGCGCGATTGGCGGAAGGTGGTCGACACCGAGCAGATATCGTTATATACATGCGCTCCAGTTCGAGTCGATGGCCGATCGGCTGAGCCCCTGAACGAGTCCGCTCGGTGAGCGGGCCGGGCGTTCCCTGCCGATGCGCGATTCTCGGCAACGGTCATCGTCCGTGTTCAATTCAACAGACGGAGTCGAACTACCAATGCGCAACCTCGCCACGTCATCCATAGGGACGATCATGATTCGAACGCCGGCACTGTCTTCGATTGCTGTGGCGCGCGCCCTCGCGCTATCGATGATGGTGCTCTATACCCCACTCGGCTCAGCCCGCAGTGACGAAACCGGAGCGCGGGGTGGGGACATCGCATTCGATCCTGTCTCCAACCGAGTGGCTGACGAACCGCTGCTGCAGGAGACGCCGCAAGCCGGGCCGCATCCATGTCGCGGCGCTCATCGGACCGGATGCATCGCCCGCGCCGACCCCCCAAACGCCGATCGAGGAGCTGAGGACGCACCTTCAAAAGAGGGAATTCGACGACGCGTTGGAAGCAGCGAACAAGCTGATTCGGGAGAATCCGAGCAACCCCGATGGATACAACCTGCAGGGGGGCGCATATATCGGCAAGAAGGACTACGCGAACGCACGGAAGAGCTTCGAACAAGCGCTCCAGCTGCGGCCTGACAGCAGTCAGGTTCTGGCGAACCTGGCGCAGCTCGACTTGCTGCAAAAAGACTTCGCGAGCGCCAGAAAAAGATATGAGGCGATCCTGGCGAAGGATCCGAAGAATGACGTCGCCATGGTCGGCATGGCCCAAGTCGAAGCGAACAGCGGCCACGAGAAAGAGGGCCTGGCCTGGCTGGAAAAAGCGAAGTCGGCAGACCCGAAAGCATGGGCACCACGCGTGTACCTGAGCGCCTACTATCTGCGCAGCAGGAATTTCCCCAAGGCGATTTCGGAGCTGACCGACGCCCAGCAATACTTTCCCGACCACCCCCAGATTCTCGATCTTCTCGGACAGGCGCAAGCGGGACAGGGACAGACAGCGGCAGCCCTGGCCACGTACCGCAAGCTCGTGTCGGTGGCGCCGGACTCGCCGGCTGGCTCACTACCGCCTTGCGGACGCGATGTTCAGGTCCGGAGACGTTTCGGGCGCGACGGAGAACCTGAAGAAGGCATTGCAGCTCAGGCCCGACTTTGCCGAAGCCCACTACCGGCTCGCGGCGCTGGACGTTCAAGCGAAACGATACGACGAAGGGATCAAGCGCGCGAGGGAGCTGCAGAAGGTGGCCCCCAAGTCACCCGCGGGTTTCGTCATCGAAGGTGACGTGCTTTTCGCGCAACAGCGGTATGCCGACGCGGCCGCGGCTTACGAGAAGGCCTGGAGCCTGCAGCAGGCGAGTCCCACCGTGCTCAAGCTGCATGCGGCCTACACGAGAGCCGGCAACGCCAAGGAGGCCGATGCGAGGATGCAGGCGTGGCTGAAGGACCACCCCGACGACACGCGCGCGCTGCTCTACCTGGCGGCGGAGAATCTGAGGGAGGGGCGCAACAAGCTCGCGATCGAGCAATACGAGGCCATACTGAAGAAGCGTCCCGACAACGTGCTGGCGCTGAACAACCTCGCCAATCTCTATCATCAGGAAAAGGACCCGCGCGCGCTCCCGACCGCGGAACGGGCGCAGAAGCTGGCGCCGGATTCGGCGAGAGTGTCCGATACTCTCGGCTGGATTCTCGTCGAACAGGGAAAAACGAAGCGCGGTCTGGAGCTGCTCCAGAAAGCGGCTGCAGGCGCTCCGCAGGTCCCGGAGATACGGTATCACCTTGCGGTCGCGTTCGCGAAATCCGGCAACAAGGCGAAGGCCCGCAAGGAGCTCGAGAATCTGCTGCAAGGCGAAGCGAAGTTCGCACAGCGCGAAGCGGCGGAGCAGCTACTGAAGCAACTGTGAGCCGGACCGGACGGTGAGGACGGGACGCCGACCTTGCGACCGCAGACATCGAGAACGGCGGCCAGGTAACGGCTAGGCAGCGGTCTCGGAGCTGCCGGTGCGGCAGTGGGTGCTGGCGGTGCCCAAGCGCCTGCGCTACTTCCTGCAGCGCGACGCCGATCTTCAGGGTGCTGCTCTGCGCCTGTTCCTGCGGGCGGTGGAGCAATGCCTGCGCGCGCACAGCCCAGGTTCGGGCCCCGCGGCGCGCCTCGGCGCGGTGGCCTTCATCCACCGCTTCGGCTCCACCCTCAATGCCCACCTGCACTTCCACTGCGTCGTCATCGACGGCGTGTTCGACGCCGCCGCCGCGGGCGGGGTCGTCTTCCATGCCGCCACCGGGCTCGATGCCAACGCCATCGCCGAGGTGCAGGCGCGCGTGCGCCGGCGCTTGCTGCGCGTCTTCGTGCGCCGCGGCCTGCTGCCGGGCGATGACGCGCAGGCGATGGCGCAATGGGAACATGGCGGTGGCTTCTCCGTCGACGGCTCGGTGCGCATCGAGGCCGCTGACCGCGCCGGGCGCGAGCGGCTGCTGCGCTACTGCGCCCGGCCACCGTTCGCCCTGGACCGGCTGCGCGAACTCGATCCCGAGCGCCTGCTCTACGAGAGCACCAAACCCGGTCCCGGCGGCAACGGCCCGCTGCTCCTGACGCCGCTCGAGCTGCTCGACCGCCTCGCCGCCCTGGTGCCGCCGCCGCGCATCCACCGCCACCGCTACTTCGGCGTGCTGGCGCCCAACTCACCCCTGCGCGCGGCGGTCACCGCCCTCGCGCCGGCGGCGACGACCGCGCCGCCCGCACCCAACCCGCAACCCACCGCCGAACCGGCCCATCGCCGCGCCGCCCGCTACGCCTGGGCGCTGTTGCTCGCCCGCATCTACGAAGTTTTCCCGCTCGTGTGCCCGCACTGTGGCGGCGACGATGCGGATCATCGCCTTCATCACCGACGGCCCGACCGTGCGCGACATCCTCCTCCACAAACTGGGTGCCAGCCGGTCCGGCGCGGGCGCGCGCGATGGGCAGGCAACGTCGCGGCCACGCGCAGCAAAGAGGAAAAGTGATCGCCTTGGCTCACGCCTGATGTCGGGAGGATATGAGAGACAGCGAGACAGCACAGGAATCGGCGATGCGAAGCGTGAAGAAATCAGGCCCCGTTGGGGCCTGATTGCGGCGATTCGGATGCCGTCTTCTGAGCCGCGCCTCCGGAGGCCGCGAGTCCCAGCAAGGCCGCGGCAAGAAGAACGAGATCCGCCCGGCTGGGGAGCCTGCTGTATCTTCTGAGCGTCGAAATCGCTATGCGTGATGTTCTCCGTCGTCAAGTCCTGCTGACCGTGGCCGCGTCACTGCCCGTCGGACCCGCGTACGCACCCGTCATAGACCCGCGTTCCCAGCCGGGCAAGCAAGTCCCGAATCGATATCGATGAATCCAATGGGACCTGATGCGTTAAAGAAAGTGGTCAGATTGAAGTTGAAGCTGGCAAGGATGGTACCGTTGTTAGCGGTGCTAAAATCACCAATGTCGAATTCGCTTGCCAATGCGATCCAAGATTCATCTAGATCACCAGCAAAGCCATCCACCTGGAACAGCGTACCCTCGCCTTCGCCTGTTGCCCGATAGATACAATCGGCAAGACTTGTGCAATTCGTTGCCGGATTGCTGGTCCTATTCAGGTCGAGGTCGAAGGTGGCCGTGTCGTTCAACCACAGCGCGATCATGGCCCCCCCGTCCGCATCGCCGGAAGTCCCAACGTTTGCGTCGGGATCTGTCCCCAGTGCAAGGATTTCATTCAATCCGCCGGTGTAAGGCGCAAACTCAACGGTTGGGCCGGCAATAGAGGTTATCTGAATCGCTACGACTCCGGTCAGCTCCTGCCCGGTGGGAATTGCGTTGACACCATCGATTGTGAAAACGGGAATCTCAAGGGCGGAGACGAAGATATCGTCAACCTGAAATGTACCGCTTGTGATTACGGTCAAGGTACCGTCAACATCGCGCAAGACGAAATCGATGTCGTCGTCCTCGAAGGACAGCAAAGCCGCTTGTCCCGCTACTGGCGCGACTAACAGGGAAAGGGCAAGTCCAAACCCTGCCGCAAGTTTCTTGAGATTCATAAGATTACCTCCATGATGGTCCGACTCATCGAAATCCCACAACATCCGACGACGCCGAACTCCTATGCATCGTTCGTGCCAATATGCGATGCGGTTAAGACAACTTACTGTTTTTGCTAATAAAACGTAGATCGCATACCTTTCATTCGTCGACTCTGCCGTATCGCTGGCCCGTTGTGTGTAAAAAAAGCCGACAAGCCCCGCATACCCTCGGACACCATTAGGCTGCTCGGGAATTCGAACGCAGGACCACAAGCCGTGTAAGAAAAGCCGACAAGCCCCGCATACCCTCGGACGCCATCAGGGCTGCTCGAGAATTCGAACGCACGACCACAAGCCAAGGGTTTTTCGGCGCGGCGCTTGATTTCGGCGCGCCTGTTCTGGACCGCCACCCGACCAGCAACGTCGAGACGACGAACAGCATTTCCCGGGCCACCTGCATTTGGCGCACCGACCGGCGCTGAGCCCCGGCGATCTTGCCGAGCTGGCGGTCCAACGTGCCGAGCGGCAAGTGTCTGGCCTTGCGCGCGATCTCGACACGCTCGCCAACGCGAGCGCCAGGGCGACGATAAACTTGTCGTCGTTCCCGCGAACGCGGGAATCTAGCGTCCTTCGAACAACGCCGCTGGGCCCCCCGTTCGCGAGGACGACGAATCTTGCGATGAACGCCGCTGGGCCCCGCGTTCGCGGGGGCAACGAAGACCCATTAAATGAACGACATTGCGCCCGACCGCTCTAACCGACGCAACAGGTCCACTCGTTCGCCGCGATACTGCCGTGCCTAGAAGTCGGACGCCCAACTCGGTGTATACGCGATCGCGGTTGTTGTAGCGACCGAAGTAGCCATCGCTCGGACCCCTGAAGATGTCGACGCCGAAGCCCACCGTCGTGTTCTTCCCTGGCGTCCAGTTGAGCCGGGGCCGAATCAGCCCACCGGCATCCCTGAAGTTCTGGATTCACAATATCTGCGGCTCGAATGCGCTCGACAGCTTCGTCGAGAAAAAGGCTCGCACCCAAGCCGTCGTCCCGAATAGCGAGATCGCTCCCGCCGCCGTCATAGTAGACGCGCAGGAAGCCCTGCACGTTGAGCCGCGTGTCGTTGGGCAGCGAGAACTCCACGCTCAGGATGTAGTCGAGCGTCGAGCGCGTAACGACATTCTGGGGCACCGTCAGATCGGCGAGGCTCGTTCAGATCTCGCTGGTGGTGCGCAGGCATCGCATTGCGCAGCGTTCCGAGCTCGTTGCGCACCCGACCGGCCGTTTCGCTCGTCCGCGCCGGGCTTTTCACCGCCACCATGTACGGCATGATGAAGGTCGAATACAAGCGTGCCCGTCCTGCAAGATAGCGGGCCGCTGCGCGATCGAAATCCGAGCGCTCGAACGCGGCACGCAGCGAGTAGAGGTAATCGAGCGTGAACAACTCCGGTTGCCTGTCGCTGTACTGATAAGCAAAAGTCTGGATGGATTTTTCGGCCTTGAGATGGCCGAAGTCGACCAGGTACAGCCCACCACCCGTTTCAAGCACCCGTGCGACCTCCGCGAATGTGCGCTCGAGGTGGTTGACGTCAGGCAGGTGATGGAGCGCCACCGTTGAAAACACGGCGTTCACGCTGCCGTCGCTGAGGAACCCGAGGTCGGCGACATCGCTCCGGCGGAACGTCACGTTGCGCAACCCCTGTTCCGCAACATGCACGCGCGCCCGGTCGAGCATCTCGTCGGACAGGTCGATGCCGACGAACTTCGTCTCCGGGTTGAGTCGAGCCACCATCGCGAGCTGCGTCGCCGGCCCGCACCCCAAATCGAGCACCGTGTCGCCCGATCGCACGATCTCACAGACTTGAGCGCAGTGGAAAAGGTAGACCGGCGCCATCACGCCGTCCTCGCGCCCGGCGCGGGTGTACGCCGCGACCTTCTGCGGGTCGTCCATCACGAGATCGGGCTCGGGTCGACGAGGACTGCGTTCGCGCGTGACCAGTTCCCGCACAGCGGTCATCAGAACGGGCAGACTAGGCATGCATCTTCGGTAATCGGTAGTAACCGTTATTCGCCATCCGCCCGTTGGACTGACCGGGCTTGGACCGGCAACCACCATCGTACCGCAGCGCGCCCTGTCCGTGCGCGAGAGGGCCAAGACGAAGGCGCCTTAGCGGATCCCAGGCAAAACAGGGGGCCCTCTCGGGACCCTTTCTTGTTCTTGGTCCTAAATCAAGCGGTGGTGGCCTTCCGGCGGATCCGGCTAGCACCGAGCCCGAGAAGGCTGATTCCAAGAAGGGCCAGCGTCGCGGGTTCAGGTGCCAGGCACTGGGAATCGCGAATACGTTGGTCCAGGCTAATCCCGACGAGCCCATGGGATACAACCTGCAAGGAGCCGCCTACCTTGGCAGGAAAGACTTCGCGAATGCCCGCAAGAGTTTCGACAAGGCCTTGAGCCTTCCGCCGGAAAAGTCGAATTCCTTCCTGCGCAGATGGCCCTTCGCCACAGCGCTGGGTGTGGCGGTGTCTAGCGCAAACAGTGTATCGTCTGAACCCGGTTCAATTAGCGTGGCGAGCTTGAATTCGGGGCGGCGACATTTGACGGGCGCCGTCGGAGGGTCTCGTCGGTCGCCACGATCTGTTGCTGTTCGACGTCCCGATTGGCGGCAGCGTAGAGCGTGAACTGGCCGGAGGCGTCGGCGCGTGCGCTACCGACCGGCAAGAAGAGGAGCATCCCCAAGGCGGTTGCGATGCCGATTCTTTGTCCTAAAGCCGGTTCCCAACTTATGATGTGCCCTTTCCAGAAACGAAGTGTCGGCAGTGCGATGAAATTGCGCGCATGATGACCTGTAGGTTCCTTTCGGGCAATGAGAATATGCGGGCGAAAGGCAAGAGGCGACTGCACCCTGTCGTCATCAGTCGTGTTGGTCATGTATGAGCGCGCTGGGTAGCCTGGCGTCGCGCTCGGTGGCAAATACCCAGTTACGCTCGGCGCGCATGCCAAGGCGAACGACCTGCCCGTCCTCGAGATCGACTCGCCGATCGGCCATGTCCAACACCTTTTGGTCATGGGTGGAGAACACGAATGTGGTTCGCGTCGTCCGGTTGATCTTCCGCATCAGGCGCAGGATCTGGTTGCCGGTGTTGTGATCGAGGTTCGCCGTGGGCTCATCGGCTAATACGATTCGCGGGTGATTGACTAAGGCACGCGCGATCGCGACGCGCTGACGCTGGCCACCCGAGAGTTGACTTGGGCGCTGATTGGCGAAATTGCCGAGACCGACGACGTCCAGGTAACGTAGTACCTGCTTCCGGCGCTTCGCGGCACTGATGTCGCTTCGCTTGAGAAGAGGGTACTCGACGTTTTCGGCTGCAGTCAGTACCGGAAAGAGGTTGAAAGTCTGAAAGATGAAACCGATCGCGCGCGCGCGCAAGCCCGCAAGTTGGTCCGGGGTGCGCTCGGCAACGTCTTCGCCATCGATCCAAATGCGCCCCGAACTTGGGGTGTCAATGCATCCGATGAGATTCAAGAGTGTCGACTTCCCGCTTCCGGACGGACCGGCGATCGCCAGAAATACTCCTTCGTCGATATTCAGATTGACGTCATTCAGCGCTGTCAAACTTTGACCGTCCAAATGATACTGCTTCGAGACATGCTCGATCCGGACTACCGTCCGTGCGGAAGGGCTCGGTGCCCTATTCCCGCCAGGCCCGGGATTGGCTTCCACGATATCTGCGGCCTTGGTCATCGAAATTAGGGTACGACGTGGAGCGATTCTTGGTTCATTCGCAGCTTAAAGCGCCCGCCTTAACGCCTCCACCGGAGCGATCCGCGCGATTCTCAGCGACGGGAAGACACCCGCGACGGCGGCGGAAATCGTCCCTACGCCGAATGCCCCGACGATGACGCCAGGGACAATACGAATGAGCGCCGTGTAGCCGAGATCGGAATTCGGCGGCGGCGGCATGGGAATCCCGACGGCGGATATCGCAATCGCGGAGGCGAGGCCGATGGTCAGGCCGATGGCACTTCCGAGCAACCCGAGAATCACGCTTTCGAGCATGATCAAGCGAAATACGTCGCGCCCTCGGTCGCCCAGCGCCATCATGGTTCCGAATTCGGGCAATCGCTCGAAGGCCGCAGTATTGATCGTATTGGCAACGGACAGCACAATCATAAGTAGCAACACCCCTTGCAGGAATCCGAACTGCCGATCGAAGAGCTGCACGGTCTTGTTGTAGAAGTCGGCCAAATCGCGCCAGGTTCTTACCTCGTATCCAAGGTTTTCGAGACTCGCGTCAACCGCAATGGCAGTCGCAGCCGTTGCCGCTGTGTTGGTGAGCACGACGACAATTTCGTTGACGCCACTCGTGGCCAGCAGATCTTGCGCCGCCTTGAGCGGAAGGCGAATCGCACGTTGGTCAAACTCCTTCGAGTACGAGCGGAAAACCCCGACCACGTCAAACTCGAGGCTGTTCATCGCGCCCTCCCTCGTGACAACGTTCAGGGATATGGGTTTGCCGGGAACGACACGAAGCGCCTTGGCTGCTCCATCACCGACGATTACGGCGTATTGATCATCGTCGCGAAGCAGCCGGCCATCGACAAGCTGAATGGACGTCCCAAGCCGATTCTCGAGGCTCGGTTCGATACCCTCTCCAATGATCGGCCAGTCTCCTCCACCGGCGCTCGCGAGCCCCATGAAGCGTAGACGAGACAGCAGGAGGTCGACCGATGGCAATTCCTTCACACGATCGATCACCATAGTGGGATCGTCAATGAGATAGTCACTCGGGCGCTGCGTGCCGTGCGCTGTGTACCCCCGCCTGTAGATCTGCAGATGGCCGTAATGCGAATGAATGATCGACTCGCCGAACTGAATGTACACGTCGTGGACGAAGCCGCCCGCCACTATAAGCGCGGCAACGCCAAGCGCGATGGCGACGAGTGCGGTGGCGCTCCGTGTCCGCTGACGCAACACGTTGCGCCACGCGAGCTGTAGCAGCGCCACGAGGGGACGCCAATCGGGTCTTGGCCAGGCACCATGGCGATTGCGAGCCATGTTCAGCGATTTTGCCGAAGCGCATCGACTACCGCCAGCCGCGATGCGCGCATCGCCGGCGGCAGCGACGCAATGGCGGCTGCCGCGCAGCCGATGCCAACTGCCGTTGCCACCAGCAGCGTGGAGACTTCGACTCCCGCATCGAAGCCGTGGCTCATGCCGGGTGGTGCAGGCATCGGGACGCCGATCGCGTTCAACGCCACTGCCAACGCAAGTCCAAATGCGGCCCCCAGGAGGCTGCCAACGACTCCAAGCAGTGCGCCTTCGCAGGCAAACAACGCGAGCACCTGCCGGCGCGAATCGCCGAGCGCCAACATGACACCGACTTCCCATGTTCGTTCGAGGACGTTCATCGTCATCGCATTGAGAATGCTGAGGATGATGATTGTCATGACGACGACGCGTACGAATCCAAATTGGCGAGCGAAGAGCTGTGATGTCTTTTGGTAAAAGTCGATGTCGTCGTCCCAGCGCGTCAGTGCGTAGCGTTCGGTGGGGAACAAGCCGCGTATGCGTTCGAGCGTCGCGCCGGTCGCCTCGGTATCGTCGAGCAGAACCACCCACTGTTGCGCGCCATTTACCCGAAGCAGGCGCTGGGCCGCTGTGATGGGCAAGCGCAACCCCGTATCGTCGTAGAGCTTCGAGATCGAGGTGAACGTACCGCGAACGACGAATTCGCTACCGCTCAGCGTCCCATTGGCAGCATTGACGAGCAGCACCACTTTGTCGCCCGGCTTCACGCCCAGATTTGCGGCGAGCCCTTCTCCCAAGATAACTGCGTCTTGATCGTCGGGGAGTAGCGTCGTGCCGGCGGTAATGGCAAGCCCGCGACCGAGCGGTACTTCCTTCGCGGGGTCGATCGCGTGTGCGGTGAAGGAGAGCGTCGTCTCACCGACACTAACAAGCCCGCTCAATGCCAAGCGTGGCGTCACGACGCGCACACCGGAGAGGCGCGTGATGGGGTCCATGCTTGCTTCGTCTGTGGGCAACAGGTGCTTGTAAGGCTTAGTCAATCCGAGATCCGAAAATCTGGGGTCGCGAATCTGAATATGGCCTAGCTGAGAATGGATGGTGTCCTCGCGCAGTTTGACGAGCAGCGAATCGACGAACCCGCCGGCAACAATGAGCGCTGCCACCCCAAAGCCCACTGCCGACAACGCTATCGCGCTACGGCGTCGGTTCCGCATCAGGCTACGCAGCGCAAGCAGGAGGACAAGATTCATCAACGATCGTCGGTGGCAGCGCTACAGTCGCTTGAGATAGTCCTTCGTGAAGAGCTTGTCCGGAAGATCGCGCAGCTTCATTCCCGAATAGTCCAGCACGGACTCCTCGCCCTTGCGCAATGCATCTTCAAGTACCAGGCGCGTCGGACGCATGCGGCCGGCAAGCTGGCGGAAGTTCTCATAGCGCGCCGTTTTCAGGTGCCGATCGGAGAGCGAGTAGAACTCTGCCTTGTACGGATGAAAGTTCGCCTGCTTCACCCAATAGAGAACGCGGTGATAGGTGACGCTCCGGTCGATGGCGTTCAGTTCGAGCACGTAATAGCCTTCGCCGTCGATGGTATCGGTACGCAACACCCGCGGCGTGTAATCCCCGGCAAAATTGGCGCGCGCGAGGTCACCATTGGCAACCTGACCCGTGAGGCGCTGTGACAACGACAGGCGCACCGGCTGCGAGACGCTTGGCAGGAACACCCAGAGGTCGCGTCCCCGCATCAGCATGATCTGACCGCGCTCGGTCGCGGGCTCGGTCACCATCACGATCGTGTTCTCGTTGCCCTTGGATAGCACGCGGTAGCCCCGCGTTTCGACGACCTCTCCGCCGCTATACGCCTTGACGTCGATGTCGACCTCGAATCCCTCTTGCGGGAATCGAATGCGATCGGCCTTTTCGACTATACTTCTTGCGAGCGCGTCATCCTGTGGCTCGGCCGAAGATTGGCCGAGCGCACCTTGCATCGGCACGACGCACCCTATGGCAATAAGAATTATTGCCAGACATAGCGGGGAGAAAAATAAGTTGCTACAGCGCATCGATGCCGTACGTTGGTTGGCCAAGTCCACGCGGATCATGAACGCAATCCCATGAACGCAATCGACAGTCTCGTCCATGGCACGTTGCGACGAGCGTGGTCTGCATTAGAAGAACACGAAGCCCTATTGGCTCCCCTGGAAGAGCGGGGGTCTCCCTTGGTAGGTTAAATTTTCCGCGGCGCGCTCTCGACGATCAGGCGATCAAGCGGAAGCCTAAGAGATCTGCCTTTGACGGCACGCGCCGGCCCGATGCGCCCGAGAAATAGAGCGTGGGCAGAATCACGCGAACCGAGTACGCCTTCCAGGCGTCGCGCAATCTCACGTGCGGTCGCATACGCCTGCTCGACGCACGTAAAACGTCGCTGCTCACGCGCGTAACGTGCGAAGACAAGAGGCGTATATGAAGGCTGCATCTGCAGGTTCAATTTCGTTGCCGTGAGCCAAAAGCGCTGCACCGCCCGCCCGGCAGCAACGCGGTCGGCGGCGCTCTGTGGCTCGTTCGGCCCGATCAGGACGAAGTGGGCACTGCAGAGGATTCCAGGCACGAAATCCATGACAAGTCGGGGCAGAACCGTACCGGCCGCAGAAGCGATTCAGGAAGTGCGCGCGCTCCCAGCTCGACATCGCCCAGCGCATCACACGGAGAAGGACCGGGTCGGCGCCCAGCGACGCGGCCGGCAGTCGATCCTCGCTGGTCGTGCAATCCCAGGCGATCACGGCCTTGTGCACAGCGAAAGCTTCGGGAATGGTCAGCCTGATATGCGCATTGCGCGCGTTCAGGGCAGCCATCTTCCATCGGACGCGCCACGAATCCAGCCACACCACCGAGCAGGGCTCGACCGCTCGCTCGAGTGCGCGCCGCTGGTCGGGCATCAAAGGTGCCGGACGCATCGGCCGGCGCTGAACCACCCGCTCTCGAATTGCGGCGACGAGGGGATCCGTGGCGACAGCGGGATCGCTTTCCAGCACCACTCGATATGCGACGTGCCCGTCTTGATCCTCGCTTGCGATCGAAGCTCGCGCACGGTAGCCCAAATGCGTCGCGGCAATTGCCAACGTTTCGAGAAGAGCACCGTGCGAAAGTTGACTCGCCCATCCGTCCAGGTCGTAGACACAGTGATCGCGGGTGTCATAGCCGTGAATCAGGATCTCGCAATCGGACCGTATCTCGAATCGCCACGGCTGCGTGTTGTCCCCGCTCGGCGCCCATCGCGCCAGGTCGAGAATCTGCTCGATCACGGCCCGCATCGCAAGAGCCTCAGCGCCGAAATTGCCGCCGCGCGAGCCGCAGCATGAAACGCTGAATCAGATTTGCGTTGCCCCGAGGACGCCATGTCTTGCGGAGCCGATTGGTGTACGCATCGAAATGCAGGCCCCGTGGCGCGGCCAGAACCGGGCCGCGCCCAAGCACGATCTTGAGTACCTGCGCCGCCGCGATGCCCGCGCAAAGCTGACAGGCGATGATCGTCGATGGACCGCGCTGCTCTGCGAAACTCACCCGCGAACGGTCGACGAGATATCGTCGATGCAGCATTGCCGGGGAAAGGCCGAGGAGGAATCGGAGCGCCTTCTCGGGCTCGCTCTGCGCCACGCAAGCGGAAATACTTTTCGAACGTCATGCGCCCGGGCATGAAGTTGAGGAGCGCCGCCCCCATGCCAATCGGCGCCACGGTAACGGCCGGGATGCCCTTTGCTGCGCAGGCCGCGAACACTCGCTCGCGCGCATCGAACGCGAAGAAGTCGAGGCCGTCGACGTAGACGTCCGCGCCATCCAGGAACGTATCGAGATTTTCGGGCGTCACTCCGTCCTCGAAGGTTCGAATATCGAGTTCCGGATTGATCTCGCGGGCCATGGTCGCGAGGGTCGCGACCTTGGATCGGCCCAGCGTCTGCGTCGTGGCGCCGACCTGGCGATTGAAGTTGACGAGATCGAAGCGATCGGGATCGGCGATGGCGAAGCGGCCGACGCCGAGTCGCGCCAGCGTGAGAAGATGAACGCCGCCGACGCCGCCAAGCCCCGCAATCGCCACCCGTTTCCCGCGCAGCGCCTCCTGCTCGACTTCGGTCACCCACCCGATGTTGCGGGAGAAGGCCTCGTCGTAGTTGAAGGGTTCCATGGGATTCAACATAGCGCCTTTGTCCGGAATTCGCCAGCCGGACCGCCCCTAGCACTTGCGGCGCAATCAGACGGTACTAACCGGACGCTTACGGTGCTTGATGGCATGTCATTGCTTCAGGACGCGATCAACCGCCGGAGTGCCGTCAAGTTGGCCGCGTATCATCAAGACCAATCCGGATTTCCTCGGCTACGACCCGGTAGAGCGGGCGCAGGAAGAACCGCAAGCCGGCCACCGTTTCGCCGAGATTCGCCATCGAAGGCACGCGTGTGCCTCGGTGCTCGACAGGCCCGCCAAACTGCCTCACGGGAAACCCGAGCTTCTTGAAATGATCGGCAAGGCGTGGCTCGGTCAGCAGCACCAGTGTTTCGATACCCAGACGGACTCCCAGCGCAATCGCTCCGAGGTAAAGACCCAGTTGAATGTGGGGAAACCTGGGCTGCGCCTGCGTTCCGAAATCGATCTGGGCAGCGGCGTCCTTGCTTCGTTCCTCACCCTTACGCCGCCTGAACTCGCGGATCACCGCGAGGCGGGACACTTCGGCGATCCGGTTGCGGTTCACCTTCTCCGGATCGAACCAGCGGCGATCGATCGTCGCCGCACAGGTCTTCTCGATTGGCAGAGGGTAGGTCGGCTGATCCGGCCGGGCCAGGACCAGGCGGGTACACCCGACCCAGACGCCCGTCTTCACACTGCGCAACAGCAAATGGCGAGAGTGATCGTCGTACTCGTCCCGCTCCCGCCCATCGGGACGGGGCGCCTCGAAGCCCAGTTCCTCGCAATAGACTTTGTGGCGAATGCGGTAGACCTCGTCCTTGAGCTCGTCCGAGTCCGCAAGCACGAGCTCGAAGTACTTCTGGAACTCCTTGCCGGTGTTCAGGCGGTCGAGCCAGAGCATGAGTGCCTCCCCATTGCCGGTAAGCGCTTGTCTTGTAGAGACAATCGACAAAGACGCCGTGGCCGGCTATTGACACCGACGATTCAGCGGCTAAAGCGTACGGTCGGACGAGCTCTTTGTGAACGACAAGTGTACCAACACCATTGATCGTACCCAATTGGCGTAGCCTAGTCTTGTTCCGACAAAACAAACCAAACTGCAGGGATGCCGGCATGGCGATCCTTCGCGGGACAGCTTGTGGACAGCGTGACCTTCGACTGGTTTGTACTCTACCAAGGCATCCGGTGACCTAGCGATGGCGGCGGTCCTTCCCGAACGCATCGCGCTCGTCCTCGGCGGCGGCGGCCTCAAGGGCTTTGCCCACATCGGGGTGCTGCGCGCATTCGAGGAGCGGGGTATCCGGCCATCGTTGGTAGCGGGCACCAGCATCGGGTCACTGATTGCCGCCGCGTACGCGGCTGGCATGTCCGTGGATGAGATGGAACGTCGCGCCGTGGCGCTTCGGAGCAAGGACCTCTTCCGCATCGACCATCTCCACATGGTCACGAAGCGGATGCGGTCGCCGTCGCTTTATCTCGGCGGCCCGCTGGAAGCGCTCGTGCGCGACATTGTGCCGGCAACGACGATCCGCCAGCTGAAGATGCCGCTGCTGGTCAACACCGTAGATCTGGAGCGCGGCATGCAGGTGGTGTGGGGGCTGCCGGGGTTGCAGGACGTGCCAGTGGCAGATGCCGTCTACGCGTCGTGCGCGCTGCCGGGTCTATTTCCCCCGCGCGTTATCGACGGGCGCACCTGCGCCGATGGCGGCGTCATAGACAACCTGCCGGTAGCGATCGCCGCCTCGGGAATGGACGCGGTCGTCGGCGTGGAGGTTGGAAGCATCAGCTTGGCGACCGCACGCCATATCAAGGAGCAGGGGTTTGCTGCGATCTATGTGCGTGCGGCGACGATCATGATGAAGCACCTGCAGTCGGCGCAGCTCGCGAAATGGATTGGGCCGCCGCTGCTGCTCGTCCGCCCGGCTGTCTGGCAGTTCCAGTGGTTCGCGTTTGCGCACACCCGCCGCATGATCCAAGCCGGCTACGAGGCCGCCGTGGAGGCAATCGACCGTGCGGGGAACGGGGTTCTCGCAACGGGCGGAGTTTACCCCCGTCATCGCGTCAAGGTCAGCGTCGACCATGATGCGTGCACCGGGTGCGGGCTCTGCGCCACGCTCGCGCCGGAGGTCATGACGATGGACGCCGATGGCAAGGCTCGCGTGCGCGAATCACCGGTCGAGTGGTCGCGCGCCGACGGCGACTTCGTGCATCAGTGCCCCTTCGACGCGATCACGGTCCAGGTAGTCGGGTCCGACCAACCGCGCGTGACGATTGGAATAGACGATCAAATTCCGCGTTGACGCTGTCGAGAACATACCAGGAGCGCGTGACCAGGCACGCCCCCGAATGCGGTCCACGGGGCATCGCGAAAATGCAGATGCTGGCTTGGGATTGCGCGCAGTAGGTTTGCGAAGGTCTAGGTAGTGTTGTGCTAGATGATCCCGGCTTTTCCACATCAACGGCGACGCCGTGTTGGCGGCGACCGCTATGTGCGGTGGCCAAAAATAATGTTCGCCAGCGACAGGGGGAAGAGAGATGCTCCAGCGCAGTTGGGGAATCGAGCTTGCACATTGCACCGGCGCGGCGCTGCGGGCGTCGCCCAACCCTGAAGCGATCGCGAACTCAGAGTGTCGAATTTTCTTACACTTCATAAATTCCTAGACAAAGCAACAGCGCCAACCATCTGAAAAAATAAGCAAATATTCTTCGGTGCGCTTCTTGCTCCATTCGTAGACGCATGGTGGACTGACTTCCATACGTTGGATATTGCGGCAGATGTGGCAGATGTTGCTTGTTATCCCAAACTACTTTGCGGATTACGGATGCCGGGACCGTTTTTCGCGGCGGATGTTAGAAACGAGAGCGTAGAAATCATGAACATCAAGACTTTGCTTGCGGCAACCTTGCTAGCTTGGGGAACGTCGGCTACCGCCGATTTCACCTTCGACCTGGATGCGGGGAATACAGCTATCGCTGGCTATACTGGTCCCTATGCGAACGTGAACGTCCATTGGGTGGATTCCGACACGGCGATCATAACGTTTACCTCACTTTGTACTGGCGGTGGTGATCCCCCCTGTACTGTGGGAGACCAAATCTTTCTCATGGGCGACGGCGGGTCGGTTGCGGTTAACGTAAACGCCACGTCGTGGACCCTTAGCGCAATTTCGGGATCGAACAGTGGAGTCGGGTTTACGCCCGGCCCATATTCCGACGGCGGATCGGGGAATGTGGATGGGTGGGGTGTATTCAATCAGACGATAACTACCTTCGACGGGTACACCCACTCGTCGGACACGATCAGTTTCCAGTTGGACAACACTGGCGGAACGTGGGCCGATGAGAGCGAGGTGCTAGCAGCCAATCTCGGGGACTCGCTCGCCGCAGCGCATATCTTTGTGGCCACTTACGGTGCCACCGGTGCCGATGCGAGCGTTAAGGCGCTAGCCACTGGATTCGCCGCGGGCAGTGGAAACCCGGAGTTCCCGCCGCAGCAGATTCCCGAACCGGGCGTACTTGGCGTGTTGAGTCTCGGCTTGTTGGGATTGAGCCTGACGGCAATGCGGCGCCGCCAAAGGTAGCAGTAGAAGTCCCCAAGAAAAAGAACGCCGGCTCAGCCTAACTGTTCAGCAAGGGTTTGATGAAAGGGGCCGCGGCTGCGGCCTTTTTCGATTTTGGTACGGGCAGGGAGCCGTCAACAATAGATGATGTCTTCCAGATCGACCTTGCGCTTGACCAGTCGGGAAGCACACGGCTTTCTGCGACTCGTTCTTGTCCGGAAACGGGTGCGCCAGCCAGCGCTCATACCATGGCCTTGTCGCCACCTGTGGGACACCTTAGCTGAACGGCTAGGGCTGGCGCCGGCATTTCCTTTCTTGAAGCGTCCGGGACTACTTCGTGACTTGTATCGTTTTGGTCGCCTTGTTTCCCGCGAGGTCTGTCGCGGTGGCGCCGATTGTGTGGGTGCCACCCGACGCCTTCCTGGTATTCCACTTGTACGATGTCGACGAGACGTTACCGCTTGCCACGACCACGCCGTCCACCGATAGGCTGAGACTCCGGACACCAACGTTGTCGGTGCTCGACGCCGTGATGGTTGTAACGCCAGCCACCTTGCTGCCGTTCGCCGGGTTGTTGATGGTTACGGTCGGGAGCGTGGTGTCGGCCACCGTAGCAATCACGGTATTTGCGACTGTGATGCTCACGGCGGTGGAGTTACTCGAGTTGCCAGCTGCATCGTAGGCACGGGCGACAAGCGTCGCGGTGCCGTCGGCCACCTTGGTCGAATCCCAGCTAAACCCATAGGGTGACGTCGTGTCGCTCGCGAGCGGGGCGCCATTCACCAATAGGTCGACCCGTGTCACGCCGATGTTGTCGCTGGCGGCGACGTTCACCGGAACGATGGCGCTGACGGTGCCACCGGTCGGAGACGCGATTGCCACGGTCGGCGGCTGCGTGTCGCTGACCTGCGCTTGGGCTGGCTCGGCTTGCACCGCAGAGGCTGCGTTGACGCGTCCATAGCCGTAATACTGATCGTAACCTGCCGTGCCGAGATCGGCCGCGGTCGACTTCAAAAAACGTTCAACCTGCGATGGTGCTAACGAGGGGTTGGCCGAAATCATCAGCGCGATAACACCCGCGGTGAGCGGGCTCGAGAACGAAGTTCCCGACACGGACGAATAGCCACCGCCGTTGTTCGTCGACCATATGCCGACGCCCGGTGCGGCCACGTCAACGTAGGGCCCCCAGGTTGACCAGCTCGCCCGCGTGTCGGAGCTGCCAGTCGCGGACACCGAAATCATGGTATCGCTCGCCGGCGTGGAATCGAGCGTTCCCGCTGTTGCCGGCGGAATTGATTACCAGGCCGCCCTTGTTCTTCATGCTACTGCGCCACGCTCTGGACGGTTGAAGCTGCCGTGCACGCGTAGCTGATGTTGGCGACCCGAGCACCATTGTTAGCTGCCCGATTCAGGCCACTCGCGGATGGTCGCTCGATGAGGCCATCCCGTCGGGCGCACTGATCCGTATCGGCATCAGCTTCACGTTCCAGGCGATCGAGGTGACCCCGATGGCGTTCTTGCTGCTCAGCGCCGCCACCACGCCGGCAACCAAGGTGCCGTGACCGTATAGTCGGCGGTGTTGCTGTTGTCGTCGAGAAATTCCAGCCGGGAACGAGCTTCCTTGTAGGTCGGGGTGAGTCGAGTTGACGCCCGTATCGAGATGGCCACTGTCACGTTGGCCCCGAGCGAGAAGTCCCACGCTGCCGGCGCCTGCACCATCTGCAGGTGCCATTCACTGCCGTAGTACGTGCTCGTTCGGCAACACGTGGGCACGACCAGTTCGTCCGGCTCGGCAAACTTGAGTGTGGATTGTGACCAAGAAGTGCCGCAACGGCCGTTTCCGAGGCGTTCGCAGGCAATTGTAGACGTAGACATCGAGATCCCCGAGTCGCCCCAACACCTTGCCGCCATGAGGCGCCAAGACCCCTTCGAACTCGCCAGGCTGAGTCCCGCGCGCGGCTGGACGAGGATATGTCCCTTGACGATGGGTGCGCCGTCGGCCGGCCCCGCAATGCCGCGCCGCGACCGCCATGACGGCGATCGACAATGCAACTAAGGATCCTGCGCGCGACCGACTTTGTGATCTTATATCCACTGCCAGCTCCCTTCGGTGAGTGACCAGACCGTACCCAAGACCGAAGGACTGCAGCGCAACCGTCGCGCGAAGATGCTCCGGCGAACCGCACGGGCGTGTTTCTGGTTGCCGCGGGATCCCCGACGCCGTCTTCGACCTACAAGGAGGACAACGCCTCCCGCACAACAGCCGTCTGGCAGTCCCGCCATCTTGGGGCCGGACGCGGCCCGTTAGACCGGTGACTTTGCGTCCCCGACTTTCGCCGGGTTTGCCGTTAACAGATCAGCACTTCGCTTCTATGACGAAGGCATTATGACATTGGGATAGCAAATGCTGTCAAGTACGTTTGTCGGATGAAACCCGATTTGACGTGGAATTGCACTTGATGTGCATCAAACATACAGATAAATCATATTTGTCAACAATATGTTGCCTACAGCAACAAACCCCCCCGACGAAAAATCGATCCAGTTCTACCGGTTTTGGCGGTGCCGCCCGCGGCTCGGCGGCAATCAGCGCATGCTGCGCATCAGCTCCTGAAAGAAGTCGGCGTCGGCACCGCGAAGCTGATGCCGGTCGGTTGGCCCACACCGGGTCCTTCGTGCCCTTCACGAAGACCCATGCTTCACGATGCCGAGCACCGTCGCCGGTCTCGCGTCGAAAGACGGACTGCCGCTGTGGCCCGCGTAGGCGGTGGCGTCCAGCTGGAACACGGTGATCGGGGGCCTTGCAAGCCTTCCGACAGCGCTTCGCGTCGAGCTGATCGGGCGGTTCGCGGCGGGCAGCGCCACCGGCGGCAAGGCCGCGACGATGCCGCGGTGCGTACGGGCACGGAACCCTAGCACCTGGCCGATCGGGAAGCCTGTGAAAGCGATGCTCTGCCCGTCGCGGACTGCATCGGAATCCCCCAGCGTCACGGCGGGCAGCGCCGCACCGGCGATGCGCAGCAGCGCGAGGTCGTGGTCCTTGTCCGAGGCGACACCGGCTTGCCGCTCGCGCCTCGGGCTGCGCGCCTTGCGGGGCACGTGAGAACGACAGACAAGGATTCGCCGTTCTCGGTCTTCAGCGCTTCGGGCACGACGTGCGCGTTGGTGCGACCAGCGTGCCATCTGCCGACGACGAAGCCGGTTCCGCGAAACACGAAGGCGTGGGCTGCGCGTCTTCTGGTAACGTGCCGACCGCTACGACGGACGGCTTCACGCGCTCGAATCGCCTCGGGAAGACCGGCTCGAGGCGGGCGCCGGCCAAGAGGCAGCAGCAACAGCGCACTGCCCACGCGCAATCGAGCGAACGATTGCGCTCGCGACGCAGCGTTCGCGGCACGCGGTCTAGCGCGCCGTCAGTGACAGCGGTATGCGCGACAATTCGGGAGACGGATCGGAACCGTCGCATCGTAGGGGTGGCTGCCTTCCGGAATACCGCTTGATCCGCTTCACGTACAGCCGCGTCTCGGCGTAGGGCGGCACGCCGCGGTAGCGCTCGACCGTGCTTTCGCCGGCGTTGTAGGCGGCGGCGACCAGCGCGACGTCGCCCTCGAAGTAGGCCAGCAGCCAGCGCAGGTAGGCGATGCCGCCGCGGATGTTCTGCGCCGGGTCGAATGGCTTCTTGACGTTGAAGCGCGCCGCGGTGTCGGGGATCAGCTGCATCAGGCCCTGCGCGTTCTTCGGCGAGACCGCCGGGGTCGAAGTTCGACTCGGCCCGAATGATCGCCAGCACAAGCTGCGGGCACGCGGTATTCCGGCGCCAGCTTCTTCACGAGCTCGGCCGCCTTCTTCTGCTCCGGCGCAGGCCGCGACGGCAGCTCGTCCTGTCCAGGAGCCGGGCTGCCTCGTCATAGGCCGGCGCGGACGGACGCGCGCATGCAGTCGGGCGGCTCGGCGGCGGCGCTCCGACCAGCAGCAGCATGGCTTTTCGCCTGCTCGAGGCCCTGCCCGGCGGCGGCCCGAAGAAGAACGATGCCAGCGGATCGTCGCGCGTCACGCCGCGCCCGTAGGCATACATCCAGCCGAGGCCGAACTGCGCGTCGGCGTCGCCGAGGCGTGCCGCGTCGCAGTAAAGGTCGAACGGCGCGCCGGGGTCGCGGGCCACGCCTTCACCGTGCTCATAGGCGGGGGCCTCCGACGCGCAGGGCGAGCGACGCTGCCCGCGGGTTCGTAATCGATGGTTGGCGTCAACTGCGTCTGCGCCAGGCGACGCGAGACAACCAAGCGCGACGATCATAGTCGCGCAGGATCACGGCGGAGCGCGACCCAGTCGTGAACAACATGCGGCGGCATTCATTCGCGCGTCCGAAGCGGGACTCGTTTCACCGTTGCACGGACACAATGGCGGGCGAGATACCACGGCATCGCGGTGCGCATCCCGTCGGTCAGTCGGTGCGTCGGCGCGTAGCCCAGCAGTCGGCGGGCTTTGCCGATATCCGCCTGCGAGTGGCGAACGTCGCCCGGCCTGAAATCGCGGTGGACCGGTCGCACACCGGCAACACCCGGCACACGTTGGGCCACGGCGTCGTGCAATAACGCGAACAGCCGATTGAGGGACGTGCGTTCATCGAGCGCGACGTTATAGACTTGGCCAATCGCCGTCGCGTCGTCGGTCAGTGCAGCCAGCAGATTTGCCTGAACCGCATTCTCGACGTAACAGAAATCGCGGCTGGTCTCACCGTCGCCGTTGATCTCGACGGGTTCGCCCACCAGCATCGCACGGATCCAGCGCGGGATGACGGCTGCATAGGCTCCTTCCGGATCCTGGCGCGGTCCGAACACGTTGAAGTAGCGAAGGCCCATTGTCTGCACGCCATAACAGCGCGTGAAGACGTCGGCATAGTCGCTCGTTCACCAGCTTGGTAACAGCATAGGGTGAGAGCGGCCGGCCGATCGTGTCCTCCACTTTCGGCAAGCCTTCCCGCATGATCGCCGTACGTTGAGCTCGATGCGGCGAAAACGAAACGCCGAATGCCGGCATCCCGCGCGGCAACCAACATGTTCAGAAAGCCATCGACGTTCGACTGGTTGGTGGAAATCGGATCGCCGAGCGAGCGCGGGACTGAGCCGAGCGCTGCCTGATGCAGTACGACGTCGGAACCACGGCAGGCTTCGCGGCAGGCGTCGAGATCGCGGATGTCCGCTTCGATGAAACAATGACGCCGCCAGCGATCGGGACCGACCGCGCTTCTCACCTCGTCGAGATTGCGCCGGTGGCCGGTCGCGAAATTGTCCAGCCCAACAACGATCTGGTCGAGTATGAGCAGCGCCTCCACCAAGTGCGACCCGATGAAACCTGCGCTTCCCGTGACGAGCCAACGTCGCGGTCGCCGCGCAAGCTCCTGTCGAACTTTGTCGATCGCGGTCATGACCACAATCGCATTAAAGGCGCCAGACCGTCACGCCAGCGTCCGCTAGTATACGCGCGTCGAACTGGCTCTTGACGTCGGCCACGACCCCGTTCGGCGCCAGCTTGCCGAGATAATCCGACACCGGGCGGGACTTGAGGGTGCGGTGAGCGACTGCCGCGACGATTGCAGCCGGCGTCGGGTCTATCGTTCCGAGGCGTCAGCTCGACGCCGTACTCGTGCATCGCCTCGCCGGGGTCGGCGACCGGATCGTGAACATGGATGCTGGCACCATACGACTGCAACTCGCGGATGACGTCGATCACCCGCGAATTGCGCAGGTCCGGGCAATCCTCCTTGAATGTGAGGCCGAGCACGATCACGGGCGCGTCCTTCACCTGCCAGCCATTGCGCACCAGGTGCTTGACCGTCTGGTCGGCGACGAACTTGCCCATTCCGTCGTTGATCCGTCGCCCCGCGAGGATCACTTCGGGATGATAGCCTACCATCTCCGCCTTGTGCGTGAGGTAGTAGGGGTCGACCCCGATGCAGTGTCCGCCCACCAATCCCGGACGAAACGGCAGGAAATTCCATTTGGTGCCTGCAGCCTGCAACACTTCCAGCGTATCGATGCCGAGCCGATCGAAGATGATGGCCAACTCGTTCATCAACGCGATATTGAGATCCCGCTGGGTGTTCTCGATCACTTTGGCCGCTTCGGCCACCTGAATGCTGGAGGCGCGGTGCACACCGGCGGTCACGACGCCCTCGTACATCTTCGCCACGCGCTCGAGCGTCTCCGGGGAGTCGCCGGACACGACCTTGGTGATCTTGGTGAGCGTGCGCTCGCTGTCTCCAGGATTGATGCGCTCGGGCGAATAGCCGACGAAAAAGTCCTTCTTCCACTTCATCCCCGAGTGCTTCTCCATGATGGGGATGCAGACCACCTCGGTCGCTCCGGGGTAGACCGTGGACTCGAACACGACAGTCGCCCCCCGCTTCATATGCTTGCCAACGGACTCCGAAGCCGAAACGAGTGGCCGGAAGTCCGGCTGGTGCGCTTCGTCGACCGGTGTCGGCACAGCAACGACGATGAAGTCCGCCTCGCGGAGGATGGCCGGATCGCTGCTCACGATGAGTTGCGCTTTGCCGCTTGTAGATCCTGGCTGCTTACCTCTCCAGTGGGATCGACGTGGCGACGATAATTCGCCACCTTTTCCGCGGAGAGATCGAATCCGACGGTGCGGTGTGTCTTGCCGAACTCGACCGCGAGTGGCAGCCCAACGTAACCAAGCCCTACAACCGCGATCGTCGTCATGTTGTTCTCGATTCTTCCTGCCACTGAAGCTCACAATCCCTTCATCAACTGCGCCACTTCAGCTTGTGCGGGATACTTGTCGCCAAGCTTCTCCAGGACCTCCAGTTCTTTTTTCGCGGCTTCGTTCTGGCCTGCCTTGAGCAACGCCTTGGCCAGGTTGAGTCGAATCGAGTTCGATTGGGGCGCGAGCCCTGATGCCTTACTTAGCAACGCCATGCCGCGCGCAGTGTCACCCTTTTCCAGTAGCAATACACCCAACGTATCCATTACAGTCGGATTGTTGGGCGCCTGCTTGTATGCCTTTTCGGCGTACTCAAAGGCCTGCGGGTCCTTGGTCTGGCCCAATACCCACGCGAGATTGTTGAGCAGCAGGGGATCATTGGGGCGCGCGTCGAGCAGCACGCGGTAGTGCTGTGCGGACGTCGCGTAATCCTTCCTCACAGCCGCGGACTGTGCCAGATAGAGCCGGAAGACGCCATCCTTGGGATGGTCCGTCAGCCGGGACGTCGCGAGCTTGTCGGCCTCCGGCAGGTTGCCTGCCGCGCGCAAGGCGGAATGTAGCAGTTTGACTGCGAGATCGACGGAACCCACCTGCTTCAACCCTGCCCGATAGGCCGCTGCGGCTTCGTTCCACGACTTTTTCGAAGCGAAGATGTCCCCTTCGAAAGATATAGCCAACCGATTGCTTGGGTCGCTGTTTCTGCACGTCGCGTGCCATGGCAACCGCATACGGCAAGCGACCGGCGTCGAGGTCCAGCGCGATGACCGCCCTTTGCGCCTCGAGGTAGTCTGGCTTGATCGCCAATGCCTGGCGCAGGCTCTCCATCGCCTTGTCCTTGCTCTTCGACGCGATCTGCACTTCCGCCATACGAAGATAAGGCACCGACGAACCCGGCGCGATCTCCGCCAACTTGCGGAACGTCGCCATGGCCTGATTGTTTCGCCCGCGGCGCGCTGCGCCCGACCGAGCGCCTCCATGACTTGCGGGCGATTGGGGAGCGCGGCGAGCGCATCCTGCGCGACGCTAACCGCCTTGCCCGAGTCCTTGTTACGCAGGTAATGATTGATGAGTGCCAACCGGGACGATTCGTCGGCGGGATTAGCCGCCACCGCCGTGCCAATCATCGAAGCGACTTCGTCCGCGGAACCTCCCTGCCCTGCACGCAACTCGGCAAGCGCCAACAAGGCCTGAACATTCTTGGGTTCCTTGGCGAGCACGGCCTCGAAGCGCTTCTTCGCTTCGTCCGGTTTCTTTTCCAAGAGGTCCATCCGCGCCAGGTTGGCGGCAGCCGGGGCATAGGCGGGATCGAGCGCCAACGCACGCTCGAAGCTGCGGCGTGCTCCGGCGGAGTCACTCTTGCCCAGGAGCGCGGTGCCGCGCAGGTTCCATGGAACGGGGCTATCAGGCTGTTTCTTTTCGAGCGCATCAATCGCTGGCCAGCGCCTTGTCAACCTGACGCTCTTGGAGATAGGTGGCGATCAGCGCCATGTCGGCTTGTGTCCCAGTATCAGACGCTGCCGCCTCTTCCAGCTCCGCGAGGGCGCGATCCGTCTCTCCTTTAGCCAGATGCCCGAGTGCCACGGCGGTATCGCTTGCGTGCGCTCTTCGGGTCGAGCGCCGCGGCCTTTTCAAAGTAGGCGACCCCGCTGCTCACGTCGCCGTTTTGCATGAACACCGTGCCGGCCAGGCGCGAGGATGTCGGTGTCCTTTTCGATCGCGGGGAGTATTGGTCTGCAACGTGTCCATCGCTTTCTTCGATTGGCCACTCTCCACATACGTCGAAATAAGTGCGCGGAGCCCGAAGCGGTTGCGCGGAACGGCATAAAGGACTTTCTGGAGTTTTGCTTCGGCCTGCGCGTAGGACTTGAGCTTCAGGTCGATCGCGCCACCAAGCAAGAGTCCGGGCAGGTTGTCGGGAAAAGCCTTTAGTTGCTGCTGGATCGCTTCGTTTGCGGCCGTGAAATTCTTTTGCGCATAGGCGATCCTGGCCTGCAGGAAAAGCGTCTGCGGATGCCCGGGCGCAGCCAGCTTCATCGCATCGAGTTGCTTGCTTGCTTCGTCCGTTCTTCCTTGCTGCATAAGGATTGACACGATTGCGGAATGTGCGGAGACATCCTTGCGATCGATGTCGATGGCCTTGCGATAGGCAGCAATCGCCGCGTCAGGCTGTTCCTGAGCCGCCAGAAGGCATCCCTTTGAGCTTCCAACCCTCGGAAAGGTCGGGTGCTCTCGCCAGTACCTTCTCGACTAGCTCGAGCCCTGCCTTTAACTCCCCGGCGCTCGCCTTGATACCAGCCTCGCCGAGAACTGCGCGCGGGTAATCGGGCTGTGCCGCGAGCGCCGCCGCGAACGCTGCCTGCGCCGCACTGACATTGCCCTGCGCCAAGAGCGCCAGTCCGATGGTGGTCTGGAGGTCGGCCGTAGCCTCAGGCGTGCCCATTTGTGTTGTTCCGAACTCTTCGACGACCTTCTTGGGTTGACCGAGCATCAGCATTGCCTTGGCCAACACCGGGATTGCCTGGTCCGTCGGGTACTTGAGTTCCACGGCTTTGCGCAATTCCTTCTCCGCCGTGACCAATTCCCCGTTCTCGAGCAGCGCCTTGCCGAGCAGGAAGCGGACTTCGCCCAGATCCGGATTCTTCTGGAGAGCATTCCGCAGATGAATCACGGCCGCTGCGCCATCGTTCTTGGCGAGTTCCTGCTTGGCTGTGGCGAGAAGCTCCTCCGGCGTGCTGGGGCCGCAGCCCGCGACCAAAAGCAGCCGCCAACGCAGCCATCAACGTCTTGTGCATCGAAATCCGAATCATCTAAGCCCCTGTTCTTCAGTCATTTGCGCGTCACTGGGATTCCTGTTTCAGACCCAGGCGGTTCATCAGGTCGTACAGCGTCGGCCGGCTCACTCCCAACAGTTCCGCCGCCTTCACGATGTTGCCGTTGACCCGGCCGAGCGCACGCACGACCGCACGCTTTTCTGCTTCGTCGCGCACCGCCCGCAGGTTGAGCCCGTCCAGGTCAT
>CAWELU010000036.1:0-165173 GCA_963809965.1 uncultured beta proteobacterium
CGAGCAGTAATAGCATCGCTGTCCACACCCGCCGGCCCATCGTTTCGCGGTAAAGCCGCCATGCCAGTACCGCGGTAAACAGCGCCTCCAGCGTGAGCATCAGCGAGGCGCTGGTGCCGCTGGTACGCTGCAGGCCCCAGGCCAGCGCCACCGGGCCGATGATTGCACCGACGGCGGCCATCGCCAGCAGGCGCGGAACATCACCGGATACAACGCGCGCCTCATGCTCGATGCGCCGACGCAATAGCGCGCCTACGACAGCCGCTCCCGCGTAGAGCAGTGCTGCTGTCGCGAAGGCGCCCACGCCAAACCCGAAGTGCTGCACGAGGGGCGTGCTGATGCCGAACAGCACGGCCGCGGCTAACGCGAACAGGCTGCCAGGGATAGCCGGCCAGCGCGTGGGCAAGCGAGTTGGGGGCGATGAATTACTCACGAAAATCTATGCGTGCGCTAGATGCCGCCCGGTCCCGTCGCTCGTTGACGCAGATCACCTCGGTCAAGGACGACGGCAGTAGCGTCTGGGATCACGCCGAAAGGCGCTGTCATGCCCATCACCCGCGAGCAGTTTGTCGCCGTTTCGTCCATTACAACGCCGGAGTCTGGCCGGCACAAGTGCTGGCTTTTGCCTCCTAGGCCTTGGCATGATCGCCATGCGCTCATAGTCAGTGGGGTCGCGGTCCCGCTGCTAGTTCTTCGCGACCGCAAGCGCCCGGCAACCGTGACGACGGATTAGCCGGTTCCGGGCCGAGCGCAGAGCGGCCGTGCAATGTAGGTGCTCACCCGGGTGGCGCGACCCCCGCCATCGACAGCTCGGCGACGACGCGGCGCACGTCGCCTGGGAGGAACGGCTTTTCGATCACGGGACGGCCACTCGCGGAGACGAACTCGCGCAAGGCCGCGGCGAGCGTGTCCCCGGTCACGAAGACGACGCGCCCAGCCCGCGCGGGCCAGCGCCGTTCGATCTCCTGGTAGAGGGCGCGCCCATCGAGATCGGGCATGCGGATATCCGTCAGGATCACGTCGTAATTCTCCTTCGCCATCCGCTCCAACGCCTGGCGCCCGGAACTGGCGGTCACGCCCGATGTTTCGCACCGCTCAGGATCTCGGTGAGCGCGTCGCGAATTTCCGCTTCGTCATCGACGACCAGTATCGTGCGCTGCGGTGCGCTCGACTTCTGCGACTGCCCCACGTCGACGCCGGCCGCCTCCACGGTGCCGACGGGCAGCACGATGGTAAACACGGCGCCCCCCTCGATCGGACAGTCGACCGTGAGCGTGCCGCCATGGGCTTCGACGATCCCGAGACTCACCGCCAGGCCGACGCCCGTGCCCATCCCCGTGGGCTTGGTCGTGATGTAGGCTCGAATACACGCGCGTGAAGATGTGCGGGATGCCAGGCCCGTTGTCGGCAACCTCGATGCGGACCACGTCGGCGGTCGAGTCGAATCGGCTGCTCACGCGCAGCCTCCGCGGGCGGGCTGATCCTGCAGCGACTGCTGCGCGTTGATGATCAAGTTGAGCAGCACCTGATGAAGCTGGTCGGCGTCGGCGAGGATGGGTGGAATATCCTTCGCGAGATCGAGCGCCACTTCGATGCTGCTCGTTCGAAGGGCGTAGCCGGCAATGTCGAGCGCCGCCAGCACGACGTCGTTCATCGCTACCGGACCACGCTGCGGCTGTTGCTGCCTGGCCATGGCGAGGAAGGTCCGTACGATGCGCGCGCAACGCTCGGCCGCGGTCCGAATCTTCAGCGCCGCGGTTCGCGTCGCCGCGTCCCTTGTTCCTCGAGCAACACCGCCCGGGCCACAACGACCGAAAGCGGATTGTTGAGCTCGTGGGCGACGCCGGCCAGCAGCGACCCGAGCGCCGCAAGTTTTTCGCGTTGGTGCAGCGTCTCGCGCTGCCGCACCGAGCTCCTCCGCGGAGCGCTTCTTATCGAGTGATGTCGCGCGCAAGCGACAGTATTCGATCGTGACCGCCGATGGTTACGCGCTTGCCGAATACCTCGTACCAGCGCAGGGCGCCATCCTTGTTCCTGCCATGCCACTCGATATGCAGCTCCTCCCCGGCCACCGCGCGGGCGAACAATTGACATCGCATCCTGCCGGGTATAGGGGCGCGCGCCGGAACCGAGCGTGCCGATGTCGAGCTGTCGGAGCTCCTCGCGGCTGTAGCCGAACGCGGCACAGGCTTTGGGATTGGCATCGACGATGGTGCCGGTCTTGATGTCGTGTACGAAGATGGCGTCCTCGGCGGCGTCGAAAATCGCCCGGTAGCTGGCCTCCGACACCCGCACCGCCTCGGCCGAGCGCTTGCGCTCGGTAATGTCGGTGGAAATGCCGCAAACGGCATACGCCACACCGTTTGCGTCATGCAGCGGGGAACTTGATCGAGATGTACGTGTGCAGGCCATCATCCAAGGGCGCCGTTTCCTCGAATTCCATCGGCGCGTTGCGTTGCAGCACGAGGAGATCGTTGGCGCGAAACGCACGCGCGATCTCTTCGGCGAGGCACTCGCTTTCGGTCCTGTCCGACCACCTCCGCCTGGCGGAAATGGAAGAGACTCTCCCATTGCCGGTTGACGAACAGGAGCCGGCCTTCGGTGTCCTTGACGGAGACGACGGCGGTTGCGTTGTTCAGGATCTGCTGCAGCCGCGCTTCGCTGTTCTCGAGCTCCCGTTGCACGCGCGCCCGCTCGGCAATGTCCTGGCGCAGCCGGGTTTGCGTGTCGGCGACTTCGAGTGCCATGGCATCGAAGGCGCGACTCAGCCGACCGAGTTCGTCCGGTCCCTTCAAACCGCTTCGGGTGGCGAGATTTCCCGCTGCAAGCTGTTCGGCTGCGTCCACCAGCCGCGCGGTGCGCCGCGTCAGGAGGAAATGAAAGACCAGCCACATGGCCAGGGCAAGCGCAGTCACCCATCCAGCCCAGTAGAGCGATTGTTGCAGCACGCGCGCGCGAGCTTCCGCCTTGTACCGCTTCAGATCGTAGGCCAGGAACAAGCTGCCGGTTCGCGAGGGACGCAGTTCCTCACCCGCGCTGCCCATCAGGATGTCGGCGTAACCGAGCAACTCGTTGCCGTTCGCGTCGATCGTCATTTCGGCGCGACGTTCGCGACCGGTCTCGGCTGCGCGACCGGGATCGAACTGCGGCAACACGTCCGCTATCTGCCGCCCCAGCCACGCGCGTCGCGTCGTGGCGATGACGGCATTCCGGTCATCCGTCAGCGCGGCGAGAACGACATCGTGGTTGTGCGCAAGCACCGAAATCTCGCGTTGCGCGGCCGCCAGATCACCTTTGAGCAACAGATACTCCAGGGTGCTTTGCACGCGCGCCATCTCCTGGGCCATCCGCTTGCGAGTGTCTTCCTCCACCGCATGCTCGGCCTCCGGTACGTGATAGAGCAGGTTCACCGCGCTCAGCGTCGCGGCAAAGGCCAGCAGAATGAGCGGGACGGTGACCTTGAGCGACGCCGGGATGCGGATGGTGGTCATTCGACCCCCACGCTTGCGGCTGTCGCCGCGGCGCTGCCCCCCGAGGGGTCGCAATTCGCACCTTGGGGCGGCCGGGCGGTGCTCATCTTGGCAGGTCCGCCAGCGGTCCCGGCGCAAGCACGCCCTTGAGGTCCGTTTCACCGCGCAGCAACTTCGCTTCCACCATCAAGGTCATGAGTCGGCGTCCTGTTACGGCCAGCTCCGGCGTCGCTCCCCCGAGCATCCTGAGATTTTCTTCGCGGGACGGAATGTGGAGGCCCTTCAGGGCCGCCAGGAACTGCTCCCCGGTTGTCTGTTGGCGAATTCCCATGCGCCGCGCCGCGTCCTCGGGTTTGTTCTTCAGATAGTCGATCGCGCCGAACCAGCCGGTGAGGAGCACCTGAACTGCCTTGGGCCGCTTCTCGAGGACACCGGCTCGCACCGCCAGGAGATCGACGATCTCGCCGGGAATCTGGGTGCTGTCGAAGAGAATGCTCGCGCCCGCGCGAAGGAATCGGGCGCGAAATGGGTCGAACGTGACGGCGCCATCCACCTGACCTTTCTCGAACGCCTCCGGTTGTTCGTTCGATTCCAGGTGCACGACGTTGACATCGCTCGCCTGCATATTGCTGAGGGCCAGTGCCCGGCTCAGCACGAAGGCGCCCAGGGCACTGCTTTCCACCGCGACCGGCTTGCCTTGAAGGTCACGCATCGTCCGCATGCCGGGACGGCCCACGACCACGTCGGCTCCGTTGGACACGTCCACCACCAGGATGATCCGCGGCTGAAATCCGTCCGCGGCAAGTCCAAGCAGCTCGTCTAGGCTGATGACCATGCCGTCGATCGCCTGGTTGCGAAACGCGCGCAGGACATCGCTCGCCGATGGATATTCCACGAGTTGTACGACCGCAGGATCGAGCTGGCCCAGCTCCCGCGCCAGGTAAAGCGGTTCGCTCCCTATCCATACGTTGGTACCGATGCGCAGCGCGGTTTCCGGCTCGCGCGTGCAGCCGGCCAGCGCGAGCAGAAGCGCGACACACGCAAGGACACACAGGTGTTTTCTAGTGCGCAGAAAGGTATTCACTTGATTCTCACGTTCCATCGGGCACGAAGATGTAACCCTCGTTGCGTATGGTCCTGATGAACCTCGGATGCTCGGGATCGGGCTCGATCTTCTTGCGTAACCTCATGATGCGCAGATCGACACTGCGGTCGAATGGGTCCCAATCGCGGTTCTGATTGAGATTCAGGATGCGTTCGCGGGAGAAGGCCCGGTTGGGGTGTTCCGCAAACGCCTTGAGCAGATCGAACTCCAGCGAGGATATCGCCACCTCTGCTCCCGTCTCGTCCGTGAGCCGATGTGCGGCCAGGTCGAGCATGCATCGTCCGATACGCACTTTCTCGGGGCCAGGGTCGGCCTGGCGCGCAGACGACGTGCGGCGCAGCACGCTCTTGACCCGAGCCACCAATTCACGCGGGTCGAAGGGTTTGGGGACGTAATCGTCGGCACCCATCTCGAGGCCCACGATGCGATCCACCACCGTGGCGGCGGAAGTCAGCATGACGATCGCAATCCTTGCGTGGCGCTCGCGGAGATGCCGGGCAAGACTGAGGCCGTCCTCGCCGGGCATGTTGATGTCCACCAACGCCAGGTCTACGGAATGCACTGCGACCGCGGCCCTTGCGGCGCTGGCGCTCTCCACGCCAATGACCGCGTAGCCGTGAGCGGCGAAGTATTCCTCCAGGACCTCGCGGACCTCCGGCTCGTCATCGACCACCAAAATTGTCGCTTTCTGGTTCACGGATGTTGTGCCGCTCCTGGAACCGTAGATCCTACAACGACCCCATCGCGATGGGGAGAGTCAGCGCGCTTGACGAAGTTGGCCAATCGCAAGAGTCCCCACTTCGGCCCATGCAATACCCGACGAGCGCCTCATTGGGGAGGGGCCGGCGGCGCAATCGCGTCGAAAGGGCTCTGGCTGTGGACTGGCAGGATAAGTCGACTGGCCGCGAATTCGACACGTCCCGGGGCCGTTTGAAACAAACGAAACAAAATTGGCCATCTGCTGAAATCCTCGTGGCGCACCTCCTGGCTAGACTGCGCTGCAGTCACGGTTACATCGGAGAGTCACATGTATCGGTGCGGCAAGCCATCAGACGGAATCATGCGCCGGCCCTTGGCCGGTGCGTGTGCGATGAAAGGAAGCAGGAGGGAAATCACTACCGTGGACCGGATCGCCTTGGCGGCAATGTTCTCCGTCACGCTGCTGGTCCTGGGGATGTTCAGGCTGTCAGTCGAATCGGCAATGCAGCCAGTCCCGGCGGTAGCCTCGGCGGCGATGTCGTCCTATGTTGGCCTGCCCGTGACCAAGCCGGACCACCGCATGACGCACAAAGCAGGGAAGCACTGATCATGCATCTCGCGACCCGGAGGTCCGTGGACCAGGCGAATTCTCCATTGCGGCCCGGCTATTTTGTCGCAGGCGCCGGTACGCCGGTCGTAATGCTGCACTCATCGCTCAGCTCGAAATCGCAATGGACGACGCTTGCCGAGCGGCTGGCCTCGCGATACCGCGTGATCGCCATCGATCTTTGCGGCTACGGCGACAACGCGAGGTCGGCTACAGTAGCGTCGTTCACGGTGGACGAAGAGGTACGGCTCGTCACGGATCGCCTGGACCATCTCATCGAGGCGAACAGCCGCATCCACCTGGTCGGCCACTCGTATGGGGGCTTGGTTGCGCTGCGCTTCGCCCAATGCAGGACCAACCGCGTCGCGAGCCTATCGTTGTACGAGCCCGTGGCGTTCCGCATGCTGGACGACGAAGACGCGACGCTGGCGGATATGCGACAGCGCGCCGAGCATGTCGCACGCCTCGTCGCAGCGGGGCGTCGCCACGATGCCGCGCAGGCATTCGTGGATTTCTGGAGCGGCGAGGGAAGTTACGCGTCGCTGCCGCTGCCGGCCCAAGCCAGCATCGCGCGCCGCGTCGACAAACTGCCTCTCGATTTCCAGGCAGCATTGTCGTGGCCGATGCACCCGGCGGACCTTCGCGCAATCGCCGCACCCACGCTGCTGCTCGCGGGCACCCGCAGTCCCGCAGTCGTTCAGCGCATCCACACCCTTCTGATTCGGACGCTTCCCAATCGCCGCGTCGGGACTATCGACTCGGGCCACATGGCGCCGATCACCGATGCGGGTCGCGTCAACTCCTGGATCGAAGCTTTCCTCGACATGTACGAACGCGACGCCGCGCTCGCGAGCCTGCCAATGGCTTCATGTACAGCCGTTTGATTTCGAGATAGTCGTCAAGGCCGCACTTCGAGCTTTCGCGGCTCGGTCGTGACAAACGACGTGCCCGCTTCCCTGCGGCTGTCTATCCGTCTACCGCGCCCGTGGTCTGGCTGGACAACGCCTTGTCGAGCAGACGCCGCGCACGAACTCCACCTGCGTCGATGTTGAAGTTACGCATCTGCCGCTCGGGTCGCCGCGTGATGTTTTCCTGCTGCGCCTCGAGCACGACGATGTCCTCCGCGAACACGCCGCTCTGGGCATCCTTGATGCGGCAGGTAAGTCCCTGGTCCTTCACCTCGAAATCGCGGGCCATACCCCAGAAATACCAGGTCGAGGAGTCGGATTCCGGCGTCATCACGTCCACCACGATTCCGGTCACGCCCTGCGAACGGTTTCCTTGGGGTGCGCCGGTTCCAGCTCGTGCCACGCCGACGTCGATCATCACGTTGGCCGGCAACGTGAAGGTCCCTATTTGCCAGCGATCGCACCTCGCGTTCGATTTCAGGTTGCTGGCCCAGAACGGCGGCGGCTCAATTTCGTACATCCAGCGCGTCACCGTCACTGACGTGTCGCTGTCCGTGGTGCTGATCGGAGCCTTGGTGATCTCCTCCTGACCGATACTGGTCGGATGCACGAATGTCTCGTGGCTGAGGTCCATGAGGTTGTCCACGAGCAATCGATAGTCGCAGCGCACGTGGTAGGTGCCGCCATCGAATGCCCAGTTGGGATCGGAGCACCAGTGCAGGTCGGGAATCGACGCCGGGTCAGCGCGCGCCGGATCGCCAATCCACACCCAGACGAAGCGATGCCGTTCTATTACCGGGTAGGCATTGACCCTCAGGCTAGCAGGCACTTTGTCCATGTTCGGCATGTACACGCACTCGCCCTTGCCGTTGAGCTCGATGCCGTGATAGCCGCAGACGATCAGGTCGCCCTTCACCGTGCCTTTGGACAGCGGGAGCATGCGGTGTGGGCAACAATCGTCCAGCGCAACCAAGGTACGGTCGGGTCGGCGGTACAGCACGATAGGTTCACCGCAGACCGTACGTGCAAACGGCTTCTGCTTGACTTCGTAGTCCCACGCAACTACGTACCAATAGTTCCTTAGGAACATGGCCGTCTCTCCTGGAAACACACGTTGGTCCGATGCAAGCATCCGTGAATATTATGACCCGCAATCCAGGTGCACTGCGGATAAGCGGCAGCCATTGTGGGTCCGGCCGATGGGCACTCCGCATGCTCTCGGTGGCGAAGCCCCGAGTAGAAGGAACTTCGGATTTCGGCCCGAAAGTGCGACCGCCTGGTCTGCATAGGCCCGTGGCTGCAGGACTTGATCGGCAAACGGCAACGTCGGCTATCCGGAAAGCGATTCCAACTTCCGCCTCTCACCTATGCTGTTGAATAACTCGGTACGCCAGGTTCAGGTGGACTTCCTCGCACAGCTGCCGCTCGGACCGGATGCCGAAGCAGTAGCCGACGATCAGCATGCGAATCAGCAGCTGGGGATCAATCGATGGCCGGCCCGTATGGCTGTAGAACGGGCGAGGTGTTGGTGCAGCTCGCCTAGATCGAGAAACTGATCGATTCCCCGTAGCAGGTGATCCGAGGGAACGTGCTCGTCGAGGTTGAATGAGTAGAACAGCTGTTTCTGGCCGCCAGGCTGTCGTCCCTTCATCCCCGCGTCTCCCTCTCGAACATCTTGGCTTCAACATAGCCAAGAATCGACCAAATTCAAGGGAGTATTTTCAACAACATAGACCCACTGCAGCCGTCGGGACTTCTCTCTCAAGAAACCATTCGCAAGTAGCTGAATTGATGAAGTGGCGTTATGTCTGTTGAGACTGCACCGCCACGAGCTGCAGCCCCATGGCAGCGGCCTTTTTCTTCAGGTGGAACAGGACGCGCTGGCGGTAACGCTCTTCGTAGTATTCCTGTCCTTGATCGACGTATGCGGCGCCTTTGGTAAGCATGGCGTAGATCAGGCGGGCGAGCTTATGGGCGACCGCGGTCACGGCCTTGCCTTTGTCCAGGCGCGCGCACATGCGGCGGAAATAGGCGCCCAGGGCGGATTGGCTGGCGCGAAGTGAGATGGCGGCCATTTTCAGCGCCTGGGCGACGCGGTTGGCGGTGCGCTGGTCGGCGGGGTTGCGAATCCGGCGCCGCCTCTGTAAGATAGTATTTGATTACTTACTTTTAAGCAACCCCCTGGCTGCCATGGACGCCCGGACTGCTCCCCGAGCTACGCCTCGCCTCCGCCTCAGGACGGACGAGCGGCAACGCGAAATCGTTGCCGCCGTGCTGTCGCTGGCCCGCGAGCGCGGCCCGGATTCGATCACCACCCAGGCGATCGCCGAGCGGATCGGTGTCACGCAGGGCGCGCTCTTCCGGCACTTCCCGGACAAGGAGGCGATCTGGCTCGCCGTCTTTGCCTGGGTCCGTGAATCGCTCGGCGCAGTACTCGATGCGGCGGTGGCGAAAGCCGATTCGCCCCTGGGCAAGATCGAGCGCGCATTCCTCGCGCATGTGGCGTTCGTCGCCGCAAACCCCGGCGTTCCCCGCGTCCTGTTCCACGAACTGCAGTACCCGGGCGATTCGCCGGTACGCGCCGAAGTGGGCACGATGATCGCGGCCTACAGCAAGCGCCTGGCGTTGCTCTTCGCCCAGGCCAAGGCGGCGGGCGAGCTTCCCGCCGATCTCGATGCCACCCTCGCCCCCGTGCTGTTCATCGGCGCCGTACAGGGCCTAGTTATCCAGTCTGCGCTCGCCGGCGACGAGTCAGCGATGAAGAAGCGCGCCCGACAACTGTTCCCGTTGCTCCTCCACGGGTATCGCGGGCGGAGAAAGCCGTGAAGTTCCGACTTGGCCGCAAGGCTGTACTGATCACGGCTGGCATCGCCGGCGCACTTCTGCTCGGCTGGCTGACGACGACCCAAGGGCCGCTCGCTCCTGCGAAGGTCACCCTGGCCAAGGTCGAACAGGGTCCGCTGGTCGCGAGTACGTTCGGTATTGGTACGGTCGAGGCACGCCGCAGCTATGCACTCGGGCCGACGGTGGCGAGCCGCGTCGCGCGAGTGCTCGTCGACCACGGCGATCTCGTCAAGACCGGACAGTTGCTCGTCGAACTCGATCCGGTCGATCTGGGGGATCGCGTCGCCAGCGGGCAACTCGCCGCAGAACGCGCCGCCAGCATCGTTCGCGCCGCCGAGGCACAGCTCGCCGAGACGCAGAGCCGCGCGCAACTCGCGGTCGCGAGCGCCCGTCGCTCCAACGAGCTGCGTGCGCAGGGGTTCGTCAGCCAGGAAGCCACCGACGCCAAAGGACACGAAGCGAATGCCGCGAAGGCGGCCGTCGATGCGGCGGCAGCCCAACTGGCAGCCGCGCGGCGTGACTACGACAAAACATTGTCCGATGTCGCTGGGGTCGGCAAGTTGCGCGCGCAGGCGCGGCTCACGAGTCCCGTCGACGGCGTCGTCAGCGCGCGACTGGTCGAGCCCGGAACCACGATCGTCGCCGGGCAGGCGGTGCTGCAGGTCATTGACCCGGCAACCCTGTGGATCAAGGCACGAATCGACCAGGGTCAGGCCGGCGGCGTGCGCGTGGGACAGCCCGCAGAGATCGTGCTGCGCTCGGAGGCGAAGCGCGCTTATCGCGGGGAGGTCCAGCGCCTCGACTGGGTGAGCGATGCGGTGACCGAAGAAAGGATCGTCAACGTCGGCTTTGCGGCGCGGCCAGAAGGGATTTCGGTTGGCGAACTGGTCGAGGTGACGATCCGCACCGCCGAACTCGCCAACGTACGCTCGGTACCGGCCGCGGCGTTGAAACGGCTGGATCGGCAGGATGGCGTCTGGCAAATCACCGACGGCCGCGTTGCGTTCCGGCCGGTGGGGGTTGGCATCACGACGCTCGACGGGCGCAGCCAGATTGTCGACGGCCTGAACGTGGGCGACGAGGTCGTCGTCCACAGCGAACAGGTATTGAAGCCGGACACCAAGGTCACGGTCGTCACCGCGATTGTCCGCGCCAATCCATGATCAACCTCGCCGGTCGCGACATCCTCTATGGCTGGGGCAAGTTCATCTTCACCGGGCTCGGGCTCGGCTTGCTCGTCGGTCTGACGTTGTCGATGGCGGGGATCTATCGAGGATTGGTTGACGACGGCAAGGTGCTGCTCCAAAACGGTGGCGCCGATCTCTGGGTCGTACAACGCGACACGCTCGGCCCCTACGCCGAGCCATCGAACGTGCGCGACGACGCGTACCGGACGCTTCTCGGCGTGCGGGGTGTCGCAGAGGCCGGCAACGTCACCTATCTGACGATGCAGATCCCGCACGCGGACGCAGACGTGCGCGTCATGCTGGTCGGCTTCGAGCCAGGGCACCCTGGCGAGCCCGGCTACCTCGTGGCCGGGCGCCCGATCACGCGCTCGCACTACGAGGCGATCGCCGATGTCAAGACGGGGTTCCGGCTCGAAGAACGCATCCGTATCCGCCGGCACGAGTACACGGTCGTCGGCTTGACCCGCCGCATGGTGTCCTCGGGGGGCGACCCCATGGTTTTCGTGCCGCTGCAGGATGCGCAGGAAGTGCAGTTCCTCAAGGACAACGACGCGCTGGTCAACGAGCGGGCGCGCACCGCCGCCAATCCGGCGTTCAACCGCCCCGGGGTACCGGGACTGCTCGAGGCCGTGCAGGCGAGCCAAGCCAGCAGCCGTACCGTGAACGTTGTCATGCTGCGACTGGCACCGAACGCCGACGAGATGGTCGTGGCGCGCGAGATCCGGCGCTGGAAACATCTGGAAGCGTACACGCGGACCGACATGGACGAAATCCTCGTCGCCAAGCTGATCGCTACGTCGGCCAAACAGATCTTCATGTTTCTGGTCATCCTCGCCGTGGTCAGCGCCGCCATCGTCGCCTTCATCATCTACACGATGACCCTGAACAAGGTACGCGAGATCGCAGTGCTCAAGCTGATCGGCGCGCGCAACCGCACCATCGCCGGGATGATCCTGCAGCAGGCGCTCGGCCTGGGCGCCATCGCCTTCGTCGTCGGCAAGACCGTGGCCACGCTGTGGGCGCCGATCTTCCCGAAATACGTGTTGCTGCTGCCCGGGGACGCGGTGCTGGGCGCCGTGCTCGTGCTGGTGATCTGCGCCTTCGCGAGCATCGTCGCGATCCGCGCCGCGCTGCGCGTCGATCCGGCAACGGCCATCGGGGGCTGAGGAATGGCCCATCCGGCAATCGAGATCAGCGGTCTGACCAAGCGGTACGGTGTGGGCGACGCGGCCGTCGATGCGCTGAAAGGCGTGGACATGATCGTCCAGCCCGGTGAGGTCGTGGGTCTGATCGGTCCCAGCGGCTCGGGCAAGAGCACGCTGCTGAAATGCTTGGGTGCCGTGATCGAGCCCACTTCCGGCCGCATGGCGCTTGCCGGGGAGACGATCTACGACAACGGCTGGAAGGTCGCCGATTTGCGCGCGTTGCGGCGCGACCGCATCGGCTTCGTGTTCCAGGCGCCCTATCTCATCCCGTTCCTCGACGTGACCGACAATGTCGCGCTGTTGCCGATGCTGGCCGGGGTGTCCAACGGCAAGGCGCGTGACCGGGCGCGGGCCATGCTCGTCGCGCTGGATGTCGGTCATCGCGCGCAGGCGCAGGTGCCCCAGCTCTCGGGTGGTGAGCAGCAACGCGTCGCGATCGCCCGCGCGCTGGTCAACCAGCCGCCGATCATCCTCGCTGACGAGCCGACGGCGCCGCTCGACAGCGAGCGGGCGCTGACCGTGGTGCGCATCCTGAACGAGATGGCGCAGCGGTTCGGGACCGCGATCATCGTGGTCACGCACGACGAGAAGATCATCCCGACCTTCCGGCGGATCTACCACATCCGCGACGGGCGCACGTACGAGCAGGCGGGTGAGGCGCGGGCTGCCTGACCGGGTACGCGACAGGAACCCGATCGGGCAGTTGGTAGCCAAGCAAAATGCGAGCATACGGGCGCGGCTCGTGGGCGGGCGCTATCGACCGGCTCCCGAAATCGGATCCGCATATATACAATGACTGGTTACAATCTCGAAGCTGCCCCGTGACGAGTTCGATGCAGAAGAGTGCCAATTCAACGGATAACGTCGTAGATCAATTTAACGTGATCGCAGGTGCTCTTCGAGACTCAGTGCTGGCAACCAAGTCGGACGATGTACAGAAGGCCGAGATTCGAACGTGCATACCCGATGCCCAACAAATTGATTATTATGCCGGGCAGATCCAAGTTCGTCGGACGACGCTGGCTTAGCATTGCCTTGAGGTCATTGCATCTCGTCGGTGTCGTCCTGATTGCAATCGCAATCTTCGGCAGCAGCCAGCACCAATTGGTGGCGTCTCTAACGACCTTCGTGACCGGTGTCGGTCTCTTCGGCATCGAGCTGTGGCGCAATCGCCAGCATTGCAGAGAGCTGGCGGGAGTGTTTGTGTTGCTCAAATTACTGCTGGTGCTTGGAATGATCCTGATGCCAGGGCACGCAGCGGGCTTGTTCTGGTTCCTGTTGATCTCGTCGTCCCTGATATCCCACGCTCCAAAGCTCGTTCGGCACAAACGCCTGTTCGGGTAACGCAGCCTCTACGTGCAGGCTCTTTTCATCAACGCGCGCCACCCCGGATAACTCGCAGCGGTCAAAGCAAACTTGCTGGCGTGGTCGCCAAGCGGCTCGCCGCCTTTCAGCGCCGCAACGAACGCCTCTCGGTTGTTGACCCAAGTGCCCCCAATGAAGGTCACGCCGCGCGAGAACAGCGCATCAGGCAGGCATCCTGCGCTGGGTCCGACCATCGCGAACCACCGGGCCTTGTGGCAGCAAGCCACCATGCGATCCAGCGTATCGTTCAGCAGCAGCGTGCTGGTAGATATCACCTTGGTGCAATCCGAAAGCGCCGCGGGATCGAGGGTCACGCGATAGCCGTCGCCGTTGCCAACCAACTCTGCCTTCAATTCAACCACCGTGAGCCGGGCACCGGTCGCCAGGATCCGACCGAGCAAGGGTGTGAAGAGTCCGATCATCCCGATGTGGTCATCGGGCCGAGGCGTCATCTGCCCTATGGAGTCGGTACTGTCGTCCGGGCGGAAGCCTGCGCGGTCGAACAGGTAGCGCGTGAGTGCATTGGCGGCAGCGAATCCGATGGTCTTCCACAGTCCGCGTTCACTGGCGTAGCGGCGCGCCACCGCCACTGGATCAGCGCCGGCGAGGCCAAGATTGTCGATTTCCTTGGAGAGTCGCGCCAGGGTATCGTCAAGCAGGACATAGGAAAGGCCGAGAGAACCATCCTCGAGTTCCAAAGCGCAAAAATCTCCCCTGTTGTCCTGAATCGGCCGGACCGGCGGCAGATGGAGAGCCCGGATGCGAGGCATTCGACCTTCGGCAGCAAAGGCTTCCAATTGCGCAAGGTAATCAGTGGCAAACCGCATCGGCGCTCACCCCTGTCAGCGGCAATGCAAGCAGCGATTTCCTAGGTCGGCTCGCTACGGTGCGGGCCGAGGAGGGTTGCTGCCGCGATATCTCCCGAAACCGTCGAATGGCGGTTCTCCTTATTGCGCAGCGCCCCGGGAAAATACATCGCCGTAAGGCGGTGCGAAGGTATCGGGGGATCCGCATTGGATCCGCCGTAGCGCCGCCAGTCACGGATCGGAAAGATGTTGTCGGCAACTTCCAGAAAGCCGACCGTCTCCCGGTCGCCTATGAGCACACCCTGCACGCGCAGCCCCAGGTCGCGCTTGACGGCATCGAGGCGGGCAGCAAGTGCCGGCGTAGCACCGAATTCACCGTCGGACGCGATCAGAAGGTCGGCCAACTGCCAATGTTGGTCTTCCAGTTTCGCGATTACCCGTTCCAGGGGGCCGCAGATATCGGTACCGCCACGAAACGCTTGCCCCAGAAATCGAATGAGAGCATCGATACCGCCGCTATCCACGGCCAATTCCATTTCGATCAACTCGCCCGAACCGCCAAACGCAAAGACATGACAGCGACGATGCTGGGCGTGGGCAGTACGCATGGCCTCCAGAACGACGGCCTTGGCCACGTCTTCGGCGCCCCCCTGCATGGAGCCCGACGTATCGACGCAGATCAGAATCGGCCCCATTTCCAGTCGTTGGCCCGGTTGCGAACTGGGACGGGGGCGCAAGACCTTGGATCTATGCAGTCGCACCTCTTCCATGCGATCGTCGTCCTCGTAACTGAGGAGCGTGCGTTCTGCCCGACGGGCATGCCACACGAGGCGCAGGCGTGGATGGCCGAGGAGCATGGCTTCGGCGGGCAACATGCGGGCGATCCGATCCGAACGGCAAATGCCTCGAGTCTCTCCAGGCATGTCCGGGATGTGCACCGTCTTGCTTTCCGGACGTTGAGCGACCGCATCGTCCATGACATCGACGGTGATGGGGCTCACGGCGTCGCTCTCATCCGCCTGACGGCATCGGCCGAGGGCGCGAATCACTCGCGCCAATTCCGGCAGCCGCTCGAGCAGCCGGCGAATACGCAATACTTCTTGCCATCCCGCGGACCGCAGCAGGCCGTGAATCTGATCCCAGCGGGTGTTCTTGCCATCATCCGGCGGCAGGCCAAAAACCTCGATCAGCTCGCTGATCTCGCCACAGCGCTCCGACCAATCCTCCACAAACGCGTCGATTGCCATTCGCACGGCATCGGGCTCACTGGCACCCCGATCCTGATAGTCGACGATGAAATCGAGATGAAACAACAGGCTCATCTCAACGGTATCCGTGAGTTCCTTTTGTCCAAGGCAAAACCCGGCAATGCCGAGGCGAGCAATCGCCTCATGCAATGACTGGGCGATCGGACGGGGTGGCCAGCACCATGTTTCCAAGGACGGCATGACCCCGGCCAGGAGCGCTCCCTGCAACGTGGCAAGCAATTCCAGCCGCGGCTCCAGGGTGCCTTGAGAATTGGTCAGACCGCCGAGCCAAAGCGAACGCGCCAGCTTGTCGAGAGCCTCGAGGCGCCTTTCCTCGGCTTCGAAAAGCAGCGGACGTTGCCGTGAGGTACTCAAACTTCGTCGAGCGATTCGTGCGCAACGGGTTCCGGCCTCGCGCTGTTGTCTTCGGCCAGCCGTGGCAGTCCCAGGAAGCCCGCGCGAACGGATCGGGCCCGCTCGGCGAGGTTGTAAATGGCCGCCGCAGTGGCGTCCAGACTCGCTGCGGCCCGATTCAGCAGGCCCTCGTCGAGCCACAAGCTCTGTGCCTGGTAAGCCGCGAGACTTTCCCTGTGGGCAGCGACCTCGTTGCCGTAGTCCGCAATGCGCAAGATCAAAGAATCAATCTGGGAGACACGGGCCCCAATATGCGTTTCTCCGTAGCGGCGAGCGCGACTGTATTTTATGCGTGGAGCCGCGGCACCTCCTTTTGCATCTCCGATGATGGCGGCCAGATCGGTGCTGGAGAATTGCAGGCGGCCGGATTCGTCGTAGTCCAAATCGTTGGCCTTCAGTTCCGCGTCGAGTTGGGCCTCGAACGCCTCGATTACCCGCGTGAGGCGGGTTGGCGAGAACGCTTCCCGCACGCCCAGCCGGGTAGCCAACCAATCGGCCACTGTCGTCTGCCGCCCAGCGTCGAAGGCGGTAAGCCAAGGAAGCAGCAGGAGATCCCATAGCGCGACCGCCGCGCGTCCTTCACTGGCTGCAGCTACGCGCAACAGCCAGACAATCTTTACCCACCGGCGGTCGGATACGTAAAGGTGCTCGGCAGCGAGGTAATGGCGCAATTCACCAAGCACTTCGACGATAGCGGCAGGAACCTCTACCGTCAGTGCGTCATTCGTCAACGCGAGGAGATCGCCTTCTCCCAATCCAGATGCGGGCGGAGGCGGAGCCCAACCGCCGTGGGGTCCCGCCCGAAGCAAATCACCGAAGCCGGCGGCGCTCACCGGCGCTACCGTCAGGCGAACCAGAAAGCGGTCGAAGAATGCATCGGCCACTTCGTCTTCCGGAACGTCGTTGGTCGCGCCGATCACGCTGATGAGGGGACAGTTCTGTCGTCCCGCACCGTTGTCGAATTGGCGTTCGTTGAGCAAGGTAAGCAGCGCGTTGAGAATGGCGCTGTTCGCCTTGAACACTTCGTCGATGAAGGCAATCGAGGCTTCCGGCAGGAAGCCGGCGGTGTGCCGCTCATAACGATCGTCTTCCAGTGCCTTTATCGACAAGGGCCCGAAAATCTCCTCAGGAACGGAAAAGCGGGTCAGCAGGCGCTCGAAGTAACTAGCATCGCGGAAAGCCGTATGCAAGCGTCGAGCCAGTTCGCTTTTTGCGGTGCCTGGCGGACCGATCAGCAGAACATGCTCGCCTGCCAGGGCCGAGAGAAAGCAAAGCCGGACGGTCTGGCAGCGTTCTACCAAACCGTGCTCGAGCGCCTCGATGCTCGCCTTCAGCGAAGTTCGGCGGTTTCGCCGAATGGGGAAATTATCCTTCTTCATTCTGAAATACTAACGTGTAATCGCGACATTGACTTGTCCGCGTTCCACCAAAACGAAGGGCATTGGTCGTCCAGCAGGCACACAGGATGCACTCGTACGAACCATCCAGTGCCGCGGTTTGCCTGCGATTGCAGGCATTCCCGTTCTGGTGCTGTCTTGTCGTTGATCAGGTAGGACTTGATCGAGTGACCATCAACCACCTGATTTCCTTGGCCGCGTTCGGATACACCTTGGCGCCCAACGCACTTGCAATCAGTTGTGCGCCAAGACAGATGCCCAGCACCCGTTTGTCCGGCCATACTGACTCCTCGGAGAACGTGAAACTATCCGGGCTTGCCGTCTAGCCGCGGCCGCGACAACACCGGCCAATACCGCACCGCGTAGAGCGCAAACGCGGCGGACCAGCAAATGCCCGAGGCGACGACCGTCGCCATATACGCGTCGGGTAACAGCATGCCGCCGAAGACGCGTAGCGCGGCGGCGAGCACGACGAGAACATAGCAGGCCACTTCGAAGTGGTCCGCCACCAGCGGGCGCCCGGTGTGGCCGCGCGCCGTACGCGTCATCATGCCGATCGTCATGCCGCCGATCGCCCCGACCGTTAGCGCATGCACCGCGAGCAGTTCGCCTAAGAAGCCGAGCGCGGCAAATCCGCGTAGCACGAGATAGACGACAATCCAGCCGTAGGCCATGTGCAGGACCCACACAATCGGCGCGCCGAAGGTCCGCCACGGCTGCCAGAGGTAGAGCCGTGCGGCGTGAGCCGTGGAAACGAGCAACGCGACCACGGCAATGACTCCCGGGGAAGCCTGCAGCAGGTCCGCCGCAAGCAGGACGAGCACACCGCCCAGCGCGAGTTTTTCGACCAAAGGGTGGCGCGTGGCTTTCACACCCGGAACGCCATTGTTGGTGAACATCGGAATCACCCGTCCGCCCATCACGGCCATGATGAACAGGACGACATCGAGTCCAACCTGCAGGCTCGCCCGTTCCGGCCACGGGAGCATACCCAGATGTGCAAGATGAAACGCAAGCACGGCGAGGCCAAGCAGCAACAGCAGCGCGATGAAGAAATAGTTGCGCCGGTTCCGGCTCTGCACGATGGGAATGCCTATTCCGATGGCGACGGCCACCGGAAACGCCGCATTGACGACCGCCGCCGCGGTGGCGAAAGGGGTCAAGACCAGCACGCGGCCGGCCACCCAAAGTGCTGCAAGCGCCATCAGCGGCAGGCCCGCGGGTGTTGGCTTCCCGGTCCAGGTGCGAACGGCCGTAAGGAGGAACCCCGCCACCACGGCCAGCGTGTAGCCGTACAGCATCTCGTGGCCGTGCCACGACGGGCTGTCGAACATACATGGAGGGGAGATGGCCCGTGTACTGGCAGACCCAGAGCAGAATCGACAACGCGGCAAAGCTGCTGGCGAGCAGGTAGAAGGGTCGAAACCCCAGTTTCCAGAGCGCGAACCCGGCGGAAGCGGTGCTCTGCTGCGGTTGGGGGTCTTCAATCTTCGGCATCTGCAATCCTTGTGAAACTCCATGTCGGCTCGGCGTCGATATGAACGGCCAGGCGTAGTACGGCTCGTCGGCGCAGGTTCGAACGCTCTGCTGCCGTCAGCGCAGCCGCGTTCACTACCCTGGACGCGCTCAGGTCGCACTGCCGATGGCCGCCAGCGCCGAGCGCGCCTGCTCTTGCATCGCGCGGTAGGTGGTTTCCCATCCATCTTTGTGCGGGTTGGTACACGCGAGTCGGCGGGCGAGCGCCTCCAGAGCACTCGCCCGTCGACGCGCGACTTCCAGCTGGGCCAACGCTTCTTCATGTTCATATGCATAGACAAACTCGACCTTGCGGTCCTGACAGACCCCTATACACGTCTGCGGCGCCTCGATCTTTCCGCAGCCAATGCATTGCCAGGCTTTCACGTAGTCATTCATTGCGACTCCACCGCCGTGAAACCCATCCCCTCGACATCCGAACGCGGCACGCACCCCTACACCGGTCGAGGTAGGCGACGGGGCATCTTCCTTTCAGTTCTTCACAAAGTCGATCACGATCGCGCCCGGATCACGTTGAACATACCGAATAGTGACTGTTTGATCGTATCGCGTCACGAGCTGGTCGAGCAACGGCAGCGGATCGTGATCGTTGACGAAGCGCATGGTCTCGCCGTGATTCAGGGCGTCGAGCGCCCCGAAAATGGCGGCATGCCGGAAGCGTTTGGCAACACCGCGCGCGTCGAAAGAATAGATCGCGTCGGGTGAGAGGTGAACATGTGCGGGATGGGGCATGGCGCTAACTCCAGTCTTGGTTGAAGGATAGGGACTGCATGTTTACTGGCGCTGGCGACACCGGGACTCGGCTCGATCGGAACGACACCAACTTCGGCGTCCAGTGACGCACTGCGATGATGTTCTCGATCGTGAACCTGGTAGCAGCGGCCGGCGGCTGCTTCGCCAATTCGACGGGGACTCCCGATTCCAGCATTGTCTCGATGATTGCGCTCCCTGGATGGACGCCGGGATTACCCCGTGACGGGAAAATCTTGCCCTGCACTGCGAACAGCACTCCGCCGCGCGGCGTGGCGGACATCGAGCTGGGTCTAAAGAGCCTCATGGCGTTCATTTGGTACGTCGTTGGCTAGGACCGCGCCGATCAGGCAGCCATCGCCATAAAGCAGTATTATTCATACTGCTTAATCGTACGCCGACCCGATTCCAAAAGCAATATTTGCAATACACCTTTAAATGCGCCTCACCGTCTTTTCCGACTACACGCTGCGTGTGCTGATGTACCTGGCGCTGGACCGAACACGGCTGGCGACGATCCCTGAAATCGCGACCGCCTATGGCATTTCCGAAAACCACCTGATGAAGGTCGTCCACCAACTCGCGCGCGCCGGCATCGTGGAGTCCGTACGGGGCAAAGGCGGCGGAATTCGCCTGGCGCGAGCCCCTGAGGAGATTCGCCTCGGGGAAATCGTACGAGTAAGTGAAGGCGACGCGCCGATCGTCGAGTGCCTCTCGGGCGACCCGCAGGCGTGCCGAATCACGTCCTCCTGCAGATTGAAGGGCATCTTGGTCAATGCCTTCGAGGCACTCTATGATTCATTGGACGAACACACACTCGCCGACCTCGTTGATCGACCGCGCGTGCTCAAGCAGACGTTGATTCACAGCTGATCCTGAAAATAGCTTGATTGTTGCGCACATCAGCTATCGATGCGCGCGAACGATCACACTGCCGATTCTCACTTCATTCACCTTGTCCGCCTCGGATGGCGTAGGACTCCGTGGGCTAGTTGCGGCGCTCGCGGTGGCCACTACACGCTAGGTCGATGACCTAATTGGATCTGGATTGACGGCCATCAATATCTGCAATGCATGGAGGGCTACGTTAGTTCTGTTGCTGCACGTAACCAAGGGGTCGAAGATGGTCTACCCTCGACTTGGCTCGCGGCAGGCAACCACCACAAGGAGCTGACGATGGCAACCTACATTGCAGTGATCAATTTCACCGACCAAGGCATTCGCGGCATCAAGGAGTCCCCGAATCGTCTTGCTGCTGCAGGCAAATTGGGCGAGACGCTGGGTGTGACAATGAAGCAAGCCTTTTGGACCCTCGGTCAATACGACATGGTAGTGATCATTGATGGACCGGAGGAGGCCTGCGCCGCGTATATGTACAAGATCGGTTCACTGGGAAATATTCGGTCTACCACACTGCGCGCTTTCAACGCGGATGAAATGCAGCGAATTGTCGCCCGAATCCCATAAGGCCCTACCGGTCCAGCGCCAAAAAAGGGCCGAGCCGCTCATTATCGGTATCTTGAAGCGCTCATCGGCGGACGGCCGGCGCCGGTGAGAGCACGCAGTCTGTAGGCGCCGAACGGGTGTCCACGAGGCCCAGTGTTTACTGTCGGCGCCAGCGTAATCGACCCACTATCGCCGGCATATCGCTTCGGGCGGCTGCTCGTGGCTGCGAACCGAGTGTCCGCTGATGGTCGCAGTTCGACCCACTCCGGCGGGTCGATACCGCTGTCACATCGCCATGCCCGCGCCCGCGGCGCCGGCGATAATCAAGCTCGCGCCCCACACCGCGTCGAGGTTGAGCCAAGCACGGCGCAGGAAACGCAGCCCGAGATAGCGATACACGACCCAGGCCATCCCGAGGCCAGCGAGCATCATTACCAGCGTGTGCACGGCTGCCACGGAAACGGCGACGGCGACGTTCGATCGCGCAAGATAGTTCATGAGAGTCGCGTGGGCCAGCTCGAGCCGCCCCGCGGCGCCGGTCCCGTCGGCGCCGGCCGGCGCTGTGACACACAAGCCCAGCATGAACGGCAGCAGCATCAGCCCTGCCCCATGCGCGGTCGCCATGAGGAACGACCACCACGCGAGCCGCGTCGGTCGAATCCGCGCCAGCGCGCGCGGATGGCGCCGCTCGATCAGCTTGAAGATACCGAACAGCACGACCAGCGCGCCTGCGCCGATCCGGATCGCGCGGCCCCATTCGACGTACCAACTCAACCACGCAAACGGCACCAGAACAACGGCCATCGCCGCGAAATGCCCGCCGCCTAGCGGCAGTACCGTCGCGAACACGGCGCTGCCGCGCCGTGCCGCCATCCCGTTAGCCACCGCGAGCGGCCACCCCATCGCCGGATTGAGCCCGTGATAAAGCCCGATGGCGATGATGGTGAGCCAGAGCGCCGCGGTCGGGCTCAAGCCGATGGGTAGCAGAACGAATCGGTCGAACAGTCGCCGCCCTGCAGGCGGATCTGGTGCGCCCCGAATTCCTTCCCGAAGTCGACATAGAACGCCGGGTCTAGCTTGATGCCGCCGTTCGCGTCCACATTGCACATCACCTGCACGCCGGGCACGCCGTCCGGATAGAACTGCGTGTCCCAGGTGCTGTACAGCGAGTTGGTGAAGTAGACGCGCTTTCCGTCGCGGCTGATTTCGGTCATCTGCGGGCCGCCGCCAAACGGGCGGCCGCTCGGGTGCTTGGCATGTTCAGCGATCCCGCCAACGCGCACGCTGCCCGCAAGAGTCGGATTCATCGGATCAGTCACGTCGTACTGCCTCAACTCGCCCGTGCCCCAGCAGGCGACGTACAGGAAACGGTCGTCTAGCGACAGGTCGATGTCGCTGATCAACGGCGGCACGGCACCGAAGCCCTTCAGCAACGCGGGGAGTTTCGCCGCATCGGCTGGCTCGGGCGGGATGGTGGCGGTCTTCCGGATATGGAACGTGCCGCCCTCGCGATACCAGGTCCAGATCGATCCTTCGAGATTGGTGGTGTCGACCACCACGCCAAGGAAGCCGTATTCGCGCGTGGGGTCGTGCGCCGGACGAATCTCGAGCGCCATCTGGTGGTTGGCGCCGAGGTCGATGGCCTGCATGTGCTTGCGGTCGCGTAGGTTCCAGAAGTGCACCGAGTGACCGTATTTGTTAGCGAGCAGGTCCTCGGCGACGATCCCGTTCTCGAACTGCGGTGGCAACCCCCATTCGCTGGTCACCATGTAGTCGCGCGGGAGATTCCACCAGAAATCGTAATGCAGCTTTTGCGGGCCGCGGTCGATCTCCCAGCGCCCGCGAATTTCGAAGGTCTCGCAATCCATGATGAACACCCCCGGCGGCCCCTCGGTGCCGTCCTTGCCGCCGCCGCCCAACGTGCTGATGTAGATGCCTTCGGGCCCGCAGTGCACGGTGTGCGGGCGCGAGTAGCCGGTCTTGCGCAGCACCTCTTCGGGCTCGATCGTCTTGATGAGCTTCGGCCTGGTCGGGTCCGGCTGGGTGTCGACGACGTAGATGCGCGACGAGCGGATGCCCGGGATGATCAGGTAGCGGCGCTGCAGGAAGGCGTGGCCCGACAACGGCGACAGCGCCGAACTGCAGGCGTTCCAGCCGAAGTGATGGAACTCGTCGCCGCGATTGGGCATGTCGAGCCGGTGCAGCACCGAGCCAAAGGTCTTCGACTTCGGATCCACATCAACCACGGCCAGCGCATCGGGCCGCGATCGGTCCGGCGACAGCAACACCGTGTAGGCGATACGTTCTGCTTCGGCTTCCATCGCCAGGCGCGGCGAGGGGTGAAATGTCGGATCCGGGCGCAACGTTTCCAGCATGGTCAGTTCCTCCTGTGTGAAGGTAAGGGACATTCCCTTCCGCCGCCGTCCCTTACCACAGTAGCCGAGGCATTGAGCATGGTCCAATTAAAGGAGATGTCAAGGTCCCGCGCCCAGCTCGAGTTTGCGTCAATGGCTGCTATGACGTGCGGCGCGCTACGACCGCTCGTGGCCGAGTTCCGCCCGTCACTCGATTAACGCTCTCCAACCTAACCCGACGGCACAAGACTTACGATACGACTTCGGGCATCAAAGAGGTGAGCCCGCCGCAGAACCCAGCATTGCCTTCCGCACCATCGGCACCGGCGGTGAACCATAGCTTAGAAGCTGATCATGGAAAGCCTGCCACGCCCGCGGCCCGCCGCGGGCCGTAGTCCAGTCATCGCGCAGCTTTCTTATCATCAGCTTGCCCAGCGTGTACGCGCCGTAGCCAGGATCGTACGTGCCGCGGTCGGCTTGTTGGCGCGCGTTTCCTGGATCCTTGAACGCCTTCTCGCGGAACATCGTTTCCGCTTCGGCAATGCTCATGCGGCCCGTGTGCAATCCGATGGCACAGACAAGGCGCACGTTGCGTAACAAAGCGTTCAGGAGCTGACCCACGTGCACAGCCGGCTCGCCGCGGCCAAGCCCGGCCTCCCACATCAGCTCTTCCGAATAGTGAGCCCATCCCTCGATGAAGGCATTGCTGCCGAACAATCGGCCCACCACGTACGCGGACCGGTTGGCGTGCTGGGCCTGCAGAAAATGACCCGGCCAGACTTCATGTACGGAAATGAAGAGGAGATCGTACCTGGCAGGAACATAGGATTCCTGCTCAACCTCGGTCCACTTCGGATCCGGCGGCGCGATGTAATAGCTTGCTGGCACGCCCTTCTCGTAGGGCCCCGGAATTTCTATGTAGGCGGGATTCGACCGCTGGTAGGGCGGCGCTTCGGCAACCCGCGCCTGCTCCGCCCCCGGAATCGTCACCAGCGTCTTCTCTTCGACAAACGAGCGCAGCTCGATCAGCTGCGCAGTCGCCGTAGCGACCGACGAGACTGATGTCTTGTCAGCTCGTACCTTCGCCACGCAAGCCTCGAGCGTCTCGCTCGGCACCAGCGCATTGCAGGCCTCTCGCAGGGCTGCGAGATTGCGCTCCAGGTCGCGTTCCGCAATTTCCTTCAAACGAGCGAGTGGAACGTCGATGCGATCCGTGGCACGCAGCATCGCCGCGAATCGTTGCGGCCCCAGAGCGAAGTCTTCCGTCGCACTCGCTTCCTGTTGAGTGAACCACGCATCAAGCTCTTTCATCGCCTTGATGGCGCCCGCGTTGGCGGTGCGGAACTCCTCCTGCAGGTGGTGGTCCTGCACCGACGCAAAGATGCCGGGCACGTCTTCTTCGTAGAACGCGGCCAGTCCGCCCGCGCGAATGTGACCGATGCGGACGTAACTGCGCGGAAGCGGCGTGCGCAAGTTGGCACGTATCTGCTCCACCGCCCGCGGGATTGCTCTCGCATAAGCGACATATGCGCGCATGCGCTGTGCCAGCGGCGCGTAATCGCGGGCAACGTAGACCTCAGGATTGAGCCCCCAACTGTAGAAAGTGGGACTGCGGAACGGCCATTGGGCTGTTTCCAGCCAGAACAGATCGTCGTCGATGACGGCGAAAAGATAGTCGCGCTCGAAGCGTTGCGTGTCGCTCAACTGACTGTCGCGGAAAGCCGCAGCGCGTTTGCGTGCCGCGCGAAGACGCTCTATCTCCTTCTTGATGCCTGCCGCACTCCAATCCGGCAACCGACCGTCGAATTCGTGCCGTCCGGCCCATACTGCGTGGTAAGGCCGCGCTCGGAACGTCGCTTCGATGAAATCGTTGGCGTACGCATCCCACGTCTTCGCTACAGCGGACTGCCCCGCCATGGCGTTATCGTGTAATGCGAGCACCGTCAGCGCCAGGGCGACAGCGAAAGTGCGGAAGGTGTACGCCAATGACTCACCCAGCATTTCGGCGAATCTCCGGGCAATAATGCGACGGAATTCTAGATCCGAAATGGCAGCTTACGCCAGCAACGCGGATTCGAGCCGAAAGGCGGAGCAAGGACATAGGTACGGCCGTCTGCAACCGCACATGCATCGAGAAAGGCACGATGGATGCTCGCCCGCGGCGCACTCACGCGGCGTGCGATGCGGATCGCCTTAGCCCCAAACGCAAACCTCGGCATACGGAGCGGGGCGAGCAACGTGTCGACCGGGTGCCGCGTTCCGCCCAGAAGGTGCCCGAGTCTCCGGTCAAGGTCGGCACCTTGGGAGACGGGGCGCTAAGACGGCAACCACGAAGGTAGGCGGAAGGCCTCTTTCTTCTGCAACTCGTCATGCGAACAGCCCTATGACAGAATGATTCGTCAAGCTAAGGACCATGAACCCGAAGCTCAATCGGATATTTGCCCTTTGCGTTGCCACCGGCGCGGTCGGCATCAGCACGTTTTGTGGCCTCGAGGCCGACAATGCCGAGGCCGCGACGATCGGGCAGAATTGTCTCGAGCCCGCCGCCTGGACGTTACTGGACGGTGACCGGCTGCGCCTTGCCAGCGCCCCCGCGGTGCTGTCGGTGATGGCGAAACGGGATGTGGTACTGCTCGGCGAGCAACACGACGAAATCGACGATCACCGTTGGCAACTGCAGGTGCTGGCGGCATTGCACTCGCAGCGGCCGAACATGGTCATCGGCTTCGAGATGTTTCCGCGTCGGACGCAATCCGTGCTGGATAGTTGGGTGGCCGGGGATCTCACCGTCACGCAGTTTCTCGAGCAATCGCAGTGGAATTCGATCTGGACGCTGCCGGCAGAACTCTACCTGCCACTGTTCCAGTTCGCTCGTATCAACCGCATCCCGATGGTGGCACTGAACGTCGACCAGAGGCTTACCAGGACCATTGCCGAAAAAGGCTGGGATGCGGTCCCCATTGCGGAACGGGAAGGTGTCGGCCGGCCAGCGCCGGCGTCGCGGGCGTATCGCGATCATTTGTTCGAGATCTATGGCGAGCACCCGAACAACCATGGCAAGGACAGCGCAAGGGCGCAAAGATCCGACAGTGCCTTCGGCCGCTTTGTCGAATCGCAGACCGCATGGGATCGGGCGATGGCCGAGGCCCTCGCGCGCCACGTGAGTACGGGCTCGACCGGGGAGAAGCCGGTGGTGGTGGGTGTCATGGGCAGCGGCCACATCAGCTTCGGCTATGGTGTCCCGCACCAGTTGCGCGATCTGGGCGTGAAGAACGTCGGGATGCTGCTTCCCGTTCATGTTGACCTCGACTGCAAGGAGCTTCGACCAGGTCTCGCCGATGCCGTCTTCGCGTTGCCGGCATTGCCGAAGACGAAGCCCGAGCCACCGCGTTTGGGCGTGCGGCTCGAGGAGATTGATGGCGCTGTGCACGTCACCAGTGTCACGACCGGCAGCCTGGCCGAGAGGAGCGGCCTCAGAGCTGACGATCAACTCCTCGAGGTCGCCGGTTTGTCGGTAACCAGAAATCTGCAGGTGATTTCGGCGATCCGGCTGCAGCCCGCGGGCACTTGGCTGCCGCTACGGGTGAAACGTGGTGACCAAACGCTGGACCTGGTCGTCAAGTTCCCGGCGAAGCCATGATGGTCGGGTTCGGCCCGAAAACGCTGGCGCTCGTGGCAGTGCTCACTGCCGCCGCGTGGGGAATGGTCCGAGCGGCGGAGCCCGCCCTCGAGATCGACATCGAACTGGACCCGGACACGCGGCGTTTCCAGGCGATCGCCTCGGTCGCGCCCGTCGCGCGCGATTTCCAGTTCGCCCTGCATGAATCGTTGAAGGTGATCGCGGCCTCGGCCGGCGGCAAGACGTTGCGCGTCGTTCCGGCGGGCCGCGAGGGACCGATCCGTGAATGGCAGGTACGCCTGCCAGCGGACGCAAACAGATTGCGTCTCGAATATGGGGGAACGCTACCCGCACTCGACAACAGTCTCGACGATCGAAGCGTGCTGCGCGGTCTTCCGCCGATGGCGTCGAGCGAGGGCAGCTTCCTGCCCGCGTCGGGTGGCTGGTACCCACAGCCGGCGCCGCTCTTCACTTATCGCGTCACGGTATCCGTGCCGGGCGCCCAACGTGTATTGGTGCCCGGACTCCTCCAGTCCGAAGTGGTGCCTCCCGATGGTTCGGGTCGCTACCAGGCTAGGTTCGAGTTCTCGCAACCCGCTACCGGCATCGACCTCATGGCCGGGCCGTGGATCATTCGCGAGCAGATCATGCCGCGCACGAAGGGCGGGTCGGTGCGGCTGCGCACCTATTTCCCTCGCGAGCTGGATGTCCTCGGGGGACTGGCCGAAGGCTATCTTGACGACTCGCGGCGCTTCTTGGAGCTATACGGCGAGGAGATCGGCCCGTACCCATTCACCGAGTTCTCCGTGGTCGCGAGTCCACTGCCGACAGGCTTTGCCATGCCCACGCTTACCTACATGGGTACCGAAGTGCTGAAGTTGCCGTTCATCCGTTCCACATCGCTCGGCCACGAGGTGCTGCACAACTGGTGGGGTAACGGCGTCTACGTCGACTATCCTGCGGGCAACTGGTCGGAAGGGCTGACCACGTACATGGCGGACTACGCTTACAAGGAGCGCCAGTCGGCAGAGGCCGCGCGCGCAATGCGGCTTGGCTGGTTACGGGACTTTGCCGCCGTTCCGGACGGGCATCACCAGTCCCTCGCCTCCTTTCAATCCCGCACACACGGTGCCGCTGCGGCCGTTGGTTACGGCAAGTCAGCGATGCTGTTCGTGATGCTGCGCGACGCCATCGGCGAAGATGCCTTCAAACGCGGTATTCGCGCGTTCTGGGATCGGTACCGGTTCCGAACCGCTTCGTGGCGCGATCTGCAGGCGGCTTTCGAGAAGGAAGCGGGGCGCTCGCTCGCGCCATTTTTCGATCAATGGCTCAACCGGGCCGGAGGCCCGGTGGTGAAGATCACCAATGCCAGCGCGAACCCGGAGGACGGCCGATTCCGCCTGACGCTGAACGTGGAGCAAGCCACCCCAGCCTACACTCTGCGCCTGCCACTGGAAATCGTGTTTCCGGGTCGCTCCGAGATGCGCTCGATAGACGTCGGCCCGCAACGCGAGTTGGTCACCCTGGACGTGGACGCCATGCCCGAAGGGGTGCGCTTGGACCCGGACTTGCGCGTCTGGCGCGTGCTCGACCAAGAGCAGCTGCCGCCCATCCTGCGCCAGTGGATCGTCGCCCGGTCGCCGCGGCTGATACAGGCCTCGCGTGCGCAGGATGTGCGTGAGGCCGCGGTGGCATTGGCGCAACGGCTCTTCGAGAGCCCGCCGGAGCCGGTCGCACAGGATGCGTTGAATCAAGGCACCGAGCCGGTATTGCTGGTGGGCGTGCACGATGACGTGAAGGCTGTGCTGAGCCACGCCCGCTTGCCACCACCCCCCTTGACCCTCCCCGGGCGTGGCAGTGCAAAGGTATGGACCATTGCGCGCGAAACCGGACCGCCGGTGGCGGTGGTCTCGGCGAAGGATGTCGATTCCTTGCGTGCCCTGTCGGGTCCACTACGGCACTATGGCGCGCAAAGCTGGCTGGAATTCGACGGCAGGCGCGCGCTCGACCACGGGGTGTGGTTCGCGCCCGGGCGGCTGATCGCGGTGCAGAAGGCCCGCTGAACGTATCGGCTTCCGGGTATTCCAGCTAGGCATTCCTGGTTATCGCGAGGGTTGGTTCAAGCCGAGCAAGGTCTTTGGTCAGCAATCTGGCATCGGGTGAAAACAGATCGTACCTGCTCAGGTCGGTCAATGGCACAAAGCGTATTTGTCTTATCTCCGGCGAGCAGGGTTTGGTTTGTCCGGAGTTCAGGCTCTCACGCAACGCTGCAAATCCGTCACGAGGCGAACAGCGAAAGTAGAAGTCCAGCCGATAGGGTCCGGGTTCTTCGGCAACATAGGGTATGGCATCGATCCTAAGCAGTCCGATCACCGTAATTTCGATACCTAGTTCCTCCAATATTTCCCGGCGCAACGCCGATTCGATCACATCGTCGGATGAGGCGTCGTTGCGTGGTCTGGCAGGATCTCCGGGTGTCGATTCGAGCGACCCCCCGGGTAGGCCCCATGCGCCTCTCGGCCGATAGCTGTGCTCAACCAACAGCACCTCGGGAGGGGAAGTGCTCTCGTCGATCATTACCGCGACGGCCCCAACCAGCCACTTTCGGCCCAGCAACCCCTTCAGGAACCCGGCCAGCCGAGGCGGAAACAGCCGCCAAACGAGAAGAGCGAACCGGTGGAGATTGGGGTGGTGCTCAATGAAACGCGCTAGCCACGCGAACATCTGTGCTTACCCTTGATGAGACGAGTGAATAACCGCATGGGGTGCAAGACATAATAGGACGCGCCGTCAGGCAAAGCCTCGGGTCGGCTTCCGGAACCTTCCGGTCTCTTGTGAAATGATTGCCTCCGCCCCGCGAAAGCGTTAGCCTCAAAAATCCATCATCCCGATAGGCCTACGCCATGTCCATCTGGAAAGATAATACGGCCTCCCGGCCGACCGCCACGCCGACCCCCGACGCACGGGAACCGGATCGGTTCGCCGCCCCGTTGAGGCCTGAGCACGCGCCCAACGCTCAGGCGAAGCCCGAAATCGCCCACATCCCCGCCGTTACTTCGGTGCAACGCACCGACACTGGCCTGCCCCGCAAGGAATCGTTGATCGCCGCCGACATCACCATCGAAGGCAAGATCGAAGGCGGTGGCAGCGTACGCATCGCTGGCAAGTTCAAGGGTGACGCCAGCGTTCAGGGCGATCTCACCATCGAAGCCGGCGCCAAGCTGACCGGCGCCGTGCATGCCGACAAGGTCACGATCGCTGGCGAACTGGAAGGTAACGTGGAGGGAGCCTCACACGTCGACTTGCTGCAGTCGGGCGTAGTGATCGGCGACCTGAAGGCCGGTTCGGTGACGGTCGCGGCAGGCGCCCGAATGCGCGGTCTTGCCGAATTCGGCTGGGACGACGACAAGGGCACGAAAGCCGGCAAGCACAGCAACGATTCCGGCGTGGCGAGCGGCACCCGCCCATGAGCGTCGTGCGTCCGGGCAGCCCCGGGGCAACCCGGGAATGCCCGCACTGCCGGGAGACCATCCTCGCAAGTGCGACCGTGTGTCCGGAGTGCCGGCGCTTCCTGCGCTTCGATGCCGGCGCCGATGCGCCGCGGGTGCCCGCGGTCACGCCACTGCGCATCGAAGGCAGCATCCGGCATCCCGCCGACGGCGATCCTTGGGAATACACCGTCGTTGTGTCGATAGGTAACGATCGCGGCGAGGAAATCGCCCATAAACTCATCGGCGTGGGTGCGATGAATCCGAACGAGCAGCGCACCTTCATCCTGTCGGTAGAGGCCGTGCCAGTCAAGACGCAGGTCCCCGGGAAAGGCGGCACGCGGCATTGAGTCCGGAGGTTGGTCTCGAATGCTTCTCGATAAAGGCGTGTCGGACCGACCCACGAAGCTGCACGAGACTTGCGGCCACGTCGACGCAGTCCCGCGGGCTGCGGCCGACCAGGCCCGGCCGCCGGAGACTTGGCAGGACCTGCGCTCCGGAGGATACTTTTCGACTCGCTCGATCATCTCTGCGGGAGGTTGTCATGGCGAACACTCAGGACGCTTACCAGGGAATCGAAAGGGCCTCCGATGCGCGCTTTCCGCACGCGCCGCCGCGCTGGACGCGCGAGACCGCGGCGGAGATAGCGGAGCAGGAGCAACTGACGCTCGGCGACGACCACTGGGTGGTCGTGCGTGGGCTGCAGGAGTTCTTCGCTCGCCACGAGTACGGCGTCGTCAACCTGCGCGAGCTGCACGACGCGCTCGAAGAGAAATTTCACCACAAGGGCGGCATGCAATACCTCTACACGCTCCTTCCCGGCGGACCGATCGCGCAGGGCTGCCGCCTGGCCGGCCTCAAGCCTCCCGCGGGCGCGATCGACCTGAGTTTCGGGAGTGTCGCGTAGCGGCGCGACAAGGGAAGCACCGCTGCCAGCTACGCGGCGACAGCCTTGTTCGGGTTGATCAGGTACTTGGCGCCCGTCGCGCGTCTGCCATACACGGCGATCTCTTCCACCCGTAGTGCCTCGGCGAGCGAGATCTCTTTGGTGTAGTGGCTGACGAACGTGGTCTTCAGTTCCGCGATCACCCGCTGACGCAGCTTCTGGGCAGGCACCGGTCCGATCTTCTGGAGGAACGGCCACAGCAGCCAGCCGCCGATACCCCAGGCAAAGCCAAAGCTGCGATTGAGCACGGTCGGGCCGGTGTCGAGCGCGCCGTAGATGTAGACCTGCTTATGCGTCGTGGACCCGTACCGGCTGTACTCCGTCGCCGATTTGTTCAGCGCCGCTTCCATTGAGGTCAGTATCTGTCCTGCGAGCTTGCCGCCGCCGATGGCATCGAACGCGATGGTCGCACCGGTAGCGACCACGGCTTGGGTGAGGTCCTGGATGAATGTGGGAGCGCTCGAGTTGCACACATGGTGCGCACCTATGCCCCGGAGCAGATCTTCTTGTTCCTGGTTACGCACGATGTTCACCAGCCCGACGTTGTCCGCGATGCAAATGCGGTTGAGCATCTGTCCCAGATTGGACGCCGCCGCGGTGTGTACCAGCGCCGTGTGACCTTCCCGCCGCATGGTCTCCACCATGCCCAGCGAAGTGAGCGGATTGACGAAGCAGGAAGCTCCCTCGGCCGGGGTCGTGCCTTCTGGCAGGACCAGACACTGCTCGATCTTGATGCAACGGTACTGTGAATACATCGCGCCGCCGAATACGGCCACGGTCTTCCCCAGAAGCCCCAGCGCCTCGTAAGAGGAACCGGCGCTGACGACCACGCCCGCCCCTTCGTTGCCGACCGGCATCGACTGGTCGAGGCGGCCCGCCATGCTCTTCATCAGGCCCTCCGGAATGGTCGCGGTTACGATCGGATTCGCATTTGTACCGGATTGCCTGGCGGTACTCATGTCCGCGGCCCCGAACAGAAGCCCGATGTCCGAGGGGTTGATCGGAGAGGCCTCGACACGAACCACCACCTCGTCGGGCTTCGGCTCGGGGATCGCCACGCTGGCGAGCGAAAGTTCGAGTTCGCCGTTCCTTCTCGCGAGGGAGCGAAGCTGAAGCGTTGGGCTTGCCTTGCCGCTATCTACGACCATTTCGCTTTTCCGCAGTTGGTGCGCCGAGTATAGGCAATCAAGAAAGGGGCCACGCTCCGGAAGACTGGCTTGCATGCGTCGATGGCTGCGCGAGGCGAACTTCTCGTTGTGTCTAGCGTGCCGCCACGACCTATCAAGCAAACCTCCAGAGAGAATGTAGATACCGCAAACTGAAAGATACAAGGGTTGTGGGGCGCCTGCCATGACGCGCAGACGTGCAAGTTCGCGACGAGCCACGCGGGCAGGCGTCGTACGACCCTTAACACAGTGAGACGGGGGCGCTCTTGCACAGCGGGCATTGCGGCGTATGTCTGCGCTTGGGCGGCTAAGGCGGACCCGCGATCAGCCGTCTGCGTCCCAGTGTGCAGGAACCATGGCCTGTCATGAATTCTTCGGCAGCACCTTGGTTACTCGCACAATGAACGCGTGGAATTCCGACATGTAGTTACGCAGGAACTCTGTCGTCGTCTTGTCCGTCACCTGACCGTCGCCGTCGATGAGGCCGGGCTTGAACTGAATGTAGGCTTCCGGTGAGTTCATTTGCGGCGCGTTACAGAAACTGAGCACGCTGCGCAGCTGCTGTTGCGCAACGGCGGTGCCGATTGCACCTGGTGATGTGCCGATCACCGCCGAGGGCTTGCGCGCAAACGAATTCTTCCCCCACGGGCGACTCGCCCAGTCAATCGCGTTCTTCAGGCCGCCGGGGATCGAGCGGTTGTACTCGGGAGTGACGAACAGCACGGCATCGGCCTCGGCGATAGCTTGTTTGAAGGCCTTAGCTACTGCGGGAAAGTCCGCGTCGTAATCGTAGCTGTAGAGCGGCAGATCCCTGAACGGAATCTCCGTCAGGTGGAGTTCCGGTGGGGCGAGCCGCACCAGGGCCTTGGCGAGCAAACGATTGATCGAGGCAGCGGCAAGGCTGCCGACAAAGTAGCCGACCTTGAATGTGGCCATGTGATCTCCTTAGGTGATCCACCCGCTTTCGACGGATCAGGGATGCCGAGGGACGCTCCGGACATCATCCGCGGAAAGATAACGGTTGTCACCGGTCGAGGGTCTGCCCGTGACTGAACCGCTTAGACGCAGTCGACAGCGTCATTGCCTTCGGCGATTTGATGTCCAACGAGACACGCACCCCTTCAATCGAAGGTCGTGGGGCGACCCAGGTGCTCGCGATCACGCGGCCGCATGAAGTCCAGCAGCGGCCCGAGCGGCACGATGCGCATCGGGTTGATGTGCTCATGGCTCATGTAGTAATGGCGCTCGATGTGATCGAAGTTCACCGTGTCCGCGATTCCCGGCGTCTGGTACAGGTCGCGCAGGAAGCCGGAGAGGTTGGGGTAGTCCTCGATGCGCCGCAGGTTGCATTTGACGTGCACGTGGTACACGGCGTCGAATCGCAACAGTGTCGTGAACAGGCGCCAGTCCGCTTCCGTCAGGGTGCTGCAATACGGCGTTACGCTCGCTTCCAGAGACATGATCGCGCCCTGCGGGAACCGACCAGCGCGGCAATGCTGACCACTGTGCTGCGGGAAAGGTCACCAGGCACGGATTGGCGTGAGCGAGGTTTCAGGAAGACGTGCCCGAGGCCGGTCGGAACCGACCTTGGACATTCAGACGCCGGACCGTGACTCATGCCTTGCGGCGGCCATCCACGCTCCACGCACCGGCGCCCCAGGCAGCGAGCGTCAACAGGCCACCCACCACCGCGATGTTCTTGAAGAACAGGAGTTGGGGAATCATTTGCTGATCGGCCGGCAATGCCCAGTAGGCGTGGAAGAAAAACGAAGCCACGAGGGTGAACAGCGCCAGCACAAGGGCGGCAACGCGGGTGCCAAATCCGGCGACGAGAGCGATGCCGCCGACGATTTCCACCGTCAGAGCGAGCGCGGCGGCCACCTGAGGCATCGGCAGGTCCACGGACGATATGTAACCGACCGTTCCGGCAAATCCGCTGAGCTTGGCAATGCCCGCGGGCAGGAACAGCAAGGCCAGCAACAGCCGACCGGCGAGAGCAAGGGGGTTTTGCAGTTTGTCGAACATGTTGACTCCTGTCGAGGTAACGTCGAAGAGGAAGAAATCAGGCCGCCAGATCGAACACCAGCACCTCGGCATCCGCTCCGTTGGCCAGCACGATCCGGCTTTCGTTTTCCAGCAACACGGCATCCCCGGAACTGATCCGTTGGCCATTGACCTCTAGCGCGCCACGCACGAGATGCACATAGCCTTTGCGGGCTGGGTTCAGGGCAAGCTCGGCGGTCTCGCCGCCATCGAACAGCCCCGCGTAGAGCGCCGCGTCGGCATGGATGGTGACCGAGCCCTGCGCGCCGTCGGGCGAGGCCACCAGACGCAGCGCGCCGCGCTTCTCCGCGGCCGGCAATGGTCTTCTGCTCGTAGCTCGGGCGCGATGCCGGTCACGTTCGGCAGGATCCAGATCTGCAGGAAGTGCGTGGTCTGGCCTTCGGCGTGGTTGAACTCGCTGTGCATCACGCCGGTGCCGGCGCTCATGCGCTGCACGTCGCCGGGCGGAATGCCCTTGACGTTGCCCATGCTGTCCTGATGGGCCAGTTCGCCCGACAGCACGTAGCTGATGATTTCCATGTCGCGGTGGCCGTGCTTGCCGAAGCCCATGCCCGGCGCCACGCGGTCTTCGTTGATCACGCGCAGGTTGCCCCAGCCCATGTGGGCCGGGTCGTTATAGCCGGCGAACGAGAACGAGTGGTAGCTCTTGAGCCAGCCGTGGTCCGCGTAGCCGCGGTCCTGGGATTTGCGAAGGGTGAGCATGAATGGATCTCCTTGTTGATGCGATCCATTGTGGGCCTCGCCAAAGGCTTACATCGACCATGCACTTCGATGGCATCATTCAAATAAGTTGAATGGAAACGCACTCGATGCCCACGCCCCGTGATGTCTTGACCCCCGACGCCCTGGCCATGCTGCAGACCATTGCCAAGGCCGGCAGCTTTGCCGCCGCGGCCCGTGCCAGCAACATGGTTCCCAGCGCCCTCACTTACCGCGTGCGGCAGATGGAAGACGCGCTCGACGTGCTGTTGTTCGACCGCCGCTCGCGCCAAGCCCGGCTGACCGAGGCCGGCGCCGAATTGCTGCGCGAGGGCACGCGGCTGCTGGCCGATATCGATGCCATCGCCAATCGTGTCAAGCGCGTCGCTACCGGCTGGGAGCCACAGTTCACCATCGCCGTGGACAGCATCATCAATGTCGCCACCGTGATGGAGCTTTGTGAGGCCTTCTTTGCGCCAAAACCTCCGACCAGGGTCCGGCTGCGCGCCGAAACCCTTTCGGGCACGCAGGAGGCGCTGACCTCGGGCCAGGCCGATCTGGCCCTTGGCGTGGTGATCGCTGCCAGCACCACGGTCGGCCTGCACCGAGAGCCGCTGGGCAGCGTGCGGTTTGTCTTTGCAGTGGCCCCCCATCACCCGCTGGCGCACGCACCCGAGCCGTTGAGTGACGAAGTGATCCGCCAGCATCGGGCGGTGGCGGTAGCCGACTCGATTCCGCACGGCAGCGGGATCTCCATCGGTCTGCTGGCGGGTCAGGACGTGTTCACCGTGACGGGCATGCCCGCCAAGGTCGATGCACAGATCAGAGGGTTGGGCGCGGGCTTCTTGCCGACCTGCCTGGCGCAGCCCTACATCGACACCGGGCGGCTGGTCGTCAAGCGGGTGGAACGGCCAGAACAACAAGTTCAGGTCAGTTACGCTTGGCGCAAGAGCGGCCGGCCCAGCCAGGGGCGCGCACTGCAGTGGTGGCTGACCCAGATGCAAAGCCCAGTCACACGCGCGGCCCTCCTGGGCGAACGCCGCAAAGCCTGATGCTTGCCCGTACCGGCCTCAATTCGGCCGGCACAGCGCGGTCGTCGGGTGATTGTTCGGGTAGTGGCCCACCGGAATTGCGGTCCCGCCGCGAAAGATGACTAATTCCGGCGAACTTCGACGGCAACGCCGACCGTTAGCCCCGGACCCGAAGCTCTCAATGGCACTGTGGCATTGCGGATGCACTGCGCCAGTGAGAAACAGGGATGACAACGTTGAAGGTGGCCAAGGCAATCAGATCTCGGGCGGCTCAATGTCCCTGCATACTCTCGCTGCGCCTGATGGGCACTCGAGTGCGACCCGATCCCATCCGGAAGTCTCGGCTGCTGCCTCGTAGGTGCTATTCAGGAATTTGAGCAGCGCGGTGTCGGGATCCCGGGCGGAACGAACTACCTCGTACGGAAGCAGGAATTCTCCGAGGTCATTGTTGTACAGCGCGCCATCGGGTTGCACATTCGCCAATTCAAATCCAGACGGCGCGGGGTACGCGTACGAGTAGAACGACGCGTCCACTCCGCGACCGCCGGGCCAGAATCCCGCACTGCTCACCTCGTGCGAGTAAGCTTCCTGCATGACCTTTACAGCGAGGCCCGGCACATCGCCGCTGAAGGTCGGCGCGCGGCGCCCGGAGAATCGCGTCACAGCGAGATCGAAACTGCCCCAGAAGAAATGCACGGGGCTGCATTTGCCCAGGAAGCCCGTTCGAAACTGTTTGAATACCCGGTCCGCCTGAAGCAACACGCGCCAGAACCGATTGGCGTATTCCGCGTCATAGGACGCGTGTTCGTGGTCGCCGGTGAACGGGATGGCGCCGGCGATCTCGCACGGCAAATCGCTGATTGCGGCGACGATTCCGAGTTTGTCCAGCGCCGCCAGCAGCCGATCATGGAATTCGGCAACCGACTGCGGGCACAATGCAAATCGAGCACCGGCTCCGCCAACGGTATGAATATCGAGCACGTGTTCGCCGAAATCGAACTGAATCTCGAAACCACCGCCTTCCCAGGGAATGAGGGAACTGGTGAGACCACGCGCGTTCACGTACAGCGCTACATGCCAGCTATGGTTCAACCAGGGTGTCTGGGCGAGCCGCACCTTGCCGACCATCTGCGTCCACAGGTGGAGCGTTGCGCACGTGTCGCGCCACTCCTCCAAACGCAGGGCGGGCCACGTCTCGGTCGCACCGGCACTCATGCCATCACGCGCGCTACGCCCGCGATTGCCGCTGACCGCGCGAGCGTAGGAATCGCCGCCGGGAGAGGAACAAACCATGCGTTCGCTCGAGCGCGGTGAAGTCGCCATGCAGCTCGATTGATTGGGTCTCGAGCGCCGACACTTCGACGCCCACACGCGGCGAGCTGCGGGGCTACGGCTTCGGCTTTGCCTTTCGGCCTGGGGCTAGAGGCGGGACATAACCTGATACGCGGCACTGCCACGCGTCGATCCTCTTGCCGTTTTCGAAGCGGGTCAGGTTGCACATGATGACTGCCCCGGTAGCGGCCAGGCCGGTGAGCCGCTGGCGCACCGTTGAGAGCGGCACGCCCGTCTCCTTGGCAATCTCCAAGTCGAGCCGCTGCCCATGTTTCTTCAAGCACTGCAGGATCTCGGTCACGGCTCATTTCCTTGAAAAGACGCATAGTCTAACAGCACCCGGACGGTGTTGGTTCCTTCTTCGCTGTCCAACCAGAATAACGGTCTCGCCGAGCAGACTTCAGTCCTTCTCCGCAAGAAGCCACTTGCGGCATTCGCCGAACTCCTTCTTCGCCGCGGCGTCGACCGTCGGGAAGCGGAGGTCGAGCTGTTCGATCCCGTGGACGATCGCCGCGGCCACGACCAACTGCGTGAACCACTTGCTGTCGGCGGGCACGACGTACCAAGGCGCGTGCGGTGCCGCCGTGTTCCGGATCGCGTCTTCGTAGGCCTTCATGTAGTCGTCCGAGTAGCTCCGTTCCTTGACGTCGCCTGGCGAGAACTTCCAATTCTTTTCGGGCTCGTCGAGACGCTCGAGGAAGCGCTTCTTCTGCTCATCGCGGGATACGTGGAGGAAGAACTTCAGGATGAGGTAGCCGTTCCGAGCGAGGTAACGTTCGAAATTCGCGATGTCCTCGTAGCGTTCTTTCCAGACGCCCTTGGCAACGAGCTTGGGCGCCAGCTTCTGCTTCGCGAGAAGCTCCTTGTGCACCCGGACGACCAGCACCTCCTCGTAGTAGCTCCGGTTGAAGATTCCGATGCGCCCGCGCTCGGGCAGCGCCTTCGTGCAGCGCCACATGAAGTCGTGGTCGAGTTCCTCGCTCGACGGTGCCTTGAACGACGTCACCTGAACACCTTGCGGATTGACGCCCGACATGACGTGCTTGATCGTGCTGTCCTTGCCTGCGGCGTCCATCGCCTGGAAGACGAGCAGCACGCCCCAGCGGTCCTGCGCGTAGAGCTTCTCCTGTTCCTCGGCGAGCCACTCAATGCCGCGCGCGAGCAGCGTCCGCGCCTCGCCTTTCTGCTCGGACTTGAAGCCGTGGGTATCGCCAGGATCGTGGTCCCCGAGCCGGAACCCCTTCCCCTTCGCGACCCGGTAGGGCCGGAGGAACTTGTCGAGAAGCTTCGCGTCGACCTTCCATTGCCCATTCTCTCGGCGTTTTCGGTACCCCTACTGTACCGCCTTCGCAAATTGACGTGCGCGATATCGCAAGCCGTTAGAATGCCCGCATGGCAGGAGAATCCATGCGCGGCGAAGGCGATCGCGCCAGTCCGCCGCGACTGCGGTTCGGCGCGCAAGAGTGCTTATGGCTCGTCGGCCGGCTGTTTCCGCCGGGAACGCTGATCGAAGCCGTCACCACGAGAGCGGCCTTCGACGCGCCGCCCGAAGAAGTGTGGCAGCGGCTGATGTTCTACGAGGAGGTGCCGCACCGTCCTCCGCTCCTTCTGCGGATGCTCCTGCCGAGTCCCGTACGAACGCAGGCAAGCGGCAAGCACGTCGGCGCCAGCGTCGAATGCGTCTACAGCCGCGGCAGCCTCGTCAAGCGCATCACCGTTCTCGACCGCCCCCGACTCGTGCGCTTCGACGTGATCGAGCAGCAACTCGGCATCGAACGTTGTGTCACGACGGTCGAGGGTTCGTATGAAATCCGCGCCGTCGGCGACGGCTGCGACGTTGCCCTCACCACGAATTATCGCGGACACTTGCGGCCACGCTGGCTGTGGCGGCCGTTCGAACGATCGCTCGCGCACGCGCTGCATCGTCATATTCTGTCCGGCATGGGCGCAACGCGCGCCGAGCCGGCAACGGTCCCGGCCGAGCGTCAGGCGTGAAGATCGGCGACCGGCCTCGTGTCCACGATGCCCCACAGGAACGAGCGATCGTCTTTCGCACGATTGGACGGAAATTCGCCGGCGGGCTCGCCGAAGCCCCGCAGGACGACGACCGCGCCGGACGCGGCAGCACGGGAAACCGCGGCAAAGAGGCGCTCGCGGTAGGTGTCCTCGGCGCCGTCGAGGATGTTGGACAGCGTGAAGGCGTCGAAGCTTCCGGGCGGCGAGCGCTCGAGAAACTCCGCCGCATCCGACTGTACCAGCCGGATCGCTGTTGCCGCGGGCGGCGGCGCCTCATTCGTCAGTTCGCCCACGAGCAGCGCACGCGCCCAGGGATTGGTCCGGTTCGGATGCGTGCCGAAGCAGCGCTCCATGCGCGCGCGCATCACCGCGCCAAAATGGTCGGGAAGCGAGGCGAGCAGGCGCGGCGCATACGCCGAACGCAGCGCCGTGACCGACAATAACGTGTCGAGCGCGAGACGGAAGCGTCGCGTGTCGAGGTGCGACTTCCAGAACTCCTGCTGGGTCGGGGGGTCGTCGAGGTCGAGGAACGTTCGGAGCGTCGAGGACCGCCAGCCGGCAAGCGGCAGCAGCGCTCTTCCGACGCGCATCAGCAATTCGGCGCTTCCCCGAATCATCGGTGCGCCCGCAATGCGCCGCGCGGCGTAGGCGAGTTGTTCGGGGTTGATGTCGACCGCGGTGACCTCATGGTCCGGCGCGAGGCTCATCGCCGTGCAACCCGCCGACGCGATGCAGAAGACGCGTCCACCCGGTGCGAATGCCGCCCGTTCGATCGCCGGATCCTCGTACATCCGGCCGAAAAGCACGCGCGGCGGGCCGCGGCCGGAATCGAGTCGCCCGGCTTCCCATGCCGTGCCGAGCGCCATCGCGGCTACCCTGCCAGACCCGCGTTGACCCAGCCGAGGACGAGGAAGGCGAAATTCTTGAACACCATGCCCCCCGGGTCGTGAATCAGGTGGCGCGAGAACAGGAGCCCGCTGCCGTTCAGGGCCACGAGCAGGACGGTCTGCGCGAGTGCGCACAGCCCCGGGGCCCACCCGCTCAACACCCACGCTCCGAGCGCAAGTTCGACCCACCCGAGCGTCAGGAGGAACGCACGGCCGTATCTTTCGCCCAGTCGCGGAACTGCCTGAACGATGCGGAGCTCGTTCTTCTCCCGCCCGAGGATCTTGCACCACAGCCCCTCGTAGATCCAGACGCCCGCCACGGCGAGCCGTACGAGCCAAACCGGGGGCATCACCAACAGAAGTGCATCCATCCGCGAGAGGATCAGGGCGAGCGCACGGGATTCGGCCGCGACGTTTAGGCCTAGATGCAGCGTCCGCCATCGACCTCGAGACACGCGCCGGTGATGAACGCCGCCTCGTCGGAGGCGAAGAACACGGCGGCCGTCGCGATGTCGGAGGGAAGCGACAACCGCCCCAGCGGTATGGTCGCGATGAACTTCGCGCGCATCGCGGGCGTGTCCTCGCCCATGAACTCGGCGAGCATGCCCGTCTCGCCCGCGACTGGGTTGATCACGTTGACGCGGATGTTGTCCGGTGCAAGTTCCGCGGCCATCGAGCGCGAGGTGACGATCGCAGCACCCTTGCTACCGTTGTACCAGGTCAGCCCCGGACGCGGGCGAACGCCGGCCGTCGACGCGATGGTGACGAACACACCGCTCTTCTTGCGGCGGAAATGCGGCACTGCGTGCCGCGCGGTGAGAAACAGCGCCTTCACGTTGACGCGGTAGATCCGGTCGAACTCCTCCTCCGTGACGTCGAGCAGCGGCTGGTTCCGATGTGTCGTCCCAGCATTGTTGACGACGATGTCGAGGTCGCCATAGGCATCGAGTGCGTGGCGAACGAGGGCCTCGACATCAGCGTCGCGCGAGACATCGCCCGCGCAGAACGATACCGTGCCGCCCGCTTTCTCGATCGCGCGAGCAACACCCTCGCCGTTCGCCCGGTTGATGTCGTTGACCACGACCTTCGCGCCTTCGTGCGCGAAGCGCTGCGCGATGCCGGCGCCGAAGCCCGATCCCGCGCCCGTCACGATGGCGACCTTGTTCCGAAGTCTCATCAGGGGCCTCGACGCAAACCCGTTGGGGATTTCGCACTCACCTCCCTGACACCGCAATGCCGAACAGGGCCGGGTGAAACGCTCGTAATCACTCGATCACCTCGTCGGCCCGCCGCAATCGAAAGGGCGCTGACGGCGCGGCAGAACGTCCTGCGTCTCATCAATTCACCTCGACGGGCGGCCTGCGGCCGACATTGCGGAAATTGCGGCATACCTCGGTGGCTCCCAGCGTCGCCCGCAGCGAACGAATCACGAGCGACAACTTAACGGTCAACCATGCTGCAGCACGACCGTCTTGACCACCGTAAATCCGTGCAACGCCTCGAAGCCCTTCTCCCTGCCGTAGCCGGAATGCTTGACGCCGCCGAATGGCAGCTCGACACCGCCGCCGGCGCCGTAGTTGTTGACGAAGACCTGCCCGCTCCTGATCGCGCGGGCCATGCGCAGCTGGCGCGCGCCGTCCGTCGTCCACACGCCGGCAACGAGACCGAAGTTGGTGGCGTTCGCGATGCGCACCGCGTCCGCCTCGTCGGTGAACGGCATGGCCGCGAGCACCGGGCCGAACACTTCCTCGCAACCGAGGCGGCAGGAAGGCGGGACGTCGCGCAGCAGGTGCGGCTCGACGTAATATCCCGTCGCGGGCGCGTCCTCGACGATCGCCCCCTTGGCCACGGTCGAGAATCCGTCGCGCTCGGCATCCGCGAGAAAACCGCGCACACGCTCGAGTTGTCCGGCCCGGATCAGCGGGCCGCAGTCGAGGTCGGCGAGCGCCGGTCCGACCTTCAGTGCCGCGAAGCGCGCGCCGAGCTTCTCCAGCACCTCTTCGTACCGCACGCGCTCGACCAACAACCGGCTGCCGGCGGAGCACGTCTGCCCCGCGTTCTGGACGATGGCATTGACGATCACGGGAAGCGCCGCGTCGAGATCGGCATCGGCGAACACGATCTGTGGTCCCTTGCCGCCGAGTTCCAGCGTGACCGGGCAATGTCGCTTCGCGGCCTCCCCGGCGACCCACGCGCCGGTGGCCGGAGACCCGGTGAAGGACAGGTATTCGATACCGCGATGCGCGGCGAGCGCCGCACCCGCCTCGCGACCGAGACCCGTGACGATGTTGAGCGCTCCTTCCGGCAGTCCGATCCCCGCGGCCAGTTCGGCGACGCGCAGCAGCGAGAGGCACGCGTCCTCCGCCGGCTTCACGACGCACGCATTGCCGGCGGCAAGCGCGCCGCCCACCGAGCGGCCGAAGATCTGCAGCGGATAGTTCCAGGGAATGATGTGCCCGGTCACGCCGTGGGGCTCGCGCCACGTCAGCACCGTGAAGCCGGCCGGATAGGGGATCGTCTGACCGGCGATCTTGTCCGCCGCGCCGCCGTAGAACTCGAAATAACGCGCGCATGCCGCGACGTCGGCCCGCGCCTGTTTCAGCGGCTTGCCGCAGTCGCGTGCCTCGATTCGGGCAAGCTCGTCGGCGTGGTCGAGAATTGCCCGCGACAGCCGTGCCAGCAGACGCCCCTTCTCGGCGGGGGCCATCACGCCCCAGATGCCGTCACGCGCGTGCTCGGCCGCGATGACGGCGCGGTCGATGTCCTCGGCGGTGCCGAACGCGATGGCCGCAAATGGTTGTCCGTCCGACGGATCGATCATCGGCAAGGTGGCGCCGGTGACGCCAGCCACCCAGCGATTGCCGATGAAATGCTCGGGCGGCATCGTAACGGCGGCAATGGGAACGGGGGCGTTCATGTTCGGGTTGCGGGGCTTCCAGGATCGCTGCCACCGACCGGCGGCGGGGCGGAACTCGTGCCATGCGCGCGGTCGCCGCCTCCGCCTCCGGTCCCTGCCGGCATCAGATTCCGCCCACGGGCAAGAATAGCGCAACGCGCGCGAGACGCGTCAACCGGGTGCAGGGATGGGGCGTTGACGAAACCAGCAACAGCCGCGCAGCGACAGGGGGCGAGCCCGTGGCGAGGCGGACCCACAGTCGAATCAAGTGTATCGGAGGCCACCATGTTGCGTCGCATCCTCACCACTGGCGCCATTGCCGCCGCCGCCATGGCACTTGCGCCGGCAGTCGCCGCAGGCGGAACCGCGTGGAGCGTGTCGATCGGCGTCCCCGGATTCGCAATCAGCGCCGGCCAACCCGGTTATTGGGGTGGCTCCAACGCCGGCTACGTTGGCGTCGGTATCGGTTATGGCGCCGCCGGTTATGGTTATGGTGGCGCGGGTTACAGTTACGGCGGCTACGGGTACGGCTACCGTGCGGGATACCGACCCTATTACCGTCCCTACTACCCGGCGCCTCGCGTTGCGGTCTATCCCGCTCCGGTCGCCTATGCAGCGCCGTACCCCTATGCAGCGCCGTACCGCCTATGCGGCGCCCGTTCCCTACGCCGCCGCAATCGCCCCGGTGCCTTATGGTGCGCCGGTCTATGCGCCGCGCCGGATGGTCGTCGCGGCACCTGTGCTGCGGCCGCCGGTCGTGGTTCCCTACGGACGGTATTGACCGCCGTCGGCCCACTACTGGCCGCGGTACCTGACGCGATAGATCGCCCCGGCCTGGTCATCCGACACGAGAAGCGAGCCGTCCGCCGCCACGGAGTCCGCCGGCGGCCCAAGACGTTCGCTGCAGACGCGCCGATCGCCGAATTCGGGTCGTAGCGATCCCTCGCCGGCGTGACAGTAGCGATAGCCGAAGTTCATTCCGGCGCGCGGCGCGTGGTTCAGCGTGTCGGGCGGTTCGTCGCCACCCAGCCGATCGCGGCCGTTGCTGGTGAACCATAGGTCCTTGGTGCGCGGGTCCCAGTCGAAGCCGACCGAGTTGCGGATCCCGCGCGCGTAGACCACGAGACCGCCGCCGTCGCGATTCATCCGCATGATGTTGGCGTAACGGTCGGGGTCAGGCGCGCAGATGTTGCGACGCAACTTAGCGTCATTCCTCGGGACTCCGTTCGCGAAGTCGTCACGCCGCGCACGCCGAGTTGGGCAAGCCGTCGCGGGGCTGGACCAGTCACCGATCGGCATTATCCCCCGCCACAAGGCAACGGCGGTTCTAGCGCAATCGCCACCCGCCCGCCATCGCCTTGGCCGTGCGCGACGTTCCAGCGCCGTTCATTTGACAGTCGTGTTCGCCCTACCTATGCTGACCCGATCGTTACGGCCCGTGCTACACGGGCGCGGACACCCAGCATGAACGCTTCCGGGGCGGCACCGGTGCCGCCGATCGATGTCGATTTTCCGGACCTCGCGCGCTGGGCGCCCGGCAACGCGGGTGTTCCGTACGTGTGGACATTTGCGGCGGACCGCGCCGGCCCGCACGTGCTCATCCAGGCACTCACCCACGGCAACGAAGTCTGCGGAGCGATCGCGCTCGACTGGCTGCTGCGCGAGGGATTCCGGCCACTGCGTGGAACGCTGACCCTGTGCTTTGCCAACGTCGCTGCGTACCAGACGTTCGACCGCGCGGATCCGTTCGCGTCGCGCTGCGTCGACGAGGATTTCAACCGCGTGTGGACGATCGAGGTTCTCGACGGCCCGCGACAGACCGCCGAGCTCAACCGTGCCCGCGAGTTGCGGCCGCTCTACGAGGTGATCGATTGCCTGCTCGACCTGCACTCGATGACCGACCGCTGCCCGCCGCTGGTCATGGCCGGGCGGCAACGCAAGGGGGTCGAGCTCGCCAAGGCGCTGGGCGCGCCGCAGCATGTCGTCGTCGACGCCGGGCACGTGGGCGGAACGCGGTTGCGCGACTATGCGTTCTTCGACGACCCCTCCGATCACCGCGTTGCGCTCCTCGTCGAATGCGGGCAGCACTGGGAGGCAGGCGCACCGGAGATCGCGACGGACGCGACCCTGCGCTTCCTGCGCCACTTCGGCATGGCCGATCCCGCTTTTCTCGACGCCCATCTCGAGCCCGTTCCGATGCCGGCGCAGAAAGTCATCGAAGTCACCGCGGCGATCACCATTGCCACCGACGACTTCGAATTCGCCCACCCCGTCGACGGACTCGCGATCGTGCCGAAGGCCGGCACGCTGCTCGCCCGCGACGGCGCCGTCGACATCCTGACCCCCTACGACGATTGCGTGCTGATCATGCCGACCCGCAGGCCCAAGACAAGGTGAGACCGCCGTGCGACTCGGCCGGTTCGTCGACTGACCGTACGAACTACGGTGTCGCCGCCTTGACTGCCGCCTCGGCCGCTCGCACGAGCTCGTCGCCGGCCACGCTTGCCCAGCGGTCGTAGACCCCGCGTGCGGCCGCGGCAAAGGCCGCGCGCCCGGCGGTGGTCAGGCGCGTTACCGTCACCCCGTGCTTGCGCATTTCGGCAAGCGCAGCCTCGTTTTCGGCACGGACGGCCGCCGGGAGTTCGCGCGCTACCTCCTGCGCCGCGTCGCTGACCAGCGTTCGTTGCGCCTCGGTCAAGCCGTTCCAGGTCTTCGCATTCACCGCGAACACGGCGATTTCCGCGATCGCGTCCCAGAGCAGGACATGGCGGATGCCGACCGCGTCGAGTCGCGCCGCGCCGAAGGTCGCCGGCGTCCCTTCCTGCGCGTCGAGTGTTCCGGCCCTGAACGCCGCCTGCGCGGCCGCGAACGATGTCGCCTGTGGCAGCATCAGGAGCCCGCCGTAAACGTCGGTGAGAAACGGTGTGGCCGTGATGCGAATGCGCAATCCCGCCGCATCGTCGGGCGTGCGAATTTCGCGCGACGTGCTGGCGAGCGCGCGATGGCCGAGGGTGGCAACGGCAAGCGGAACCACGCCGACCTCGCCCAGCGCCAGGAAGATTCGCTCCTTCATCGGTCCATTGACCAGCGCGTCGAGCTGGCTCGATTCCGGGGCGAGCCACGGCAGTCCGATCGCGACCAGCGCGTTGACTCCGACCGACCAGAACAGCGACGAGCCGACGGCGAGATCGGCGGCGCCATCGCGCAACGCCGCGAATTCGCGCGTGGGGTCGCGCTGCGCGAGTGTGGCGCCATAGCTCGGCACGACGGATATGCCCCCGCCGCCCTTCTCGGTGACGAGCTTCGCCCAGCGATCACCGGCCCTGCCGAGCGCGAAGGCCGGCCCGACGGCGACCGACAGCTTCCATTCCGTGGGTTTCGGCGCCGGTTCCTCCGCCGAAAGTTCGGCCGCAACAAACGCCAACGCCAAGGGCAGCAGCACGCACCGCCCGATTCGACCGAGCCCTCGGATTCGCGACATCGTCAGGCGAGTCTACGGAGTGCCGCCGGCCGCGTCGAGTGGCGATGCCGCATCCCGCATCGGCGACGCGCGCCAGTAGCGCCGCTCGTGCTCGCGCGCGGCACGCGGCCGCAGCGGCACACCCGGAGCGAATGTGAACGTGAGCGCACCGTCGAAATCGGTTCGGTAGGTTTCCACACCGGCATTCCGGTAGCGCGCGACGACATCCGGTCGTGGATGGCCGAAGCGATTGCGATAACCCGGAGTGAATACGGCAATCCGCGGCGCAACCGCAGCGATGAAGGCGGGCGTGGACGAGGTTCGGCTGCCGTGGTGCGGGACCAGCAGTACGTCGGCTTCGAGCGCCGCGGGATCGCCACGAACGAGCTCGAGTTCGCCGCGCGCCTCGAGATCCCCGCTCAGCAGCGCACTTCCGAACTGCGAGTCGACGCGAACGACGCAGGAGAGATCGTTGGGTTTCAGGTGCCCCAGCGCGTACTGCGCGGCGGAGGGCTGCAACACGGTGAAGCGCACGGCATCCCATTCCCAGCGCTGTCCCGCCTCGCAGCGCAAGGCGATGCCGGCATCGGCCGTGTGTCGTACCAGAATCGCGTTGCCCGCCGGCAGCGACGACGCCAGCCAGTCGACCGGCACGGTCTGCAACAGCGACAACGCACCACCGCTGTGATCGCTATCCTGATGCGTCACGATCATCCCGCCTAGACGCGGGATGCCCACCGCGCGCAGGTACGGCGCGATGATGCGCGCGCCCGCGTCCGCCACGTCGGTGTAGCGAGGCCCCGTGTCGTAGAGCAAGGCGTGCGAGCGGGTCTTGACCACGACGGCGAGCCCCTGCCCGACATCCAGCACGGTCAGGCGAAACGTGCCCGGTGCCGGCGCATCGGGGTGTACGGCGAGCAGCGGCGCGAGCCAGAACGCTCCGAGCGCGCGTCCAGGCACACCGCGCGGCGCCGCAAGCCAGACAATACCGACGAGCGACGCCACGATCGCCCAGGGCGGCGGCGCATGCTGCTGCCAGACCGCATCGGGTGCCGCGGCCAGCCAGTGCGAGCGGAATCATCAGCGCTGCAAACGTCGCGTGCGCCGCCTGCCACAGGCTGTCGATGGGCAGGACGATTCCGGCGAGCGCGAGTGGAACGACCACGAAGGTGACCACCGGGATCGCAAGCGCGTTCGCCAGCGGCGAAACGAGCGACGCCTGACCGAACAGGGCGAGCGTTCCGGGCACCAATGCGATCGTCACCACGGCTTGGGTTCGCACCGCCTCGCGCAGGAAGCGTGCGATCCGGAGCAGCCACCCGCACGGCGGTGCGGAGGCAAGCCTACCTGCGCCCGCGAACAGCAGCACCCCCACCGCCCCGAACGAAAGCCAGAAACCCGGCGTGAGCCCCGCCCATGGATCCCACACCAGAACCGCCACGAGCGCCCACAGCCAGACGAGGCAAGCCGTGCCGGGACGCGCGAGCCACAGGCCCAACGCCGCGACCGCCAGCATCAATACCGTGCGCACGGCCGGCACTTCGGCGCCCGCCAGCAGCACATACAGTGCCGCCGCGCCGAGGCCGATGGCAGCTGCAACCTTGCGCGCCGGAATGCGCATGGTCAGTGCGACACTGCGTCGTGCCAACGCGAACGCGATGGCGCCCGCCAACGTCGCGAACACGGTCACGTGCAGGCCCGAGATGCTGATCAGGTGGCTGATGCCCGTGCGGTTGAACACGCGCCACTCAACCTCGGGAATCGCGCGCTGCTCGCCGATCACCAGCGCGACGATCACGCCCGCGTACGGCGCGTCGGGGAGCGCGGCGAGAATCCGCGAGCGCACCGCGGAGCGTGCCCGCTGCACGTGATCCGTCGCGCGCCCAGCGAAGGCATCGATGAGCAGGTTCGCTCCATCGGGGCGCACATACCCGGTGGCGCGCAGCCCGTTCTCGAGCAGCCACGCTTCGAGATCGAACCCGTGCGGGTTGACGTTCCCGTGCGGACGTTTCAAGCGAACGACAAGGCGCCAACGCGCGCCGGCGGCGAGGCCGGCAACCCGGTCGATCGTGCCGACTTCGTGCCCCTGGTCGTACCAGGCGAGCGAGAGGCGCCGCGGCACGATCGCGCGAGGCGTCTCGATCCGCTCCACCGCGAAGGCGAAGCGAGTGCCACGCTCCGTGACGTGGGGCAGGTCATCGATCACGCCGATGAGCACGATGTCCTGTCCTTCCCACTCGGGCGGCAATGCATCGGCGAGGCGGATGTCCGCGCGCCATCCCGCATAGGCGAACCCGAGCGCGCCGGCAGCCCAGAGCACGCATCCGTTGCCGAGGACCCGAGCACATCCGGCCACGAAGTTACGTCGAGCTGGCGGCGCGATTGCGCGCAACACGCCGCCAACGATCGCCGCCAGCGCTGCGCCGGCAGCACAGAACGTCAGCTGCGGCAGCGCCGGCTGCCATTGCAGCACGACGGCGCCGGCAGCGAACGCGCCGAGCGCGAATGGCAGAACAGGCAATTGCGTGGGCATTGAAACGCCCGCGCAACGCCATCGTCAGCGGCGGAAAATCGGGCAGCGGCCGGACAGTCGGCAGCCCCCGCCAGGCGACACGCGAGCCTTGCCACTCTAGGCGCGCGTCCCGCGTGCCGCGATTCGCCAAACGGACGAGGTGCGCTTCCCTGTGGAGCGAGGGTGAATGCCTGCGAAGGCCGTCGGCCGCATGCGGAGCCGCGCCGAAATGCGGGATTTCAGCCTGCTTTCGGCCAGAGGACCATCTGCGTGCAGCGGAAAAGCGCGATCGGCTTGCCGTCGCCATGTTTGGTGACGGTCGCATCCCAGACCTGCGTGTTCCGGCCGAGGTGCACGGGGCGTGCGACGCAGGCGATCGTGCCTTCGCGCGCGGTGCCGAGGAAGTTGCATTTGAGCTCGACCGTCGTGAAGTTCTCGGCTCCCTTCGGCAGATGCGCGATGCACCCGTACCCGCAGGCGGTGTCGACGAGCGCGACCACCGTCGCCGCATGCAGGAACCCGTTCGGCGCGAGCAGCTCGGGCCGGATGTCGAGCTCGGCGACGAGGAGCCCCTGTTCGAGCGCCATCACGCGAAACCCGAAGAGTCCCGGCAGGCGCCCGGTGCCGCGGCCATTCATCACCTCGAGCGTCATTTCCGGTCGCAGCGACATCGAAGCTCCTTTGGGGTTTCGCTCCTCACGCCGGCGTCGCGCGGACCGACCGACGTCGCGCCGTCACAACTTCTGCGCGACCCACCCTTGCACCGACGCGAGCGCCGCCGGCAGTGCCGCTGGATCGGTGCCGCCGGCCTGTGCCATGTCCGGCCGCCCGCCGCCCTTCCCGCCGACCTGCGTCGCAACATGATTGACGAGCTCGCCCGCCTTCACCTTTGCCGTGAGATCCGCGGTGACCCCGGCAATCAGCGTAACCTTGCCCTCGACGACGGCGGCGAGGACGATGGCTGCGCTGCCGAGCTTGTCCTTGAGCTTGTCCATCGTCTCGCGCAGCGTCTTCACGTCCGCGCCGTCCAGCGTCGCCGCCAGCACCTTCGCACCTTTGACCTCGATCGCACCACCCGCGAGGTCGTCGCCCTGGTTCGCCGCGAGTTTGGCCTTCAGCCGCGCGAGTTCCTTCTCCGCGGCCCTCGCGCCCTCGATCAGCTGCGCGATCCGCGCCTCGATCTCCGCGGCCGGGGCCTTCAGTGCGACCGCCGCCGCCGCGAGCGTGGCCTCCTGTGCCTGCACCCACGCGAGCGCGCCGTCGCCGGTCACGGCCTCGACGCGACGGATGCCCGCAGCGACGCCGCCCTCGCCCACGATCTTGAAAAAGCCGATGTCGCCGGTGCGCGCGACGTGCGTGCCACCGCAAAGCTCGCGCGAGCTGCCGATGTCGAGCACGCGAACCTCGTCGCCGTATTTCTCGCCGAAGAGCATCATCGCGCCGGCCTTCTGCGCCTCGGCAATTGGCATCACGCGCGCCTGCGTCGCCGCGTTGCCCACGATCTCCGCGTTGACGATCGCCTCGACGCGCTTCAGCTCGGCGTCCGTCAGCGGCGCGTTGTGGGCGAAGTCGAACCGTGTTCGATCGCTGTCGACGAGCGACCCCTTCTGTTGGACGTGTGCCCCCAGCACCTCGCGCAGCGCCTTGTGCATCAGGTGGGTCGCCGAGTGGTTGCGCATCGTCCGCGCGCGTGCCGCGTGGTCGACCGCCGCCGCGACGACATCGCCGACCTTGAGCTCGCCGGTCGTCACCACGCCCATGTGCCCGAAGACGTCGGGCTGGATCTTTTGCGTGTCCTCGACGGTGAAGAGCGTCAGGCAGGCGCCACCCTTCGAGAGCTCGCCGCGGTCGCCGACCTGGCCACCGGATTCGGCATAGAACGGCGTTGCGGAGAGCACGACGACGCCCCGGTCGCCCGCGGCGAGCGAGGATACGGGCGCACCCTCGCGGTACAGCGCGACGATCCTGCCTTCCGTCGACAACGTGTCGTAACCGCGAAACTGCGTCTTTGCGCCCGTGTATTCGAGCTGGGCGCCCGCCTTGAACTGACTCGCTGCGCGCGCACGCTCGCGCTGCGCTTCCATCGCGCGGTCGAAACCAGCCTCGTCGACCGCGACATTGCGCTCGCGGCAGACGTCCGCCGTGAGGTCGAGCGGAAAGCCGAAGGTGTCGTAGAGCGTGAACGCAGTCTCGCCGTCGAGGACCTTGCACCCGCCGGCGAGCGCCAGGTCGAGCATTTTCATCCCGTGCTCGATCGTTTCCCCAAAGCGCTCCTCCTCGGCCTGCAGCACCTGCGCGACACGGTTCGCGTCGCGCCTGAGCTCCGGGTACGCATCACCCATCACACGATCGAGGTCGGCGACGAGCTTGTGGAAGAACGGCTGCCGTTGCCCGAGCTGGTAGCCGTGCCGGATCGCGCGGCGGACGATCCGGCGCAGCACGTAGCCGCGGCCCTCGTTGCCCGGGATCACGCCGTCGACGATCAGGAACGCACAGGCGCGGATGTGGTCCGCGATCACCCGCAGGCTCGGCGAGAGGTAGTCCTTCGCGCCCGTCTCGCGCACGGCCGCGCGGATGAGGTCCTGGAAGAGATCGATCTCGTAGTTGCTATGCACGTGCTGCAGCACCGCGGCCAGCCGCTCGAGGCCCATTCCCGTGTCGACCGACGGCTTGGGCAACGGATGTAGCACGCCCTTGTCGTCGCGGTTGTACTGCATGAACACGAGATTCCAGATCTCGATGTAGCGATCCCCCTCGGATTCTGGCGATCCCGGCGGCCCGCCCCAGACCTCGGGGCCGTGGTCGTAGAAGATTTCGGAGCACGGCCCGCACGGGCCGGTGTCGGCCATCTGCCAGAAATTGTCACTCGCGTATCGCGCGCCCTTGTTGTCGCCGATGCGCACGCAGCGCTCCGCCGGCACGCCGATCTCCTTCGTCCAGATCTCGTAGGCCTCGTCGTCCTCGACGTAGACCGTCGTCCACAGCTTCTCGGGCGGCAAGCGGTAGACCTCGGTCAGGAGCTCCCACGCATAGCGGATCGCATCGCTCTTGAAGTAGTCGCCGAAACTGAAATTGCCGAGCATCTCGAAGAACGTGTGGTGGCGCGCGGTATAGCCGACGTTCTCCAGATCGTTGTGCTTGCCGCCGGCGCGCACGCTGCGCTGCGAGGTCACCGCGCGCTTGTAGGGACGCCGGTCCTGCCCGAGGAACACGTCCTTGAACTGCACCATTCCGGAATTGACGAACAGCAGCGTCGGATCGTTCGGCGGGACGAGCGACGACGAGGCGACCTCGGTATGTCCATTGCGGACGAAGTAGTCGATGAACTGGCGGCGGATTTCGTTGGCGGTCATGCGTTTTCCGGTTCGGCGGCGGCGTACGCCGGGAAACCAAAGCTTGTATTCTAGCGCCCCGGGCGTCGCGCCCGGCCCCGGCCGCGCCGCGGGTCGTTTCCGGAGGTCCCTGGCATGGCCGCTCCGAGCAGAATTCCGCCCTATCGGCCCGCACGTAGCGGCATGGGCGAAGAACTTTTTCGCGCGGAAGTGACCCACGGGATGCGGACGTGACGCGTTGTCCCGACTGCCATGAGCCGATGCGCACGCAGACGCTTGCCGCGCATGGCGCGCTGGGGACGGTCGAGCTCGACACCTGCACCGACTGCCGCCTCTTCTGGTTTGATCGGACGGAAAGCATCGCGCTCGCGTCGGGAAGCGTCGTGGCGCTGTTCCGCCTGATCGGCGAGGATGCGACGCCACCCACACGGCGTTCGCTCGCCTCGACGATGGCCTGTCCGCGTTGCGCCAAGCCTCTCGCGCTCACCCACGACCTGCAGCGCACGACGCGCTTCACGTACTGGCGTTGCGCCTCCGGGCACGGACGCCTGATCGGCTTCTCCCAGTTCCTGCGCGAGAAGAACTTCGTGCGCGAGCCCTCGCGCGCCGAGCTCGAAAAACTGCGCGCGACCGTGCGCCAGATCGCGTGCTCGCAGTGCGGCGCACCGCTGGACCTCGCGCGCGATGCCGCCTGCACGCATTGCGGCTCGCCGATCGCGCTGATCGATCCGGACGGCGTCGCGAAGGCGCTCGAACAGCTCGCCAGGGGAAAGCCGTCGGCGCCCTCGCCCGACGCCGAGTCGCTGCGCGGCCAGCTCGCCGAGGCGCAGGCAACCGCCATCCTGGAGGGAATGCGCACGCATGCGTATGACGACGATTTGAAGGTCGACCTCTTGCGCACGGGTGCCGCCGCATTGGCCGCGATCGTCGCCGGCTGGCTCGCCCGCCGCTAGCGGCATCGCAGCAGGTCGTGGCCGCGGCTCGGTGCCCGACGCCGGTGGCCCGCAAGTCGCCCCGATTACGCTGGCGTTCGCGACGCCGGGAGCCATCGCCTCATGCGTTCGGACGATCGCGTAGTCTCGCCATCGCAGGCACGATGGCATCGGGTCGCGACGCCGATCGAGCGTCGACCGCTTCGAAGGAGATCTCAATGCTCGACGATTCCACCCTCGCCATCCTGCGTGCGCTCGCCAGCGGCCTCGACCCGGTCGGCGGCACACCGCTCCCTGCCGATCACGTCTGCCAGCAGCCGGCTACCGTCCGCGCGCTATGCGCCGCGCTCGCCGCAATCGAGTCGGCATCCGTCGCGGCCGAGGGCGACGAACCGTGGCCGGCGCCCCGAAGGCCGGCTTGCCTTGGGACGCCGCCGAAGACGCCGCGCTCGTCGAGGCGTTCGCGCACGGAGCAACGTTCGAGGCGCTCGCCCAACAGCACCAGCGAACGAAAACCGCGATCGAGGCGCGCCTCGTCCGCCTGGGGAAGATCGAGGCACCACCGGGATTGCGCCTGCGCGAAAGCGCTGCGGCCACGCGCTAGATCAGCGCCGCCTCCCCGCGGTTAGCCTTCCTCGCGCAGCTTCGCCCCGGCGGCGCGCAGCACCTTGAACGCGATCGCAGTCGTGTAGCCGCGGGAGAGCAGGAAGCGCACGTGCCGCGCCTTCTCGCGCTCGTCGCCCGGCACAACGCCGAAGCGGCGGCGCCAAAGCGCCGTTGCTTCCGCCAGCTCGTCGGCGCCGTTCAGGGCGACCAGCGCGTTGCTTGCGGCCGCCGAATCGACGCCCTTCTCCTTCAGCTCGTGCGCAATGGCGCGCTTCGCGTAGCGACCCGCCTTCTGGTGCACGACGGCGCTCGCGAAGCGAGCATCGGACAGGTAACCAAGCTGCTCGAGCTCACCGAGGACGCGCTCGACCTCGGTGCGGTCCGCACCGCGTTGCAGCAATCGCCGGAAGAGTTCGGCCCGCCCGTATTCGCGCCGGGCGAGCATCCGTATCGCCGTGGCCTTCACCGACGGCGAGAGTCCCTTCACTCGTCGGGCGGGGGCTCGCCCCTTGCGCGCAGCGCACCCGGCACCGGCACGCCGACCCCGGCGCGGATCTTCGCCTCGATCTCCTGCGCGGTCTCGGGATGCTCGCGCAGGAACTCGCGCGCGTTGTCCTTGCCTTGCCCGATCTTTTCGCCGTTGTACGCGTACCACGCGCCGGACTTGTCGATGATGTCGTGCACCACGCCCAGCTCGATGATCTCCCCCTCGCGCGAGATGCCTTCGCCGTAGAGAATGTCGAAGAGCGCCTCCCGGAACGGTGGCGCGACCTTGTTCTTGACGACCTTGACGCGCGTTTCGTTGCCGATGACCTCGTCGCCCTTCTTGATTGCACCGATGCGCCTGATGTCCAGACGGACCGATGCGTAAAACTTGAGCGCGTTGCCGCCGGTTGTCGTTTCCGGATTGCCAAACATCACGCCGATCTTCATCCGGATCTGGTTGATGAAGATGACGAGCGTGTTGGCGCGCTTGATGTTGGCGGTGAGCTTGCGCAGCGCCTGGCTCATCAGGCGCGCCTGCAGGCCGGGAAGCTGGTCGCCCATCTCGCCCTCGATCTCGGCTTTCGGGACGAGCGCCGCAACCGAGTCGATGACGATGATGTCCACCCCGCCGGAGCGAACCAGCATGTCCGCGATCTCGAGCGCCTGCTCGCCCGTGTCCGGCTGGGAGATGAGAAGCTCGCCAACGTTGACACCGAGCTTGCCCGCATACACTGGGTCGAGCGCGTTCTCGGCATCGATGTAGGCCGCGGTACCGCCAGCCTTCTGCACCTGCGCGACCACCTGCAGCGATAGCGTGGTCTTGCCCGAGGACTCGGGGCCATAGATTTCGACGACACGACCGCGCGGCAGACCACCAACGCCCAGGGCGATGTCGAGCCCCAGCGAGCCGGTCGAGACGACCTGGAGGTCGTTCTGAACCTGCGACTCGCCCATTTTCATGATCGAGCCCTTGCCGAACTGCTTTTCGATTTGGGCAAGCGCGGCAGCGAGGGCCTTGCTCTTTTGGTCGTCCATGGTGTTGTCGAGAGGCATGGGAAAGGCTCCGAAGTATGGCGCAGGGTGGCGCGGATGGGTCAGCTACGGGATTGATGATGGCATAGAACGATCGTTCGATGCAATCCCCCGAACGGTCTACTCGGACCGCGGAATCGACCGCTGCGCGGGCATGGCGGTGCCGCCACCCAGTAAGGGCTTGGTCCAGCGGCCGCGTCCGGGCGCGCGCCCAGCCAGCTCCGTTCCGACCACCTCGCAAAAAGCAGTCAGCCCGTCGCCAATGCGCTCCTGACCAGACCCTCCAGTGCGGCCGCCGCGGCCGCACGGCGTACCGCGCGCCGGTTACCGTCGAAATGGACGGTAACGGCATCGACTGCGCCGCCCCGCGGGGCCCAGGCGAGACAGACCATTCCGATGGGCTTCTCAGGGGTCCCCCCCGAGGGTCCGGCGACACCGGTAATCGCGACCGCTAGATCGGCGGCACTGTTGGCGAGCGCTCCGACGGCCATTTCGCGGGCGGTGGCCTCGCTCACCGCGCCGTGTGCCCGAATCGTTTCCGGACGCACGCCCAATTGCTCGACCTTGGCCTCGTTCGAGTAGGTGACGAAGCCGCGATCGAACCAGCCCGAACTGCCGGCGACATCCGTGATCGCCGCGCTAACGAGTCCGCCGGTGCAGGACTCCGCCGTCGCAACCTTGAGGCCGCGCGCCTCGAGCAAGCGCCCGAGTTCGGTCGCGAGAGCGAGCGTTGCAGCACTCGTTGGAGCACCCTTGGCGCTGCGCGCCGTCCCTCCGAGAGGGAGCCATTCGTGCTTGGGGCGGCCCGGCGCACTCATTCGCACTCCCCGGGACGGCCCCGATAGTGGTAGGTGTACGAAGTCTCGAAGCCGAGCTTCCGGTACACCGCGAGCGCCGGCGCGTTGTCGGCGCTGACCTGCAGGTAGGCCCAGTGCGCGCCGTGCTGCCACGCCCAGGACAGTAGCGACGCGCAGGCGTAGGTCGCATGGCCTCGGCCGCGCGCATCATCGGCGGTCACGACGTCGAAAAGTCCCGCCAGCGCTCCCTCGACGCCCACCTGCGCGGTGCACACGACGCGGCCATTCGCGCGCACAACGACGAAGCGCTTTCCAAGCGGCGAATGCAGCAGCCGTTCGCGCTGCGCCTCTCGTTGCTGCTGCGTCGACGCGCGCAACTCGCCGACGGCGTCGACGAACGTACCGGCATCCGGCGACGCGACGACCACGCCCGCGTCGTGCGCGGGCAATTCCGGAGCGCGCTCGAGCGCCAGCGTCTGCACGAGTGTCTCGTCGAACGCGCGATAACCGCGCGCCTCCAGCGCCGCTTCGAGGTTGGAAGGTTGGTCGAACGGCGTCATCCGGAAGAGCACCGCCAACCCGTGCTGCGCGTAGACCTGCTCGCAATGCGCGATCTTTTCAGCAAGCGGCAGCGTCGAAGCGAAGAACGCATTGACGCTGCGCGACCGCTTCGCCTTGCCCGCCGAAAGGCGCAACACCCACCCGTCGTAGAAGAGCTGACGCTGTGTCTGCATCGCATTGAGGCCGGCCTCCTCGATCCACCTCGGGTCAACCGGGTGTGCTACGCCTCGCACGCCGCCGCCCGTCGCTTCATCCGAGGACAACCCGTTGCCACACGGCGAGCACGAGGAGCGTGTACCCGGCGGCCACGAGGTCATCGAGCATCACGCCGAAGCCGTTCTCCATGGTTGCTTCGAGCTGCCGGATCGGCGGGGGCTTCAGGATGTCGAAGATGCGGAAGATCAGGAACGCGAAGGCGATCCGCACGGGATCGTCGCCGACGAAGAACAATACCAGCAGAAACGCGACCACCTCGTCCCAGACGATCGCGCCGTGGTCGGCCGCGCCGAGGTTGCGGCCGGTGACTTCCGCCGCCCAGACCCCGACCGCCGCCAGAACGGCGATCGTGACGGCGAAAAGCGCAGGGGACGCATACGTTCCCAACCAGGCGGCGAACGGAATCGCGAGCAGCGTTCCGAACGTGCCCGGCGCCACCGGCGCGAGACCGACGCCGAAGCCGAGCGCGATGAAATGCGCGGGGTGTCGGAGCAGGAATCGAACGTCGGGGAAACGAGCCGTCACCGATCCCCGCCAGCGAAATGATCGTATGCACGCGGCAGCACGCCGAGCGGCACCCCCTGCTCGTCCCGTACGATAAGGCCATCTAGACTGGCGATCGATCCGATCCGCGTCAGTGCCAAGGTCACGCTCGCGGCGATCGCTGCGATCCGCTCCGCAGCGCCTGCGGGAGCCGTGAAGCACAACTCGTAATCGTCGCCACCCGCCAGCAGGCATTCGAGCGCCAGCGCACGCTCGTTGCCGGCCAGCATTCGACCAAGTCCCGGCGAGCGCGGGATCGCGGCCAGCTCCACGGTCGCGCCGACCTGCGACCGCTCGAGAATGTGGCCGAGGTCGCCAACGAGCCCGTCGGAAACGTCAAGCGCCGCGGTCGCGACGCCACGCAGCCCCTCGCCGAGCGCGATGCGCGGGGTCGGGATTTCCAGGCGCGCGCGCGTCGCCGAAAGCATGTCAGCGTCCAGCACCGTGCGTCCGGCCAACGCCGCGAGGGCGAGCGCCGCATCACCCAGCGTGCCCGACACGTAGATGTCGTCACCCGGCCGCGCACCGGCACGGGTCAACGCCGTGCCGGCCGGAACCTCGCCCATGATCGTCACGCACAGGTTGAGCGGCCCGCGCGTCGTGTCGCCGCCGACGAGATCGACGCCATGCTCGTCGGCCAAGGCATAGAACCCGCGAGCGAACGCGGCGAGCCACTCCGGATCGCTCTCGGGCAATGCGCCGGCCAAGAGCGCCCATCGGGGCCTCGCGCCCATCGCGGCCATGTCGGAGAGGTTGACGGCGAGTGCCTTGTGGCCGAGCTTCTCGGGATCGGTGTCGAGCAGAAAATGCCGGCCGCCGACCAGCATGTCGACGGACACCGCGAGCTCGCAACCCGCTGACGGCACGATCAGCGCCGCGTCGTCGCCGACGGCGAGATGCACCGAAGACGAGCGCGGCGCCCGCGTGAAATACCGCGCGATCAGCTCGAACTCGTTCACGGCCCGATTATAGGAGATGGCACGCGCGGACCTCGCGCGCAGCTGCACGGCGGGCCCTCAAGCGCCCGACCGCGTCCCGCAATGCAACCGCGGCAGATGGTCAGGGCGGCGCGTCGCCGATCTCGCGCTGCCACCGGCCGAGCAATCGTCTCTTTTCCGCCGGCAAGCCGAACTTCGCCGGATCGATGTCGATCACCGGTGCGTTGGCGTACCTTGCCGCTTCCGGCCGGATTTCCGCCGCCCGGTTCGCCGGAAGAATCAGGTTGCGTGTCCGGTTCGCAAGTTCCTGCGCGCCACGGCTTAACGCCCAATCGTAGAACGCGCGGGCCTCAACCGGATTAGGGCCGCCGGCGACGATCGCCATGCCGCCCAGCGCATCGCCGGTGCCTTCGCACGGAATCGCTATGTCCACGGCGAAACCGGCCAGCTGCTGGGTAACGAATTCGTGCACGAACGAAACGCCGATTCCGACCTCTCCGCGCGCGACCGATGGGCCCTGCGCCGTACCCGATTGCGTGTACCTCACGACGTTGGGTCCGAGCCGACGCAGGTAGTCGAACGCTCTATCCTCGCCGTATAGCGCCACGAGCGTCGCGAGGATCGTATAGCCGGTGCCGCTGGTCACCGGGTTGGAGAGCTCTATCTCCTTGCCGTATTCCGGCTTGGTCAGATCGGACCAGCAGCGCGGCGCGGCAAGGCTGCGCTTCGCGAGCAGTGCCGCATTGGTGCCGAAACCGATGATGATCCGGTAGATCGCGACGGCGCGGTCGTCCGTGGCAGCGGCCTGCCGTTGCGCCCACGGATAGAGCTCGACCAATCGCCGCGAACGATACGGCGCGAACAGACCCTCCGCCGCACCCTGCAGGAACGAGTCGAACGTTCCCCCGTACCAGACGTCCGCCTTCGGGTTCTCGCGTTCGGCGCGAAGCTGCGCGTAGACCTCGCCGGTGGGCTTGCGGGTCATCGCGATGGCGATGCCGGTGTCGCGCGTGAACGTTTGCGCCGCGAGCTCGCAGGCATCGGGATCGTGCGTGCAGTAGACGACCAGCGGTCCGGCCGCGGCAGGCAGCGCCGCGGCGATCCCAAGGCCCACTGCGATGCAAACGTACCTGGCCAGACGAAGCACGTTCGTCAGCCGGTGCCGGTCCCGCGGCGCTCGGTGGCGATCTCGGTGGCGCGCAGGCTCGCCGCAAGCTTGTCGAGCACGCCGTTGACGAACTTGTGGCCGTCGATGCCGCCGTACGAGCGGGCCAATTCCACCGCTTCGTTGATCACCACGCGATACGGGATTTCCGCGCGGTCGCGCAGTTCCCACGCGCCGATGACCAGGATCGCGCGCTCGATCGGGGAGAGCTCGGCGGCTTTACGGTCAAGCAACGGTGCAACGAGTTCGACGAGCGCCTCGTAATCCGTGGCGACTCCCCGCCATAGGGCATCGAAATACGCCGCGTCGGTCCGGGCGAAACCGGCGGCCTCGGTCAGCTGTGTCCGGATCGCCTCTGGCGCATTGCCGGAAAGCTGCCGCTGGTAGAGCCCCTGCAACACGAACTCGCGCGCGCGGCGGCGCGGGCTAGTCCTCATCGATCGCGTCCAGCAGGTTCGCAAGCTCGAGCGCAGTCCGCGCCGCTTCGCTTCCCTTGGTGTCGGCGCGGGCACGCGCCTGATCCTCGGTGTCCGTCGTGAGGATGCCGTTGCCGATCGGAATGCCGAACTCGAGCTGGACCTCCGCGACGCCACGCGCGGACTCGTTGGCGACGATCTCGAAATGGTAGGTTTCGCCGCGGATCACCGCACCCAAGGCGACCAGCGCATCGTAGTCGCCAGACTGCGCAAGCCGCTGCAGCGCGAGCGGGCTCTCCAGCGCACCGGGGACGGTGACGATCGTGATGTCCGCGTCGGGAACGCCCGACTCCTTCAAGCCGCGCACCGCGCTCGCGAGCAGCAACTCGCCGATCGGCCCGTTGAACCGCGACAGCACGATGCCGACCCGGCGGCCCTCGCCGCGGGCATTGGAAGCGATGCGTTTGACTGGCATGGCGGGTTTCGGCATTGGACGTGTCAGGACACCTGCTCGAGCGGCGGCTGCTCGGAGTAACCGGTCACCTCGAGGTCGAATCCGGTCATGCTGGGCATCTTGCGCGGCTTGGCGAGCAGTCTCATCCTGCCGACGTTAAGATCACGCAGAATCTGCGCGCCGATCCCGTAATTGCGCAGGTCGATCCGGGTGGACAGCGGCGGCTCGGCCGACAATGCGCGGCGGCGCAGCTCCTGCGCGCTTTCCGGCCGGTGCAGCAGCACGACCACGCCACGACCTGCCGCGGCGATCGCCTCGAGCGCGGCAGGGATGCTCCACGAATGCGACGTGCTCGCGGCGTCGAGCAGATCCATCACCGAGAGCGGCTCGTGCACGCGTACCAGCGTCTCGCTGTCCGGCGAGATCGGGCCGCGGACGAGCGCCAGGTGCGTCGCGTCGGTCAGCTTGTCGCGATAGACGACCAGGCGGAATGCCCCGTACGCGGTCGAGAGCGGACGCTCCGCGATGCGCTCGACCAGCCGTTCGGTGCGGCTGCGGTGATGGATGAGATCGGCGATCGCCCCGATCTTGAGCGCATGGGTGCGCGCGAACTCGACCAGGTCCGGCAGGCGTGCCATCGTGCCGTCGCTTTTCAATATCTCGCAGATCACGGCGGCCGGTGCAAGGCCGGCGAGGCGGGCGAGATCGCAGCCCGCTTCGGTGTGTCCGGCGCGGGCGAGGACGCCGCCCGGTTGCGCCATCAACGGAAAGATGTGCCCCGGCTGCACGATGTCGGCGGGTTTCGCATCCGGCGCGACCGCAGCCCGGATCGTCCGTGCCCGATCGGCGGCCGAGATGCCGGTGGTGACACCCTCGGCCGCCTCGATGGAAATGGTGAAGTTCGTTCCGTGCGCCGAGCGGTTCGCGGCGACCATCAACGGCAGGTTGAGTTGTCGGCAGCGTTCTTCGGTGAGCGTCAGGCAGATCAGTCCCCGCCCGTGCATGGCCATGAAGTTGATCGCCTCGGGCGTGACGAACTCGGCACCGAGCACCAGGTCGCCCTCGTTCTCCCGGTCTTCCTCGTCGACCAGCACGACCATCCGACCTGCCTTGAGGTCGGCGACGATGTCGGTAATAGGGCACAGCGTCATGGCAATGTCGTCCGAATTTCTGCGCTACGACGGGCCACGCCGCGCGGGCGTCGATGCCCGTAGCCTCACCACGAAGGCGAAGCCTCCAATCACCCGGGTAGTACAGTGTTTCATTCTACCTGCGCCGGTCTCCCACCGATACCGGGTGCTCGATCGCCGTGCCGTCGGGGGTAGGCGTCGGCGCCAACCCGCGTCGGGCGGTGCCGCCGCCGGCGCCCGGACCCGGAACCAAGTTGCATAAAGCGCCGGCAGAAGACCCAGCGTGAGCACCGTGGCGATCAGGATCTCGCCCATCATCGCGACCGCCATCGGTCCGAAGAAGTCGCTCCGCACGAGCGGAATCATCGCGAGCAGCGCCGCGGCCGCCGGCGAGAATCACCGTCTTGCGGTGCGTGACGCTCCAACCGACCATCGTGCGGCAGCGACGATAGAACGGCGTGTCGTAAACGTCGCCCGCACCGGCGCGCAACGCTGCGCGCGGCGCGGGGGCCGGCCGGCCGGTGAGGCGCGCCCACAGCCGGACGCCGAATGAGGCGGGGCGCACCGCGCGAAAATCGGGCAGCATCCGGTACCCAAGATAGGGAATCACGATCACCGCGACGAGCCACGACACTACGAGCGCGATCGCCGACAGCTCGAACAGCGAACGCGTGTACTCGCCGGTCGAGCTCTTCGCGGTCGCGATCGGCAGGAAGCCGGCGACGGTGACGAGCGTGCCGGTCAGCATCGGAAACGCGGTCGACGTATAGGCGAAGTTCGCGGCGCGAAAGCGGTCGAACCCCTGCTCGAGCTTGATCGCCATCATCTCGACTGCGATGATCGCGTCGTCGACAAGGAGCCCCAGCGCGAGGATCAGCGCCCCCAGCGAGATTTTGTGCAGGCAGATGTCGAACAGCCACATGAAAAGGAACGTCGTGGCCAGCACCAGCGGGATCGACACTGCGACGACCAGCCCGGTGCGCAGCCCGAGACTCAAGAGCGACACCGCCAGCACGATGACGAGCGCCTCGGCCAGCGACCGGACGAATTGATTGACCGAGCGCTGCACGGCGCGCGGCATGCTCGCGACCGACGCGATCGGGACGCCGACCGGCAATGCTTGCCCGATACGCGCGACCTCGGCGTCGAGTGCGTGGCCGAGCTCGACGACATCACGCCCCTTTTGCATCGTGATGCCGATGCCGAGCGCCTCGCGGCCCTCGAGCCGTATCCGCTGCTGCGGTGGGTCCGCGTAGGCCCGGTAGACGTTCGCAACGTCGCCGAGCCGGAGGGATCCGGTTGTTGGCCCGGATCGCGATTTCGCGGATCGCGGCGACCGAATCGAAGGTGCCCGACGGCCGCAGGTAAATGCGGTCGGTCGCGGTCTCGAACACTCCGGCCGCGGTGACCGCGCTCTGAGCCGCGAGCGTCTGGACGATCTGTGCGGGCTCGCCGCATAAACTTTCTGCGGATTCGCCCAGAGCGCAACCGCAATCCGCGTCGCGCGCCGTAACTCGCCGACCCGTTGCTCCGGAACGGAAATCGCGACCTCGCGCTCCTACTCGCGCGCGAGCTTCACAACAGGTGAGCCCGCCGCGACGACCTGACCAGCCTCGGCGCCAACGGCGGTGATCACACCGTCGTGGGGGGCGACGAGCGTCGCATAGCCCGATTGGTTCCGAGTGAACGCAAGATTGGCGCGCGCTTGCTCGGCCTCTGCCTGATTGGAATTGAATGCGTTGCGCTTCTGGTCGAGCGCACTCTCGCTCACGAATTTCTGCCGGAAGAGGCCTTGGTAGCGCTCGTACTCCGCCTTCGCATATGCGGCCTCCGTTTCCGCCGCCGCCACGGCGGCCTCCGCCGCGTCGGCCTGCAGAGCGACGTCGGACGGGTCCAGCCGCGCGAGGACCTGTCCCCTCTTCACTCGGGCGCCGACGTCGACGTCGCGTTGCACGAGCTTGCCGCCGATGCGAAAGGCCAGGTCCGCTTCGTGCCGCGGCCTCACCTCGCCCGCGACGCAGCGACATCTATGGCGGCGGCGGATGTCGCCTGCGTGAGTACGACAGGCCGGACCGTCTCGGCTGCCGGATCTTGCCTGGCGCAGCCAGGAAGACCGAGCGCGCCGAGGATGACGGCAGCGGCGAACACCCGCCGAGTCACGGCATCATTGCCCATCATGCCTCGCCGCCTCGACCCCGACCCGCGTCTCGAGCATCCCCCGCCACAACGCGCGCAACGCGCGGTCGAGATGCTCCGCGTACGAAAACGCGAGCGGTGGCGCCGTATCGGCCGCGGGGCACATCGCCTTGCCGTCGGTGGACGCCGCCGAGAGCTGCCACAGCCCGATGATCAGTGCGTAGCTGTTGCGCAGCAGCAGGATGCCCTCGCCCGCCGCGAGCTGCGGGAAATGGCGCTCGAGCCCGGCGCCCGCACGCGCGAGTTGGTCGGCCATCCGCTGTCGGTAGGCTGCCGCCGCCGCTGCCGGAATGCTTTGCGCCATGAGGCCATAGCAACGCGAGGCAAGCAGAAGAAACAGGGGTCGCTCGAGCATGTGCCGGTGCGTGATCGCGAGCATCTCGTCCAACCGCGGCGCGGTGGCGCCTTCCGCGCACTCGATCAGCTCGCCGAAAAACGCGGCGACATTGCGCTCGTGCAGTGCGAGCAGCAGCTCCTCCTTGCCCGGGAAATAGAGATACACGGTCCCCTTGGCGAGCCCCGCCTCCAACGCGACATCGGCAACGTTTGCGATGCGGTCGGGCGCGCGGAGCAGGATGCGCTCCGCCGCGTCCAGAATCGCGTCGTGGCGCTCCTGCTTGTGCTCGGCATGCATCGCTCGATGCCGGACCATCATGGGCATACTCTCCAGATAGATAAATGACCGCCAGTCATTTTCGCAAAAGGCTAAATGACCCCCGGTCAGTTGTCAAGTGTCGCCTTGTGCATCCGGAGGCTGGGAAGAAAGGCCTCGACGACACTTCAAGCGCTCGTATCCAGCGCAAAATGCCGGACGCGCGTGGCCACCCCTCCGGGAACGCCGGTCGTTTTTTTCGGGGCCTGCTGCGCGCAAATCCAACCAAGGAGACGGCGATGCCGAAATACTTGTTCGAGGCGACGTACACGGCAGAGGGTGCGAAGGGCGTGGTGGGCGAAGGGGGATCCGCCCGGCGAGCAGCGGTCGAGAAGGCGATCACCGAAATCGGTGGCCGCCTCGAGGGGTTCTACTTTGCGTTCGGCGACATCGACGCGTATGTCATCGCCGAACTTCCGGACAACGTGACCGCATCGGCCATGGCGCTGTCCGTCGCGCAGTCGGGGCGCGCTTCCGTGAAGACGGTGGCGCTGATGACGCCGGAGGATATCGACCGCGCGGCGAAGAAGGTGGTTACGTATCGCCCGCCGGGCGGCTAGTCGTTTGCCCAAGCGAACGGGATTGCGCGCACGTAGCGCTCAGAACAGCGCGAGCGTCGCGCGCACGAGTTCGCTTTCCGGGTCCGCGTAGTCGGCGACCACGCTGAAATGGTGGCGGCCGGGAATGATCAGGGGCGCAGGCGCACCGGAGGGACGGTTGCCGGGCCACGCGTCCCAGAGGATGCGCGTCTGCCGGATGAATTCGGACGTTTCGTCGGCGCCCGCAGCGAGCAGAAGAGGGGCGCGGGTAAGTGGGGCCAGGTGCACCGGCGACATCCGAGCCGCCTCCGCTGCGTCGAGTTTGAAATCGGCGTTGAACGAAAACTGCATCATCGGCGCCAGATCGTGCACGCCCGAGAGGGACACGCCTCCCGCGACCGAGTCCTGCGCCCGTCCCGCCGTCCCCCGGTCGGTCGCGAACAGCATCGCGACCAGATGCCCACCGGCCGAATGCCCGCCGACGACGGTCCGGTCGGCATCGGCGCCGTGCGACCTGCCCTCGCTCGCAAGCCACGCAACGGCGCGACGGCACTCCTCGACGATGGTTGCGATCGACACCGCGGGGCAGAGGTCGTAATTCACGACTGCGACCGCGTGGCCGGCCGCGACGAACGGTCCGGCGACAAACGAAAAATCGCTCTTGTCGAGCGCGCGCCAGTACCCTCCGTGGAGAAACACGAACGTTCCCCGAGGTCTTCCCGCCGGGACGAACAGGTCGAGCGTTTCCTTCGGCCCCGGCCCATAGCGCAGATCGAGGACGGGCCGGAGCGCCGCGCGCGCTTCCCGCGACAAGGCCTCGTAGCGCGCGAACCATTGCGGATGGTCGGGCACCGCGGCACGATTGTTATACCCGCGCTCGACGAATTCCGGTGTGTAGGAGGGCTCACTCATCGGCGGTCGAGCGAAGCCATCTTGGCGCTGTCCCGCTATTCCGAATCGGGCTGCTTACCCGGGGCGGCGTCGGCGAATGCGGGTAGCAGATTGCACGCCGACTCGATGCGCATCAGGGTCGGGTACGGCGCGAAATCGAAAGCGACGCGGCGCGCGTTGGCGAGCTGCGGCACGAGGCAGATGTCTGCCACCGTGGGCATATCGCCGTGGCAGAAACGCCCCGTCTCCTTCTCGCGCGCGAGCCGCGCCTCCAGCGCCTCGAGCCCTACGTCGATCCAGTACTTGTACCAACCCACGCGCTGCGCTTCCGACACGCCGAGCGTTCCGGTCAGGTAGTTCAGCACACGGAGGTTGTCGAGCGGGTGGATGTCGCAGGCGATCGCCTGCGCCAGCGAACGCACCCGGGCGCGACCGGTCGCATCGGACGGTAGCAAGGGAGCTTGCGGGAACGTCTCGTCCAGCCACTCGACAATGGCGAGCGACTGCGTCAGCACATCGCCCCCCTCCGTTACGAGCGTGGGAACGAGCCCCTGCGGATTGAGCGCGAGGTACTCCTCGTCGCGTTGCGCCCCATGCCGCAGGTGGACGAATACCCGCTCCGCCGCGAGCCCCTTCAAGTTCAGGGCGATCCGCACGCGGTAGGCGGCCGACGAGCGGAAGTAATCGTAGAGCTTCACGGCGTTACGAGAACGCCGGAATGCCCGTCTGCGCGCGCCCCAGGATCAGCGCGTGGATGTCGTGCGTGCCCTCGTAGGTGTTGACCGTCTCGAGATTCATCAGGTGGCGGATCACCTGGAACTCGTCGACGATGCCGTTGCCGCCGTGCATGTCGCGCGCCATCCGCGCGATCTCGAGCGCCTTGCCGCAGGAATTGCGCTTCATGATCGAGGTGATCTCCGGCGCGGCCTTGCCCTCGTCCTTCAGCCGGCCGAGCCGCAGGCAGCCCTGCAGGCCGAGCGTGATCTCCGTCTGCATGTCGGCGAGCTTCTTCTGGATCAGCTGGTTCGCGGCCAGCGGGCGGCCGAATTGCTTGCGGTCGAGCACGTACTGTCGCGCGGCGTGCCAGCAGAATTCGGCGGCGCCCAGCGCCCCCCATGCGATGCCGTAGCGCGCGCTGTTGAGGCAGCCGAACGGACCCTTCAAGCCCTCGACGTTCGGCAGGCGGTTCTCCTCCGGCACGAACACGTCGTCCATCACGATCTCGCCGGTGACGGAGGTGCGCAGGCTGAACTTGCCCTCGATCTTCGGCGCGGTGAGGCCCTTCATTTCCTTGTCGAGGATGAAGCCGCGGATGACGCCGTCGTCGGTCTTCGCCCAGACGATGAAGACATCCGCGATCGGCGAATTGGAGATCCACGTCTTGCTGCCCGTAAGTCGATAGCCACCCGTCGCGGCGTGCGCGCGCGTGATCATCGAACCGGGGTCCGACCCGTGGTCCGGCTCGGTCAGCCCGAAGCAGCCGATCAGCTCGCCGCTCGCGAGCCGGGGGAGGTACTTCTTGCGCTGCGCTTCCGAGCCGTAGGTGTGGATCGGGAACATGACGAGCGAGCTCTGCACGCTCATCATCGAGCGGTAACCCGAGTCGACGCGCTCGATCTCGCGCGCGATGAGGCCATAACACACGTAATTCAGACCCGCGCCGCCATACTCGGTCGGCAGCGTCGCGCCGAGGAGCCCGAGCTCGCCCATCTCGCGGAAGACCGCAGGGTCCGATTTCTCGTGGCGGAACGCCTCAGTGACGCGCGGATACAGCTTCTCCTGCGCATAAGCGAAGGCCGTATCACGCACCATGCGCTCCTCCTCGGTCAGCTGCTCGGTCAGCAGCAGCGGATCTTCCCAGACAAACGTGGCCTTGGGTGCGGATTGCAGTCGCTCGGGGGCATTCATGGCAAGGCTCCGGATGTCGGTGGATCTGGGCACCCCGGTGGAACCGGGGGCGAGGGTCGCGAGAGAGGTGATTATCGCGCGTCGGCGGCGCCGGCACCAGTACGCGCTCATCGCGGCGACGCAACGCGCTGCTGCTCGGCAAGCCGCAGCCGGAACCGCTGCAATTTTCCCGTCTCGGTGCGCGGCAGCGCATCGACGAATTCCACGGCGCGCGGATACTTGTACGGCGCGATCGTGCGCTTGACGAATTCCTGCAACTCGCGCCTCGTCGCCTCCCCCGGCGCGAAGCCGGACTTGAGCACCACGAACGCCTTGACGATCTGGCCCCGCTCCTCGTCCGCCGCGCCGATGACTCCGCATTCGGCGATGGCCGGGTGCAGCAACAACGCACTCTCGACCTCGGGCCCGGCGATGTTGTAGCCGGCGCTCACGATCATGTCATCGGTGCGCGCCTGGTAGACGAAATCGCCATCGGCATCGATCAAGTACGCATCGCCGGTGTAGTTCCAGCCGTCCTTGACGTAGGTCGTCTGCCGGTCGTCGGCCAGATACCGGCAACCCGTCGGCCCTTTGACCGCAAGCTTGCCTACCTGGCCCGGCGGCAACGGGTTGCCCGCGTCATCCATCACGCACGCGCGGTAGCCGGGAATCGGCTTGCCGGTCGCGCCCGGCTTCGCGTGCGCCTCGTCGTGCGAGATGAAGATGTGCAGCATCTCGGTGGCGCCGATGCCGTCGATGATCTCGATGCCCGTCGTCGCCTTCCACAGCTGCCGCGTCGCCGCCGGCAACGCCTCGCCCGCCGACACGCACTTCACGAGCGACGAAAGGTCGTGCTTGCCCGCCTCCGCTGCCATGGCGCGATAGGACGTCGGCGCGGTCACGAGAACGCCCACCCGGTGCTCGGCGAGCGCCGGCAACAACAGCTCGGGCGCGGGTCTCTCGAGCAGGAGCGTCGCGGCGCCGATCGAAAGCGGGAACAGCAGCAAGCCGCCGAGGCCGAACGTGAAGGCGAGCGGCGGGCTTCCCGTGAAGAGCGAATCGGGGGAGGCTCGCAGCGTGGATTGCGGCCAGCAATCGCAGACCGCGACGACGTCGCGGTGGAAATGCATGGTGCCTTTCGGCTTCCCCGTCGTGCCCGACGTGAACGCGATTAGCGCGGTGTCGTCGGCCGCGGTGTCCACGTTGACGAAGTCGCCTGGCTTCGTCGCCATGCGTGTCTCGAGCGCGTCTGCCGTCCCGGTGCCGAACAGGGCAATCGTCTTCAGTGTCGGACAGGCGGCTCGCGCGGCCTCGAGCTCGTCGACGAGCCGCCCGTCGCACAGGGCGTGCGAGATCTCGGCCTTCACGACGATGTCGGTCAGCTCCTTGGCGCGCAGGAGCGGCATGGTGCCGACCGCGATCCCTCCCGCCTTCATCACCCCGAACCAGCACGCGGCATGCATCGGGTTGTTCGGCGCGCGCAGCAGCACACGATTCCCTGGCACCAGGCCAAGATCCTCGACCAGCACGCGGGCGATGCGGTTCGCGTGTCCCAGCAAGTCCGCATACGTCCAGACGGGCCCGCCCGGCGCGACGATCGCCCTGCGCGCACCCCATCCGCGTTCGATCGCACGGTCGAGCAGCACCGTCGCGCTGTTCATGCGGTCGGGATAGCGAAGCTGCGGCAGATCGAAGACGAGCTCCGGCCAGAGATGGCGCGGCGGCAGATTGTCGCGCGCGAATGTGTCGACGTGCGCCGTGTAGCTCATCGCCTCTCCTCCGCATGTGGTGTTGCGCCGCTCCCGGTCTCGCGCACCACCGCCTTGAGCCGGCCGAGCAGCGCGTAGAGGCGATCGCGGTCCGCACTGCCTATGCCGCCCAGCATTTCCTCGATCCATCCCTCGTGCGCCGCGGCCATCGAATCGAAGGCGCGCTTGCCCTTCGCGGTCAGGCGCACGGCATGCGCTCGGCGGTCCGCAGCGATCGGCCGCCGCTCGACCAGGCCTTCCGCCACGAGCTGGTCCGTGATGCCGGTGACGTTGCCGCCAGTCACCATCAGCCGGCGCGACAACTCTCCCATGCGCAGCCCCTCGGGATTGCGCTCGAGCTGCGCCATCAGGTCGAAGCGCGGCAGCGTGGTCGCGAATCGTTCCCGCAGCCGGACGCGGATCTCCCGCTCGATCATCGTGGTGCAGGTGAGCAGCCGCAGCCACAACTGGAGCGTCTCGTGATGGTCGTCGCGAACGCGCGACTCCGCGTCGGGCGCGGACGGGGGCGAATGGTCGGCGGCGAGACTCATCGTTCCTGCTGAGACAGCGATCACATCACCCGGTGGCAAATGCATGCCACGGCGGCGTCGTTTCGATGTGAATATATTAGACCTAAAATAATTGGCGTCAAGAGGTGCCGCAGCGCCTAGCTGGGAAGCGGATCCGACCTCCGGATTAGGCGATTCGGCTGATTCTCCCGCTTCCACTCCTTCGCTACGCTCGAATCCCGAATCGGCGCCCGTCGTGGCCCGAGCAACCGTCCGATGCTTCCGATGCACCGCTACGCCACCGCTCATCAACCATCGCCCGCCCTTTGCAGCGTGCCCGCCGCGCGCGGGGCCCGGTCGTGTGCTCGCCGGGGTTCCCTGTCCGCCCGCTCCAGCGGCTTCACGCTCGTGGAAATCGCGATCGCGCTGGCGATCGTTGCGCTCCTCGCGACGCTCGCCCTACCAGCGTTCGGAGACTGGATCGCAGCCTACCAGCTCGGCAACTACGCACGCCATCTCGCGGAAACGATGACCCAAGCGCGCGCCGAGGCCCTGCGGCGCGGCCAGCGCGTCAACCTGTGCAAGTCGAGAGACCAGCATCGCTGCGCCAATGCCGGCGGTTGGGAGCGTGGCTTCATCGTTCACGTCGACGATGATCGGGATGGCCAGATCGGCGACGTCGAAGCGCTGCTGACGAGCGACGGAGCGGCCCCGTCTGGCATCACCGTTGAGGCCAATCGTCCGCTCGATGCCTACGTGTCCTTCACGAGCGCGGGGCATGCACGGATGTTGAGTGGCGCGCTGCAGATGGGAACGCTGGTCGTTTGCCGTCGCGGGCAGCTGGCACGCAATGTGGTGCTCTCGGCAGGCGGAAGGGTTCGGGTCGAAACGGCCGCGGAGCGCTGCCCATGAACGCGCGGTTGCGCATCCGGAACCCAGCGTGGATGGGCAATGCTGCGGGATTCACGCTGATCGAGGCGATGATCACCGTCGCCATCCTCGCGATCATCGCGGCGATCGCGCTGCCCTCCTACACCGACTATCTCCAGCGCAGCAAGCTCGTCGAGGCGAAGGTGAGCCTCTCCGACATGCGCACCCGGCTCGAGCAGTACTTCCTCGATGCCCGCACTTACCCGAACGCCTGCATTCCGCCGGCAACAGGCCCCGCGCCGACCGGCCAGATCTACCTGCCGATGGCCGGTCGGTACTTCAGCGTCGACTGCGACCTGACCCCCACAACGTATACCGTCACGGCCACCGGCAACGCGGCCCACGGAATGGCCGGTTTCGCCTTCTCGGTCGACGAAGCCGACCAGCGCCGGACCATCGCGCTCCCCACGGGCTGGAAGGGAGCCGGCAGTGCCTGCTGGGTCAGCCGGAAAAACGGCGAATGCTGACCGCGTCGCGAATGTGGCACCGCAAGCATCGCACGGCGGAGGCGATGCCAACTGTGCCGCGAGTGCAACGGGGCAGCCTCCTGCTCGAGGCATCGATCGCGATCGCGATCTTCTCGTTCGGAGTCCTCGGTCTTCTCGGCGTGCTGGCAAGCTCGATCCGCGCCGCCGACGAAGCGCGACTGCGCAGCGAAGCCGCTCAGTTCGCACACGCGATCGTCGCGGAAATGTGGACGACGCCTGCCACGGATTTGGACGCCCGCTTCGCGGCTGACGGAGCCGCGGTCGGTGCCTGGCGGAACAAGGTCGCACGGCTGTTGCCGGCGGCAACGATGTCGGTGGGGTTCGCAGAACCGGGACTTTCCGCGCAAAGCCGATCCGTGGTGGTGACCATCACGTGGCTCCTGCCCGGTTCCACCCAGCGCCACCGGTACGTGACCAGCGCGCAGATCGGACGAAACACGTGAACGTCGCCCATTCCAATCGGATGGTTCGGCAACCCGGCGTGGCCTTGGTCGAAGCGCTGGTCGGCCTTGCAATCGGCGTGTTGGCGTTGCTGGTGATCTATCAGGTCTACGTCGCCAGCGAAGGCCGCAAGCGCACTATCACGGGCGGCAGCGATGCCCAGCAGAGCGCAAGCTACGCCATATTCCTGCTCGCCCGCGATCTCGCCAGCGCAGGCAATGGCCTCGCCTCCGCGGCGAAGGAAGCGTCCGGTCGTGCGTCGCTGGACGCCTGTGCATCGCTGCGCCCAATCCCGGTACTCATCGCGGCCGGCACCCGGGCCGTCGATCCGGATGCGGTCACGGTCTTCTTTGGCGGCTCCGGTTCGCTCTCCACGCCGGTTGCGTTGGCCGGCGATGCGACGGTGACGTCGCTCGCTGCCGACCCGTATCGGGTCGCCGCTCCGGTCGGATTCAGCGAAAACGACGTCATCGCCGCAATCGACGGAGCGAACTGCACGCTCTCGACGATCGACCTCGCCGGCGTCACGGTTTCCGAATCGGGCCTCGCCACGCTGACGCACACGCCCGCTTCCGGCGCGGTCGGCGTCGACTATCGCGCGGGCACGGCCGCGCTGGTCAACCTGGGGCCGGCCAATTCGCTGGGCCGAGTGCGCTATTCGGTCGATGTCACGACCCGTGCGCTTCGTACGCAACAACAGCTTCCCACTGCAGGGCCAGTGAATCCTGTGCTCGGCGACATCGTCAACCTGAAGGCGCAGTACGGTCTCGACACCGACGGCGACGGAATCGTCGAGACGTGGCAGCAGGCAACCGGTGGCGTGTGGTCGGCGGCGAATCTGCCCGCGCAACCGCTGGCAACGCTGCGGCAGATCCAGTCGGTGCGCATCGCCGTCGTCGCGCGGAGCCCGCAGTACGAAAAGCAGCAAGTCACGATGGGACCGCTGCTGCTGCTCGACGGCACGATTTCGATCGCGTTGACCGCGGACCAGCAGCATTACCGTTATCGGGTGCTGGAAACAATCGTCCCCTTGCGCAACGCGCTCTGGAATGCGACGTGAACTGTCGCGCTGCACGTCACTCGTCTGCGCGTCCGACCGCCTCGTCGGCGTTTGCCCCACGTGCGCCGATTCCGCGGCGTCGTTTTGTTCGTCGCATTGCTCGTGTTGACGGTTCTCGGTCTGGCTGCCATCGCCCTGTTTCGTTCGGTCGACACCGCCAGCGTCGTCGCGGGCAACCTCGCGGTGCAGCAGGCTGCCGCCGCGGCATTGGACCGCGGGATCGAGCATGCCATCCACGCGCTATGGGATCCGCCGCTGCTCATCGCCGATCGCACGCAGCACGATCTCACCCAGAACTACTACGCGTGCGTCCAAGGGAGCGCGGGGAACTGCATTGCCCCGGGAAGCCCGATTCCCGAAATTCCGGTGATGCTCGCGTCGGCGGGTGCGTTCGCGGCGGCAGGACTCAACTCCACGCTCGTCCCCGACGACGCTGCGGGGAATGCGGTCCGCTACGTCATCGAAAGGATGTGCCTCGCCACCGGCGCGGCGGTCGGCAGCAACTGCAACATGGCGGTGGAGCCGGAAAACGCCGCCGGCACGCAGCACTATGGCGGCGCCATCGATGCCGGTGACGCGTTCTATCGCGTCACGGTCATGGTGACCGGTCCGCGCAACACGGTGGTCCACGGCCAGGCGATGTTGCGATAGTCGGGACGCGTGCGCTCGAACCGGAGGAACTGCACATTTGCCTTCGCACCGCACCCGAGAATCATCCCATGGCCGCCCAAGGGCACTAGAGGATCAATGCGATGGCCATCCGTCACCGAACCCGATGCGCACGCATTTGCGTCGCCGTCGTCGCGGCGAGTTTGATCATGCCGCCGTACCCCGTAGTCGCTGCGAACGGCGCCACGACACTCGCCGGGGCACCGCTGCGCAACCTCAATCCGGCGAAGCCGAACGTCGTGCTGACACTCGACGACGCCGGTCACATGGGCTGGGATTTCGCGCCGGACTACGTCGCGTACGCCGGATCCGCCGCCTTTCACTGCCGTGATCGGCGGCATTGCGGTGGCGCCACCGCCGCGCCCGGTCCCGGGTACTCGCCGAACGATTACGATCCGCCGCTCCGCAGCGCCGACTACAACAGCCTCTACTACGATCCGGCGGTTGCCTACCAACCCGGGCGGCGGGACGACGGCACCAACCTCCCTTGCGAGGGCACGAACGCGACATGCGCGGGACCGTGGACCGCCGTCTACGCGGACGGCTTCGCCGGCTACCCGGCGGCCAATCCCGGAGCCGTCATCAACCTTGCAACAAATTTTCCGGACACCGCATGGTGCTGGAAGAGCGCGCCCACCGTGGCGGAAATCCAGACAGCCTTCACCGACGGCTCGGTCTGCCGGCGCAACGGCCTTGCGTACGGGCAATCCGGCACGAGTCCGGACATCGCGCCGGCCGCGAATGCCGGCTACAACTACCCGAACGGTATCGACCACACCAATGGTCTGCCGACCGCGTGCGCCGCCGACCAGCAATGCAGGTTCGTCCACCCGTTCTTCGTCACCGGCAACCCGTACTACTACACGATCGCGGAAGTTGGCTTCTGCGCCACGAGCGATGCGGTCGGTTGGGGGATCGCAGGCTGTAGCGGCATGTGGGATGCGGTATCGCGTCGCCATGTACGTTTTGGCGCGGGTTCGTTCGACCCGCAAGCGTTCACGCGCGTGGACATCAAGCCGCCCGGCATCCTCGTCAACGGCGTAGCAGCGGCGAACCCCAGCGGTCGCACCTACGCGGCGGAGATGGCCAATTTCGCCACCTGGCATGCGTTCCATCGCACCCGGATGCTGGCAACGAAAACGGCCACCGGCCTCGCCTTTTCGGCGCTCGGGCAGGACGCGCGCGTCGGCTTCCACATACTCGGAGCAAGCGGTGGCGCGGGTGCATTCCTCAACGTCGCGGACTTCGATTATTCACACAGGGCGACATGGTTCGCGCGCATGTACGAAACGCCGGTTGCGAAGTCCAGCGCGGCGCCCGTCGGCGACGCGATGTGGCGAATCGGCGAGTATTTCGCGAACCGCGCCTCCGGTCTGCCGGGCGCCGGCGATCCGCTGGACCCCACCACTGGCAAATGCCAGTTGAATCATCATCTGCTCGCAATCGGCGGCTACGCAAACGTTCCGCTTGACTCCGCTCACGCGGTAGGCAATCAGGACCGGACCGTTCCCACGCTGCCCGCGCCGGTTCCGGGGCTCGCGCCGGGCACGGCGTTTCCGCGCCCACACTACGAGGGGCCGACGGCAACGAGCAACACGCTCGCGGACGTCGCGATGAATCATTGGGTACGCGACCTGCGCCCCGACCTTGCGGATCAGGTCGCCGATGCCATCGCACCCTGGCAGCATCTTTCGATGCACGCGCTTTCGCTCGCCGTGCGCGGAAGCCTCGACCACCCGACCGTGATCGACGCGATCGGGTCCGGTGCCGCGGATTGGCCTGCATCGACCGCAACCGGCGGCCCCGAGACAATCGATGACCTGTGGCATGCCGCCGTCAACGGTCGCGGCCGCTTCGCGCTCGCCGCAAACGCCAAAGACCTCACCGCCGCCTTCGCCGGCACGCTGGCCGAGATCACCGATCCTTCCGGCGCGGGCACCGCCGCCGCGATCAGCGTCTCTTCGTCGACGACGGGCGCTCGGTATGGTTATCGAACGAGTTTCGGACCCGGCGGATGGGGCGATGTGCGCAAGTACGCGCTCGACCCCGATACCGGCGCCATTCCCGTCGACCCGAACGGAAATCCGGCAAGCGCGCCGTTGTGGTCCGCGGCGGCAATGCTCGATGCACAAGCGGCCGTCACCGGCACGCCGCCGGCGCATATTGCCGGCTGGGACACCGAACGCCGGATCGTGACGATCAACGACGCGACCGGCGCGGTGGTACCGTTTCGCCTCGGCAATCTTTCCGCATCCCAACGCGCATCGCTCATCGCCGGTTGGCAGGCCTCGGGATGGCAGCCGACGCAACAGCAGGTGCTCGATTTCCTGCGCGGCGACAGGTCGAACGAGGGCAACACCTCACACCACTTCCGCGTGCGGTCGCATCTGCTTGGCGACATCGTGCATTCCGCGGCGGTTCCGGTCGCGGCGCCGAACCTTCCCTACGACGAGGCCGGCAATCCCGGCTACACGGCGTTTCGCGTCGCTCGGAGGAATCGCACGCCGATGGTGTACGTCGGCGCCAACGACGGCATGCTGCACGCCATCGCGGATGCGCAAACGGGTACGGACGGGGGCAAGGAAGCCTGGGCCTTCGTCCCGAAAGCATTGTTCGCGGCCGCCGATCCGAACGATGCCACGCACACCCCGTCGCCCGCGATTCCAGCTCGGCGCCCTCGCCTATCGGCCCGGGGGCGCACCTGCCTACGCCCACCGGTTCTACGTCGACGCAACGCCGCGCGCGTGGGACGTCGACTTCGCGAACACCAACCGCTCGACGCCCCCGACAAGCGGGAACGATTGGCGCACGGTGCTGATCGGCGGACTTGGCGCCGGCGCTCGCGCAGTGTACGCACTCGATGTCACCGACCCAGTCGCGCCAACGGAATCCGAAGCCGCGGTGGCCGCGTCCGCGCGCGTGCTGTGGGAATTCACGCACGCCAACCTCGGCTACGTCTTCGACGCGCCGACGCTGGTCAAGACCCGCCGTTACGGCTGGGTCGCGCTGATCGCGTCCGGCCACAACAACCCGGGCGGCGACGGCAAGCTCTTCGTCGTGAATCCCGCCAATGGAACCCTCTTGACGACGCTCTCCACCGGCGCAGGGAACAACGCCGCGCCGAGCGGTTTCGCCACGATCCGCGCGTACACCGCGAACCGCAACGATCCCTATCGTGGAGCAGGCCTACGGCGGCGATCTCGCGGGCAACCTCTGGCGCTTCGATCTGTCCAGCGCCGACGAGAGCGAATGGAAGGTCGAGCGCATCGCGCGGCTGATCGATGCATCCGGCAAGCCGCAGCCCATCACCACCGGCGTGCGCATCGAAATCGACCCGGCCAACGGTGTGGACCGCTACGTCCTGGTCGGCACCGGCAAGCTGCTCGACCAGGCGGACCTCGGTGACGCGTCGACCGTCAACACGATGTATGCGATCAGGGACGGCACGCGCGCTGCGCCGGATCCCGTTCCCGCCACGCCCTGGTCACGCGCCGATCTCAATGCTGTCGACGCCGCCGGCAGCGACGGATTCGGCACGTCGGCCGTGTTTACGCGTGGGTGGTATCAAGACGCCACCGACGCCACGCAGAAGATCGTCACGGACATCCACGCGGTCCTCGGCACCGCGGTGTTCGCTTTCTCGCAGCCGTCGCACGACCCGTGCGGGGCCGCCCTGGAGGCGATGCTGTTCGCGCGCGACTTCGCGACGGGCAAGTCGGCGCTGCTCGCGGCCGGCGCTGCGTCCACGCCCGGCGGCATGGTTGTGCCCAGCGTGGCAGTCGGCAGCGGCGTTGCGAGCATCGCGGCGCCTGGAGAGCTATCCAGCGGCGTCGGCGCCACGAGGGTGAATGCACGCGTCGCGGTAACGACGCTGCAAGGTCAGCTCGTTACCTTCGCCATCCGGCCAGTCAATGCCGGCAACCGGAAGCATCGCGTTTCGTGGCGATTGCTGAACGTCGAATAGCACCGCGCATCGGACGGTCCTCCGGCAGGCGACATCGTGCTTCCGGCGGAGGACCGCGCAGCGCTTCCGCCCGATAGCTCCGGACGAACCCCCGTGCGATTCTTGACGACGTTGCCCGACGTCGTCCCCCACTTTGCCATTTGCGCAAAGGCGATCTCCCACGACCGGCGGCGTAGAATGCGCCCATTCGACCAGGCGGGAGGAACGCTCGATGATCGGCTACGTAACGCTCGGAAGCAACGACCTGCCGCGTGCAGCCGGCTTCTATGACACGGTGCTGGCCGAGATCGGCGCCAAGCGCCTATGGGACTCTGGCCGCGGCATCGCCTGGGGCGTGGCGAAGAACAAGCCGAGCCTGGCCATCATGAAGCCCTACGACGGCAAGGCAGCCACGGTCGGCAACGGCGTGATGGTCGCGCTGGTGGTCGATTCGCACGAGAAGGTCGACCGCCTCCACAAGAAGGCGCTCGAGCTCGGTGGCAAGGACGAAGGTCCGGTCGGCACGCGCGGCGACGGCTTCTACGCCGGGTACTTCCGGGATCTGGATGGCAACAAGCTCAACGTTTTCTGCATGGGGTAGCGCTTCCTCGCTTTGAGGTCGCGCAGGCTCACGCCGCGAGCCACCAGTATTTGTAGGATGCACTGAAAGCGCAACGCCACGGTGAAACCAGGCCGCGTGGGCGAACGTGCTCTCCCCGGCGATCACGGAGCTGTCCGCATCGTCGCGGGCAGCGGTCGACTGCCCCATAGGTCTTACGCGGACGCGTCGATGTTGAATGCCTGCGAGGACACTGCGCACTTCTGAGCATGCTGCAGATCAAGTTCTCCAACCGCTTCGAGCGCCTGCAGGATGCACTCCTCGACGCGATGGCGACGCCGCCAGAATCGCCGTTCGTGTGCGAGGAGATCATCGTGCCCAGCGCGGCGATCCGACGGCGGATCGAACTCGCGGCTGCCGACCGGTTCGGCATCTGCGCCAACGTAGCGTTTTCGTTTCTCGCCCAGTGGCTGTGGCGGCAGATCGGGCACGTCGTCACGGTCGCGGAGATCTCGCCGTTCACCACGCCGGTGCTGACCTGGCGCGTGCTCGGGATCTTCGCCGAGAAGGCGTTCGTCGCCGCGCATCCGCCGCTCGCCGAGTACCTGCGCAACGCGGACGACGTGATGCGCTACGAGCTCGCGGCGCGCACCGCAGCGCTGCTCGAGCATTACCTCACGTACCGCCCGGACTGGCTCGCATCGTGGCTCGCCGGCAAGCCTGCGAAGATCGAGAATCTCGACGCCGCGCGCGCGGCCGACGAGCGCTGGCAGGGCGCGCTGTGGCGGCGCATCGCGCGCGATCTCGGCACCGACAGCCGCCATCCGTCGGTCGCTTTCTTCGACGCGATGAAGGAAATGGGCCCGGACGCCCCGGCTCGCGCAGGGCTGCCGGCCGCCGCGCACATCTTCTGCCTGCCGACCACGCCGCCGCTCTACCTCGACATCCTGCATCGGCTCGCGCAGTGGATCGACCTCCGGCTGTACGTGCTCAACCCCTGCCGCGAATACTGGTTCGAGATCGTCGACCCGAAGCGGCTCTCCTGGCTCGCCGCCGAGCATCGCGCCGATCATCACGAAGTCGGCAATCGGCTGCTGGCCGCGTGGGGCAAGCAGACGCAGGCGCACATCGACCTCCTGCTCCAGGACGACAGCGCGGCGTCGATCGACGACGCCGACTTCGCGCCGAGCGAAGGCGCAACACTCCTCGCGAAGCGTGCAGAACGCGATTCTCGACATGACCGACCTCGCGCGCGGGAGCGTCGCGGTCGCCCAGGACGACCGCAGCATCGAAGTTCACGTCTGCCACTCGCTGACGCGCGAGCTCGAAGTGCTGCAGGACCAGCTCCTGGCGCTCTTCGCCGGTCCGAATCCGCCGCGGCCGTCCGACATCCTGGTCGTGACGCCGGACCTCGAGGCCGCCGCTCCGCTGATCGACGCGGTGTTCGGCAACGCCCCGAAGGCGCGCGCGATTCCGTACACGATCACCGGCCGGCCGGCGAGCGTGCTCAATCCCTGCGCGCGGGCGCTGCTGGCGGTGCTCGCCGTCGCCACGTCGCGCTTCCAGGCAAGCGCCGTGTTCGAGCTGCTGCAGCAGCCGATCATCGCGCGCCGGTTCGGCATCGGCGACGCGGAGCTGCGAGACGCATCCACGCATGGATTCGCGAATGCCGGCATCCGCTGGGGCATCGACGGCAGGCATCGCGGCGAGCTCGGCCTGCCGGCGGTCGGCCGGCACAGCTTTCAGCGACGGCCTCGATCGCCTGTTCCTCGGTTACGCGCTGCCCGCCTCCGTGGCCGTCCCGTTGAACGAGCGCCTCGCGGCCGGCAATCCGGAAGGCTCGGAAGCGCTGGCGCTGGGCAGCTTCCGCGAATTCGTCCGCCAGCTCGAGCGCCTGCACGACGATCTCGCCAAGCCGAAGCCGCCGGCCGAGTGGCGGCAGACGCTGCTCGGCGTGATCGACAACTTCATCGCGCCCGCGGGTGACGAAATCGACGACGAGCGCGAGACCGCCGCCGGCATCCACGAGCTCCACGCCAACATGACGAACGGCGGGATGCGCGAACCGCTGTCCGTCGACGTCGTCCGCACCGCGCTGCAGGCGCTGCTCGACGAGCCGACGCGCGGCGGCATGCCCGGCGGCGCCGTCACGTTCGCGGCGATGGCGAGCCTGCGCAACCTGCCCTATCGCTTCGTCTGCGCGATCGGACTGAACGACGGCGCCTTCCCCTCGACGCAGCGCCCGAGCGAATTCGACCTGATGGCACGCGCCCCGCGCCGCGGCGATCGCCAGCGCCGCATCGACGAGCGCAACGTGTTCCTCGACCTGCTCCTCGCCGCGCGCGAGCGGCTGTATCTGAGCTACACGGGGCGCAGCGTCCGCGACAATTCGCCGATCCCGCCGTCGGTGCTGGTCGCGGAGTTGCTCGACTACTGCGCCGCGGCGATCGAGCGACGGCGCCGTTCTCGCCGGAATCGCTGCAAGGCCGCGCGCGACGCGACTCATCGTCGAGCATCCGCTGCAGCCTTTCTCGCGTCGACTATTTCGAGCCGGACGCCGATCCGCGCCGCCGCAGCTTCAACGACGAATACTGCGAGGCGCTGAGGCAGCGGCTGGCCGCGCCGTCGGCACCGCCGGTACCCTCGTCCGCTCCGGTGCTCGAGCCCGCTGCGGCGGACGCAACCGCAGACGACGACAACGGCGGACACGAGGACGAGACGAAGCGCCGACGACGAGAACGAAGCGTGGGAGCCGCAGGAGAAGTTCTTCCCGACGCCGCTCGCCCAAGGCCGGCCCGGAGTTCCGCGAGGTCACGCTGGACAACCTCGCCCGCTTCTTCCGCAATCCCTGCCGCTACCTCCTCGAAGGAGCGCCTCGGCATCGTGCTCCCGCAAGGCGACGAGGAGCTGCAGGACGACGAGCCGTTCGTCCCCGACTGGCCCGCACGCGACGCCCTCGCAAAGCGCGTGCTGCCCCGCCTGCTCGCGGGCGAATCGCTCGCCGAACTCCGCGACTTCGCGCGCGCCGGCGATCGAGTATCCGGCGGGGCGTCTCGGCGATCTCGAACTGGACCAGGAGCTGCAGCGGCTCGAAACGCTTCGCCGCTCGAGCTCGCGCCGGCGCTGGCGCGAACCGAAGCTCGATCCCGTCAGCGCGACCCTCGAATTCGACGATCGACGGCGAGCCGTGGCGCCTCACCGGCGGCTTCGGCGACCTGCGCAAGAGCGGCCTCATCCGCTACCGCTACGACGACGCGCGCGCCAGCGATTACCTCAACGGCTGGATCGAGCACCTGTTCCTCAACGCGATGGCGCCGCCCGAGGTCGTCGCCGCGGACCACGTGGCACTCGCGCGACGGCCACTACGTGCTGCCGCCGCGTCGGCGGACGCGCGTGCGCAGCTCGCAGCGCTGCTCCGGCTCTACCGCGACGGGCTGCATCGCCCGCTCCACTTCTTCCCGAAATCGCGCGTGGACCTACGTCGTCGAAGGCGGGAGCCTCGTGCCGAGGCCGCACGGCAAGTGGCAGAGCACGAGTGCCAGCACCCTCGGCGAAGACCGCGACCCCGCCTACCGCCTCGCGCTGCGCGGGGTGGACGACCCGCTCGACGCCGAATTCGTCGAGTGCGCGACGACGGTGTTCGAGCCGCTGCTCGACGGTCATCGACGACGACAGGGTGCAAGGTAGTCCGCATGAGCCAACCGACCGAATTCGACGTCTTCGACTGCAGCCTCGACGGCATCAACCTGATCGAGGCGTCGGCCGGCACCGGCAAGACGTGGAACATCTGCGGGCTGTACCTGCGCCTGCTGCTGGAACGCGGACCTCGAGGTCCAGCAGATCCTGGTCGTGACGTTCACCAACGCGGCCACGGCCGAGCTGCGCGAGCGCGTCCGTTCGCGCATCGTCGAAACGCTCGCCTGCCTGCGCGACGGTGACGGGGCGGAGCCGCCCGGCGACCCGTTCGTCCCGCACCTCGTGCAGGCGGTCGAGCAACGCACGGGCTCGCCCGCCCAGCAGCTCGCCCTGACGCTCGACAAGGCGCTGCAGTACTTCGACGAAGCCGCGATCTTCACCATCCACGGCTTCTGCCAGCGCGCGCTCGCCGACGCGTCGTTTTCGCGCCGGCCTGCCCTTCTCGCTCGAACTCGTCACCGACGACAGCGAGATGGCGATGGAGGCCGTCCACGATTTCTGGCGCCGGCGTGTCGCCGACGAGGAGCTGCCCGCCGGCGCTCGCTGCCTATCTGCGGCAAAGGAAGGATACGCCCGAGAAGTACGCGAAGCTGCTGGCGCGCAGCCTCGCCAAGCCGCTGGCGAAATGTCGGTGGCCGGCGCGCATCGATACGCCGGCCACGACGATCGACATGAATGCGGTGACAGCTGCATACGAAACGGCAAGACGGATCTGGGCGGCCGAACGCGAGACGATCGTCGCCACGGTTACCGCGGCAATGCCGGCACTCTGGGCCAACGTTTACACGACGGGGAGCATCGCCCAGGCCGCTGAGCGAATGGGACGCCTGGTTCAGGGAAGACCTCCCGCTTGCCCCGCTTCCCGACAAGAACAAACTGAGTCTGCTGTCGAGCACCGTGACTGGCGGCGCGTACCAAGAAGACGCTTGTCACGCCCACCCACCCCTTCTTCGACGCCGCCGACGCTCTCCTCGCCGCCCGCAGACGCTCACCGAAGGAGTGCTCGAACTCGGCACGCCTGCGCCTGATCCGCGACCTGATCGACATCGTCGGCCCGGACCTGCGCCAGCGCAAGCGCGAGCGGCGCGTGATCTCCTTCGACGACATGCTCTACAACCTCTACGCCGCGCTCGACAGGCGGCGCGCATCCCGACGCTGGCGCCATCTCTGCGCGAGAAGTTCCCGGTAGCGCTGATCGACGAATTCCAGGACACCGATCCGCTGCAGTTCGCGATCTTCGAGCGCCATCTACGGCAAGGAACGCGCGCCGGCATTCTTCGTCGGCGATCCCAAGCAGGCGATCTACAGCTTCCGCAACGCGGACCTGCACGCGTACCTGCGCGCGCGCAAGAGCACGTCCGCCGTGTACACGCTCGCCGCACAATCAGCGCTCGACCAAGGGATTGATCGAGGCGCTGAACGGTCTCTTCTCGACCAAGACGGACGCCTTCATGCTGCCGGGCCTCGACTATCACGAGTCAGGCCGGGCGACAGGGAGCGCAAGCCGTTCGCCGACACGTCGCTGAACCGTGCCGATCTGCAGGTGTGGACGCTGCCGCCAACGCCGGATGGCGCGCCCATCTCCAAGACCGACGCCAGGAAGTCCGCGGCGCTGGCGACCGCCGCCGAAATCGCGCGTCTCATCACCGAAGGCGAAAAGCGGCCGCATCACCATCGGCAGCCACGCGCTGCTCCCCGGCGACATCGCGGTGCTGGTCCGCACCCACGCGCAGGGCAGCGAGCTGAAGCGCGAGCTCGCCAGGCTCGACGTCGGCAGCGTCGAGCTGTCGCAGGCGAGCGTCTTCCAGTCGCCCGACGCCGAGGAGGTCGAGCGCGTGCTGATCGCGATCAACCAGCCGTCGCGCGATGCGCTGCTGCGCGGCGCGCTGGCCACCGAAATGATGGGCTGCGACGCGGCCAGGATCGCGCAGATCTCGGGCAACGAAGGCGAGCTCATGGGCTACCTGGAGCGCTTCGCCGATTACCGCGGACCTCTGGCTGCGCCAGGGCGTGGGCGTCATGTACCGTCAGTTGCTGTCCCGAGAAGGGGTCAGCGCCCGCATGCTTCGCCGCGTCGACGGCGAGCGCCGACTCACCAACCTGCTGCACCTGGGCGAGCAGATCCACCAGGCGGCCGCGACGCACGAATCGCCGGATGCGCTGCTGCGCTGGCTGGCGACGAAGCGTCGCGACGGCGCCGCCGACGAAGTCGCGCAGCTGCGCCTCGAATCGGACCGCAATCTCGTCCAGATCATCACCATCCACAAGGCGAAGGGCCTCGAGTTCCCGATCGTGTTCTGCCCGTTCCTGTGGGACGGCAATACCAGGTTCGGCGGCCCGAAGCCGGAAGGCCGCGAATACCACGACGACGACGGCGCCGCGGTCATCGACTTCCGTCACGGCGACGAGATCGGCGACGAGGAGGACAAGATCAAGGATGCGATGAAGCTCGAGGAATCGGCCGAGTCGTTGCGCCTCATCTACGTGGCGCTGACGCGCGCGGTTTATCGGTGTTACGTGATTGCCGGCACGTACACGACGAATAGCTTCGGCAAGCCCAGCACGGCGGAGAGCACGAGGAGCCTCCTCAACTGGCTCGTCGCCGGCGGCACCGAAACGCCGCATGAGCTGGTTCGCCGGGAAGCGCTCGCCGGCCGACATCGCCGCCGCATGGCAAGCCTTGGCCGAGCGCCTCGCGCCCCACCTCGCCCTCGACCCGCTGCCTGTCGAGCGTGGCACGCCGGTCGCCCTCGACGCCCATTCCGCCCGAATCGCTCGTCGCCCTGCCCCCGCCGAAGACGATCGCGCCCGCGTGGCGATTCAGCAGTTTCAGCGGCCTCGCCAGCGACGCGAAGAGTGAGGCCGCCGCGAACGACCACGACGCGCGCATCGCGGAAGTCGCGAAGAGAGTCGGCGCGCCGCCGCCCGATATCGCGCCGGACGACATCCTGCGCTTTCCGCGCGGCACCGAGCGCCGGCGAATGCCTGCACGCGATCTTCGAGCGCATCGACTTCACCGACCCGGCCGGCTGGAACGACGCCATCGCCCGCGGCCTCTCCGCGCATCCGCAATTCGCTTCCGGGCGTGCGCGCGGCCGAGCAATCGTCACTGCTCACGAGCATGGCCGCGCGGATGCTGTCGAACGTGATGCGCACGACATTGCCGGATGGCATCGTCCTCGAGTCCATTCCCACCACCCGGCGTCTCACCGAGCTCGAATTCAGCCTGCCTTCGCCGCGCGTGTCGGCGCAGGCGCTCAACGCCGCGCTCAGGAGCCTTGGCTACGACGTGCCGCGCCTCACGTTCCGCGACCTCGAAGGGTATCTCAAGGGCTTCATCGACCTCGTCTTCGAGCACGGCGGCCGCTACTACGTGCTCGACTGGAAATCGAACCACCTGGGCTATGCCCCGTCCGACTACGGCCCCGCCGCGCTGCAGACGGCGATGACCGAGCACAGCTACCACCTGCAATACCTGCTCTACGCGCTAGCCGTCGATCGCTACCTCAGGCACCGCGTGCCGGGCTACCGCCACGACACGCATTTCGGCGGCGTGTTCTACCTCTTCGTGCGCGGCGTGCGGCCGGACTGGGTCAATGCCGACGGCACGCCCGGCGGGCGTCTTCCACCATCGGCCGTCGGCGGCGACGCTCGCGCGCCTCGACGCGCTCTTCGCCAACCAGCCCGCGAAAGTGTTGGCATGAACGGCGCGTTCATCGATACGCATGCCAAGGCGTTGCCGTGATCGACACCGTCCGCCAGATACCCGAGCAGGCGCTCGCCGACGGCTTCGCCCATCACGTCGTGCACTGGGCCCGCGAGAGCAACGCACCCGGCTACACGCTCGACGCGCTGCGGGCGGCGGCGCGCACGACGAGCCTCGCTACCGCGTCGGGTCACGTGTGCACCTATCTCGCCGACATCGTCGCGGCCGGCGCGGACCTCGACGAACCCGCATTGCGCAAAGCGCTGCTCGAATCCGGTATGGTCGGCACGCCGGAGACGCCCGATACGCGCCCGCTGATCCTCGACGACGACGGCCGCCTCTACCTGCACCGCTACTTCGATTACGAACGCCGCCTGGCGCAGCGCCTTATGCAGCCTCCGCCCGGCCCGACAGGCGCCATCGGCCGAGGACGCGAAGGCGCTCCTCGACCGACTGTTCGCCGCCAACGCCAGGCGGCTCGGCGATCGCCCCGACTGGCAGAAGATCGCGACGGCGCTAGCGCTCGAACGCCACTTGACGATCATCAGCGGCGGCCCCGGCACCGGCAAGACGACCACCGTCGTCAACGTGCTCGCCTGCGTCCTCGCCGGCAATCCGGACTGCCGGATCCGCCTGGCCGCCCCCACCGGGAAGGCCGCCGCGCGGATGCTGGAAGCGATCCGCAACGCCGCCGTTCACCTGCCCACCGACCTGCGCGAGCGTTTGCCCGCCGAGTCGTTCACGGTTCATCGCCTGCTGGGCGTGCTGCCCGGCTCCGGCGATTTCCGCCACCACGCCGGCAACCCGCTGCCGATCGATCTCCTCGTCGTCGACGAGGCGTCGATGCTGGACCTGGCGCTCGCGACCAAGCTCGTCGAGGCCGTGCCGCCCGCGGCGCACATCATCCTGCTGGGCGACAAGGACCAGCTCGCCGCCGTCGAATCCGGCGCCGTGTTCTCGGAGCTCTCCGCCGATCCGACGTTGAGCAAAGCGTGCGTCGAAGCGGCTGTCCGCCGTCACCGGCATCCCCGCCGCGCGCATCGAGTGCGCCGCGCCGGTCAAGCCGACTCACCTCAACGACAGCGTCGTCTGGCTCGACCGAGAACTTCCGCTTCGCGAAGGATTCCGGCATCGGCCGCCTCGCCGCGCACGTCAACGCCGGCGAAGCCCAGGCCGCGATCGATTTCCTGCGCTCGGGCGGCGATCCGGCGCTCGAATGGATCGAGGACGCGCATCCGGCCCCGCAGGCCGCGTCGCTCCGGCGGATCATCGACGGTATGACGAACTACATCGATGTCGCGCGCGCCGACCTCGACGACAAGGCGGCGCTGTTCGACGCGTTGGGGCGTTTCCGCGTGCTGTGCGCCGAGCGCGAGGGCCCGCGCGGCGTGGTCGAGATCAACAAGGTCGTCGGACAGCATTTCCGGAAGGCGCTCGACCATCCACTCGATCCCGGCAGCCGCTCCGAATGGTATCCGGGCCGCCCGGTGATGGTGCTCTCGAACGACTACGTGCTGAAACTCTTCAACGGCGATGTCGGCATCGTCCTGCCCGACGCGTCGGACACGCCGATGGTGCTATTTTCCGGACAGCGACGGCGGCTTCAGGGCCGTGGCACCACTACGGCTACCAGTAGCACGAAACGGCGTTCGCCACGACGGTGCACAAGGCGCAGGGCTCGGAGTTCGACCGTGTGCTGCTGATGCTGCCTGCCAAGCCAAGTCGCGTCGTGACGCGGGAATTGCTCTACACGGCGGTCACGCGCTCGCGCTCGGGAGTCGCGATCGTGGGCGGGCCTGACGTCGTGGAACAGGCGATTGTTTCGCCTACGCGGAGGTATTCGGGGTTGGTCGCGCGGTTGGCGGAGGCTTCGCATGGCGTCGGAATCCGCCACCTTTGACCGGTAGATTGCGACCCCCACACCAGGCTTCAGAGGTTGATCAGTCCGTCCTTGATTGCCCGAGCGACAGCCTCCTGGCGATTGGCCGCCGCCAGCTTTGATCGAATCGAGTCGAAATGGTATTGCACTGTTCGTGTGCAGATGCCGAGCTTGAATGCGATATCCTCGCTTGTCATTCCGCGCGCGGCAAGGCCCAGACACTGACGTTCGCGACCGCTCAATGGCATTCCTGTAACGCGTGAGGGAACTCCTCGTCTTACGACGGATTTCATGAAAAGTTCGTGGAAGTAATGCGCAAGCACTACGACGTCGCCCAATATGCGTGAAATGTGGTGCCTTCTTGCGCCATCGATGAACGGGATCGCTGAATTGAGCGCAAGAATCACGCGTGTGCCACTCTCGTCACGGAGAGGCATGCACACTCCGCTCGCTATTCCATATCGGAGGGCGTCATCTAAGAAATCGTCGGACTTCTTGCTCATCCCCCGTACCGTTGCCTGATCCCACACCAAAGGCAAGGTACTGTCCCATAGCAAGAGTACTCGCGGGTCTGCCTCAATATAGGCTCGTTGGTCGTATTGCAAGACCCACTCTAATGGAGCGGTAGTAAATACGTACATCCTGCTTTCATGATCGGGCCGAAGGCTGGTGCTGACCCCGTACATGAAGGTGTCAAAGCCCAGGTCGTCGGTTATCGACTGAATGGCCTTTACTAGGTCTAAGCCGTTGTCCGTGGCATCAAACAAGGGGACCATTACGGGCGGGACGATGTTACGTTGATTGGATAAGGGGGTTCCAGGACGCAATGATTGCAGCATGATCACCCTTTCGTTCGCTCTGGGGCGTAGTCGCCAGCGTCAAGTCACGGGCAGCAGTTATCCTAATCCCTATCCAAGATGTCTGGAATCGCGTCCAAATGCGTCTGGGGATGCTCAATCGTGCTTGAGCTGCGCCGACTGCTCGCTGGCGACGCCTGGGTCAGCCATTTGAGAAATCCGTATTCAATGCAAATTACCCTATTTTCTCAGTAGTGTCCCAACGTTCGGGCTTTGGATCTTTCGTAAGTTGCTGATCAAAAACATGTAAGCGATGAAATTTCTTGGTCTCGATTTGAACTGCGAGCGCGGGTTCTGCGACCCTGCGAGGCACGACTTCGCGGGGAGGCTCGATGAATCAAGGCCAGCTGGTATTCGCGCAACTGATGCAGCATCTTCCGTTGACCACGTTTCGTCGCTGCGTGAGCCGGTATCAAGGCGAGCGCAAGATCAAGTCGTTCTCGTGCTTGGATCAGTTCCTGTGCATGGCGTTTGCGCAGCTGACCTATCGCGAGAGCCTGCGCGACATCGAAGCGTGTCTGCGCGCGCAGCGCTCCAAGCTTTATCACCTGGGGATTCGGTCGGCGGTAGCGCGCAACACCCTCGCCAACGCCAATGCCGTGCGCGACTGGCGCATCTATGCCGACTTCGCACAAAGCTTGATCGGGATCGCGCGACGGCTGTATGTCGACGAGCCCTTTGGGGTCGATTTGAAGGAGTCGGTCTACGCGCTGGACACGACCACCATCGATCTGTGCCTGTCGGTGTTTCCGTGGGCGCCCTTTCGCTCGACCAAGGCGGCGGTCAAACTGCACACGCTGCTCGATCTGCGCGGCAACATCCCGACCTTCATCCATATCAGCGACGGCAAGATGCACGAGGTCAACATCCTCGATCAGTTGTTGCCCGAGCCCGGCGCCTTCTACATCATGGATCGGGGCTTTCTCGACTTCGAGCGGCTGTACCGCTTCCACGAAGCCGGCAGCTTCTTCGTCACCCGCGGCAAGTCGAATCTCAAGGCTCAACGTCGTTACTCGCATCCCGTCGACCGCGCCACGGGTCTGATCTGCGATCAGACGGTCGTTCTCACCGGCTTCTACTCACACAAAGGCTTCGAAGCGCCACTGCGCCGCATTCGCTTCAAGGATCCCGAGACCGCCAAGACGCTGATCTTTCTCACCAACAACTTCGCCTTGCCAGCGCTCACCATTACCGATCTTTACCGCTGCCGCTGGCAGGTCGAGCTGTTCTTCAAGTGGATCAAGCAGCATCTTCGGATCAAAGCCTTCTTCGGCACGTCGGAGAACGCGGTCAAATCGCAGATCTGGATCGCGGTGTCGGTCTACGTCCTCGTCGCCATCGTCAAGAAGCGGCTCAAGCTCTCCGCCACCCTCTATGAAATCCTACAGATCTTGAGTCTGACCATGTTCGAACGAATGCCAGTGGATCAACTACTTGCACAAGCCGTCACCAACGACATCGAGCGCATTTCCGATAAACAGCTGATCCTCTTCGATTAACGTTGGGACACTACTGCTATTTTCTGTATTCTTAGGGTATGCCAACTGAATATTCACCGTATGCCCAAATAACGGGCTGGGGAAAATGCATTCCGCCAGCCATGCTCAGCAATCACGACCTCGCAAATTTCCTCGCGACAAGTGATGAGTGGATCGTCAAGCGAACCGGGATTCGCCAGCGCCCGATATCACATGTCGCGGTATCCGAACTTGCACATGTCGCTTCAGCACGCGCACTTGCATGCGCCCGACTGGCACACGAGGACGTAGAGCTTGTGATACTCGGCTCGTGCACCGGTGACGATCAGATGCCCAATACGGCGTCGCGCATCCAGCGATCCCTAGGCGCGATGCACGCCGCCGCAATGGACGTGAACACAGCGTGCACGAGCTTCATGCATGCGTTATCCGTTGGGTCCTCGCTAATACGTACGGGTGCCGTGAGGAATGCTGTCGTCGTCGGCGCGGACACGCTCTCCCGGGTTATGGACTGGACGAATCGTGGCCCTGCGGTGCTTTTTGGTGACGGTGCCGGGGCGGTCGTCTTGCAGAGAGTTGCAGATCCGTCTGGCGTCGTTGGCGAGGTCTTGGGTTGCGATACCACGGATCGCGACATGCTCCGAATTAACGGCGCTGGCAGCTTCTCAAGAGAGACAGTTCTGGCGCCCGGAACAATCTCTTGGGTATTCAATGGTCCGGAGATTTTTCGCCAAGCTGTAACTAGGATGGTCGCAGCGTCAAGAGGCGTCATTCACAAATGCGGCCTTACCATAGACGATATTGACCTCGTGATACCGCACCAAGCCAACCTTCGAATCGTCGAGTCGGTCGCTAGACGTCTTAACGTTCCTGGTGCTCGCGTGTACACAAACGTTGAACGGTGTGGAAATCTTTCTTCTGCGTCCATTCCGGTCGCACTGGTCGATGCCCTTGCGGAAGGTCGGATCGCCGCAGGAAGCCTCCTCTTGATACCTGCATTTGGAGGTGGTCTGACCTGGTCCGCGCACGTCCTGAGGTGGGGATCGCGCACTACGCCTCTCGGAAATTGCGATCTTGAGCTTCCAAGGACCGCCATGACCGGGTTGAATCTTGTGCATCAGCTTCAGAATCGCCAAGCTCAGCACCCTACGCGAGGCGACCGGTAAGACCGTAGTCCGCGCGCCTAAAATCAGCCACTTAGAGGCCGTGGCGTTTGCGCAAGCGATCCCCCTCGACCTCGATCCCGCAATTCTCAGCTTAATACGCCCGCTTGGCATCGAACCATCGCGAAAACGCATTCTTGCCGCATCCAGCAATTTTGCGCTCGATTATTCCGAAGTTATGTTCCCGCGAGGGGCGAAAGAATGTCGTCAAATTGTAGCGTACAAGTTGTCGCCCAAACAGCAAAGTCGAACACATTCGCAATCCGACCACGGGCTACGTCATGTTGTTACCAGTAGCATTTCGTCAGATTGTTCGCCACAATGTGGCCTAGCAGGTGTGCTTTAGGTCAACGACCGTCCGAGTTTCGTAACAATCCAAAAGGGGGTGCCATGAACGCAGTTGTCGAGTTTCCCGCACTAGCGACGTTGAGTGCATACAAGCAACTCGAAATGGAATTCGATCCAGAGCTGCGGACACTCTTCTCGTGGATGCGGCCAACGCCACGGCCTTGTTTTAATGCCGAGTTGCTCGAGGAAGTTCAGAAATGCGAACAACTCCTCGAATCGAACCAAGGCCACCTCAATCACTGCGGTCGCCGGGAGCGCGTCGATTACCTTGTGGCCGGAAGCCGTGTCCCCGGGGTTTTCAACTTGGGTGGCGATCTCAGCATGTTCTTGCAAGCGATCATGCGGCAGGATCGTCAACTTCTTTCCTACTACGCCAACCTATGCGTTGAAAACATTCATCGGCGGGTACGAGGATTTGGTGCGCAAATCAGCACGATCACGTTAGTGCAAGGCAAAGCGCTAGGCGGCGGTTTCGAATGTGTGTTGGCTGCCGACATTATCGTCGCCGAACGCAGTGCGAGCATGTCGTTGCCTGAGGTATTGTTTAACTTGTTTCCCGGAATGGGCGCGGTTAGCTTTTTGGCGCGCCGGTGCGGACTAAGGAAAGCGGAGGAGATTGTAACCAGCGGCCAGGTATTTACCGCCAAGGAAATGTACGAACTTGGCGTTGTCGATGAGTTGGTCGAGGATGGACTTGGCTTGGAATCGACACGACTACTGATCCAGCATCGGCAGCGTCGTGCAAATACCTACCGAGCGCTGCAGAGCGCTAAGCAGTTCTATCAACCGATTACGCTAGACGAGCTCAAAGGTATTGTTGGCGTTTGGGTCGAAGCCGCACTTCAGCTGGATACGCGTGATCTACGCATGATGGCGAGGTTGCTTCGCGCGCAAGACAAACTTCTCGAAGCTCCCGACGAAGCAGCGGTGGATGCCATATACGCACCTTCGCCCATCGCTGCAATCCAGAATCGCTAGCCTGCGTTCACGCTAAAGCGACGCGCGATGCCTTTCCTGGCGGTAGGAGTCCAGTTGCGCTGACGTCGCGTCAAAGCACTTGCGAAGTTCAATCACTAGTGTGCGCAGCCGTGCATTGTCGCCCTGCGCGGCTGCCTGATCGATATCTACGCATCGAACCGCGAGTTGTTGGGCCCCAATCCCAAGTGCTGCGCCCCTAATGGCGTGAGTCACGTCTGGAACATCGGCTATCCGACTTCCGGACACCGCTGCATCAAGACGTCGTAACATTGTCTCAACATCTGCACAGAACCCATGTAGGAGTTTCGACAGAAAGTCGGTATTGCTTGCAATCTTTTCGACGTCCCGCAACCGAGCCCGGTCAATAAATGGTACCGCACCGCGCGACACGGATGCGGAGATAGGTTGTGACATTGCTGCTTTGCCGTTCGTCGCGCGGCGCGCTAGGCGATCGACGACCTGAAGCAATACCGCCGCGTCAAAGGGCTTTCCAACGAACTCGTCGGCTCCGACTTGGCGCGCGCGTTCGCGTGTTTCTGGCGTTACGGACGCGGACAGAATCACCGCGGGCAGTCTTGTCCCCGTTGGTTCCATTGTCCTTATCGCCATAAGAACCTCTAGACCACTTCGCTCTGGCATGTTGAAATCCAGAATCGCGATGTCAAGCTTGCTTCGTTCATACAGATCTAACGCCTCCTCACCGTCTGACGCCAAGACCACGGTATGTCCGGCGCTTTCTAAGAGCTGTCGAATGATTGTCTGATTTGTGACATTGTCCTCCGCGACAAGAATGCGCAAAGGCTGACGCTGCTGTTTGAGCATTAGCCCGAGGTCGATAACCTCAGCCCCCCCGCGGGTCTCACTTGTCGTAGCTAAATGGATAGCATTGCGGACGATTCGCGGTGAGGCATCCGGACCAATCCAGGTAACACCTTCGATCTCACGTAGCCGTCTTGCCTCCAATCCACTAGGAGGTGTGAGCGCTAGGTAGATCATTGCCGTTGGCATTTCACCCTGCTCTACGGCAATCCTCTCAAACACGTTGCAAGCGGAATTCACATCGCCGGAGGCAAAAACGGCAGGTGCGACACCATCCTGTCGTTGCAGCGATTGAACTCGCGCCACCGCAGCAGAAACCGAGCTTGCAACCTCGATTCGGCCGCATGCAGAATTGAGAAGCGGTCGGAATCGCGCTAGCGTGTCAGCATTGGCGACGACCACGCCTGCGACATCTGGATCGGCTGAGGTAGATACGTCGCGTGTCGGCGTCGAGCGAAGCAATGGCAGCTCAAACCAGAACGTGCTGCCCTCGCCGAGCGCGCTCGTTACCCCAATTGCGCCGCCCATCAATTCGACTAGTTGCTTGGCGATCGTCGTGCCGAGGCCGGTGCCACCGTAGCGACGCGTCGTCGAATCATCGGCCTGAACGAATTGCTCGAAGATTCTCTTTTGTGCGCGGTCGCTAATCCCAATTCCAGTGTCCCGCACTTCAAACCGAACACGGTAACCCTCTTGTGTTTCCCCGGTAAGTTCTACGCCAATCGTGACGTGGCCCCGCTCCGTAAACTTTATTGCATTGGAGATCAGATTGACCAACACCTGTCGCAGGTGGTGCGGATCGCCTCTAAGGCGGTAGTCGATCGCAGGATCGACCATTGCGCGAAGCGAAATGCCCTTCCCAGTGGCATGTGGCCGAAGAAGTCGTATTAAACCATTCAGAATTGCATGGAGATCAAAGTCGGCAATCTCAACGGCGATCCGGCCGGCCTCAATTTTCGAGATATCCAGAACGTCATCGACCAGCGATCGCAGCAAGGAAACGGAGTGGCGAAGGAGGCGCATAAATTCGGTTTGCGTCGGGCCAAGCTCCGTTGTTTGCAATAGATCTGTAATCCCGACGATGCCGTTCAGCGGCGTACGCATCTCATGGCTCATGTTGGCCAAGAAGGAACTCTTCGCACGGTTCGCTTCTTCGGCGCGCGCACGCGCTTCGTGAATCCGCTTCAGTAGCGTTGAGACGTAAAGCGGAAGAACGATTAGCGAAACGACCAGTCCCCAGCCGATCACCGGCTCTTTGTGCCACCAAGGCGCAAATAGGACGACGGATATGAATCCAGACAGGCATAAGGCCTGACAAAGGAATAAATAAGCGCGACCAAACCGAAAGCCATTACCAAACGTGATGAATAGATAGACCCCAATAAGCCCAACCCCCTCACTTCCAGTCAGCAAGAGCGCAAACGTGGTACCACCAGCATCTGCCAACATTCCCACGATTCGCCGAGGGGGATTTGCGTTTGGCCAAATGCAAATCGACGCAAAGATGACGATAGAGACCACAAAGAACCCAACCAACCCGATCAGTAGTTCACGATCCGCAACGCCGAGCGGTGCCGCCGTCGTAAGGGACGCGACCCACATGTAAAGGGTAATGAGACCGACCAGGACGATACGGAGGATCGCCTGTTCGTGCTCGCTGTCGGTACGCCCTTTCAACCGGCGTACAAGCGCCCGTATTGGCGCAACGAGTCGAGCGGATCTGGAGTGATTTTCACTCATGCTAGGCGGAACAGCAATTCTCGTGCCGTTGTTACGTTTAATGCCAGTACCCAATATCATGCCGCGAACCGGGCTCCGGCATCATCCTCCCCACCCAGTCTTGGCGCAAGGCGCTATCGTTTGCATGGGTTGGGGCTTGGTCGATCGTGTTAGCCAGGTCATCCAAGAGTCCCGGAATTGCCAGCTGGCGGTCCCAAGCAACGGGAGCCCTTCCCCCATCCGGCGATAGGCGAATCGCAACCACTCATTATCGGCGCTCCGCGTCAAATTCTGCCGGAAAGGACAATTCCACTACCTTCGGATACCGGTCCGTTTTGTCCGAAACGGGCGGCCCGAGCGCGCCTTATCCGCCCGGTTTTCGACCATTGGCGGCCTCGGCGGTACACCATCGCGAATGTATGCGAGAGCTATCGGCCACAACGCTGCTTCGGCGATGCGGCTAAGGAACCCAAAATGTCCGATGCGTTTCAGGCCCACCTGCCCCGGAGCCAGTTCCACTTGCATTGCGTCGATTCGTGGGAACTCTCGCCGAAAACGGCGCGTTCCGGCTGAGGTCGCAAAGGCATCGTCTGTGAATCCAAGCATGAGCGCGTTACCCGTCGCCGACGCACAACGGTGGAAGAAGGCAATGGATCGAGTCGGATCTCTACCTGAATATACCTTCGCTTTCGGATCCGCGGTTCGACGCGCAGCCCACTGCAAAGCGATTTCCCGTGGAATGTCATCACCCAGCCGCAACCGTCGGCCCGGGAAGTAACCAAACGCATGGGTCAGCACGGGCATGACACCATGCCAGAGTAACGCCATCGGCCAGCGAAGCAGCGGGCGATAATCGCCGAAGTAGGCCGTGTGCGCCCCTACAAATACCATTCGGGAGAGCATGTCTATGTTTGGCGCTGCGCCCATCAGATATGCGCCAATTGAATGCGCTACCCCAACAAGGGCACTGGTGGGGTACTGCTTATGAACAAGGGCTATCGCTCCGGCACAGTCGTATTCGGACCAGTCTTCTACCGTTGCTGAAAAACCGCGGAGCTGTATGGGTCTTGACCCTCCGATTCCACGATAGTCGTAAACTAGAGTTGGTATTCCGGCCTTGCCCAGAAATCGAGCGAAATTGGAATATCGGAACGCGGGAACTCCGCCACCACAATTTACGACAACCGCAAGAGTAGGCGGCACGGCATCCATGGGGGCGTAAATGACCCCACCTAGATCGAATCCATCAAGGGCAGGAAACGTTATTGGTGTTTCAACTACCGAATGGTTGGGTCCGTTATCCATTCTTGGGGAAAACCGATCGTGCCACCAATGTGATCCGGTCCGCTGATACCTCATGTTGTACGGCGCAAAGAAATGCACCTACCAATTCTGGACCGTTTATTACCGATACGGATCAATCAGCAAACGGCAGGGGCTCGTGCTTTCGAAATCGGGCGGCCTACGAGACGCTGGTCTTCCACCAAGGTGCAGCCCGAGAGACGATCTGCGTAAGATTTGCCGGGAGCCTATCCAGATCTTGGAAATTTGAACAGTCCAACAACGCCGACAGCCGTCCTAGAATTCCATTCGCCGCCAAACCCCATCAACCAGCCCCTCGACCGGACGAAAAGTCGCCTTGTACGCCATCTTTCTGCTCTGGGCGATCCAATAGCCGAGGTACAGATAGGGCAAACCAAGGACGCGGCAACGCTCGACCTGCCAAAGCACGTTGTACGTGCCGAAGCTTGCCCCGGGAATCCCCGGCTCGAAGAAGGTATAGACCGACGAAAGTCCATCGGCGAGTAGGTCGACGAGGCTCACCATTCGCAGAACCCCGGCCTGCCGGAATTCGAACAGGTCGGTCGAAACATTGCTATGCAGGAGGAAATGCTGGTACTGCTCGCGGCTATCCTGGTCCATGCCGCCACCCGGATGGCGGTGCTGCTGGTACCGCAAATAAAGCGCGTAATGTTCGGCATTGAACGCCAAACTGTGCCTAATTGCCGTTAACTCCGCGTGATTGCGGAGGCATCGACGTTGCGCCCGATTGGGTCGAAAGTTGGCAGCCGGCACCCTCACCGGGACACACGCACGACATTGGTCGCAATACGGACGGTAGGTGAACGCCCCGCTGCGCCGGAACCCCAGCCGGACCAATTGGCTGTAGACATGGGTGTCGATCAGGTGACTCGGGGTCGCCACCTGCGACCGGGCAGCCCGATCGGGCAGGTAACTGCAGGGGTACGGGGCAGTCGCGTAGAACTGCAGCGAAGCGAGGGGGAGATCGTTGAGTTTGGTCACGCCAGCACGTCCGATGCCGGCTGCGGCATCCAATGACCGTCCGGCGCGGGGCAGTTTACCAACGCCGCAACCCGCTCCGCAAATTCGCGACGCGGAACGGGTCGAGCCCCGAACGAGGCCAGATGTGCGGTTTCCTGTTGGCAATCGACAAGGGGAAACCCCAGCCCCCGCAAGATTGCGACGAGATGCGCCAGCGCGACTTTCGACGCGTCCGGTTCCCGCGCGAACATCGATTCGCCGTAGAACATGCGGCCGATGGCAACCCCGTATAGCCCGCCAACCAGTCGTCCTTCCCGCCACGCCTCCACCGAGTGCACGTAACCTCGGTCGAACAGGGTCGCATAGGATTCGACGATCGCGGGCGTGATCCACGTCCCGGATTGACCGTGCCGCAGCGTCGCGGCACACGCACGGATCACTTCGCGAAACGCCGAATCGGCACGGATCTCGAATCGCTGCTGCCTGACGACTTTGCGCAGCGACCGGGCCATCCGGAATTGATCGACATGTAACACCATTCTCGGGTTCGGGCTCCACCACAATACCGGCTGTCCCTCGGCGTACCAGGGGAAGATGCCCTGCCGATAAGCGTCCAGCAAGCGCTCAGGTGTGAGCTCGGCGGTCGCCGCGAGCAGTCCGTTAACCTCGTCCAGCGCCGTTTCGATTGGCGGGAAGGGCACATCGGGTCGAAGCCACGGGATCATGGGTGAATTTTGCCACGCGGCGGCGATCCTATGCCGGCGTGATCGTAACGCGCGCAAGCGCGCGAAATCGCTTCGCCAAGCATGGTCGCTATGAACGCCGCCAGTGCCGCGAACAGATATGCCCCTATAATCGGAGCGATCCGTATTTCATCGTCCAAGCCATGTCGGAATCTCTCGCCCGTTGCCCTTGGGCGGATGGCAGCGCCCTCTACCGCGACTACCACGACCTCGAGTGGGGAGTTCCGACGCACGACGACTGCATCTTCTTCGAGTTCCTGATTCTCGAAGGCGCGCAGGCCGGCTTGTCGTGGTCGACGATACTGAACAAGCGTGACGGGTACCGCAAGGCCTATCGCCGGGTTCGATCCGGAGAAAGTTGCACGGTTCGATTCGCGCTGCGTCGCGCGCCTCGTTTCGAACGAGGCCATCGTCCGCAACCGGCTGAAGATTGCGAGTACGGTAACCAACGCCCGAGCCTTTCTCGAGCTTAAGGGCGAATTCGGGAGCTTCGACGCTTACGTGTGGACTTTCGTCGGCGGTCGGCCCGTCGTGAACCGGCCACGCACACTGGCGGATATTCCTGCCAGGACCCCACAATCCGACGCGCTGTCGAAGGATCTCGCGAAACGCGGATTTCGTTTTGTCGGCTCGACGATCGTCTACGCATTCATGCAGGCGACCGGCGTCGTCAACGACCATCTCATTGCCTGTCCGCGATGGAAGGCCGTGCAGCGCGACTCGCGCACTCCGAAATGAGGCGGGCGGCCCCGGTAGCGGCCACTGATCCGGTAGAATGCCCGACGTTCACGCCCCGGTAGCTCAGTGGATAGAGCAGCCCCCTCCTAAGGGGCAGGTCGCACGTTCGATTCGTGTTCGGGGCGCCAGTTCCCTCGTCGCTCCGGAACGCGCGCGTCGGATTCGGATCCCGCGTTGAATTTCCTGCACCCCGTCCGCTACCGCATCACGCCGATCGATCCGCATGCGCACCTGTTCGAGGTGCATTGCACGGTTGTCGATCCGGATGTCGCCGGCCAGCGCTTCCGCCTTCCGTCCTGGATTCCCGGGAGCTACCTGATTCGAGAATTCGCGCGACACTTCGTGCAAGTTCGCGCCGAATGCAACGGCGTGCCGATCGTCGTCGAGAAGGAAGCCAAGGATCTCTGGCGCGCTGCTCCATGCACCGGGGCGCTAACCGTCTTCGCGCGTGTCTATGCATTCGACCTGTCGGTCCGCACCGCGTATCTCGACGCGTCGCGCGCCTACTTCAATGGGCCGTGCGTCTTCCTGTCCCCCGAGGGTCGTGGCGATGCCCCGTGCGAAGTGGAGATCGCTCCTCCGCCCGGGAAGATCGGTTCCGCGTGGCGCGTGGCGACGACGCTCCCGCGCGCCGGGCGCGGCGCCGTGGGGCTTCGGAGCCTATCGTGCAGCGAACTACGACGAGCTGATCGACCACCCGGTCGAAATGGCCGATTTTGCACTCGCGTCGTTCGAGGCCGGTGGCGCCGTGCACGACGTCACCATCACGGGTCGCATCCGTGCGGATTTCGACCGCGTTACGCGCGATCTAGCTCGCATCTGTCAGTGGCAAATCGACCTGTTCGACGAAGCGCCGCGCGGCCGCGCACCGTTCGATCGCTACCTGTTCCAGGTCGCCGCCGTCGGCGATGGTTACGGCGGCCTCGAGCACCGCACGAGCACGAGCCTCGTCTGCCGGCGTGACGACCTGCCCGCCCCAGGCGTCGCGCGGGTCACGGATGCCTATTGCCGCTTTCTCGGGCTCGCGAGCCATGAGTACTTTCACTGCTGGAACGTCAAGCGGATCAAGCCGGCGGTGTTCGTGCCGTACGATCTGACCCGCGAAAGTTATACGCGCCAGCTGTGGGCATTCGAGGGCATCACGTCGTATTACGACGACTTGGCACTCGTGCGCAGCGGCGTGGTCGAGCCCAAGCAATACCTGGAGCTCCTCGGCCGGACGATCACATCGGTGCTGCGCGTTCCCGGCCGGCATGTCCAAAGTGTTGCCGAAGCGAGTTTCGACGCCTGGATCAAGCATTACCGGCCGGACGAGAACACGCCGAATGCCGGTGTGAGCTACTACGCCAAGGGCTCACTCGTAGGTCTTGCGCTCGACCTGGAATTGCGTCGCAGGGGCGCGTCGCTCGATGCGGTGATGCGCGGGTTGTGGCAGCGGTTTGGACGTGTTGGCATCGGCGTGCCCGAAGACGGGGTCGCACGCATCGCGTCGGAGCAAGCGGGTACCGATCTCGGCGAATTCTTCATGCGCCATGTCCGTGGCACCGAGGATCCACCGCTCGCCCACTTGCTGCATGACTTTGGCGTCACCCTGAACCTGCGTTCGGCCGCAGGCGCCAGCGACCTCGGCGGCAAACCGCCCAAGCGCGAAAGCGAGGGCGAGGTTCCGCGCTGCACGCTGGGCGCCATGTTCAGCGGCGGCACCGACGCGAAGCTGACTCATGTCTTCACCGGCGGCCCGGCTGAGCGGGCCGGATTGGCGGCCGGCGACGTGGTCGTTGCGATCGATGGACTTCGTGCCACTCGGGAAGGCATTGCGAGCACGCTGGCACGCCGCAAATCCGGAGACACCATCGCGGTTCATGCCTTCCGTCGCGACGAAATGATCGCTGCGAGCTTGACGCTTGCGGATGCGCCGCTCGACACCTGCTGGCTATCGCTCCGGGCCGTGATCGACGAAGGCACGCGCCATCGCCGTGACCTGTGGCTGGGCCTCGGACGGGACACCGGTGAAACGGCTACAGCTTGACGGCCGGATTCAGCGTGTAACGTCCGGTGACGGACGCCTGCGCAAGCACATGGCCGGCAATCGCCTTGCGCACGTCGGCGCCGGTGAAGACGCCGCCAACTTCCAAGCGGGGAACGTCGAGCGCATACAGCGTGAACACATACCGGTGGACAATCTCGTCGTTCCACGGCGGGCACGGACCGTCGTAACCGAAGTAGTTGCCCGCCATGTCCTTGTCCCCGGCGAACCAGTTGGTGTAATCGTTGATCCCCTGCCGCGTGCCGCGCGGTGCGTGCGGACCGGGCTTGCCTCGCGCTGTCACGCCTTCGGAAAACTCCCCTCGCGTGATCGGTGGTGTATCGGGCGGAAGATCGACCAACGCCCAATGGAAGAAATCGACGCGAGGCAGCGAGGCCGGAACCGTGCGCCCTTCCTGGTTCACGTCGTCACCACGCGACGGCACATCCGGGTCGTGGCAGACGAGCGCCAGCGATCGGGTTCCGGCCGGCAATTCCTGCCAGGCGAAGTCCGGATTCCGGTTGGCCGATAGCGTCACGTGCGCCACCGGGTCGATCGCGCCGAACGCGAACTCGGCTGGAATCGGTCCGCCATCGGCGAATGCGCTCGTCGCGAGTCTCATGTCTCCTCCCTGTGAAACGAGGGTCGTCGGCGGACTTCCCGATCGTGCAATAACAGCGCGCAAGCGCGCCGTCTCATCCCTTCTTGCGCCCGGACGCCGGCTTGTCGGGCGGTAGTGTCTGCTTGCCGCGCAAGGCTTCGAGCGATGCCTTCTGCAGTTCCATCGTCCGGATGCTCATCTGCATCAGGTTAAGGCTCATCTGCAACCAGCCCTCGATGATCTTGAGCTCGTCGATCTTGCGTTCGAGTTCGACCGGATCGAGCGTCGCAAACATTGCGGCAGGATTTGGAAACGGCATTCCTGCCGCCGGTCCGGATTGCGCGCCAGGAAGGCCGAAGCCGGGAATCGCGACACCAAACGGATTCCACATCTTTTGCATGAACTCCATCGCATCCTGCGGCGAGAAAGGAAACTGCGGCGCGTCGAGCGGGGCATCGGGTGGTGAAGCGGTCATCGCAGTTCCTTTTGACGCCAGATGGCGGTTGTGTTCGTCGCAGTCGGTACGGGTGCGGGCGACAGGGGATTCGGCTATTATCGTCGTTCATGGCAGACTTTCGCGCAACCCTACGGGCGCGGCTCGACGCGGCCGTCGGAAGCGCGCAGGTCCTCACCGACGCTTCCGACGTAGCCCCCTTCTTGACCGATTGGCGCGGCCGCTACCAGGGCCGGGCGCTGGCCGTCGTCCGCCCCGGCACGACGGAGGAAGTCGCCGCCGTCGTGCGCCTGTGCGCCGAGGGGCGCGTTCCGATCGTTCCGCAGGGCGGCAATACCGGTCAATGCGGCGGTGCAACACCCGATGGGACGGGCAATGCAATCGTGCTGTCGCTCGCGCGATTGAGTCGCATTCGCGGCATCGATCCGGACAACGCGACGTTGACCGCCGAAGCTGGCGTGCCGCTCGTCGCGGTCCAGCAGGCCGCCGCCGACGCCGGGCTCCAGTTTCCGTTGTCGCTGGCTGCCGAGGGCAGTTGCACGATCGGCGGCAACCTTTCGACCAACGCGGGCGGAACGGCCGTGCTGCGTTTTGGCAATGCGCGCGAGCTCGTCCTTGGAGTCGAAGTCGTGCTTGCCGACGGCCGCATCTGGAACGGGCTGCGCGGTCTGCGCAAGGACAATACGGGGTATGACTTGAAGCAGCTTTTCATCGGCGCGGAGGGAACGCTCGGAATCGTTACCGCGGCGGTGCTCAAACTCTTCCCGGCGCCGAGGACGCAGGTCACCGCCTTGGCGGCGATTGCCGATGTCGCCAAGGCCGTGCACTTGCTGTCGGCGATGAGACAGGCCATCGGCGATCGGCTCACTGGGTTCGAGCTGATGTCGGCGTACTCGTTGTCGCTGTCCCGCAAGCACCAGCCGGCATTGCCGGATCCACTCCCCGGCTACGCTTGGTACACATTGGTGCAGGCTGACGACAGCGCCTCCGATTCCCCGCTTCCAGCGCAGGTCGAGCAAGCGCTGGGCAACGCGCTGGATGCCGGTATCGCGCTCGACGCCACGGTCGCGCAAACGGTCGAGCAGGCAAAGTCGCTGTGGACATTGCGCGAAAACATCGCCGAGGCTCAGCGGCGCGAGGGACCGAACATCAAGCATGACATCTCCATCCCGGTCTCGGCGATTCCCCGCTTCCTCGACGAGGCAGCGGCCGCGCTCAACGCCGCGTTCTCGGGCGTGGTGTTTGTAACGTTCGGCCACCTCGGCGATGGCAACCTCCACTACAATCTCGCCGGGCCGTCTGGCGCGGATCCGGCTGCCTTCATGGCGAACACCGACCGCGCCAATCGCATCGTCCACGACCTGGTTGCCGCGCACCGCGGAAGCATCAGCGCCGAGCACGGCATCGGGCAGCAAAAGCGCGGCGAGCTTGCGCGCTACAAGAGCGAGGTGGAGCTCGACTTGATGCGCAGGGTGAAGGCCGCAATCGATCCGGCTGGCATCTTCAATCCCGGCAAGATGCTCTAGCGGAGAGGCTCGATGAAGATCGTACTGTGGATCGTTGTCGTCTTTGCCGTGCTGCTCGGACTCAGGCTCTATAACGCAGGGAAGGCCAAGCGGCGTTCGGATGCCGCGCGCGATTCGTCGCGACAGGCGCCAACCGCGGACACGATGGTCCGCTGCGTCCGCTGCGGCGTCTTTCTTCCGCGCGCCGAAGCGAAGTCCGGTCCGGCAGGAATGACCTGCGGCGATCCGGGATGCGCACAGCGGCGTTGACGAAGACCGCCCTCCCCTGCGATAACTCCGCCGATGGAAGACAGCCCCACGATTCCCCCCATCGCGCCGCCGCTGCCAAGCGCGCTGTCCGATTCCGGGCGACGGATCCTGTGGATCGTCGGCGCCTACCGTGCGGTCTGCGGCGCCGCTCTGCTGGGAACCGCATTGCTGCTGGACCTGCGGGTGCTCAACATCGGCGCACCGAACGCGTTTCTCACGGCCGCCGCCTTGTATTTCATTTTCGGGCTCACCACGTTCTGGTGGATCCAGCGCGATCCGTTGCCGATGCCGCTGCCGCCCCTTGTTTCGGCGCTCATTTCGGGCGATGTCTTCTTCATCGCGCTCGTCATGCTCGCGGGCGGCGGTAGCGGCGGCTCCCTTCCGATCCTGCTTTTTCCGCAGCTTGCAGCCAGCGGATGGCTGCTGCGCACGCGAACTGCGTTCGTCCATGCCGCGGTGGCGAGCGCCGTCCTGCTCGGCCTCGACATCTGGCGCGTGATCGAGGGCCAAGTATCGGGGGCCCAGCCATTCCAGACAGGCCTCATCGGCTTTGGCTATTTCGCGACCATCGGGATCGCCATTGCGCTCGGCCGCTACACCAAGGCGTCGGAGGACCTCGCCGCGCAGCGCGGCATCGATGTCGCCAATCTGGAACAGGTCAACCGGCTGATCATCCAGGACATGCAGGATGGCGTGCTCGTCGTCGACCTGAATGGCGTTGTGCGAGGGCACAACGCGCAGGTCACGCGACTGCTCGGGGGTTTCGGCCGGATGCGCGGTGGCATGCGGCTCGCCGAGTTCAGCGCCACGCTGCATGACTACTGGCGGCGGTGGCAGGAGGATTACATGGAGTCATTGCCGCCGTTCAAGGTGGAGGCAACGCAGCGCCTCTTGCGTGTGCGGCTGGTGCGCATCGGCTCGGGACTCAACGGCGGCACACTGATCTACCTCGAGGACCTCGGCCGTGCGCAGACCGAGGCGCAACAGATGAAGCTCGCAGCGATGGGTCGGCTAACCGCGTCGATTGCGCACGAGGTACGCAATCCCTTGTCCGCGATCAACCAGGCCGCCCAGCTGCTCGAGGAGGATGGTGCCGTCGCGGCCAGCGGCACACGGCTCCTAAACATGATCCGGAGCAATGCCCGGCGCATCGACCGGATCGTGGGCGAGGTGCTGCAGCTTAATCGGCGTGACCGCCAGCAGCCCGAAGTCGTCGCCCTCGCCGACTTCATGCACGCGATCATCGAAGAAATCATGCAGGCAGAAAACATTCCCGTCGGCAGCATCGACATTCGGATACCGCCCGAGCTGCGGGTCGTCATCGACCGTGGCCACTTGAACCAGATCGTGTGGAATCTCCTGCGCAATGCCTGGCAGCACTGCCAGAAGAAGGAAGGCAGCATCCGGATCACCGCCCGGCCAGGTTACATGGGCGATGCGATCATCTGCGAGCTCGCGGACGATGGTCCCGGCATCCCCGCCGAGCTGCGGGGGCAGGTGTTCGAGCCCTTCTTCACGACCCGTCCCGGCGGCACCGGGCTCGGCCTGTACATCGCTCGCGAGCTCGCCGACTCCAATGGCGCGGCACTGGAACTGCTGCCCAAGGGGCCGGGTGCCCAGTTCCGCATCACGATGAAACGCGCAGTCAACCCTGCATAGAGAACAGGAAAGAGGAGCTCCATGCCCCGCAAGATCCGTGGTCAACCCAAAGTGCTCGTGATCGACGACGAGCCGGACCTGCTCGAGTTGCTCGAGCTCACGCTTTCGCGCATGGGCCTCGACACGAGCCGCGCCGAAACGGTCGCCGAGGCACTGCAGTTGCTCGACAAGGAGCCGTTCGACCTATGCCTGACCGACATGCGCCTCCCGGACGGCGAGGGATTGCGCGTCGTCGAGCACATCAACCAGAAGGGTCTCGACGTCCCAGTCGCGGTCATCACCGCGTACGGCAGTGCCGAGAACGCCGTTGCGGCGCTCAAGGCAGGCGCGTTCGATTACCTGGCGAAGCCTGTCGCGCTGGAGCAGTTACGGGCACTCGTCAAACAGGCGTTGAAGGTGCCTGAGAAGACGCCGGCCGCCTCGAGCTACCATCTGCTCGGCGAATCGCCGGCGATGCTGCACGTGCGAGGACTCATCGAAAGGCTCGCGAAGAGCCAGGCACCGGTCTTCATCACGGGCGATTCCGGCAGCGGCAAAGAGCTCGCGGCGCGGATGATCCACACTGGCGGTGCGCGCGCGGAACTGCCGTTCATCGCGGTCAACTGCGGCGCGATTCCCGAGAACCTGATGGAAAGCGAATTCTTCGGGTATCGCAAGGGCGCCTTTACGGGCGCGGAGGCCGACCGTGACGGCTTCTTCCAGGCCGCGAACGGCGGTACGCTGTTCCTCGACGAGGTCGCCGATTTGCCGCTGCAGATGCAAGTGAAGCTTCTGCGCGCGATCCAGGAGAAGAAAGTGCGCAAGGTGGGCTCGACGCAGGAGGATGCAGTCGACGTCCGCATCATCAGCGCGACGCACAAGAAACTCGCCGCGCTGGTCGACTCCGGAGAATTTCGCCAGGACCTCTACTACCGGCTGCACGTGATCGAGCTCGCGATGCCGAGCCTGCGCGAGATGCGTGAAGACATCCCGCTGATCGCGAATGCCATCCTGAGCAGGCTGTCGCGCGGCATTGTTGCCAAACTCACCCCGGAGGCAATCGCCGCGCTCGAACGCTATCCATTCCCCGGGAACGTCCGCGAGCTCGAGAACATCCTCGAGCGAGGCCTGTCGCTCGCCGTCGACCCGCAGCAGATCACCGCCGACGATCTGCACCTCACTCCCGTCGCCGAAGACTCGGAATTCGCGGTTGCCGCCGGCGACAAGTGGCCGCTCCAGGATTACCTCGACCGCGTCGAGCGCGCCGCGATCAACGAGGCGCTCGAAAAGACGCGCTACAACCGCACCGCGGCGGCAAAGCTTCTCGGCATCACTTTTCGCGCGATGCGTTACCGGATGGAAAGGCTGGGGATCAAGTAGCCGGGTGAGCCACGCGGCGAGGGGCCCCGCGTGCTGTTCGCGCGGGGATCGACGCCAAGGCGAATCCCGGCTAGCGCCGACCCATGACCCAAACGCATACCTTGGCGGTGCGGAGGCGGCCGGGTGAGCCACGCGGCGAGGGGCCCCGCGTGCTGTTCGCGCGGGGATCGACGCCAAGGCGAATCCCGGCTAGCGCCGACCCATGACCAATACGCATACCTTGGCGGTGCGGAGGCGGCCGGGTGAGCCACGCGGCGAGGGGCCCCGCGTGCTGTTCGCGCGGGGATCGACGCCAAGGCGAATCCCGGCTAGCGCCGACCCATGACCCAAACGCATACCTTGGCGGTGCGGAGGCGGCCGGGTGGCAGCCGCAAAGGTGTCGTCGATCTTGGCTGACCGCCACCGTCGCCTTGTCATCGATGAGCGCGGCTACGCGAACCTCGCGCGGCAGGTCCGTTCGCCGAACCGGGATGCCCGGCCGCCAGGCACCGCCGTAACGCTCCTCGTCATCCACGGGATCTCCTTGCCTCCGCAGGTATTCGGCGGGGACGCGATCGTCGAACTGTTCACCAATCGCCTCGATCCCGGCGCCCATCCATACTTCGCAACGATTGCTGGCTTGCGCGTATCGGCGCATTTCCTCGTTCGGCGCGACGGCAAGATGCTCCAGTTCGTCGCGTGCGACGACCGTGCGTGGCACGCGGGGGAGTCGTCGTGGAAGGGCCGCACGCAGTGCAACGACTTTTCGATTGGCGTCGAGCTCGAGGGCGCGGACCATGTTCGCTACATGGCCGCGCAATACACGATGCTCGCCCGCCTCAGCCGCGCGTTGCGTCGCCGCTACCCGATTACCGACATCGTCGGCCACAGCGACATCGCGCCGGGGCGAAAGACCGATCCCGGACCGGCCTTCGACTGGGCGCGCATCACCCGGCTTCTCGCGCCTCGGGCGCGCCGTTGATCCCCGGGGTGCCGGGGGCCGGAGATTGGGGTCAGCGCCCCGATCAATGGCTCGGGCGCGCGCCATCCGCCCCGACAAGGGTGATCCGTGGATAGGGTATAATGTGCGGTTATGCAATTGCTCGCGGACTACCTTCCGCTCATCCTCTTTTTCGTCGCGTTCAAGTGGCAGGGCATCTATGTCGCCACGGCGGTGGCGATCGTCGCATCGGTCATCCAGATCGCCTGGTTGCGTTTCAAGCGCGGCCGGGTGGAGGTTGTACATTGGCTCTCGCTCGCGATCATCGTGGTCTTCGGCGGTGCGACACTGGCATTGCAGGATGACACCTTCATCCGGTGGAAGCCGACCGTGCTCTATGGCGTCTTCGGAGCGATCCTCGGCATCGGCCGGGTCGCCTATCGCAAGAATCTCCTCGCCTACCTGATGAAGGGCGTCGTGCTGCCCGACCCGGTGTGGTCACGGCTCACCTGGGCCTGGGTGGCGTTCTTCGCGTTCATGGGAGTCGCGAACCTGTACGTCGCCTACAGCTATCCGCTGGACACCTGGGTCAACTTCAAGGTATGGGGCGGCATCGGGCTTTTTCTCGTCTTTGCCGTCGCCCAAGGATTCTGGCTTTCGCGCTACCTCCCCGAGGAGACGGCGTGACCGGCCCCGATGTCGCCGCGACGCTGCGCGAGCGTCTCGTTCGCCTTGCGCCGGACGTGCTTGAGATCAGCGACGACAGTGCCGCCCACGCGGGCCATGCCGGCGCCGCAGCCGGTGGCGGGCACTTTTCGCTGCTGATCGTGTCCCAGACCTTTTCCGGGTTGCCGCGCCTCGCGCGGCACCAGCGGGTCCTGCGCGAGGTCGCCGACCTCCTGCCCTACCCGATCCACGCGCTGTCGATCAAGGCGCTGACTCCGGAAGAATTTCCTTCCTAACCACAAAGGACCGTCAACGATGAATCAGCTTCCATTCACCCTCGCCGTGCTCGCCACGGCCGTCACGCTCGCCGCCTTCCCGGCGCAGGCGCAGGAGAAGGCCGCGCAGGAGAAGGCCGCGCCGGCGAAGGCCGCGGCCGCGCCGGCGCCAGCAGCCGGCAAGGAGCTCTACCCAAAGCCCTATTTCGACTTCCTGTTGAAGGAACGCATGGCGCAGGGCCAGCCGGACACGCCGGAATTGCGGAACGCGATTCGCGAGGAGCTCAACACGCGCGAGCTGCTGGTCCGTGAGGCGAAGAAGAAGGGCCTGGAGAAGAGCACCGACGTCAAGAACCAGATGGATCTGGCCGCGCAGACGGTTCTCGTCCGGGCCTACGTTGCGGAGTGGATCAAGGCGAACCCGATTCCCGACGCGGCGATGCGCAAAGAGTACGACGCGATCAAGGCGCAGATGGGCGACAAGGAGTATAAAGTGCGGCACATCCTCGTGGAGAAGGAGGACGAGGCGAAGGAAATCATCGCCGCCTTGCAGAAGGGCGACAAGTTCGAGAAGCTCGCCGAGCGCTCGAAGGATCCCGGTTCCAAGGCCAATGGTGGTGACCTCGACTGGAACGCGCCTGGCAATTTCGTGAAGCCGTTCTCGGATGCGATGGTCAAGCTGCCCAAGGGCAAGTTCACGACCCAGCCGGTGCAGACCCAATTCGGCTGGCACGTGATCGCGGTGGACGAGATTCGCGACGCAAAGGTTCCTCCGTTCGAGGAGGTGAAGCCGCAACTGCAGCAGCGTCTGCAGGGACAGTACCTCGATCAGTACTTCAAGGAGCTGCGTGCCAAGGCCGGCACGTAGCGACGCGAGACGGAATCGGGTTGCCGCCGGCAGCCGCGATTTCCGATCCGGGGGGCAGGCGGCGACGCCTGCCCCCTTTCTCTTGGCGCGATTGCGAAGCACATTCGTCTACGCGATCCGGTGCGCGTTGAATGCTATCCTTCCGGCGCGGCACGACAGGGCGCGACGCCTAGCGTCGACGCCTCAGCAAACCAACCGCCGCAATCCGCGCCGCAACCAATACGCCGGGAGAAGCGCATGGCGTTCATTCGCCACCCGAAGGATTTTTTCGCGGGCTTGCTATTCATCGCCTTCGGCGTCGCCTCGATCGCGATCGGCAGCAACTACCCGCTCGGCGCTGCCGCGCGGATGGGCGCCGGCTACTTTCCGCGCCTGCTCGGCATCCTGCTGATCAGCTTTGGCGCGATCATCGCGTTGCGCGGACTGAAGCTGCGGGGAGAGCCGATCAGGTTCGGCTCGCTGCGGCCGCTGGTGATCGTACTCGGCAGCGTCGTTCTATTCGGCCTGTTGAGCCCCCATATCGGCCTCGTCCTCGCCAGCATCATGTTGATCCTGGTGTCCAGCGCCGGAAGCTCCGAGTTCCGCTGGAAGGAGGCACTGGTCAGCGGCATCGTGCTCGCGATGGGCGCGGTCCTCGTTTTCATCTGGGGCCTCGGCCTGCAATTTTCCGTCTGGCCGCCGATATTGAGTAACGTACGCTGATGGACCTGGTCGCCAACCTGGCCACGGGCTTCGGTGTCGCGCTGACGCCGGTCAACCTGCTCTACGCACTGGTGGGGTGCCTGCTCGGCACGCTGATCGGCGTGCTCCCCGGAATCGGCCCCGTCGCGACCATCGCGATGCTGTTGCCGATCACGTACGCGTTGCAGCCGGTCTCGGCGCTGATCATGCTGGCGGGCATCTATTATGGAGCGCAGTACGGCGGCTCGACGACAGCGATCCTGGTCAATCTCCCCGGCGAAGCTGCGTCCGCAGTCACGTGCATCGATGGTTACCAGATGGCGCGGCGCGGCCGAGCCGGCGCGGCGCTCGCGATCTCCGCGGTCGGCTCGTTCTTCGCTGGCTGCGTCGGGGTGTTGCTTCTGGCGTCGTTCGCCGTCCCGATGACCGAGCTTGCGCTCAAATTCGGTCCGGCCGAGTATTTTTCGCTGATGGTCCTCGGAATGATCGGCGCCGTTGTGCTCGCGCATGGCTCGCTGATGAAGGCGATCGCGATGATCGTGCTGGGGCTGCTACTCGGCATCGTCGGCACGGACGTCAACTCCGGCCTGGCGCGTTTCACGTTCGCCATTCCGGAACTGACGGATGGCATCGGCACGGCGGTCGTTGCCATGGGTCTCTTCGGCTTCGCCGAAATCCTGGTCAACCTGGAACACAAGAGCGACCGCGATCTGCTGACCAATAAGCTCACGTCGCTGATGCCGAACCACGAGGAAATCCGACGCTCCATTCCCGCGGTGCTCCGCGGGACAGCGCTCGGGTCGTTTCTCGGCGTGCTCCCCGGTGGAGGGGCGATGCTGGCGTCATTTGCGTCCTATGGACTCGAAAAGAAGGTGTCGAAGCGTCCGCAGGAGTTCGGCAAGGGCGCCGTGGAAGGAGTCGCCGGTCCGGAGTCCGCGAACAACGCCGCGGCGCAGACCTCGTTCATTCCGCTGCTGACGCTCGGCATTCCGCCCAATGCGGTGATGGCGCTGATGGTCGGCGCGATGACGATCCACAATATCCAGCCGGGACCGCAGGTGATGACGTCGAATCCGGCGTTGTTCTGGGGGCTGATCGCGAGCATGTGGGTCGGCAACCTGATGCTTGTCGTGCTCAACCTGCCGCTTATCGGTATGTGGATCAAGCTGCTGACGGTGCCGTACCGGCTGCTGTATCCGGCCATCCTGCTGTTCTGTTGCATCGGCGTGTACAGCCTTTCGAACAACACGTTCGACGTCTACATGACCGTCGTGTTCGGTTTTCTCGGCTACGTCTTCGCGAAGCTCGAATGTGAGCCGGCGCCGCTGATTCTCGGTTTCGTTCTCGGCCCACTGATGGAGGAAAACCTCCGGCGCGCCATGCTGCTCTCACGCGGCGATCCGACAGTATTCGTGACGCGGCCGCTGTCGCTCGCGATGCTCGTCATTGCGGCGTGCCTGCTGCTCATCATCGTCGCCCCGAACATCCGAAGGAAGCGCCAGGACGTGTTCGTCGAAGAGACCTGAGCATGCAGCACGGCCGGCCGCCGCAGGCAGGAGAGCTTTCCGCCTGCCCTCCGCTCGCGAGATCGCTGAAACGGATCGCGGCGGCGCGAGACAGCTAGCCGGCCCCCCGCGCTCCGTGCTACGAACCCGGAAGGTCGCAGCAGCGCTCGGCAGTCGATGAAGGAGAAAGTACGGCGCCGGTCACCGCGTTGGGACGGTAGACGGTACAACCCTTGAGACCAAGCACGTTCGCGCGCCGGTAGATCGCGGCAAACTCGGCGAAGGGGATGTCGGCCGGAACATTGACCGTCTTCGCGATCGCGTTGTCCACGTACGCCTGCAGTGCGCCTTGCATCGCAAGTTGCGCTTCGGCGGTGACGTCGCGAACGGTGACGAACGCCTCCGAAAGCGGCTCGGTTCCGCACAGCTTGTCGCGTATGGTGAGCGCGTAGCAATCGACGGGAGCATTCAGGATGGACCCGTCCGGTTGCCGAACCTTCCGCCCGTACGAAAGCGCATAGACCGGCTCGACGCCGCTCGACACGTTTCCGGCGAGAAGGCTGATCGTTCCGGCCGGCGCGATCGCCGTGAGGTGACTGTTGCGGATCCCGCACCGCGCGATCTGCGCCTGCAGGGACGCCGGGAGTCCGCGCACGAATGGTGCAGCGAGATAGCGTTCCCGATCGTACAGCGGGAACGGCCCCTTGTCCGTGGCCAGCTCGACGGACGCTGCATAGGCTTCCTCGGTCACGGTTCGCATCGTTTCGGCGGCCACGCTCAGCGCTTCGGCGCTGTCGTAGCGCAACCCCAGCATGATCAACGCGTCGGCCAGTCCCGTGATACCGAGACCCAGACGCCGGGAGGCACGCGCGGTGGTCGCGTGTTGGGGCAGCGGAAAGCCCGAGATCTCGTAGACGTTATCGAGCATTCGGACGGCGATCCTGGCCGTGTCCGCGAGACCCGGGAGATCGAGCCGGGCCTCGCTCGTGAACGGCGCATCGACGAAGCGGGTCAGGTTGAGCGAGCCCAGGTCGCAGGCGCCGTAGGGCGGCAACGGGATCTCGCCGCAGGGATTCGTGGCGCTGATGGTTTCCGCGTAACCGAGGTTGTCGAGCGCACGCACACGATCGATGAAGATCACGCCCGGCTCGGCGCATTCATACGCGCCGCGTACGATGCTTTCCCACAAGTCACGCGCACGAACCGCGCGCAGCATGTGCCGTCCGGATCCGTCCGCCGGAAACACGAGCGGCCATTCCAAGTCCCCATCGACCGCATGGAGGAACCCATCGGTGATCAGTACCGAGAGATTGAAGCGGGTCAGCGCACCCGACATCCGTTTGGCGGCCACGAACGCCTCGATATCCGGGTGGTTGCAGCGCAGCGTCGCCATCATTGCGCCGCGCCGCGCACCGGTCGACTGTACGGTCGCGCACATCGCGTCCCAGACGTGCATGAAGGAGACCGGCCCCGAAGCGACGGTGCCCGACGCGTCGGCGGCCGTTCCGCAGGGTCGCAGCGGCGAAAAATCGTACCCGACGCCGCCGCCTTGCTGCATGGTCAGCGCGCCCTCGCGCAGCGCATCGAAAATGCCGTCGAGCGTGTCCTCGACGACGCCCATCACGAAGCAGTTGAACAGCGTGACCCGGCGCCCGGTCCCGGCGCCGGCAAGGATGCGTCCGCCTGGAAGAAAGCGGAAATCCGCCAGCGCATCGACGAAGCGGCGCTCCCAAAGCGCCTGGTCACGCGGTTCGGCGGACGCGAGTGCCCGTGCGACGCGCACCCACGTGCCGTCGATGTCCGGTTCCGCGGCACCGCCGGCTGGCTGAAAACGGTAGCGACTCGTCCAGATCGTTTCGGCCAGCCGATTCGTAAAGGCGGTCATGGGGTCCGCGCGGATATGAGGTTGCGCCGGGAATCAGCCGCGCTTTGCCTTCCGCTCGGACAGCGGCAACAGCACCGGCAAGTCGAGCGTCCTGCGGCCGGGCTCCGGCGCCGCGAGCGGAGTCGTGGCACGCAGTGTGGCGAGGCTGCGGCGGGTCAACTGGTGATAGGCTTCGGTGCCCTCGACCTTCCAGGCGAGTTCCTCGTCGGTAAGGGCACGGATCACGCGAGCCGGCATGCCCGCCACCAGCATCCGCGGCGGGACGATCATTTCCGCCTTGACGAACGCCATCGCCGCGACGATCGCCGACTCGCCGATCACCGCGTTGTCGTTGATAACCGCGTTCATTCCGACCAGCGCATTGCGCTTGACCGTACAACCGTGCAGCACGGCCCCGTGACCGATGTGGCCGTTCTCCTCGACGATCGTCTCGTTGCCTGGATACGCGTGGAGGATGCAGGTGTCCTGCACGTTGGCCCCCGCGTGGATCGTCAGTCGGCCGAAATCTCCGCGCAGGCACGCAACGGGACCGATGTAGCAGCGTGGGCCGACAATGACGTCGCCGATCAGCACTGCCGAGGGGTGCACATACGCCGTCGGGTCCACGACGGGCGTCACACCGTCGATCTCGTATACCGTCAGAGTCATCCTGATTCTCCGTCTTGCGGCAGCGTCCGTTCCCGCTTCACGCCAACGCGTCCGTGGCCGATCGCCGCATCATGATCCCTTATCCGAGCCAGGCGCGCGCGTTTCGGAACATCCGCATCCACGGCGAATCCTCGCCCCATCCATCCGGATGCCAGGACAGCTGCACGGTGCGAAACACGCGCTCCGGGTGTGGCATCAGGATCGTGAAACGGCCGTCGGCGGTGGTGATCCCGGTGATCCCCTGCGGTGAGCCATTCGCGTTGAAAGGATAGCGTTCCGTCGCGGTCCCGGCATTGTCGACGAACCGCACTGTGACGCAAGCTTCGGCGGCGGCAAGCTGCGCCGCGTCGCCGAACTCGGCGTAGCCCTCGCCGTGCGCGGTCGCGACCGGAATCCGGCTTCCCTCCATGCCCAGAAAAAACAGTGATGGCGAACGGAGTACCTCGAGCAACGCCAACCGCGCCTCGAATTGCTCGGACTTGTTCCGGACGAAGCGCGGCCAGTGGGCGGTGCCGGGAATCAGCTCGTGCAGGTTGCTCATCATCTGGCAACCGTTGCACACGCCGAGCGCGAAGGTTTCGCTGCGGTTGAAGAATGCCGCGAACTCGTCGCGGGCGCGGGCATTGAACAGGATCGACTTGGCCCAGCCTTCCCCGGCTCCGAGCACGTCGCCGTAGGAAAAACCGCCGCACGCCGCGAAACCGGCGAATTCGACGAGCGAGCGTCGACCGGCCAGGATGTCGCTCATATGCACGTCGAACGCAGCGAATCCGGCCCGGTCGAATGCCGCCGCCATCTCGACCTGTCCGTTGACACCCTGCTCCCTCAGGATCGCAATCGCAGGCCTGGCTCCCGTGGCAATGTAAGGCGCGGCAATATCCTCCGCCGGATCGAAGGTGAGCACCGGCACGATGCCGTCGTCGGAGCCATCCAATATCCGGTCGTATTCCTCATCCGCCGCCTCCGGATTGTCCCGCAGGCGCTGCAACTCGTGCGTCGTCGCGGACCAGGCGCGATGCAGATCGACGCGACTTTCATCGAGGATCGTGCCGCCGTCGATCGCGATTCGGATGCGGTTCCCACGCACGGGAGTTCCGATCGCCTGCGCCGCAAGACCTGCGTTAGTCAACCGGGAAACGACGCCGTCGCGGTCGCTGGCGCTGATCTGGACGACCGCCCCGAGCTCCTCTGCGAACAACGCGGACAACGGGTCGGCGCCAAGGCGATCGAGTGCGATCGAAAGCCCGCAGCGGGTCGCAAAGGCCATTTCGCACAACGTTGCGAAGAGCCCGCCATCGGCGATGTCGTGATAGGCAAGCAGCCTTCCTTCTGCCGCGAACGCCTGAATCGCACCGAAGAAGGCGACCAGGCGCGCCGGGTCGTCGAGGTCCGGCGCCACGTTGCCGAGTTGCGCGCAGACTTGAGCGAGCGCCGAACCCCCGAGACGATGCTTGCCCGCGCCGAGATCGATCCACAGCAGCACGCTGTCGCCGCGATCGAGCCGCAGCAGGGGTGTGAGCACGCGTCTCGCATCGGGAACCGGGGCGAAACTGGACACGATCAACGACAACGGTGCCGTTACGGCGCAGTCGCGGCCGTCGTCACGCCAGGTGGTGCGCATCGACATCGAGTCCTTCCCGACCGGTATGGCGATGCCCAGCGCAGGACAGAGTTCCATGCCCACGGCGCGCACGGTGTCGTAGAGCGCCGCGTCTTCGCCCGGATGCCCGGCCGCCGCCATCCAGTTCGCGGAGAGCTTGATGTCGGAAATCCGACGGATGCCGGCGGCGGCGATGTTCGTGATGGCCTCCGCCACAGCCATCCGGCCGGAGGCTGGCGCGTCGATCAATGCCAGCGGCGTGCGCTCGCCCATCGCCATCGCCTCACCCGCATAGCCGTCGAAATCCATCAACGTCACCGCAACGTCAGCGACCGGCACCTGCCATGGGCCGACCATCGGATCTCGCGTGCAGAGGCCACCGACCGTGCGGTCGCCGATCGTGACGAGAAACGTCTTGTCGGCGACCGCTGGAAACTGCAGCACTCGATATGCGGCGTCGCGCACGGCAATGCCTGACAGATTCAGCGGGCGCAACGCGCGTGCGACGTGCGCGACATTGCGCGTCATCTTCGGCGGCTTGCCGAGCAACACCTCGAGGTCCATGTCCACCGGGCGGTTGCCGTAGTGCGGATCGGCGACCACGAGCCGTTGCCGGGCGGTCGCCGTTCCGACGACCGCAAACGGGCAGCGCTCGCGCTCGCAGATCGCGCGAAATCGTGCGAGGTCCTCGGGCACGACGGCGAGCACGTAGCGCTCCTGCGCCTCGTTGCACCAGATCTCGCGCGGCGCCATTCCCGGCTCCTCGGAGGGCACCTGGCGAAGATCGAACACCGCGCCGGCACCGCCGCCGTGAACGAGCTCCGGAAACGCGTTGGAAAGCCCGCCGGCGCCCACGTCGTGGATCGAGCGTATCGGATTCGCGGCCCCCAGCTGCCAGCATCGATCGATCACCTCCTGTGCCCGGCGCTGGATTTCGGCATTGCCGCGCTGGACCGAATCGAAGTCGAGATCGGCGGTATTGGCGCCAGTCGCCATCGAAGACGCGGCGCCGCCGCCCATGCCGATCAGCATGCCGGGACCGCCCAACTGGATCAGCAGCGTGCCTTCCGGAAGCGGCTGCTTCCCTGTGTGGTCAGCCCGGATGTTGCCCAGCCCTCCCGCAATCATGATCGGCTTGTGATAGCCACGCACCTCACCGGCGACGTCGAGCTCGAAGGTCCGGAAATAACCGGCGAGATTGGGACGCCCGAACTCGTTGTTGAACGTCGCCGCCCCGATCGGGCCGTCGCGCATGATGTCGAGCGCCGAGGCGATGCGATCCGGCTTTCCAAGAGGCGGCTCCCACGGCTGCGGCAGCGCGGGCAGCCGCAGGTGGGACACCGTGAATCCGGTAAGCCCCGCTTTCGGCTTCGCGCCGATTCCCGTCGCGCCCTCGTCGCGGATCTCGCCGCCTGAGCCCGTGGCGGCGCCGGGGAACGGGGCGATCGCGGTGGGGTGATTGTGCGTCTCGACCTTCATTACGGTGTGCGTGGCCTCCGCGTGCGCAGCGTAACGACCATCGGAACCCGGATAGAACCGGCGCACGGTCGCACCTTCCATCACGGCGGCATTGTCGGCGTAGGCGACGATGGTTCCCTGCGGATTCGCCACGTGGGTATTGCGGATCATCGCGAAGAGGCTTCGTTGCTGTTCCACGCCGTCGACGACCCACTGCGCATTGAAGATCTTGTGCCGGCAGTGCTCGGAGTTCGCCTGCGCGAACATCATCAGCTCGACGTCGGTCGGATCGCGCCCCGCCCGGCGGAAATTCTCGGCGAGGTAGTCGATCTCGTCCTCGGCGAGCGCGAGCCCGAGATCCGCGTTGGCCCGCACGATCGCCATGCGACCCTCCAGCGCCAACGGGATCGTCGCGAGCGGCTTCGGCGGGTAGTGCGCGAACAACGCCCGCGCCTCGTCCAGGTCAGCGAGCACGACCTCGGTCATGCGGTCGTGAATCAGTGGCAGAAGGTGCGTCCGGTCGTCGGCCGAGAGCTCGTGTCCGCCGTCGACGTCGACGCGATAGGCGACGCCGCGCTCGATACGCCGGATCGCGGACAGTCCGCAGTTGCGCGCGATATCCGTCGCCTTCGACGCCCAGGGGGAAATCGTCCCCGGACGCGGGACGACCAGCAGGAGCTGGCCATGTTCCGCATGCATGAGCTCGCGGGGACCATAGGTCAGCAGCCGTTCGAGGGTGTTGCGCTCGCGCTCGGCCAGCGGACGGTCACACTCGGCAAAGTGCCAGAACGACGCGGCAAGCGCGGCGACGCGATGTCCCGGATGGGCGGCTGCAAGGCCTGCAAGCAACTTGGCGACGCGGAACGGCGACAACGCCGAGCGTCCGCGCAGCGAAAGTAGTTCGGCCATCGCGGAAGGGGAATCGGAAAACGCGATTATACGCTGCCGATTCCCGACTTCCCCACATTAGGAGCGCGTGAAGACCTCGTTCGATTGCTGCGAGACGCGTACGAACGTGGTTCGCTTCGACAGCTCGCGCAGGCGCCGCGCCCCGACGTAGGTGCACGCCGAGCGCACGCCGCCGAGAATCTCCTGTGCCGTTCCGGCGACCGGGCCACGAAAGGGAACGAGCACCTCCTTTCCTTCCGCCGCACGGTACTCGGCGACACCGCCCGAGTATTTCTCCATGGCGGCGCGGCTGCTCATGCCGTAGAAGCGCTGGAACTTCTGGCCCTCACGCTCGACGACTTCGCCCGCACATTCGTCGTGGCCGGCGAACATGCCGCCCAGCATCACGAAATCGGCGCCGCCGCCGAATGCTTTCGCGACATCGCCCGGCGTCGCACAGCCGCCGTCGGCGCAGATGTGGCCCTCGAGCCCGTGTGCGGCATCCGCGCATTCGATGATGGCCGATAGCTGCGGGTAACCCACACCGGTCATCTTCCGCGTCGTGCACACCGATCCGGGACCGATGCCGACCTTGACGATGTCCGCGCCCGAAAGGATCAATTCCTCGGTCATCTCGCCCGTCACGACGTTGCCGGCCATGATGACCAGATGCGGGAATTGCTCGCGGACCTTCGTCACAAAACGCACGAAGCTCTCGGTATAGCCATTGGCCACGTCGATGCACACGCAGCGGATGGTCGAGTTCTCGCCCGACCCCGCCGCCTCCATCACCTTGTGGAACTTCTCCTCGTCGGCGCGCGCGATCCCCATCGAGAAGAAAGCGGCGGTCTTGCGCTCGAGCCTCCGGAAGAACCCGACGAGCTCATCCACCGCATAGTGCTTGTGCAATGCGGTCGAAAGCTCGAATGCGCCCAGCGCGCGCGCCATCTCGAACGTCCCGGTCGTGTCCATGTTGGCGGCGATGATCGGGACGCCGTGGTATTCGAGCTGCGTGTGGCGGAAGCGGAATTCGCGCGAGATGTCGACATTCGAGCGTGTCGAGAGCGTGCTCCGCTTGGGTCGGATCAGCACGTCCTTGAAGTCCAGCTTGACCTCGTTCTCGATGCGCATCGGGATGCTCCTTCCGCCGGGCAGCGGGCGAGAAAAAACGCCGGGCCCGTGGCGGGCGCGGCGTCGATGGATTATACGGGAACGTGACCGGGCGGCCGGACATTGGCGCCGCGTCTGCAGACCATTACGCGGTCGCTTGCGATCTTCGTTGCGCCGGGACCGTCGATCGCCCAGACGGCTCGCTTGCGCAAGCCTCATTGCACAAGCGCATTGACGGCTGCGGCCACCAATCGGTCGACGACCACCTGGCTGTGGTTCCGTTCGAAGAAGTCGAAGGCGTTTCTTGCCAGTTCCACCCCGAGGGCCGGATTGACGATCAGCTGCTCGCACGCGAAGGCGAACTCCTTAGGATCATCGGCGATCAGCAATTCTTTCCGGTTCGCCACGTCCAGACCCTCGCAGCCCGCTGTTGTGGACACCACGGGGCAACGGTGCGCAAAGGACTCGATGATCTTTATGCGCGTGCCGCCGCCGTTGACAAGGGGGGCGATGGATGCCGCCGATCCGGCATAGAACGGCGTGCAGTTCGGCGCATCAAATGCGAACTCCATCCGGGGTTCAAGTTGCAGGGCTTTGACGGCAGTCCCCGCTTCGGTCGTCGCCGGCCCGCGTCCGACAACGGTGACGCCGACATCAGGAACATCAGCCGACAGGGCGGGCAATACAGATTGCCGGAAGAATTCGAGCCCGAGAAGGTTGGGCGGATGGTTGAGATTCCCGACAAACAGGAGTCTTGGGCACCGGTCCGGTGGCCTGGCGCTGCCTGCGTCGGGACGGACAACGACATTGGGAATGACCGTGATCGCGTCAATACCATCCGGCTGCTCGAGATGCGACGAGGCGAATATCCGCCGACACTTGTGGACGCAGTTCAGGAAATGCGCGGACAGGTGCTTCTGTTGATCGCGGGAAGGTAGATCCAGCCCTGTGTTCCTGCCGGGATCCCGCACGAGCCACGGGAGCTCGTCGATGTCCCAAACGACGCATGGATGAGCGATGGATGCGACCAGTTCCTGCAGCCGGCCGACGTGGACCACGTTGGCCGACGTAAGGCTGTGTCTCAGCCTGTGTTTCAGGCCCAATTCTGCGTCGGCAATCGTCTGCGGGTAGAACGCCGTCATCGCCCTGCAATGTTCTGTGGCGGGACGGATCCTGATCAGGTCAGGATTATCCGCGGTGGGACGGAACCACAGGTCGATCTCCATGAAGCGGGAATAGGCCGCAAGGAACCAATAGTTCCTTTGTTCCCATCCGGTGCCGTGGGGATCGGGCGTGCATGGACTGATGAACAACAATCTTGGCAGAGCGGCCAAGCTGCGGCGGGCGTTCGGCGCCGACCGCCGCATCAATGATGCAGGATCTTGGCGAGGAACTGCTGCGCACGCTCCGAGCGCGGCTTGCCGAAGAAATCGTCCTTGGTCGCGTCCTCGACGATGTGCCCGTGGTCCATGAAGATCACGCGGTGCGCGACCTTGCGCGCAAAACCCATCTCGTGCGTGACGACCATCATCGTCATGCCTTCCTTCGCGAGCTGAACCATCACGTCGAGCACCTCGTTGATCATCTCCGGATCGAGCGCCGAAGTCGGCTCGTCGAAAAGCATGCAGATCGGATCCATCGACAGCGCGCGCGCGATCGCCACGCGCTGCTGCTGGCCGCCCGAGAGCTGCCCGGGGAACTTGTCCTTTTGCGCGATGAGGCCGACGCGATCGAGCAGCTTCAGGCCCCGCTCGCGGGCCTCGTCGGGGCTGCGACCGAGCACCTTGACCTGCCCGAGCGTCAGATTCTGCGTGATCGACAGATGCGGAAAGAGCTCGAAATGCTGGAACACCATCCCGACGCGCGCGCGGAGCTTCGGCAGGTTGGTCTTCGGGTCGTGCACCGGAATCCCGTCGACCGTCACCTGCCCCTTCTGGAACGGCTCGAGAGCGTTGACGCACTTGATCAGCGTCGACTTGCCGGACCCGGACGGACCGCAGACGACGATCACCTCGCCTTTCTCGACCTTGGTCGTGCAGTCGGTGAGCACCTGGAACTGCCCGTACCACTTCGAGACGTTGTCGATGGAGATCATGGGCATGGCGCTTCCCTCAGCGGATGACGGCAATCTTTTTCTGCAGGAGCTTTACCGCGTACGACAGTGTGTAGCAGAGCACGAAATAGACGGCGGCGACGAACAGGTACATCTCGATCAGCCGCCCGTCACGCTGCGCGATCTTGGACGCCGCGCCGGTGAAGTCCGTCGCCGAGATCACGTATACGAGCGAGGTGTCCTGGAACAGGATGATCGTCTGCGTCAGCAGCACGGGGATCATGTTGCGGAACGCCTGCGGCAGGATCACCAGCCGCATTGCCTGGCCATAGGTGAGCCCCAGCGCGTAGGCCGAGTACACCTGTCCCCGTGCGATCGACTGGATCCCCGCGCGCATGATCTCGCAGAAATACGCCGCCTCGAACATGATGAAGGTGATGATCGCGGTGCGTTCGGCACCGATCTGCGGCGGCCGCTCGCCGCCGGTGACGAGCTGCAGCACCTGCGGCATCAGGAAGAAGAACCAGAACAGCACCAGCACCAGCGGGATCGACCGCATCAGGTTCACGTAGCCGGCCGCGACGTTCGACAGGACCTTGAACGGCGACAGTCGTGCCAGCGCCAGCAGCGTGCCGAAGAACAGCCCGCCGACCGACGCGATCGCCGTCAGCTGGACCGTGTACAGGAAGCCCTTCCAGAGGTAAGGCAGCGACCGGCTGATGACGTCGAAATCGAGGGTCATGTGTGGCCCCCTACTTCGCGCCGCCGGCGATGTAGCCGGGGACGGCAGTCTTGCGCTCGATCAGCGCCATCAAGCGGTTGGCCGTCATCGCGATGGCAATGTAGACCAGCGTCGCCGCACTGAAGGCTTCGAAGAAGTGGAACGTGTACTCGCCCATCTCGCGGGAACGGAACGTCAGCTCGGCGAGCCCGATCGTCAACGCGATCGACGAGTTCTTGATCAGGTTCATCGTCTCGCTGGTGAGCGGCGGAATCACGATCCGGAAGGCCATCGGCAACAGCACGAATCGGTAGACCTGCGTCTGCGTCAGCCCGATCGCCATCCCGGCGGAACGCTGGCCGCGCGGCAGCGACTGGATGCCGGCGCGCACCTGCTCGGCGACGCGCGCCGACGTGAACAGTCCGAGGCAGAGCACCGCCGACAGGAACTGCGCCTCGGCCGGGTCGGCCTTGACGACCCAGCTCTTGAGCGGCGGGATGAACTCCGGCACGACGAAGTACCAGAGGAACATCTGGACCAGCAGCGGAATGTTGCGGAACAGCTCGACCCAGGCGTTGCCCGCGCGGACGAGCCAGGGCTGCTGCGTCGTGCGGATCGTCCCGATCACCGAACCCACGACGAGCGCGATGACCCAGGCGCACGCCGATACGCCGAGCGTCCACCACAATCCGGAGATCAGCAGATCCAGGTAGGTCTCGCCGCCCCCCGGGATCTCCTGGAAGAAGATGCCCCAGTCCAGATCGAATTTCACGACTTGCTCCCCCCGCCCGACCGCTCCCCGATTCCGCAGTATGGTCGGAAGAGCAAAGGGCCGGAAGCATTGATTCGCCGTCCGGCCCTTCGATTCGGTCAGTGCAAGCTGACAGACCTCGTCACTCGACACCCTTGTCGTTCGGATTCTTGAATGCTTCCTTGATCGCCGGCGTCTCCGGGAAGTTCATGTTGACGCCCTTCGGGGGAATCGGGCTCGTGAACCACTTGGCGTAGATCTTGTCGATTTCGCCCGACTTCATCACGTTGCCTATCGTCTTGTCGACCAGCGCCTTGAACTGCGGATCGTCCTTGCGCAGCATCATGCTGTAGGGCTCCTGCCGCAGCGACTCCTGGATGATCATGTAATCGCCAGGCTTGTCCGAGTTCGCGATCTGCCCGGCGAGCAGGATGTCGTCCATCACGAAGGCAGCCGTGCGGTCCTGCGACATCAGCAGGAACGACTCGGCGTGGTCCTTGCCGTAGATCTCCTTGATGTCGATGGTCTTCGTCTTCTCGTATTTCTTGAGCAGCGGGACCGACGTCGTGCCCGACGTCGTGGAAATCGTCTTGCCGTTGAGATCGGCCAGCTGCTTGATGCCCGAGTTCTTCTTCACCGCGGCGGTGACGTTGATCACGAAATAGGTCGGCCCGAAGGAAACCTGCTTCTGCCGCTCGACACTGTTGGTCGTCGAGCCGCACTCCATGTCGATGTTGCCGGCCTGCAGCTGCGGGATCCGATTGCCGGACGTGACCGGCTGCAGATTGACCTTGAGGTCCGGCATCTTCAGTTCAGCCTTGACCGCGTCGACGATCTTCATGCAAAGATCCATTGCGTAACCGATCGGCTGCTGTTTGTCGTCGAGGTAGCTGAACGGAATCGACGATTCGCGGTGGCCGATCGTGATCGCCCCCGTTTCCTTGATTTTCTTCAGGGTGCCGGTAAGTTCCTGCGCCTGCGCACCCAGCGCAAGCGCGGCCACAACGGCCGCGAAAACTGTCTTGACGAAAAACCTCATGGAATCCTCCTGGGAACAAACCACGTCGGTCGCGATCGAACCGGTGATGCGGAGTCGCCTTGTCGGCCGCGCAAACGGCGCTCTCGACCAGGGGATTAGTGTACCGGCGGCCGCGCCCCGTTGTCCAACGACCGCCCCCGCCACGCATTCGGGAGCCGGCGGCAGGCGGCACACCGGGGGACCGCCTATAATTTCCAACCATGCATTCGCCCCCGGCCCTGGCACCCGTTTTTCGAACGACCGACCTGCGTGCGATCGAGGCCGCGGCGAGTAGCGAACCGCTGATGGAGCGCGCCGGGCTCGCGGCAGCGGAAGTCGCGCGCGCGATGGCAGGCGAACGCATGGGCAAAGTTCTCGTGCTGGCTGGCCCCGGGAACAACGGCGGCGACGCTTTCGTCGTCGCGCGGTGGCTTCGGCAATGGTTCTTCGACGTGTCCGTGGTTTTTCCGGGGGACGCGGCGAGGTTGCCCCCCGACGCCGCTGCCGCGCATCGCGCATTCGTCGGGGCGGGAGGCACGACAACGCCCGCGGCCCCTAATGAGTGGCAGGGAGCACTGATCGTCGATGGCCTGTTCGGCATCGGACTCGCCCGCGCCGCGTCGGCCGACTATGCCGCCCTGATCGACTGGGCCAATGCCTCCGGCACGCCGATCCTGGCGCTCGACGTGCCGAGCGGGCTCGACGCCGACACCGGAACGGTTTTCGGGCCGGCGATTCGGGCGGCGGCGACGGCAACGTTCATCGCGCTCAAGCCCGGGCTGCTGACCGGCGACGGCGTCGATCTGTGCGGCGCGCTGTCCGTGCATACGCTCGACCTCGATCCCCGACTGCTCGAAAACGCTTCGGGCCATCGCCTGCAATGGGCTGTTGCTCTCGGCGGCGATCCCGGAAGTCCTGCGCCGTCGATCGCGCAACGTCCACAAGGGCACGTTCGGGACGCTGGGCATCGTCGGCGGCGCCGAAGGCATGGTCGGCGCGCCGCTGCTGGCCGGCCGCGCCGCGCTGCACGCGGGGGCGGGCCGGGTATGGGTGGGCATCGCCGCCCAGCGGGCATCGGCGCCAGTCGATTGGGGTCAACCGGAGCTGATGCTGCGGCCCGCCACCCGCGTGCTGGGCGCCGGTGCGGATGCGCTCATTTGCGGGCCCGGGCTTGGCACCGGAGACCAAGGGCGGACGCTCGTCGAACGCGCCATCGGCGAACGGGTGCCGCTGGTTCTCGATGCCGATGCATTGAATGCAATCGCCGCCGATCCCGATCCTGGCGCAAGCGGCTGCGGCGAGATCGTCAGCCACCCTCGCGACGCCGCACCCCGCCGAAGCCGCGCGGCTGCTGGGAAAATCGATCGCGGATGTTCAGTCCGACCGTCTGGGCGCCGCGCTCGCACTCGCGACACGACTCAATGCGGCGGTCGTCGTCAAGGGCGCGGGCAGTGTCCTCGCGTATCCCGACGGAAGCTGGGACATCAACGCCAGTGGCAATCCCGGCCTTGCGACGGCAGGATCCGGGGACGTGCTGGCCGGCTTCGCCGGGGCGTTTCTCGCACAGGGCATCGACGCCAAGTCGTCGCTGCGGCTCGCAGTGTGCCTGCACGGCGCGGCCGCCGACGCATGCGTCGCCGATGGCCGCGGACCGGTCGGCCTGACCGCCGCCGAGCTTGCTCCGGCCGCGCGGCGACTGCTCAACGACGCCGCACGCCAGGACGGTGTTCGCTGATCGATCGCGCAGTGCGTCGCCGTGTGGACGTCAGGGCAGGAGAACGGTAGCGCCCATCGTCGCCCGCGATTCCAGCGCAATGTGCGCGCCTGCCGCGTCCTTCAACGCGAACGACTGCCGCGGCTCGCTCACGATCTTGCCGGCCAGCACCAGCTCGAACATTTCGGCCGCCATCGCGGTCAGATCCTCGCGCTTCGCGGCGTAGGTGAACAGCGTCGGACGCGTCGCGTACAACGAGCCCTTCTGCGACAGCAACAGGATGTCGAACGGTGGAACGGCGCCCGAGGCATTGCCGAAGCTGACCCACATTCCGCGCGGCGAAAGGCAATCGAGCGACGCCGGGAACGTGTCCTTGCCGATGCCGTCGTAGACCACCGGAACACCCTTGCCGCCGGTGAGCGCCTTCACGCGCTCGACGAAATTCTCGCGGGTATAGACGATCGTGTGCGCGCAGCCGTTTTCCTTCGCCAGCGCGGCTTTCGCGTCCGAGCCCACGGTGCCGATCATCGTGACGCCCAATGCGCGCGCCCACTGGCAGGCAATCAGGCCGACGCCGCCGGCCGCCGCATGGAACAGGATCGTGTCGCCGGCCTTGAGCCGGTAGGTCTGGCGGAACAGATACTGAACCGTCAGGCCCTTGAGCATCAGCGTCGCCGCGCTGCGGTCGGAAACGCCGTCCGGGAGCTTCACCAGCCGTTCCGCCGGCATCACGCGCGCTTCGCTGTAGGCACCGAGCGGGCCGCCGCAATAGGCCACCCGGTCGCCGGCGGCAACCCAGTCGACACCAGCGCCGACCGCCTCGACGATCCCCGCTGCCTCGTTGCCGAGCCCCGTGGGAAGCGGGAGCTTGTAGAGACCGCTGCGATGGTAGGTGTCGATGTAGTTGACGCCGATCGCCGTGTGGCGCACGCGCGCCTCGCCGGGGCCGGGATCGCCGACGGCGACCTCCTCCCAGCGCAGGACTTCGGGACCGCCGTTGGCGTGGATGCGGATTGCATGGGACATAGCGGGCTCCTGAAATTCGTCGAAATAAACCGGGCTATCGGACGACGGTCGTCGTGCAATGCGCGTAATGGATCACCTGCTTGGACACCGACCCCAGCCGCCAGCGCTCGAAGAAGGTCTTGCCGCGATGACCCAGCACGATATGGTCGACGGAATTTGCCTCCGCGTAGTCGACGATTCGATGGGCAGGATGTCCGACCACGACTTCGAAGGCGGGCGCAAGCCCCACACTTTGCGCCTGCGCGCGCAACTTTGCAAAATCGATCTCGAAATGCTCGCGTGCCCGCTCGATTTCCGCCTCGGTCTCGACTTCGTCCGGAGGCTCCGGCGGCCGGGCGACCGCAAGGACCTGCAAGGATGCTCCGACGCGGCAGGTAAAACGCGTTCGCGATGAGTGTCGGCACCACCGCGCTTCCGATGACCGCGGCAATCAGGAGCGAGTATTGTGCCTCGTCGACGATGCCATGGGATAGCCCGAACAGCGCCGAAATGCTGCCGAAGGTCAGGCCGGTCGACATCAGCAGCGTCGTGTACATGGCTTCACGCTTCGGCGATGCGAAGATCCGTGTCACGGGATAGACACCAACGAACTTGGTCGCCATTTTCGCTGCCAGAAGGAGCAGGAACGCCATCGGCGCGGCCGCCAGCGCCGGCACCGATACGAACGATCCGGCCCGAATGAAATAGAACGGCGTCAGCAGCCCGAACGTCAGCGTGCGCAGCCGAGGAACGGCGCGAAGAAGGCGATCAGGCCGATCGCCGTTGTCTCCCGCCAGCGGGAGCGAAGCACGTCCGGATCGAGTTCCGCTCCGGCGAGAAAGGTGAGGAGTACGGCGCCAGTGCCCGCGAGAAATTTTATCCACGACTGGTCGGTGCCGAGCACCGCCGCACCGACCAAGGCGCCGATCGCAAGCTGGGCAACGGGTCCAACGACGATTTCCGACATCGCAGTGGCGATGCGGAGCCAGATGGAAAGCAGCGTCGCCGCGAGCGCCAGGCCCAGCCATAGTGCAGCCGGCGAGAAGATGTCGGCCATCGCGGGATTCTTGTTCGCCCCTCAGCGATCGCCTTCGATCGTGCCGAACTCCGCGGGAATTCGAGCATAGAAGACGCTGACGCGTTCGCGACGGAGGAGGTCGAGCAAACGAGCTGCCTCGTCGTCGGTCACGACGAATTCGACCTCGATCGTCATGTCCGCAGCGAGCTCGAAAAAGTGTTCCTCGTGCAGGACGCCGTGGCGGCCGAATCCGGCGATGGCACGGAACGCCGATCCGCCTTGGATCCCCGATGCCTTGGCTTGCTCGAGAAGCCATTCATAGAGGGAGACATGGTGGTGCTTGCGGTTTTCGTGCACGTAGAAGCGCAGTAGCGTGCCGTTCATGGAGCTCCCCAGGCGAAAAGCGCGCGCATCGCCAGGATGCCGACGATCGTCAGCGCGAGCGAGCCAATGACGTGTGAGGCGATCGCGATCGTTCCCCACAGATATTCCCTGCGCAGCAGGAGCGTGACGATCTCGGCCGAGAATGTCGAAAACGTCGTGAGTCCTCCGAGGAAGCCCGTGGTCAGGAGCAGACGCGCTTCGGGCGGAACCACCGCATGGCGCGTGATGAGCTCCATCGCGAAGCCCATCAGCAGCCCTCCCGACAGATTGGCCACCAGCGTACCGAGCGGCAGCGTCGGAAAGACGGGATTGAGCAGGATACCTAGACCCCAGCGCAACCAAGCGCCAACCGCGGCGCCGCCACCGACCGCGAAAATACCGACCCAAGGCATGCAGACCTCCCTCCACGCCATGCAGCGCGGCAATCACTCACATGGCGGGGCGACCTGCAGGGAGTTCGGGGAAGAACGCCTACCGCGCCACCGCGTACCGGGTGCTACGTGTAGGCATCATCAGCCTTGCGGCGGTTAGAGGAGGAATGCCATCTCCTGCGCGCCAGTATAGTGAGGGCCGGCGAGCATCGCAAGCGGCTACTCGCCGCTGCGCGTCGTCAGCGCACGAACTGGTCGGCAAAACCGGCACCGAGTCCCACGTCGACGATAGTGCCGCCGACACATCTCGAGCTTGGTGAACACGTCCTCGTAGCCAATGGTGTGGCCGTCGGCATCGACATAGATCATCGCGCCGCTGATGTTGAAGAACGTGATCATCTCCGGGCAGTCGGCCGGCACGGTCAACGTGTGGACCTCCCCCGGCGGCTCGTAGACGAAGCTTCCTTCCTCCGCTATCCAGTCGTGCTCAAGGTATTTCCAGCGGCCCTTGATCACGTAACCGGTGACGAGCATCGGATGCCGGTGGCGGTGGAGAATGCCGGAACGGCGCACGCGCAGCAGGTTGCACCACCCGCCCGTAACCGTGTTGAAAAGCAGCGGGCGAAACCACACGTCCGGCGCCTGGGGCACCCAAACGCGCTCGTCGTCCGGTAGCGCGGCGACGGCGAGATCCGGCTGGATTCCGGCAACCTGCCTGCCGCCCAGACCGGTCACTGCGTAGCGTCCTTGATCGAGGCCTTGAGCGCGGCAATTTCCGCACCGGCAGTGTTGCCGTGAGGCAGCGACCGATGCGCGCGCCGATACCAGTACTTGGCATTGTCGAGGTCACCCTCGACCAGGTGGACGATGCCGTGCGCCCAGCACCCGAGCGACGAAGCGTCCTTCTGCACGAGCGCGTGCGCCGCCTTCCATTCGCCGGCTTCGAGATGACGAACCGCCTTGGCAATCGGAGTTGCGCGCATCCCCCCTCCTCTACGCGACGAGATAGCCCCCGTCCACCGGCACGATCGCACCGGTGACGAACGAGGCCGCCGGCGAGCACAGGAATACGACGGCTCCCGCCACGTCGGCCGGCTTCCCCCAACGTCCGAGCGGCGTGCGGGCGAGGATCACCGCGTTGCGCTCAGGATCGTCCTGCAATGCCTGCGTCAGTGCGGTCGCGATCCAGCCCGGCGCAATGGCATTGACGCGGATTCTATCGCCTGCGTATGCAATTGCCAGCGATTTCGTGAGCTGCGCGATGCCACCCTTGCTGGCGCTGTAGCCAGGGACGAGGCCGCCGCCGAAGAACGAGAGCATGGACGCCGTGTTGACGATGCACCCACTTGTTCGTGCAAGCAGCGGCCGCGCGGCAGCGCACAGGCGCATGGTTCCCGTCAGGTTGATGTCGAGCACCTCGGCAAAGACGGCAGGGTCGTGTTCGGTGCCGCGGCGAATGACGCCCGCGCAATTGACCAGGATGTCGAGTCGCGGCAAGGCCGACACGACTGCCGCGACGGCAGCGGAATCGCGCACGTCGAGCGGCAGCGCATCCCGGCAGCGATAGCCGGATTGCCGGACGGCAGCTTCGGTTTCACCGGTGGTAGCGCCCGTGACCGTCACGGTTGCTCCGCACGACGCCAAAGCGTCCGCGATCGCGGCGCCGATCCCGCTCGTGGCGCCCACGACGAGCGCCGCCATGCCCGCAAACACGTCTTCCCGGAAGGTGGCGCCGATCATGTCACACGCCGGCAAGGAGGCGACGGACATCGGCATCGCGTGGCAACGGTGCCACGGCGCCGAAACCGGTGGTCGCCAATGCGGCTGCGGCATTCGCGTACCGCGCGGCGGCGAACGGATCGTCCCCGGCGAGGATGCGCGCCGCGAACGCTCCGTCGAAGCAATCGCCGGCGCCGGTCGCGTCGACCGGATCGACCCGCTGGCCGGCGATCCGCTCACGGCGCCGGCCGTCGGAAACGACGACACCGTCGCGGCCGCATTTGAGCGCGACGACGGGCGCGCCCAGCCCGTGACACCAATCGATCAAGGCATCCGTTGCCGTGAGGCCGGAAAGTGTCCGCGTCTCGTCGAGACTCGGCAGAAACCAGTGGCAACGGGCCGCGGTCGCGGCGATGATGGCGCGGGCCCGGGCGAGCGGCCAGAGCTTCAAACGCAGGTTGGGGTCGTACGAGATGCGGCCCCCTGCGGCCGACGACGCCTCGATGGCCGCGAAAACGGCGTCGCACGCGCTTGCACTGATCGCCTGCGAAATGCCGGAAACGTGCAGCATGCGCGCACCGCCGATCACGTCGAGCGGCAGCGTCGAGGGAGCCATGCGCGACGCGGCCGAGCCGGCACGAAGATACGCGAATTCGTGACCCTTTGGTCCGTGCGTCACGAAATACACGCCAGTCGGCGCGTCGGGATCCGTTGCAACCCCGCGCGTATCCACACCTTCCGCGCGCCAGAGATCGCCGAGCATGCGTCCGAAAGCATCGTCCCCGACGCGGGTGACGTAGCCCGCGCGCGCGCCGAGCCTCGCCGCCGCAATGGCCATGTTCGAGGTGTCGCCGCCAAAACCGCGAACATACTGCTCGGGCGCATCGGCACGCGCCTGGTTGAACTCGACCATCGCCTCGCCGAGCGCGACGATCATGGGTTGCGTTGCCGGGGATTGGGCCATGCGATCGATCCGGAAGTGTGACGACGTGCCGGGAACCTGGGCGGCCGCCACTTCAGTGGATGAGTCCGGCACGTTTTGCGACGAGCCAAAGTCCACGCGCGGCGGCGTCGGCGCCGCCGCGTTCGGCCGCAATGCCGGCGAACGCCAACGCCGCACTATAGCGCTCGATCATCGCCTCCGAACCGACGACGCGCACGCGCGACATGTCCGCGCCGTGTTCCGATGCCCACTTGCGCGCGCCGGCGATCTCGTGGCCGATCAGCACGCCCGACAGCCAGTCGCCGATCCCGGAACGGTCCAGCTCGCCGACAAGCGCGAGCGTTCGCGCGCCGAAAACGGTGTGCGCGAGTGCATCCGTCGTCAATCCGCGCTCGAGTCCCGATCTGAATGCCGCGTCGGCTTCCGCGTTGTCAGCTGCGCTCCGTTGCGCCATGCGTCCGAGTATCGAGTGATCCAGCAGGACGGCGAAGAGCTCGCCGGTCATGAACGTCGCGAAACTGACGAGCTTGCCGTGCTCGACCAACGCCCACTTGCTGTGGGTTCCCGGGAGGACCGCGAGCACACGTGATTCGTCAGGTGCGATCGCGCCGACGAGCTGCGTTTCTTCGCCACGCATCACGTCGGGGACGCCGGTGGCATCGCGACAGAGGGCTCCGGGGACGATCGCGAGCTCGCCACCGGGCGTGCGCACGAGCGCGTTCCCGAAGGCAGTCAGATCCGCCGGACATTCGCACGTAGGGCGCCTCGACCCAGCCCTGCCGGCTGCCGATCATGCCACATGCGATGCGGGGAACCGGCTCCGTCCGCCAACTGCCCAGCAACGCGTCGAGCGCATCGGCAAACGCCCCGATCGGCACCCGCTGAATGCCACGTTCCGCGCTGAGGGTGGCGATCACCTCGCCGTCCGCATCGACCCGATAGGCACGAGCCGACGTCGTACCCCAGTCGATCGCGATCAATACCGCGGCACGTGTGTCATCCACGGCCGCCGACGGTAGCCGACCGCCGCGGCAGGGTCAAGTGACCGGAGCAATGACGGTCCGGCGAACCGCTTCCGGGCCCGCGGACATGCAGACGTTCAGCCACCATGCGACACAACGGTGGGCCAGCGATCAATCGCCCGCTTTCGACGGTGCCTCCCAGCGCGCTGCGGCCTCGTCATCGGTGGCGCGCGCGTCGACCCATCGCACGCCGGCGGCCGTGGCTTCCTTCTTCCAGAACGGCGCGCGCGTCTTCAGGTAGTCCATGATGAACTCGCAGGCCGCGAAGGCATCGCCGCGATGCGCGCTGGTCACGCCGACCAGGACGATCTGATCGGTCGGCGCGAGCGGACCGATCCGGTGGATGACGAGCGCATCGCAAAGGTCCCAGCGGGCCTTCGCCTCGTCGACGATCTGCGCCAGCGCCTTCTCCGTCATGCCCGGATAGTGCTCGAGCGTCATCGATGCGACACGCTGCGTCGTCGTTGACGTCGCGTACGGTGCCGATGAACGCGGCAACCGCGCCGACGCGCGGATCGCCCGCGCGCAGCGCCGCGAGCTCGCTGGAAACGTCGAAATCCTCGGCCTGGACACGAACGGGCATGCGCGGAGTTCCTGGCTCAGCCGCCGGTGACCGGCGGAAACAGCGCGACCTCGTCGCCGGCACCTATCGGCGTGTCGGACTGGGCCAGCTCGTGATTGACGGCGAAGCGCACCGCACGATCCGGCCGCAAGCTCGACGCGCCCAGACGCCGCCGCGTGCGACCAGCCATGCTCGCAACGCGGCGACCGTGCGCACGCCTTCCGGCGGCTCGATGCGTTTCATGCGATGTGCCGAACGCTTCGCGCAGACGCGCGAGGTAGACAAGGCTGACGGTGGTGGCGACGGTGTCGCGCATGGAGCGTGGGCGTGAGGGTTGCAGTGGATCGGCTCGCCACCGCGAGATATTGCGCCGCGAACCCGGCGCCGGCGCGTGCTAGAAGCGGAACTGCACGCCGACCGTGACCTGATCGGACTCTGGAAGGGTGGTGCCAATCTCGCCGGCGAACCGGCCGAACCGGCCATATTCGAACCGCAGGCCCAGCGTCGAATTCATGTCGTACCGGACACCAAGGCCGTAGTTCACGCCGTCGCGCAGTCGGCGGATGTCGGGGGCGATCGACGGCGCGCTCCCGAACACCGGCGTGGTATCCGCCTGCCCGTAGCCCATGCGACCGTACAGAGCAAACGCCTTGTAGAACGTCCAGCTCGTGTACACATCGAGGTTCCAGCTGTGCGTTTGCAGATCCGAAATGCCGGTGCCCGCGGGAATGCTCAATCCCATGCCTTGACGCAATCCGCCGGCATCGGCCGGCCGCAGCGCGTAGCGGTCGGCGGAACTGAACGACGCTTCGACCGCGAGATCGTTGCGCCAACGGTAACCGCCGAAAACGAGGGCGCGCGACGCGGTGTCGTCTGCCGTGGGCGCCGCGTACCGATTCCAGATCGACGCCGCGGGACCGAAGGTAATGCCGGCGCCCTCCGTCGCGCCATCGCGCAGCGAAACACCGCCGTAGAAGCCGCTTGCGGGGGCTGCCTGCTCCTGTGCCTGCACCGGCATTGCGCAGCCAAGTGCAAGCAAAATCGAGATAACGTGTGCAATTCGTTGAGTTTTCATGATTTTTAGAAAACTGCTTCGAATCACGACGCTTTCACAGCCGGCTCCGGCGCGTTTTCGGTGGCAGTGATCTACCTGAAGACAACCATTACGCGCGCTTGTTCCAACTCAGTTTCACGGTACTCGCCGCCATGGGTGAAGTCAATCGTGCGATCGTGCATCGATGGCGTGCGCAAGCAGGAATGTTGCTACGGCGTCGTACTCGGCCAAGCCAAGAATCGGCAGTCGCGCGACCGAGTCCGCCGGCAATGCTTCGGGGCTGTCGGTGGCGATCGCCAGAATGTGCGGATCACGCGGATGCAGCAGCGGCTTGCCCACCGCGGATCGCCAGATTTCGAGCTTCGGAATCGGAAAGGTCTTGTAGCCTTCAACCAGCGCAATATCGCAGGGCGAAAGACGCTCCAGCGCCTGCTCGAGCGAAAGCTCGGGCTCGCCCCGCAGTTCGCGCATGAGCGCCCACCGCGTTCCCGACGTGATCAGCACCTCGCTGCAGCCGGCGTGCCGATGCCGGTACGAATCCTTGCCCGGCTGGTCGAACTCGAAGCGATGGTGCGCGTGCTTGATCAGCGAAACCGTGAGCCCGCGCGCGACCAGGCGCGGAATGACCTGCTCGATCAGCGTCGTCTTTCCGCTGCCGGACCAGCCGGCGAAGCCGAAGATGCGCATCGATCATCGCCCCTGTCGCGGCGAGCGATGCCCGGTGCGGGGACGGCTTGCGTCGTCGAGGCTCGCGGGAAAAGCAGGACGTGGGGCGAACATACGGGCGGTGCCATGCTCGGCGCGAAGCCCAACGGTCAATCCGCGCGCGCAAAGTTCGCATTGTACCGGGTGCCCCGGGGCGTCCCGGTTCGGTCGACACAGCGCGGCACGGGCGTTAAGCTCGCTTCCCGAGCGCCCGCCGCGCCGCTCGCGCTCGCGCCCAAACGCTGACCATGGATCGACCGCGCCACCCCGTTCCCGCATCCGGCGAACCGCCCGCGCGCGAGGTGACCGGCGTCATCGAAAGCGTGATCGCCGACGTCCCGCCGCCGCGCACGCATGCGGTACCCGACCCTGGCGAGGCGGCGCAGCAGATCGCGCGCGACGCGGCGAAGACCGCGGCCGTCGTTTCCAGTTCGCTCGCGCTGCCCCCGGGACCGCTCGGGATGCTGACGGTGCTGCCCGACCTCTACGTGATCTGGAAGATCCAGCGGCAGATGGTGGCCGATCTGTTCGGGCTCTACGGGCGCACGGCCGAGCTCACCCGTACGCACATGCTCTATTGCCTGTTCCGGCACATGGCGAGCCATGTTCTGCGCGATGTCGCCGTCCGCGCGGGCCAGCGCGTGCTCATCCAGAGCACGTCCGCCGGTGCGCTCCAGCAATTGGTGCGCAGACTCGGCGTATCCCTGACGCAGCGGGTCGCCGGCACTGCGGCAAGCCGCTGGGTGCCGCTCGCGGGCGCGGCTGCCGTCGGAGCGTACGCGTACTGGGATACGCTGCAGGTGGCGAAGACGGCGCACCGATTGCTCGACGCGGAAGGCGCCGCAGGTCCGGCGACGCTCGGCGGGGAACAACGCGAGCGCGACATCGAAGGTGACCGTTGAGCGCTGCCGCGTTTCCCATACCGACGGTGGACTGTCGTCGTTACTGACTGCCGCTGACTCCCCATCATGTGCGGCCGCTACGAACTGCACAGCCATCCGGCCGCAATCGCGCTGGCCTTCGGTCTCGCCCATCCGCCCGATGTCCATGCGCGCTACAACATCGCGCCGATGACCGACGTGCCGATCGTGCGCGTCAATGCGGAAGGTCACCGCGAGCTCGTCCGCATGCGCTGGGGCCTGGTGCCGCGCTGGGCGAAGGATCCGTCGATCGGCGCAAAGATGATCAACGCTCGTGGCGAGACGATTGCCGAGAAGCCGTCGTTCAAGATGGCCTTTCGCCGGCATCGCTGTCTGCTGCCCGCCGACGGGTTCTACGAGTGGCAGTCCGCCGCGGGTGGCGAACATGCGCGCAAGCAGCCGCTGCACATCGGCATGAAGGACGGGTCGCTCTTCGCGATGGCGGGCTTGTACGAGCGCTGGCGCAACGACGAGGGCGAACTGATCGACAGCTGCACGATCGTGACCACGCGCGGCGAACGAGCTGCTGCGCCCGGTTCACGACCGGATGCCGATGATCGTGGCGCCGCAAGACTATGCGCGTTGGCTCGATCCCGGCGAGCGCCGAGGTCGCCGACCTCATCGCGCCCTATCCGTCCGCGGCGATGGCGTACTACCCGATCTCGCCGCGCGTCAACAATGTGCGCCACGACGATTCGTCGTTGATCGAGCGCACCGCGCCGATGACCGCCGGCGCCGACGAGGGGCACGAGCCGCCGCCACATCCGCCGGAGCAGGAGTCCCTGTTCTGAGAGCCGCCGTCGTGGCGTAATGCGAAACGGTTGGCGCGTCCCAGACCGGGAGTCGTGGAGGGACCCCAGGTGCGCCGGCGGACCGGCTTTCCGGTCGCCCGCGACTGCACGTATCATCACGGCCTCTTAATCTTCTCCGCCACGCCATGGACTGGATCGCCGACCCCAATGCCTGGATCGCACTCGCGACGCTCACCGCGCTGGAGATCGTGCTCGGCATTGACAACATCATCTTCATCTCGATTCTGGTCGGCCGGCTCCCCGAGCGCCAACGCAACACGGCCCGCCGGCTCGGCTTGCTGCTGGCAATGGGGACGCGGATCGCACTGTTGGCATCCCTTGTGTGGATCATGCGTCTCACGACCCCATTGTTCGTCCTGCCGGTGGCGGAGCGCGGCGTCTCGGGCCGCGACCTGATACTCATCTTCGGCGGCTTGTTCCTGCTCTGGAAGAGCGTGCACGAGATCCATGGTGCGCTCGAAGGCGCCGATGACGAGCAGCAGCGTCTCGGCGGCCCGGGCGTCGTTCGTCGCGGTCCTCGTGCAGATCGCGATCATCGATATCGTCTTTTCGCTCGACTCGGTGATCACGGCGGTCGGTCTTGCCAACGACCTCGGCGTGATGGTGACTGCCATCGTCGCCTCGGTCGCCGTGATGATGTTCTCCGCGCGGCCGATCGGCGAGTTCGTCGATCGCCATCCGACGGTCAAGATGCTGGCGTTGTCCTTCCTGGTGCTGATCGGCGTCACGCTGATCGCCGAAGGTTTCGGCACCCAGGTGCCGAAGGGTTACATCTACTTCGCGATGGCGTTCTCGGTGGTGGTCGAGGCGTTGAACATCCGGATCCGGAAGAAGGCCGCAGTCCCGGTGAAGCTGCACAAGGAGATGACGGAATGACCGGCGGGCGGACTCTTGTTCAGCTTCCCCGGTAGGTCGAGAAGCTCCAGGGCGAGACGAGGAGCGGAACGTGGTAATGCGCGCCGGCGTCGGCGATGCCGAAATCGAGCGTCACCTCGTCGACGAAGGGAGGGTCGGGCAGTCGCGCGCCCTGCCGGGCGAAGTACGCCCCGGCCGCGAACACGAGCCGATAGCGGCCCGGCGTCAGCGAACTTCCTTCGAGCAGCGGCGCATCGCAGCGGCCGTCCGCATTGGTCAGCACTTCCTTGAGCAACGCGTAGTTCTCCCCTTCCTTTCGAAAGAGCCATACCCGGATTCCGGCGCCCGGACGGCCCTGCGCCGTATCGAGCACGTGCGTGGTGAGTCGTCCCATCTCGCGGCCTCCGTCGTTGGTCCGGGCCGGGCGCGATCGCCGCCGGGTTCAAACTCGATTGTATGTCCGCCGAGGCCCCGTACCTATCGTGCGACCGTTACGGGAACACCGTGGAAATCACGTGAGCGGCGCCGATATCACATTCGATGAAGCGTGGTCGTCCCGCCATTGCGTAGGAACATGCAGCTCACCGAAATCAACGCCTGCGATCCGACCGCGTTCGTCGCGGCCTTGGGAGGCATTTTCGAGCATTCGGCCTGGGTAGCCGAGCGCGTCTGCGACGCGCGTCCGTTTGCGAACATCGACGCGCTGCACGACGCGATGATGCGTGTTGTCCGCGAAGCGCCCGATTCGATGCAGCTCGCGCTGCTCCGCGCGCACCCGGAGCTCGCCGGCAGGGCCGCTGTAGGTGGCGAGCTCACTGCCGAGTCCACCAAGGAGCAGGCGGGCGCCGGATTGAATCACTGCTTGCCGGAGGAATTTGCCCGATTGACTGCACTCAACGCGGCCTACAGCGCGAAATTCGGTTTCCCGTTCATCCTTGCCGTCAGGGGCCACGATCGCGCGAGCGTGCTGCGCGAGTTCGCCCGCCGCGTCGCGAACGATCGCGCCACCGAATTCGAAGAGGCACTGGCGCAGGTCTCCCGGATCACGCGCTTGCGGCTCGATGCGCTCGTAACAGGCTGACGCCGTGCAGCCAATGAGCCCGCGACCATTGCGCCCAAGCGGTTGGCCATGGGCGCAGGCGAAGCTCTGCCGGGAGCGTAGGATGGTCGCGTCCCCGCCCCTCGTCGACGCGGTATTCCGGGTTGCATCGGCGAACGTTCGTGGGCGGCCGATGTCGCCCCGTGTGGCACGGGTCGGAAAGTGGCCGCGTGCTGCGCCGGCATCAGGAGGCTATATGACTGCTCCCCGTGCACCCAGGCCCCTCGCCGGAATCCGTGTGCTTGACCTCACCAACGTTCTCGCCGGACCGTTCTGCTGTCATCAGCTCGCGCACCTCGGCGCCGACGTCATCAAGGTCGAAGTCCCGAAGACGGGTGATCTTGCGCGCCAACTCGGCGCAGATCCGGCACTCAATCGGGAGTTCATGGGCATTTCGTTCCTCGCCCAGAATCCCGGCAAGCGCTCGATCACCCTGAACCTCAAGCACGTGCGCGGCAAGGAGGTGTTTCGGCGGCTCGTGCACAGCGCGGCGGTCGTCGTCGAGAACTTCCGGCCCGGCGTGATGGATCGCCTTGGACTGGGCTTCGATGCGCTGCGCATCGACAATCCGCGCCTCGTCTACTGCGCCATTTCCGGCTTCGGCCAGGATGGCCCGCTCCGAGACCTGCCGGCATATGACCAGATCATCCAGGGCATGTCGGGCGTAATGAGCATCACCGGCAGCCCGGAGTCGGCACCCTTGCGCGTCGGCTATCCGATTGCCGACACGATCGGCGGCATCACCGCAGCGCTTGCGATTGCGGCGGCGCTCGTCGACCGGGAGCGTACCGAGGGCTGTTTCATCGACGTGTCGATGCTCGAAGCGACACTCGCGACGATGGGCTGGGTCGTGTCGAATTTTCTGATTGCCGGCAAGGAGCCCAAGGCGATCGGCAACGAGAATTTCACTGCGAGCCCGTCGGGGACATTCCGCACCGCCGACGGACTGCTCAACATCGCCGCGAACAAGCAGGAGCAGTTCGAAGCCGTGTGCGGCGTCGTCGGCCGCGCGGACTTGATCGCCGATCCGCGTTTCGCCAACCGCGAGGCACGCCTCAAACATCGCTTCGAACTGAAGGCGCTTCTTCGAGCAGGCCCTGGCCATGGATTCCACCGGGGCTTGGTGGCCGCGCCTGATCGACGCCGGTGTTCCGGCCGGCCCGGTCTACAGCGTGCCGCAGGCGCTCGCTCACCCCCAGGTCGCGGACCGCGGCATGGTCGCGCACTTCGCGAATGTGCCGGGTATCAGGCGCGACATCCGCGTCGTGCGCACCGGCTTCAAGCTCAATGGCGCGGCACCCGAAGTCGTGACACCGCCACCGCTGCTCGGCGAGCACACCGACGCGCTGCTCGCGGAACTTGGGTACACGGGCGACGAGATCGAATCCCTGCGCAAGGAAGGGGCGACGTAACGAACCGCACCCGCAGGCTTCGGCTTTGTGCAAACTTCCATTGACTCGTCGGCGCGATGCGTGTAGAAACGAAGAGCAGGTTCATCAAGTGAAATTGCTGGTCCCGTCGTTGCCGAAATCGGCATTCCTCAGGTCTTCGTCTGTCTCCCTTGAAGTTCCGGCGCACGGGTTCACACCCGTCATTTGTCTTTTCAAGGAGCAGTAGACATGAGTACAGGTATCGTCAAGTGGTTCAACGATGGCAAGGGCTTCGGTTTCATCACGCCCGACAACGGCGGCAAGGATGTATTCGCGCATTTTTCGGCGATCGAAGGCGACGGCCACAAGAGTCTGCGCGAAAACCAGAAGGTGTCCTTTGACATCACGACGGGCGCGAAGGGGGACCAGGCGTCGAACATCAAGTCGCTCGAATAGCACGCTCGTTCGACGAGAAGAAAAGGGCCCGGGCGACCGGGCTTTTCATTGGCTCTGCGCCGAGTGCCGGGAGTGGAGTCCGCCGGAAAGTGCGCCGGCAGTGCGGATACGGCGAGCGCCGCCGCGCAGCGACAGGACCCGGCTGTGCTGTATGAATTGTTGTTGACAATGAGGCAGCGCGCGCGCAAAGTGGTTTAGCACATTGTCATATTTTCCCCATCGTTTCGCGGCACCCTGCACGGCAACGACGGTAGTTACGAGCGGCACTTCCAGGCCGTCATTCGCGTCCGGCGATTTGTCGAGGAAGGCCGAGATCGGCGGGGGAAATTACCGGTACAAGGCGCCGGCATTCGAATCTCGCGTCCGGGGCCACACCCACGGGCTCGCGCAATGTGCATCCCTTCCAAAAGGAGACGCAATCATGCAAAGACACAGCAGGACCGTTGAGCCAGCCCACTCCCACGCCGAAACGCTTTGGGGCATGGATCCGCTATCCGTCGAGGCCGTAACCAGGTCCTATCAGGCCTGGTTCAGCCAAGCGAACCGGATGCGCGACGAAGCCGTGCGCTTCACCCAGGACCGATTCACGAAGGAGCTCGAAGCCGCAGTGCAACTAGTCCGTTGCACGAATCCGAACGACGCATTGACCGTACAGGCAGAATTCGCCAGCACGATGGCGGCGGATTACCTGGCCGAGGGCCAGAAGATGGTCGAGCTCATGGGCGAAATAGTCAAAGAGGTATCCTCGAATCACACGGCCGGGAAAGCGCAACACTGATCCGGCGCAATAGCTGCCGCGTCGGTCGTCTCTGCGACGATCGACGCGAGCTGATCGAAAGTCAGGACTTCGGTCGTGCCGCCTCTTGCGGGTTCGTCCGGAGTCCGAACGCCACACGTAGCTTGGCGCGCGGCGCCGTGTGCGTCCGGTGCACACCTTCCCGCGCGGTGCAGGCTGGTAATCTGTGCCGCGATGCAGGTTCATTCACTCGATCCGGCCTTCACCCTGTCCGAGCGGGCCCGCGCGAACTTCCGGCTGGCAGCAAAGCTCTCGCTGGGGTTCGTCGCCCTGCTCTGGCTCATTCCGCTGCTGGGTTGGGGTCTCGAGCTGGAGCGCTTCGGCGTCAACCCGCGGCACTGGAGCGGCCTTCCCGGAATTCTGGTCGCGCCTCTGCTGCACGCCAGCTCTTCCACCTGATCGCCAACTCCGTGCCGTTGCTCGTGCTCGGCACGACGATGCTCCACCTCTATCCGACCGCCGCCATCCGGGTGCTCCCGGTGGTTTACCTGGGACCCGGCGTCGCGGTGTGGTTGTTCGGCAGGGACGCCATCCACGTCGGCGCCAGCGGGCTGGTCTACGGCCTGTTCGCCTATGTCTTCGTCGCCGGCGTGATCCGACGTGACCGGCGCGCCATCGCCGCTTCCCTGCTGGTGTCCTTCCTGTACGGCACCTGGCTTGGGGCGTGATATCGATTCGCCCGGGGTTCCCTGGGAAACCCATCTGGCGGCCGCACTGATCGGGCTCGCGCTGGCGATCGTGCTCCGGCACACCGACACGCCGCCACGCGTCCAGTACGGCTGGGAAAACGACGCGGACGATCACGTCGAGGGCGCGCAACCCTCTGATGGCGATGCTCAGGCGGATCGTTGAAGCAACCGTTACCGCGAGTGCGCCGCCACCGCACCGATTCACGGCACCCGTGAGACGTTGGAGTCGTTCGTCGCCACTCCTCAGCCCGTCGTCGGAACGAACATGTAGCCCGCGTTGCGCACGGTACGGATCGCCTGCGGGTGTTCCGAGTCGGGCTCGATCTTGCGGCGCAGCCGCGCGATACGAATGTCGATGGACCGGTCGAACGGTTCCCACTCGCGGTTGCGCGTCAGAGTGAGCAGCTGGTCGCGCGACAGCACCCGGTTCGGGTGCGAGGCGAACACACGCAACAGGTCGAATTCCATGGCCGTCATCGGAATCTCGGCGCCGGTGTCGTCCAGCAGGCAGTGCGCTTCCAGGTCGAGGCTGCAGCGGCCCACTCGAACGGTCTGGCTCGTGCCCTGCTTTTGCGCCGGCTTATCGGCCGGCGCGCGCGCCTGCAGCCGCCGCACCACGCTCTTCACTCGCGCCAGCAGCTCGCGCGGGTCGAATGGCTTGGTGATGTAGTCGTCTGCGCCGATTTCGAGTCCCACGACGCGGTCGACCAGCTCGCCGGAAGCGGTGACCATGATGATGCCTACGTCGTAGTGAGTGCGCAGATAACGCACCAGGCTGAGCCCGTCTTCACCCGGCATGCGGATATCGAGCAGGATGATGTCGGGAAGACTGCGTTCGATCTCGGCCCGCATGGCCTCACCGGCGTCGGCCTGAGAGACGGCATAGCCGTGCGCCGACAGGTATTCGGCAAGCATGGCGCGCACGCTCGCATCGTCGTCGACGATTAGAACCTGTCCGCTGCTCGACATACCCGACCTCCTGCTGGCGCGATGGTCTGGAGCCGCGGGACAGCGCGGCCTGGCTTCCGCGGGTCCCGGCACAGATACAAAACGATAACACAGCGTTCCCCGACTGAAACGGGCTGGATACCGGCGCCGGCCAGACTACGAGCCATGTCGTTGGCCGGACGGGTCACGGACCGCGGCGAGGCGACATGGACCCTTTCACAGTCATCAACAGGAGCCCATCATGCATTCCGTTCAAACCGCCGTCGACAGCGCCCGCTACGCCCGTAGCGTGGAAGTTTCCAAGCGCGTTCGCTGGGAGATCGATCGCGACGTCATCCGCGGGCGGCGCTTCGACTTCACCAAGAAGTTCCTGCCCGACGGCCTGTCCCTGGCGGACGAGCTCGAGTTTCTCACCCCCGATGAGCAGCGCCTCCTCAGCCAGATCCAGGGCCGCACCTACGCCAATATCTTCGGCCTGGTGGAACGATATATCGGAGCCAAGATGCTGGAGCTGAGCCGCGACCACTCGCTGGGCGACCAGACGGCGCTCGAGGCGCTGGTGCGCTTCACCGACGAGGAACTGAAGCACCAGGAGCTGTTTCGGCGCATCGAGCGCCTGGCGGGCGAGCATATGCCACCCGGCTATCGGAGCGTGGCCGATCCGAACGAGGTCGCCGCGGTGGTGCTCGGAAAGTCCACCTGGGCCGTGCTCGGGCTCACCTGCGACATCGAGCTGTTCACCCAGGCGCATTACCGCAGCAGCATCCAGCCCGAGGAGAGCATATCCGAGCTCTACAAGGACGTGTTCCTGTTCCACTGGAAGGAAGAGTCGCAGCACGCCATTCTCGACGAACTGGAATGGGTGCGCGAGAACGGCCGGCTGGAACCTGCTGAGCGCGACCGGGCAGTGACCGATCTGATCGAACTGGTGGGCGCCGTCGACGGCATCCTGCAGGCTCAGGCGGCTGCCGATGCCGACTATTTCGTCGCTATTGCGCAGCGCTTCACCGCACCGCAGGTCGAGCAGATCCGCGCGCTCGTGCTCAAAGCCTATCGCTGGCAATACATCGTATCGGGCGTCATGGAGCCGCGCTTCCAGAAAATCCTGTTCGGCATGCAAGGACTGGGCTCCCGACTGATGGCCATCCTGCTCGATGCGGCGAAAACGGGCGGCTACCGACGTGCCGTCGGCGATGTTCTGCGGGAGAACCGCGCCATGATCACACTCGCGCGCCGGACCGGCTTCGACGTCGGGGTAAACGACGAAGACCCGGACCTGATCCGGATTGTCCGGCGACTCGACGATGCGTCGGGCCCCATGACGCGACCGAGCATCACGGATCTCGTCCGGCGAGGCGTCGATTCGCTTCGCTCCCTCGCGCCGCGTGCGCGAGGTGGCGTCCCTCCGGGCTCGAGCCCGTCTAGGTTTCGATCGAGCCGAGGTGGCGCCGCAGCAGCTCGAACAGCGCGGACGGTTCGACCGGTTTCCTGAGGAGAGTGCCGACGCCACCGCGCGCGAGCTCGTCGTCGCTGATCTCGTCCGCGCAGCCGGTATACAGAACGATCGGCAGATCGGGCCGGAGCGCGTTCATTCGCCGCGCGAGCTCGAGGCCGGAGATCCTGGGCATGGTCTGATCCGTGACGACGAGATCGACGCGCATCGGGTCGCGCGCGAACCATGCCTCGGCCTCCGCCGGGTTGTGCTGCACCGTGGCATCGATTCCCCAGCCGGAAAGGAGCTCGCCCATGAATTCGCCGACCATCTGCTCGTCATCGACTACCAGCACGCGGCCGGCGAGTCGCGGTCGTCGCGGCATTGCTTCGCGCTCGATTCCTTCGTCCGGTGCCGTCGCCGGTGGCCCGCAGCGCCGGCCAGATCACGCGAAACCTCGAGCCGCGCCCTGGCTGGCTCTCGACGAGGACGTGCCCGCCGTGCTCGTGGACGATGCCGTGCACCATGGCCAGCCCCATGCCGCTGCCTGCCCGAGGTCCTTGGTGGAGAAAAACGGCTCGAACATCCGCTCGATCAGTTCCTGCGTCATCCCGGGCCGTGTCGTGCATCGCGATTTCGACGAACTGCCCGCCGACGGCTGGCGGCATCCCGCGCACACGCCTCGGCGCCAGCGTGCACACGGACGCGCAGGTCGTGCCGGCGCCGTCGATGGCGTCGCGTGCGTTGATGCAGAGGTTGAGCAGCACCTGCTCGACCTGCACCGGATCGAGCGCACGGGCGGCACGTCGTCGTCGAACGTCGATCACGAGTTGCGACGGTCGCGGGCAGCGTCGGGCGCAGCAGCTTGAGCGATTCGCGCACGAGCGGCGCGAGCGAAGCGGCCGCGGCGCGCCGCGCTGCCCGCGGCTGAACATCAGCATCTGCTGGATGAGGTCGCGCGCACGCTCGCAGGAGCGCGCGCCTGCGCGAGGTAGCCGGCCGAGCGCGGCGGTCGCCGAGCGCGTGCTCCCGCTCGCCCGCGAGCGCGACGTAGCCCATGATCGCAGGTGAGCAGGTTGTTGAAGTCGTGCGCGATGCCGCCCGTCAGCTGGCCGATCGCCTCCATCTTCTGCGCCTGGCGCAGCTGCGCCTCGAGCCGGGCGCGCTCCTGCTCGACCCGCCGTGCGCTCGGTCAGGTCGCGGATCATCGCGAGCACGTGCGGCTCGCCGCGGTGCCGGATCGGGATCGTGCGCACCTCGATCGGAAAGCGCTCGCCGCTCCGCCGCACGGTCTCGATCTCGCCGTGGTAGCGTCTCGCCGGCGAGCGTGCGCGCGATGATCCGTCTGCGCTGCCGGTGTCCGCATCCTCGCAGCTCGCGCGCGCCGCGAGCCCGGCCGAGCACCTCGTCGCGGCGGTAGCCGTACATGCGCTCGTAGGCCGGGTTGACGTCGACGCGCTCGGAACCGCGAGTTCCAGCAGCACGAGCGCGTCGGCGGACGCGTTGAACATCGCGCGGTACTGCTCCTCGCTCGCGCGCAGCGCCTCCTCGGCCGCCTTGCGCTCGGTGATCTCGCGCGTGAACGCCAGGATGCGCTGCTGGCCGCCGATCTCGCGCGCGCTTCAGCCGCACCTCGTCCCAGTGCAGGCTGCCGTCCTTGTTGCGCCGGCGCCATTCGAAGCCGGCGCTGCCTTCGCGCTTGCGCCTGCTCGATCCAGCGCAGGGCCTCCGCCTCGGTGTAGGGCGGCTCGCCCGCGCTCAGGTCGCGCACGCGTCGAGGCGCGAGCAGTTCCTCGCGCGTGTAGCCGTAGGTCTCGCAGGCGCGCGGATTCACGTCGACGATCGCGCCCGTCTCCCAGTCGTGCACGAAGATCGCGTCTTCCGCGGCTTCGAAGATCTGCCGGTAGTTGGCCTCGGAGGCACGCAGCGCCGCCGCCGCCGCGGCGCGCTCGAGTTCGGCATTGACCCGCACGGCGAAGATCCGCAGCGTCGCCTCGACGAGCGCCGGGTCCTGGAACGGCCGGCGCGCGATGACGGCGATCAGGCCGAGCGGCTTGCCGGCGGCGTCGGCCAGCGGGTGCCCCGCGTAGCTCTCGAGGCCGAGCTTCCGAAAGTCCTCGTCGAGCGGAAAGAGCCGGCCAGCCGCGACGGATACAGGCGGAATTCGTGGCCGACGACGGTCTCGCACGGCGTGCCCAGGATCGGGTAGTTGAAGTTCTCGCGAATCGTGCCATCCATGCAAAGTGCCAACATCTGCAGCGTGCACGGATCGTCGTTCTTCGGCAGCGCAATGAATGCGATGTCGGCCCGAGGATCGTCGCGAGATAGCGCACCAGCTCCGGAACACGCCTCGCCTTTGGCGCTGGAGACGGCCAGCGCCGCATCGCGCAGCGCCTCCTCCCCGTGCATGCGCTCGATTTCCGCCGCGACCCGCACCGCGAAAATTTTGAGCATCGACTCCGGCCAGACCGGCGTCCTCGATCGGCGTCCGGTTCATGGCCACCAGCAGGCCGAGTGGCTCGCCCGAGGAATCGTTGAGCGGGTACGCCGCGTAACAGTCCATGCCTTTCGCGCGGAAGATCGTCCCGGGGGGGAACTGCGATGCGACCCCACTTCGACAAAGCGGAACTCGCGTCCCACCACGGCCGCACAGGGTGAGCCGGCGAGGGGATACTCGAATGTCCTGAGCAGCTTGCCGTCGAGCCATGCGGCCAGCGTTCGCAGGTGTGTGCGTTTGTCGTCGGAGAACACCGCGGTGAAGGCGACATCGACCCCCAGGATCGCGGCCAACTCGCTGACCAGATCCTCGAACACATCGGAACCGCCGACTCGCGACACCGCGAGTGCGGAGCGACGCATCGCCTCCGCCATGCGATCCGATTGCGCGCCAACATCCGCCTCATTCCAGGAATGTCCTGCGCGCATTGGGTTCATGTCGTTCATCCTCGTCGAACGGGGCTAAGGGCCGAGTCTAGCGCGAAACGCCGCTGCACGGCCTTGGCGTTACGCGCCGATTACCACTGAAACACGTCGGTTACAAATCGAACCGGATTGCACTTCTCGCCCGCGGTAGCGCTGCCATCGCGGCGGTGTCGTACGCAAAGGGCGAACACCGCGTCGAGGCCAGCGGCTCGTTGGCGCGGCAACACGCACTGCGGCATATGTACGACAGCGCACAGACCGCGGGTCGTCTCCAGGCTAGGCTTCACAATAATCGAGGACCATGCGTACAACCCGAACGTATATGACCGCCGCCCTCATCTGCCGAGGTTCCTGTCGTGGTCGTGTGCGTCCGGCAGTGATTCTTGTTCCCTGCCTCGTCTCGTGGGCGGGTGATGTCCGGATTTCCCTATCGAAGGAGAACACGTGAACGCGATGAAAGTACTGGGAGTCGTACTGATCGTTGGTGGCATCCTGGGGCTGGCGTACGGCGGCTTCACCTACACGAAGGAGACCCATGAGACCACGATCGGACCCCTCGTGTTGTCGGTGACCGACAAGGAAACGGTGAACGTGCCGATCTGGGCTGGCGTGGGGGCCATCGTAATCGGCGGATTGCTCCTGGTCTTCGGGAACAAGAAGAACTAGCGACTGCACCGAACGGACCAGGATCGCAAAGAAGCCGTTCGCTGCGATCACCGTTGCCTTGCTTTCGGCTGATTGCATCCTTGGCAATCGGCCCGCTTTCCGTGCGGACGCGAGGTTACCGTAATGCTACGGTACCGTTGCGTTGCGTTCTTGCGCGTGTTAGCCTGTGGGCGCGTCGGCTCGCGATGACCGCGCCCCACCACCACTGGAGGAGAACGCCTTGAAAAGAAAAAATGCCGCGGCGGTTGGCAGCGTTCTCGCATTGGCACTCGCAGCCGCACCAATCGAATCCGCTCTCGCATCCGACCGGCACCATGGCGGGTACCGCTATGGCGGTTACGGCTACGGCGCGTATGGCTATGGTTACAACCCCGTTGTCGGCCTCGCGGCGGCGCTCGTCGGCGTTGCCGCGACGATCGTCACCGCGCCGATTGCCATTCTGGCCGCGGCAACCCGCGCCCCGTATTACGGGCCTGGACTGGACTATTACGCTCCGCCGGGGAGCTACGACGTACCGCCGGTCGCTCAAGGCTATTATGGCTCGCCTGCGGCCCCGGTCTATTATGGGTCCCCCGTCGTTGGTCCTGCCTATTACGGCCCACCCGCGGTGAACTACTACAGACCGGCGGTCGCCGCCTATTACCGCCCGCCCGCCCCCGTCTATTACCGTCCGCCAGTCGCCGCGTACTACGGGGCCCCCCAGAGTCGCGGCTATTACGGGTCTCCCGGTCGCGGCTATTACGGCCATCAGGGCCGTGGCTACGACGGATCATCGGCTGTGCCTCGTTACGGGCAGACTGCCCCTCCCGACTATCGCCAAGCGGCACCCGTCAACTATGGCCCGCCTCCTGCTCGTTCGAACTACGGCCAACCTGCGGGTTCGGGCGGGTACGGCGCGTATCAGGCCAGTTACCCGCCACGGACGCCCGATCGGGGGCCGCCCGGCGGCAATGCCAACTACTACGCCGGCAACCCGACCGGCACCAACGGTTCGCCCCCGGCGCGTTACAACTACCCACGATAGTCGCATTGCCGGATGAGACGTTCGCCTTCGAACGCGTCGGCCCCGCAGCGCCTCGCAAGACCAACGATTCCTGAAGTTCCCGCCGCGGCCCCACGTCGCGGCGGCCGCCCGTCGCGGACCGAAGCCGAACTCCTCGGCGAACGGATTCTCGACGCCGCAACGGCGTTGTTCTTCACCGCAGGCTATGGCGCCACCACGATCGAAGCCGTCGCCAGACGGGCGCGGATTTCGAAGCGAACGCTGTATCACCGCTTCGATGACAAGTCGGTGCTCTTCAGCGCGGTCGTCCATCGCACCATCGATCGTCTGCGCCCGCCTGCGCAAGTGCCGCTCCTCGAAGGAGCCAACCTGCAGGAGATCCTGCAGCGGCTGGCTGGGCTGATCCTGCGCGCAGCGGTTTCCCCGCCGGCCATCGCGTTGCACCGGCTGATTTCCGCGGAGTCGGGCCGATTCCCGAAGCTCGCGGCGGTCGTGACCGAACAGGGCGGCGCCGAGGAAGCCATCACGCTCGTCGCCGGGGTGTTGGAGCGCGAGGCGGGCGCGGGGCGCCTCCCGCTGGATGCCCCAATCTTTGCCGCGCAGCAATTCCTGCACATGGTGATATCGTGGCCGCAGAGTCGCGCGATGGGGCTCGGCAAGTCGATGACCCCGGCTGAACTCGACGCGTGGGCAGGCAACGTCGTCAACCTGTTCCTGAACGGCTGCCGCGGATGGATACAGGGGAAGTCATGAGAGAGCACGACCCGGCAACCGTCCTCCAGGTGCTCGGACGTCTGCTTCCAGCCTGCCGATCCGAGCCACGGATTCCACTGACAAGGACCGGGCGTCAATGATGTGGGCGTTGCGATCACCCGCCGCCTCTTCGATCAGTTCAAGCGATACCTCCAGGTGGGCCGAGGAAGGACAACTCGTTCAACGCGTTCGGTAATTGATCGCGGGGTCAACGGAGAAGGCCTTGCCGGGTCTCTGCGTGAAGTCAAAGCGTCGTCCGCCGCAGCCGCAACGCGTTGCCGATCACCGATACCGAGGAGGCCGCCATCGCGGCACTCGCAATGATCGGCGACAGCAACCACCCAGTCAGCGGATACAGCGCGCCGGCGGCGAGCGGCACGCCAAGCGCGTTGTACACGAAGGCGAAGAACAGGTTCTGCCGGATGTTGGCCATCACGTGTCTCGACAGCGTGCGGGCGCGCGCGATGCCACGCAGATCGCCCTTCACGAGCACGATACGCGCCGATTGCATGGCGATGTCGGTGCCGTGGCCCATGGCGATGCCGACGTTGGCCTGCGCAAGTGCGGGGGCGTCGTTCACGCCGTCGCCGGCCATCGCCACGATGCGGCCGGACGCCTGCAACTCCTTCACCAGCGCATGCTTGATGTCGGGCAGCACTTCGGCGCGAAAGTCGGCAATGCCCAGGCGGCTCGCAATCGCCTGCGCTGTTGCCCGATTGTCACCGGTCGCCATGATGACCTCCAGACCGGATTCGCGGAGCGCGGCCAGCGCTTCGGGCGTGTTCGCCTTGACCGGATCGGCGATCGCAAGGAGGCCAAGTAGCCGATTGCCGCGCGCGACAAAGACGACTGTTTCGCCGCGAGCACGCAACTCGTCGGCCGCCGCCTCGATCGCGCCAATCGCGATGCCGTTTTCGCTCATGAAGCGCGGGCTACCGAGTCGCAGGGTCTCGCCGTCGAGCTCGGCTTGCACACCACGTCCCGTGACCGACGCGAATCCGGTCACCGGACGCGGCATCGATTGCGTGCTCTTTCGCATAGCGCAAGGATTGCCTGCGCCAGCGGATGCTCGCTCGCCGCCTCCAGGCTCGCCGCAGCCACCAGCAGTTCCGCCTCGTCGCTACCAGGGGCCGCCTGCAGCGCAGTAACGCGCGGCTTGCCTTCGGTGAGGGTGCCCGGTCTTGTCGACGACGAGCGTGTCGACCTTCTCCATGAGCTCCAGGCCTTCGGCATCGCGGATCAGCACCCCAGCCTGCGCCCCGCGCCCGACGCCGACCATGATCGACATCGGCGTCGCAAGGCCGAGCGCACATGGGCAAGCGATGATCAGCACGGAAACGGCGACAACGATGGCGTTGGGCAGCCGCGGTTCCGGTCCGATGGTCGCCCAGATGATCGCGGCGACGACGGCAATGCCGACCACGGTCGGGACGAACCAACCCGACACGGTATCGGCGAGCTTCTGGATCGGTGCCCGCGAGCGTGCAGCTTCGGCCACCATGTGCACGATCTGCGCGAGCAGCGTGTCGCTGCCCACGCGCTCCGCGCGCATCACGAAGCTCCCCGTCTGGTTGACGGTGGCACCGGTCACCGCGCTGCCGGCATTCTTTTCGACTGGAATCGGCTCACCCGTCATCATCGATTCGTCGACGCTCGACGCGCCTTCGACCACGACGCCGTCGACCGGCACCTTGTCACCGGGGCGAACGCGCAAGCGGTCACCGACGTGGACGTCGTCCAGCGGTATGTCGCGTTCGGTACCATCCGCTTCGAGCCGCCGCGCGGTCGGCGGCGCAAGTTGCAGCAGCGCCTTGACCGCCGCCGAGGTCTGCGAGCGGGCTCGAAGCTCGAGCACCTGTCCGAGCAGCACCAGCGTGGTAATAACCGCCGCGGCCTCGAAATAGAGCGGCGCGTTGCCGCCCACCTTGAACGCTGCAGGCAACAGACCAGGCGTCAGAAAGCCCACCACGGAAAACACGTATGCAACGCCCACACCCAGAGCGATCAGCGTGAACATGTTGAGCGAGCGATGCACGAGCGAACGCCAGCCCAGCACGAAGAACGGCCAGCCGCCCCACAGCACGACCGGGGTAGCCAACGCGAACTGGATACGGGCGAACCAGGGCCCCATCAGATGCGCGATCCGGTCATGCAGCCCGGGAGCGAACTCGCTCATCGCCAGCAGCGCAATCGGAAGCGTGAGGGCGACGCTGCCCCAGAAACGCCGCGTCATCCGTGCGAGCTCGACGTTCTCGTCGTCCAGAGTCGCATCAACGGGCTCGAGCGCCATACCGCATATCGGGCAGTTGCCCGGCGCCTGCTGGCGGATCTGCGGGTGCATCGGGCACGTGTAAATCGTCGGCCCGACGGTCGCGGCTCCTGGACCGGACGGCGGTTGCGCGTGACCCCCATGCGTCGGCGTGGTGTGCGCCGTTTCCAATGCATCCTCATGCGCGTGGTGCGTGGCGTGGTTGTGGCCCGCATCAGTGTGCGTATGCGCGTGTCCGTGGCCCTTCTGCGGTTCTTTCATGGCCTCACTCTCGTTCCATTGCGTTGCATATTCCGCAGCATTTACGGGGAGCCCGGTCAAGGTCGCGCCGGTGTGGGGACCTCGGAGTCGACCCGCTGCCGATAGCGGTTACGAAGAATCGTCAACGCCAGCACCGGAAGCACGAGCCATTGCGCAAGTGGAGCCACACCGATGCCGCGAATCGTCGGCATGCCCGCTGCATACGCCCAGCTGCGCAGGACATACACGTTGTACCACTCCGCCCAGATCGTGAACAACTCGCCGGCGACCAGTACCACCGCGAGGCCGGTTAGCGGTCGATGCACCGGCCATCGCGGCTCTCCCGTCACCAGCGCCGCGATCAAGTAGGCGACAAACGCCATCGCCGCATCACCCAACGTGCAATGGAGAACGGCGTAGCCCAGCGCCGGCCATTCCGAGTGGCGCCCCATCGCGTACAGCGGAAGCTGCACGACTTCCCAGACGAGGTTCAACGCAAAAAGCCACAGTGTCCACGTCAGCGCGACGCCAAGGGCTGCCAGTGCTGCTCGTCGCGCGTCGCGCAAAGAAGTCATCGCAGAGGTCGCTGACAATGCCGAATGGTCACAGGCTTTCGATCACCCTTTTCAATTTCGACCGGACCTGCCCGGCAATAGCCGCAAGCGCGGGGTTCTCGATCGCCATCATGGAGGCAACCGGGTCCACGGCCGAAACCTCCACCCTTCCGCCGTCTTGCTCCTGAATGATGACGTTGCACGGAAGCATAGTTCCGACTTTGTCTTCGGCCTGGAGAGCCTGGTAGGCAAACGGAGGATTGCAGGCGCCCAGAATCGTGTACTTTCTGAAGTCCACATTCAATTTCTTCTTCAACGTTTCCTGGACATCTATCTCCGTAAGAATGCCGAACCCTTCGTTCTTGAGATCGTCGGTGACCTTGCTTATCGCGTCATCGAACGTGAGCGTGCATGTCTTGCTGAAGTGGTAACTCATAAAGTGATCCCCTTTCTTGCGGAAGCCTTCGTGCGTAACTTCGCTGCAATGGATTCCGTCAGCGAGCCCCGATTGACCACGAGCGGCCGGCGATCGACCGCAGATTGCATCGGGTGCGCAGTTGCGTCCGCGGCCCGGTGGTCGAAATCACAATGTTCAGACAACGGTAGTTTGCGCAGTTGCTACTTCTTGGGCGCGGCGTCCATGCCCTTGGGGGCCGTCATCATCCCCTGCTGGTCCATCATCGTTTGCATCATCATCTGCATCATGTCCATGCGCTTCTGCATCATCTGCATCTGCGCGTTGGGATCCGCAGCGTTGCCCTTCTGACCCATCATGCCGCCGCCCGTTCCACCCATCATGCCACCGCCTTGCATCATCGGGGTCATCATGGCCATGCCTGCCTGCATTTCTTTCCGCTGCTCATCCATCACCTTCTGGCGTTCCTCGGGTGTGGTGGCGGTCATCATCTTTTCGTGCAGCGCCTGCATCGTTTTCATGTGTTCGTCCATCTGACCCATCTGGTTGCCCATAGCCATGGGCGCGCCAGATTGCGTGGCGGTGGCGTTGGGCTTTGGCCCGGTCGTTTTCGCGTCCTGTGCCAAGGGCATACCTGCGGCAAGCAGAACCACGGTACCGACAGCGATTGCGAGCGATCTCTTCATTTGACGCTCCTAGTGAACCGATTGAATGAATGAGCAACGTACGCGGAGGGCGGACGAGCCGCGAGGGAAGCGACACCCAAGGAAATGCGGGCGTGCCCCGGCCGAGCGTCAAATACGCGCTCGGTCGCTACAGCGGCTTACAACGTGAGGCGGACGATGCGGAGGGAGTACGGCACACCCGGTGATTGGTGTGCGGTCCGCGCCAACTGGAGTACAGGCGCGGAAATCGGCAGGAAGCCGCGGGCGTGGTGTATTGCGATTACTATTGGCTGCGCCGCGGGCGTGTCCTGGATCAGCTGAAGTGCAGCGAGCAAGGGAACGTCATTGCTGCAGAACTCGTCACCACCAGACTCGTCACCACCAGACGCCAAGCGGTGCTCCGTAGCGTCTTCAACCGCGTGGGCTGCCCCGGTCGGATGGTGCGGAACCGCCGTTACGCCGTCCCAGCTGCACGCATTCGCGAATCCTACGAACAGCGCAAACATCCACAACCCAAGAACGCCGGAGGTCACGAATTTGCGATGGCGCCGCAGTAACCGAGACATAATTTTTCCGATGCTACCGGCTCAATCCATTTCCACCCCGCCGGGGCGAATTGACGCAGGCCAAGCACTAATCCCTACTGCGCATCTCTGGTCATTTACCCTTGCGCTGCATGATCAATGCCACGACGCCTACAAGCACGACGACAAGCAAGATCGGCCCCCACACCCCGCCGTATCCACCCATCCAGCCCATGCCCCACCCGCCACCATTCATCATGTTTCCGTTCTGCGCCAACGCGACGCCCGTGACCAACAGCGGTACCGTACCAACAGCCATAGCAAGCAAGGTCTTCATGAATTCTCCAAAGCGTAACCATTCTTACGAGCGGATCCATTTGGCAAAGCGCGCATCAGCCTGAAAGAGAGCTCTGCCACATCGCGAATCCGGGCAAGCGAGCCAGACTTCACCGGCTCCCTCGCCCGCCACCGCTGCCTGCAGCGCAGCGCCGAACACACTACCGAATCCGAAAACGTTCGGATCCGTTCCATCGAAACGAGTCTACGCTGACATAAAATCGCCGTCTGTGCGCAAGCGCACGCTGGATGGCGACGAAACCGCCAGCGTTCCGACGTCACGCTGACGCAACAGCACCGTATAGGAATCGATACGACCTCCCTGCTCCATGCCCGGCAAGCCGATGACGGTGACGGTCCCGAACAGGAACGTGAGTTTCATCGCAGCTATGCCTTACCGGTGCGGGCCCGCGTCGAAGTGCCGAAGCGCGGGACGAAAGCCGCCGTGCGTGCCGCATAACGCCGGTACTCCTCGCCGAACTCGGCTTCCGCGTCGCGCTCCTCGCGTTTGGCGAGCAGCACGTACATGGTGGCCAGGATGGGGAACATCACCAGCGTCACCAGCGTTGGCCACTGCACCAGAAACCCGAACATGATGAGCACGAAGCCCACGTACTGCGGGTGGCGCATCCGTGCGTAGGGGCCGGCCGTGGCAAGGCGATGCGCGCGTTGCGCGTGATAGAGGACCCGCCACGATGCCGAGAGCAGCCAGAACCCCCCGCCGATGAAGATGAAGCTCAACACGTGAAACGGTCCGAAGTGCGGATTGGTGCGCCAGCCAAACATCATCTCCAGCAAATGGCCGGCATCGTGGCTCATCCAGTCGACGCCCGGAAACCGCGACGTCAACCAACCGGAGAGCAGGTAGATCGTCAGCGGGAATCCATACATCTCGGTGAAGAGTGCAACCAGGAAGGCGGAGAACGCGCCAAACGAGCGCCAATCCCGTGGCGATTGCGGCTTGGCGAAACTGAACGCGAAGACAATGAACACCAGCGAGTTGATGACCACCAAGGACCAGAGTCCGTAGGCGGTGGCGTCGTTCATGGCCGGTCTCCATGACGAGGTTGGGACGTGCTGCCGGGTCCTGTACCGCCCGAGCCTGGAGACATTTCGCTCCCGAGATCCGATCGAGCATCGAGCCGTCCATCGGGCCGGCCCCTGCGGCCACCATGGCCATGTCCACCATGCCCGTGATGCATGAACACATGCATCAGTGGACACGCCGCCAGGAACAGCCACGGCAGCCAGGGCAAGACGTGCGCCCGGTGCTCTGCAATCAGGAAAAAGGCGCCGATGACGACAAATGCGAGGAACGCCAGCTTCACGCGCGGGCGCCAGGCACTCTCGTCGTGTCGACTCTCTTTAGGCATTGTCGATTCCTTGTTCATGCCTCGATGAACGTCTGGCCGGACCTCGCCTGCCTGGTGCGCTGACGGTTCGTTTCGTCCCTTTCGCGCGTGTGCCACCTCACGCTTGTCGTGTCGGCAATTTGGCGGCCGCAGACGATGGGTAGATGTCCCGATTCAACGACCTTTCCGAACAGCGCCGTACCCTCACTTGCGCGGCATTCCCTGCATCGGCATGCAGCCCTGCATCATCATGTGATGCTCCGTCATCATCTGACCCATCATCTGCTCCATGAGCTTCTGATGTTCGGTCATCCACTCCTTCTGTTCCTCCATCGTCATACCTACGCGCGGCTTCATCGCCTGCATCTTGCCCATTGTCTCCTGCATCATCTTCATGTGTTCCTGCATGAGCTTGTCACGTTCGGCGCCTTGCGCGTTCTCGGCGGCGGCGAGCTTGAGCTTCTGCTCCTGCAGGCGCTGAGTGACTTGCCGTTGCGCCTCGTCCTGCCCGGCGAACGTTGCGAGGGGCACAGCCGCAAAAGCGATCAATGCCGCGATGGCAATCAGGCGTCTCATGGTCTTTCTCCTTGCTGTTGAAAAGGAACGAATCATTGAACGGTGCCCGTCCAATCTGTTGGCCGATGTGGTCGGTGTTGTCCTAGCTACCGGCTCCGGGAGGTAACCGAGTGAACAGGTTGTAGAAGCCGGCGAGCAATGCGGCAACGGCAAAGCTCACGGCGGCGGCACCGATCAATCCGTAGACGAATTGGCCGAGCGTCAGGGGGCGACCGCCCGGCGGCTTCAACAACGACAAGTCCAGGCCATGGAACCATGCGTTGAAGAAGCCGATGGTGCCGTCGGGAAAAAGGGCGACGGTGAGCGCACACGCGGTGTAGAGCAGGGAGAACGTTACCGCTCCGGCGAACCCGAACGACCAAGGCCGCAAGCGTTTCATGACTTCCCTCCGGCTCGCGTGGCGTTGGCATTGAACGACGCAGTCCCGGTAGTGCGCAGTCGCGCGCGACGTGTCCCGCGCCCGCGCGTGATGCACGTTCGTGTACCAACATTGGATGTCGCGGCCATCGCTACTTGGCTGGCGCCGCGATCGGGCCCATTGGCGGTGTGATCAGGCCCATCTGGTCCATCATCATCTGCGTCATCAAGGCCATCAAGTCGATGGCGATCTGCATCATCTGGATCACGCCGTTCGGGTCAGAAGGGTCGGCCTTCTGTCCCAGAACGCCGCCGCCACTCATTGCATCCATCATCCGGCTTATCACGCGCATGCCGTCCTGTATGGCCTTGTGCTGCTCCTCCATGAGTTTCTGGCGCTCGTCGGGCGTCGCGGCGCGCGTCATGCTGTCCTGCAACGCGCGTATTCTTCTCATCTGCAGGTTCATCCGCTCAATCTGCACCTTCGCGTCCGCACTGCGCGCAGACTGGACTGCTGTCTTCCCGGTCGGAGCTGGTACGTTCAGGTCCTGGGCCCGTGTCGCGCCGGCGGCCAGCACAATCATGGAACCGAGAATGGCGACAATGAGCCTCCTGGCGACCTCAAGCGGGTTGCCGACAGGCCAAGCGCGGGGGGTCAAGCGTGGCCCGAAATGCGGAGCCAATTCCGGATGAGATGAAGAGCGCATTTGAAAACGAAACCGGGAGTCACATCGGAACAGTACATGCGAGCGGGCGCCACGGCGATGACGCGCGAATTACAAATCCGTAATCGCCATGTAATCCGGCTGATGTCCTGGTACAACGGCCGGTCCGGCGGCCCTCGATCGGCGGTCCTTGTAACTACCCGGATCCGGTGGAACGTGTCCGCGGTATTGCTGTGGAATCGCCTGCCGCATTCCCTCGAGAACTCATGATTCGCCGCCCACATTCCACCCTTCTCGACCGCGCGGCCACCTTGGCTGCAGTGTTCGCGACCGCGTTCGCACTGGCCTCGCTGCTCGCGGCCGCGCAGGGGACAGACACGGCGGCACCGATGACTCCTGACGCCGCGACCTTGAAGATAAGCGCCACACCCACGCTCATCTTCGCAGACGGGACGATCGTGCCGGATGCATTACCCGCAGAACGGCTCGAAAGCGAGCTAAGGCGGAAGCCGAGGTGAAGAAGATGGCAGCGACGAGAAAGTGAGGGCTGCCGGAATCAAAATTGCTGTCGCTCGCAGTCCCATCATCATCATCATCAGCACGCCCCCGCCTCCTGAGAGCAGCAGGTCAACCGGGAGTCCGCACCGGAAACAGAATTTCGAATCGCGTCAGACCGCCCGCGGAAAGGGCGCGGACCGTACCGCTGTGCGCAGCAACGATCGACTTGGTAATGGCCAGGCCGAGACCCGCGCCATCGGTCAACCTCTGCCGCGATGGATCGACCCGATAGAACCGGTCAAAAAGGCGCGGCAGATGCTCCGGCGCGATGCTATCGCCTGGATTTTCCACGGCCAGCCGGACGCCACCGCCTTCCGTGCGGTCGATGCAGACGTTGACTCGTCCGCCGCGGCGAGTGTGGTTGATGGCATTCGATAACAGGTTGCTGATGGCGCGCCGAATCATCAGTCGTTCTCCGTTGATCGTCCCGCTCCCCGTAAGGTCCAGGCTGACGCCTTGGTCCTCCGCCAGCGCATCGTAGAACTCGAACAGCTCCCGCACTTCGGTGGCCAGATCGACCGCTTCGCTTCGCGGTACGATGAGACCGTTGTCGGACTTGGCCAGGAACAGCATGTCTGCGATCATGCGCGCGAGCCGCTCGTACTCTTCCGAATTCGAATACAGCACCTCGCGGTATTCCTCAGCGGATCTCTTCCGCGAGAGCGCCACGTGTGTCTGCGTCATCAGACTGCCGATGGGCGTCCGCAACTCGTGCGCCAGATCCGAGGAAAACTCCGACAGGCGGCGAAATGAGTCCTCGAGTCGGGACAACATGCCGTTGAATGCCGCTGCCAGATCAACGAGTTCCTTGGGCAAGGCAGTCAACGGCAACCGGTCGTGCAGCCGACTGGCCGTGATGTTCTGAGCAACGTTGGTCATCTCGCGGACGGGGGCCAAGCCCCGCCTCGCTGCCACCCACCCGAGCAACGCAGTTGAAAGAATCCCAGCGGCGATCGCGAGCCAGAGGATTTCGTAGAAGGCTGTCATGAACGCGTGGTGCGCGGCGAAGTTGAGCGCAACCGCCACGACTACCTGTGGAAGTTCCCGTGCATTCGTCGAAACCTGGGTCGCGAAACCATGGAAGACATGTCCGTGGTGCTCCCACGACACCAGCGCAGGCTTTTCGGATATTTCCTCCTCTCGGGCGCCCTGGACCATCTGCTCGGGGAAACTGGCGCCTGCCGTAGCGAACAGCGTTCTTCCGCCAGGTCCGGTGATGCTGACGGACAGGTTTTCGTGGCCGGTGAACGCGTCGCTCATCCGTTCCGGCAGCGCTTCGACGTCCGAGGACGTATGGACCTTCGACAGCGCATGCCGTACCAACTCCACTTTCCCAACGAGATCGGCGCGATCCAACTCGAGAAAGTGTCTTTCGACGGAGATCCCGACCAAGTAGCCAATGGCAAGCAACACCGCGGTTGCGGCCCCGCCGAAATAGAGGGCGAGGCGAAAGGTAATCGAATTGCGCCACATCAGGAGGATTCCGGCGTCTCCAGAACATAGCCCATCCCCCTGACGGTTTGGATGAGCTTGGGTTCAAAGCCATCGTCGATCTTCGCGCGTAACCGACGCACCGCAACTTCGATCACGTTGGTGTCGCTGTCGAAGTTCATGTCCCAGACCTGTGACGCAATCAGCGACCGCGGCAGCACCTCGTCGTGACGGCGCAGCAACAACTCCAGCAGCGCAAACTCCTTCGCGGTCAGACCAATGCGCTTGCCAGCGCGGGTGACTCGCCGGCGGTGCAGGTCGAGTTCCATGTCGGCAACACGGAGCACCTCGGGTTCCTTCGTCTGCCCGCGGCGCAGCAGTGAGCGCACGCGGGCGAGCAGTTCCGAGAATGCAAACGGTTTCACGAGGTAATCGTCCGCCCCAAGCTCCAATCCCTTCACCCGGTCGTCGACCTGGTCGCGTGCCGTCAGAAAGAGAATCGGTGTGCTGTTTCCGGCTTCACGCAGCGCCCGCAGCACGGACCAGCCGTCGCGACCCGGCAGCATCACGTCGAGCACAATCAGGTCGTAACTCTCCGTCATGGCCGCGTGAAGCCCATCGTTGCCGTCGCGCACGAGGTCGACGACAAAGGCCGCCTCGGAGAGGCCCTGCTTCAGGTAGTTGCCGGTTTTCGGTTCGTCTTCGACGACCAGGATCCTCATCGTCGCTCCTCACGCGAATTGTCGTGCACCGCAATTGTGCATGGACGAGCGGAGCGCGTACCATTCCTTACCGATCTGTAATTCTACCGTCAGGTTTCCGTCGGGAAGCCGACAGCAGAATTGCAGCAATCGTGCGCCCAACAGTGCCGATACGTGACAATCCTGGAGGTCATCGTGATCATGCGCCGTCTCTTGCTTTCGATCCTCGTCTCGCTGCCACTCGCCCTGCCGGTCGCTGTGCTGGCGCAAGGCAGCCCCACGATCTCCGGTCAAGCGAAGGCTCCGGCACCCAGCGCCGCGTGGACGGAAGGCGTCGTCAGGACGATCCACAAGCAAGACGGCCAGATAACCATCTCCCACGAACCGCTTGTCAATCTCGGCATGGGAAAGATGACCATGACGTTCCGCTTGAAGACCCCTGCGTTGGCCGAGGGCATCAAGGAAGGAAGCCGGATCCGATTTGTCGCCGAGAATGTGAACGGCGAGCTGACCGTCGTCGCGCTGCAGCCGGCGAAATAGATTACCGCGAACCATCGCGGTCCTTCCCGTCTCATTGGGGCCGCCGGGAATCCCGGATTCGATCTCGTGCATACTTTCCGCTCCGTGCCGGCGGGAGGACTCGAATGGAACCGAAGAACATCTTGCGCATCGTCTTGCTGCATCTCGCGGGTCTTGCGCTGCCGGCCTTCGGGAGCACGGACGGATTGCCGCTCGGCGCCAGCGTCGAGGGCCTCCTCGAATACGCGCGCGGGAACCCCGAATACGCAGCCATGCGCTATGAAGCCGACGCCGCGGCGCAGCGCGTCTATCCCGCAGGTGCGTTCCCCGATCCGTTCTTTCGCATGGAGTTGCAGAACATTACCAATGCCGGCTCGGACGCGCAGCCAAGCCTCAACCCGAGCAAGGTCGGCAGCACCAAGTACACTCTGGTCCAGCCCATTCCGTTCTGGGGCAAACGCGACCTCAAGCGCGACGTGGCCGAGGCCGACGCCCAGCGTGCCCAGGGGCGGGTCGCGCTAACTTGGTCGGAACTCGCGGCGAGCGTCAAGACCGCCTATGCGCGCTACTACCTGGTCGTCCACATCGAGCAGCTCACCCGCGAGATCCTGGACCTGCTTGCTCGGCTCGAGCGCGTCGCATTGGTGCGCTACGAAAGCGGGCTGGCGCCGCAGCAAGACGTGATCCGCGCTCAGGTCGAACTCACGGCGATGCGCGGGGAACTCCTGAATCTGGAGAGCGAACGAGCGGGTCTGGAAGCAACCTTGAACAGTCTGCTCGCGCGGAGGTCGTCGGCACCATTCGCCGCGCCCGAGCGGCTGCGTCCGGTACCACCGCCCGTGAGGCTGGAACCGGAGGCACTGGTGGATCGCCTGCGCGGACGCAATCCACAACTCTTTGCGGACGACGCGCGTATCCGCGCGGCGGAGAAGAATCGCGAACTCACGTTCAAGAACCGCTACCCCGACTTCGCGATAGGGGTCTCCCCGATCCAGATGGGCTCACGCGTCGGCGAGTGGGAACTGATGCTCGAAGTCAGCATTCCGTTGCAGCAGGAATCGCGGCGATGGCAGGAGTCGGAAGCCGAGTCGATGCTTTCGGCGGCGCACGCGCAGAAGGAATCGGCGGCCAATCGCCTGATCGGCGAGTTGTTCGAGAATATCGCCGGACTCAAGGCCGCACAGAAAATCGAAATGCTGACCACGACCAGCCTCCTGCCACAGTCCGAAGCGACCCTCCAGGCCGCATTGGCCGGCTACGAGACCGGAAAGGTCGATTTCGCCACCCTGCTCGATGCCCAGCGTCAGATCCGCAAGTCCAAGCAGGATCGGCTGAAGGCGCAAGCGGAGGCCCAGGTACGTCTCGCGGCAATCGAACGACTGCTGGGAGAGGACTTGTGAGCGGGAGAGCGGGATTTCTGGTGGCGGTGGTTGCCGTGGCGGTGGGACTTGGCGCGGGATATTGGTGGGGTGCGCGAACCCAACCCGACGGAACGGTTCAGCTCGTGTCAGACGCGGCGGGCCCATCCGCGACAGGCGCCAAGACGGAGCGGAAGATCCTCTATTACCGCAATCCGATGGGACTGCCCGACACCTCGCCGGTCCCGAAAAAAGATCCCATGGGAATGGATTACATCGCCGTCTACGATGGCGAGGAGCCAGACACGGCAAGCAGCCAGATCAAGATCAGCGTCGACAAAGTCCAGAAGCTCGGCGTACGGAGCGAACCCGCGGCGATGCGCTCGCTGGACAAGGTTATCAAGGCCGTTGGCCGCATCGAGGTCGACGAGCGGCGCGTCTTTGCCATCGCGCCCAAGTTCGAGGGCTGGGTGGAGCGGCTGTTCGTCAACGCCACCGGCCAGCCGGTCAGCAAGGGCCAGCCGCTGTTCGAGGTGTACAGCCCGGAACTGGTGTCCGCACAGCGCGAGTACGCGATCGCCGCCGAGGCGGTCAAGGCGCTCAAGGATGCCGACGACGACCCGCAGGCCGGCATGAAGCGCCTCGCCGATTCGAGCCTGGCCCGGCTCAAGAACTGGGACATCTCCGAGGAACAGGTGCACGCATTGGCCCAATCCGGGGACGCCCGGCGAACGCTCACGTTCCGCTCGCCGGTGTCCGGCATCGTCATGGAAAAGAAGGCCGTCCAGGGCATGCGCTTCATGCCTGGCGATAGCCTCTACCAGATCGCCGATCTGTCCTCGGTGTGGGTCATTGCGGATGTTTATGAACAGGACATCGCCCTGGTCCGGACCGGCAGCAAGGCAAAGGTCAGCATCAGCGCCTATCCCGACCGGAGCTTCGAGGGCACGATCACCTACGTCTACCCGACGCTCAAGCCCGAGACCCGAACGGTTCCCGTGCGACTCGAGATTGCAAATCCTCGCCAGCTTGCTCAAGCCGGCGATGTTTGCGGAGGTCGAGTTGCCCGTCGGTGGCAAGGGAAAGGTACTGACCGTACCGAATTCCGCCGTCATCGACAGCGGCACGCGCCGCATCATCCTCGTCCAACTGGCCGAAGGACGATTCGAGCCGCGCGAGGTAAAGCTGGGGAACCGAACCGACAATTACGTTCAGGTGATGGACGGCGTCAAAGAGGGCGAACAGGTCGTGGTGACAGCCAATTTCCTGATCGACGCCGAGAGCAATCTCAAGGCCGCCATCAGCGGATTCACCGCCCCCACTTCCGGCGGGGCCGCCGCGGCCGGCGCGACGACATCGCCCACGACGCCGGCCCACGCGACAGCCGGTGGGGCGATCGAAACGGCACCCGGCGCGAAGGCCGCCGTCGTGGGCCACAAAGCGGACGGCACGGTCAAGTCGATCGACGCCAAGTCCGGAACCGTTTCCATCGCGCACGGACCCGTCGCGACGCTCAAGTGGCCCGGTATGACGATGGACTTCAAGGCCGCCAATAGTGCTCTGGTTGCCGACCTCAAACCGGGCGCCGCGATTGCCTTCGAGTTCGTCGAGCGGGCACCGGGTGAATGGGTGATCACGAAGATCGCGCCGCGGGGTGGTGCCGTCGGCTCCGACACCGGGCCGGCGACCCGCAAGGGTCACTGACGGCGTACGTCATGCTGGCCAATATCATCGAATGGTCGGCGCGCAACCGCTTTCTCGTCCTGCTGGCGACGGTGTTCGTCACGGTTGGCGGCATCTACGCGATCGTCAAGACGCCGCTCGACGCGCTGCCCGATCTCTCCGACGTCCAGGTCATCATCTACACCGAGTACCCCGGTCAGGCGCCGCAGGTCGTCGAGGACCAGGTCACCTATCCACTGACGAGCGCGATGCTTTCGGTGCCCAAGTCGAAGGTTGTGCGAGGCTTTTCATTTTTCGGCGCTTCATTCGTCTACATCATCTTCGAGGATGGCACCGACATCTACTGGGCCCGCTCCCGCGTCCTGGAGTACCTGAACTTCGCGGCCGGCCGCCTCCCCAAGGGTGTTTCGCCACAGCTCGGGCCCGACGCGACCGGCGTCGGCTGGGTCTTCCAGTACGCGTTGGTCGGCGCGAACAAGAACCTTGCCGAGCTGCGCACGATCCAGGACTGGTACCTGCGCTACCAGTTGGCGAAGGCACAGGGCGTGGCCGAGGTCGCCAGCATCGGCGGCTTCGTCCAGCAGTACCAGGTCGTCGTCGATCCCGTGAAACTTCGCGCCTACGGGATTCCGCTCGCCAAGGTGACGCAGGTCATTCGCGAGTCCAATCGCGACGTCGGCGGCCGCGTGGTCGAGATGGCCGAGACCGAGTACATGGTGCGCGGCAAGGGCTATCTGCGCGGCAAGACCGACATCGAGTCGCTGATGGTCAAGAGCGACAAGGGGACGCCGGTCCTGATCCGTGACATCGCCCGGGTGGAGATGGGCCCGGACGAGCGTCGCGGTCTGTCCGAGCTCAACGGCGAGGGCGAGGTCGTGTCGGCCATCGTAATGTCGCGTTATGGCCAGAACGCACTCGAAGTCATCGAAAACGTCAAGGCCAAGATCGCCGAAGTCGCTTCCGGGCTGCCCGAGGGGGTCGAAGTGGTGACCGTCTACGACCGGTCGGAACTGATCCACCGGGCCATCGAAACGCTGAAGCGCACGCTGCTCGAGGAAAGCCTCATCGTCGCCGCAGTATGCGTCGTGTTCCTGCTGCACGTGCGCAGCGCGCTGGTGGCCATCGTCATGCTACCCGTCGGCGTGCTGATCGCATTCATCGCGATGCGACTGCTCGGAATGAACTCGAACATCATGAGCCTGGGCGGCATCGCGATCGCCATCGGCGCCATGGTGGACGCGGCCATCGTGATGATCGAGAACGCCCACAAACACATCGAGCGGCTGCCTCCCGGCGGCTCGCGACTGGAAGCGATGATCGCGGCGTGCAAGGAGGTCGGGCCGGCACTTTTCTTCTCGCTGCTCATCATCACCGTGTCGTTCCTGCCGGTGTTCACGCTGGAGGCGCAGGAGGGCCGCCTCTTTTCGCCGCTCGCCTACACCAAGACGTTCGCGATGGCCGGCGCGGCGCTGCTGTCCATAACACTGGTTCCGGTGCTGATGATCCTGTTCGTCCGGGGCAGGATCATGCCCGAGGCGAAGAATCCGGTGAACCGCTTCCTGATCTGGATCTATCGCCCGGTGATCGCCTGGGTCATGCGCTGGAAGAAGACGACGATCGTCCTCGCCATCGCGACCCTCGCCGTGAGCCTGTATCCGGCGTCCAGGCTCGGCACCGAATTCATGCCGACGTTGAACGAGGGCACGTTGCTCTACATGCCGGCGTCGCTCCCTGGCATGTCGGTCACCAAGGCCGCCGAACTGATGCAAACGCAGGACAAGATCATCCGCAGCTTCCCGGAAGTGGCGTCGGTCTACGGCAAGGCAGGGCGCGCACAGACAGCGACAGA
>CAWELU010000037.1:0-46411 GCA_963809965.1 uncultured beta proteobacterium
CGAAGCCAATGCGGCGCACGACCCGGCACTCGCCGAGATCGTCGATCTCCTCGAGCCCGCGCGCATCCAGATCGACGAAGCCGCGCGCGCACTGCGCAGTTACCGCCAGGAAGCTCGATCTCGACCCCGCCGATCTTGCGCGCGTCGAGCAACGCCTGTCGGCAATCCACGACGTCGCGCGCAAGCACCGCACCCGGCCCGAGGCACTGCCCGAACTGCTCGCCGCAACCGAAGCCCGGCTCGCGATGCTTGCCGAATCCGCAGACGGTGCGGCGCTGGCGAGGCGCGCCGCGGAGGCCGAGGCGGCGTACGACGCGCTTGCGCACCAGTCTATCCGCAAAGCGCGAGTTCGCGGCGCACGAGCTCGAGGAGCGGGTAACGGCAGCGATGCAGGAGCTCGCGATGGCCGACGGCCGGCTCGAGATCGCGCTGGAGCGCCTGGCCGCGCCGCCGCGCCATGGCCGCGAGCAGGTCGAGTTCCGCGTCGCCAGCCATCCGAAGCAGCCGCTCGGGCCGTTCGCGCGGGTCGCGTCGGGCGGCGAGCTGTCGCGGATCGCGCTCGCGATCCAGGTGGTGACGAGCGAAGTCGGCGAGGTTCCGACGCTGATCTTCGACGAAGTCGACGCCGGCATCGGCGGCACGGTTGCGCCACGGTCGGCCGACTGCTGCAGGCGCTGGCGCGCCGCCGCCAGGTGCTGTGCGTGACACACCTGCCGCAGGTCGCGGCCTTCGCCGACACGCATTTCCGCGTGACCAAGGACGGCGATGCATACGGCGTGTGCGCGAACGTCGACGCCCTGACCGGCCCTGCGCGGGTCGAGGAGCTCGCCCGCATGCTGTCCGGCAAAGCGATCACGGCGAGGACCCGCGCTCACGCGAAGGAACTCCTGGAGGAGCACCGGCGCACGGCGCATCGATCAGGGTGAACAGTTCTTCACGTGTGCGTGCTCCCGCCGCGGCGGGTGCCGATCGACGGCCGAACGAAATCGGCGCAGCCAACGGCCTGCGCAGCGATCGGACGCAGAGCTACTTCGCGGACTTCAGGGTTCCTCGCCGAGCGCGCGAAATTCGCCGGACGCAGCGTGCCCTTGACGGCAGTCTTCATCTTCGCCGGCTTGGCCGCCGCCCTGGCAACCGGCAGCGAACCTCCGGTCTCGAGCCAGTAACGCACCCGCTCCGCGTCGCCCAGGCGCGTGTATTTGCCCGCCGAATCGAGCAGCACGATGACGAACGGCCTGCTCGCAATCGTCGCCAGCATCACGAGACACTTGCCGGCCTCGCGGATGTAGCCGGTCTTCGACAGCAGGATGTCCCATCCGGAGCTCGCGACCAGCCGGTTCGTGTTGTTGAAGCCTAGCAACTGGCCGGTCGGCTGGACCTCGACGTAGTGGCTCGGCGTCGTGCTGAAATCGCGGATCAGCGGGTACTCCGCCGCGGCGCTGACCAGTCGTGCGAGGTCACTCGCGGTGGATACATTGCGTGCGGACAGTCCGGTCGGGTCCTCATATCGCGTCCGCGTCATGCCGAGCGCGCGCGCCTTCGCGTTCATTGCCGCGACGAAAGCATCGGTGCACGCGGGGTAATTGCGCGCCAGGCTCGCCGCCGCGCGGTTCTCCGAGGCCATCACCGCAAGCCGCAGCATCTCGCGCCGCGGCAATTCCGCGCCCATTCGCAGACGCGACCGCGTCCCCTTCAGGTAGTCGAAGTCGTCGGTGTCGATCGCGATCGGCTCGTCGAGCGACAGGCCCGCGTCGAGCGTCACGATCGCCGTCATCAGCTTGGTCAGCGACGCGATCGGCGTAACCTCGTTGGCAGCCTTGGCGTAGACCGGCTCGTTGGCCGACGCGTTGAGGACAAGCACGTTGGCCGAAGCGAGCTTCAGTTTGTTGGGGTCGTGCTCGGTCGGTGCCTGCGCCGCCGCCGCCGCGGATACGAAGGCTATTACGCCAGAAAAAACAAATATTGAAGCGTCGCTTTATCAAGTCGGACCTCAAGTGTGGTGTTTATAGCACAGCGATTTCGCGGCGCCAATACCTGGACGACCCCACGTATTCTTGCCAGGAAACCGCAGGTCCCCCTTGTCCGCCACATACCTGTCCACCACAGGTACCGGATCGTCGCCCACATACATGTCGACCACCGACGGGATCGGCAACCGTCCGCCGCGCCGTTGTTTACCACAAGCAAGGTTCGTACCGCGACCTTCCGCCGACTGATCGGCGCTCCAGCGTCGCGCCCGGGAAGGATCGCGATGCCTACGGGGGAACGGCGTCTCGGAGTCGCTCGCCCCGGTGATCGCCACGCCGGACAGGAGTGCGCCGACCTCCGTCGCCGGGGAGAGCGACCGGCAAGAGCCGAGTCGCGGGCTCCTTCCTCGCCAGCCTCCGTCTGCTGCAGTTGCCACATCCGGGCGTAAACGCCATCCGCCGCAAGCAATGCTGCATGGGTCCCCCGCTCGACGATCCGGCCGCGGTCCAGAACCAGGATTTCGTCGGCATCGACGATCGTCGACAGCCGGTGGGCGATGGTGAGCGTGGTGCGATCCTGCGCGATGCGCCTTAATTCTGCCTGGATCGCCTTCTCCGATTTCGAGTCGAGTGCGGACGTCGCTTCGTCGAAGATCAGGATACGCGGCCCCTTCAGCACCGCCCGCGCGATCGCGACACGCTGCTTCTCGCCCCCGGAAAGCTTGAGCCCACGCTCGCCCACTGCCGTCGCGTAGCCCTCGGGCGTGCTCGCGATGAATTCGTGGATCTGCGCGAGTTCGGCGGCCGCGACGATCTCGTCGTGCGTCGTCCCGGGACGACCGTAGCCGATGTTGTACTCGATCGAATCGTTGAACAGCACGGTATCCTGCGGGACGATGCCGATCGCCGCGCGAAGGCTATCCTGACGCACCGCGCGGATGTCTTGCCCGTTGACCGTGATCCGCCCGCCGGTCACGTCGTAGAAGCGGAACAGAAGGCGCGAGAGCGTGCTCTTGCCGGCGCCCGACGGCCCGACGACCGCCACGGTCTTGCCCGCCGGGATCGTGAAGCTCACGTCGAACAGGATCTGCCGGTTCGCTTCGTAGCCGAAATCCACGTGCTCGAAACGGACTTCGCCCGGCGCCGACCGCGAGCGGCGGCGCTCCCGGCGCGTCGGACACCTCGGTGTGCTCGCCCGGAGCGCGAACATCCGTTCCATGTCGGCGAGCGCCTGCTTGATCTCGCGGTAGAGCACGCCCAGGAAATTCAGCGGGATGTAGAGCTGGATCATGAACGCGTTGACGAGCACCAGGTCGCCGACGGTCATCGTGCCGGCAACCACGCCCACAGTCGCGCGCCACATGATCAGCGTCACCGCGATCGCGATGATCGCGCTCTGCGTCACGTTCAGGAGCGACAGCGATGTCTGGCTCTTCACCGCCGCCTTCTCCCAGCGCTGCAGGCTCTCGTCGTAGCGGCGCGCCTCGAACTCCTCGTTGCCGAAGTACTTGACCGTCTCGTAGTTGAGCAGGCTGTCGATCGCACGCGTATTCGCCTTCGAATCGAGCTCGTTCATCTGGCGGCGGAAGTTGGTCCGCCACTCGGTGATCACCACGGTCAGCAGGATGTACAGGGCGAGCGCGGTCAGCGTGATCGCGATGAACGTCCAGTCGTAGCGGACGACGAGGATTGCCGACACGAGTCCGATCTCCACCAGCGTCGGCAGGATCGAGAACAGCGTGAAGTTGATGAGTGTCGAGATCCCGCGCGTGCCGCGCTCGACGTCGCGGGTGAGGCCGCCGGTCTGGCGCGCGAGATGAAAGCGCAACGACAGCGCGTGCAGGTGGCGGAACACCTCCAGCGCGATCGTGCGCACCGCCCGCTGCGTGGCCTTCGCGAACAGGAACTCGCGCAGTTCGGTGAACGCGGTTGTCGACAGGCGCAGCAGGCCATAGGCTGCGATCAGCGCGAGCGGCACCGCGAGAACGGCCGTCTTCGTGTCCAGCGAATCGACGATCGCCTTCAACAACACCGGCACGCCGACATTGGCGAGCTTCGCAGCGACGAGCGCGCCGAGTGCCGCGATGACGCGGCCCCTGTACGCCAGCAGATAGGGAAGGAGCCTGCGGATTACGCGCCAATCGGCGCCGCGCGCCGGACCCGGGAGTGGCAACGACGAGGACGAGTGGCGGCGCATCATGCCGACCGCGCCCGGCCCTGCAGGCGCTTCCAGCGCGGGCCGCGGAACCACTCGTTGCCGCCGTAGCCGAGCAGTCCCATTCCCACGCGCACGATGCCGTACGCGGTCCACACCAGCGCCTTGTACACGCGCGGGCGCAGCGCCCAGTGCTGCGGGCCGACACGCCGCGCGCCGTGTTCGATCATCCGCTGCAACTCGTCGCGCAGCTGCTCCGAGAAATAGGGATCGCGGACGAACACGTTGGCCTCGCGCGCCATCAGCAGGCTGTAGGGGTCGATGTTCGATGATCCCACGGTCGCCCAGTGACCGTCGACGACCGCAACCTTCGCGTGCAGGAACGACTGGTGATATTCCTGGATCACGATGCCCGCGGTCAGCAGCTGACCGTAGAGTGCCCGGGTCGCATAGTGGAGCAGCCGATACTCGACCCGGCCCTGCAGGAGCACCGTCACCTTGACGCCACGGCGGGCGGCGGCGATCAGCGCGCGGCGGAAGCGGATTCCTGGAAAGAAGTAGGAGCTCGCGAGCAGGATCTCGTGCTTTGCCGTACGGATCGCCGCGAGGTATGCGAATTCGATGTCGCGGCGATGGCGCAGGTTGTCGCGGATCACGAACTTGGCGGCTTGCGCCCCCGCGCGCACTCCCCGCCTGGGCGACGGAAAGAGCGGGACCTCGCTCTTCTTGAACTGCACGAGCTCGTTGATGGCCCACACCCGCTGCATGGTCCGGACGATCGGCGACAACAAGGGACCCTCGACGCGAACGGCGAAATCCACGCGCGGCGGCTTCTGACCCGGGGTGTTGACGTCGTCGATGACGTTGATGCCGCCGACGAAGGCAATCCGGCCGTCGACGTGACAGAGCTTCCGGTGCAAGCGCCGCAGCCGATGCGACCGGAATTGCCACGGGGCGACCTCGGGCCGGTACTTGAGCAGCGTGACCCGGCCCCGCTCGAGCTCACGCTCGATCGAGCGCGTCAGGTAGTGTTTGGCGCCCCACCCGTCCACCATCACGCGCACGACGACGCCCCGCGTTGCCGCGCGGACCAGCGCCGCGGTGACGATGCGTCCCACGTCGTCGTCGGCGTAGATGTAGGTTTCGATCCACACCTCGCGCTCGGCGCGATCGATCGCGATCACCAGCGCCGGAAAATACTCCCCCCCGCTCCGGAGCAACGTCACGCGGTTGCCCGCCAGGAACGGGCTCATTTCTGCTTCTTTGCGGTGTCGAACGTGGCGGCCAGTGCCGCGTGATCGGACAGCCGTGCCGCGGGGAATGCGTAATGGACACGCGCATCGACGATGTCGAGGCCGCGGGCATAGATGCGGTCCAGTCGGAAGACCGGCAGCAGCGAGGGAAACGTGCGCGCCGGCCGGCCGCGGAACGTCTGAAAGACTTCGACGACGCCGAGCTCGTCGATGAGCGTCCGGTTCGCCTTGCGCCGCCAATCGTTGAAATCCCCCGCGATCACGAGTGGGGCGTCCTTCGGCACCGTTGCACGGATGCGCTCGCACAGCGCGTGCACCTGCCATTTCCTGCCGCGCTCGAACAAACCGAGATGGACATTGAGACAATGCAGCGTCGGGCGGCGCGCCCCCAGCTTGATCGTGCAATGGAGCAGGCCTCGGCTCTCGAACGCGTGCGCCGAAATGTCCTGGTTCTGCTGCTCCACGATCGGAAACCGCGACAGCACCGCGTTGCCGTGGTGCCCGTGCCGGTAGATGGCGGTTCGGCCGTAGGCGACCTCGTTCCAGACCTTGTCGGCGATGAAGTCGTGCTGCGCCTTGACCGGCCAGTCGCGGTGCCTCGCCGCGTGCCGCTCGTGCACACCGACGACCTCCTGCAGGAACAGGATATCGACGGAGAGCCCGTGCAGCCGCTCGCGCAGCTCGTGGATCACCATCCGCCGGTTGAGCTGCGAGAAGCCCTTGTGGATGTTGTAAGTCGCGACTGTGAAGCGCATGGATCGGGCAAGTGTAACGGGGTCAGGTACTTTATCCGCACTGCGGGTCTTGCGCGATGGGCGGCTTCACCGCGATTTCTTATAGGTGCCCATCAACGTCGCATGCGCGAGCACGTGTCCATGCATGGCCTTCTCGAGTGCGGCCTTGTCCACTCGGACGAGCTTGGACAGCGTCGTGTCGAGCGCGTAGAGCTTGAAGAAATAGCGGTGCCGCCCGATCGGCGGGCATGGCCCGCCGTAGGCGGTGCGGCCGAAGTCGTTGACGCCTTCCCGCGTTCCGGCGGGGAGCGCCGCCGGCTTGGCGCCCTCGGCGAGACCGGTCGACGTCGCCGGCATGTCGTAAAGGACCCAGTGCACCCAGGTCATCTTCGGCGCCGCCGGATCCGGGGCGTCCGGATCGTCAACGACGAGCGCGAGGCTCTTCGTCCCGGGTGGAATGCCTTGCCATGCGAGCGGTGGCGAGATGTCCTTCCCCTCGCAGGTGTAGAGCGTCGGAATCGCGCCGTTCGGCGCGAATGCGGTCGAGCTGATTGCGAACGCCATGGTCGTGCCCCTCCTGTGCGAACGTCATCGTAGCGCCGCCCGGCAGCAGCGCGAACGTGGCCCACGCCGATGCGATTCTCAGCAACGCGCTGCGCCGTCCTTCCGGAATCATCCGTCCCTCCGAATCACCTCAATGCTCCCCGATCGCAACGCCCTAGCGCGCTTCCTGGCGTCGCAGCAGCCGCTTGACTTCGGGGAGCCCTCGCGTGTTGAGCACGTCGCCCTTCTCGAGCCAGCCGCGGCGGGCCTGGCCGATCCCGAATTTGAGGTTGTCGAATTCCAGCGCGCTGTGCGCATCAGAATTCACGCTGACGAGCACGCCCTCGTCCTTCGCCATCCGGCAGTGCACGTCCGTCAGGTCGAGCCGCTCGGGATGCGCGTTGAGCTCGAGATGGCAGCCGCAGGCCTTCGCCTTGCGGATGATCTTGAGCATGTCCACGTCGTAGGGCTCGCGCCGGTCGATCAGCCGGCCGAGCGGATGCGCGAGCAGCGAGACACAGCGATGATCGAGCGCACGCAGAATCCGCTCCGTCTGTCGCTCGCGCGGCAGGTCGAAGCGACTGTGGACGGCAGCAATCACGACATCGAGGCCCGCCAGCACCGCGTCCGGCAAGTCGAGCGTGCCGTCGTCGAGGATGTCGACCTCGATGCCCGTCAGCAGGGCGAAACCTTCGAGCCCTTCCGCGACGCGGGCGACCTCTTCGCATTGCTTGCGCAAACGCCGCGGATCGAGACCACGCGCGACGGTGAGTCGCCGCGAATGGTCGGTGATCGCGAGATACGCAAGGCCCCGCGCGGCGGCCGCTGCAGCCATTGCACGCACGGTCTCGTGGCCGTCGGTCCAGTTGGTGTGCGCGTGCAGATCGCCCCGAAGGTCGGCAAGCTCGACGAGCCGCGGCAATTTGCCGCCGCGCGCTGCCTCGATCTCGCCACGGTCCTCGCGGAGCTCCGGTGGGATCCATGGCGTGCCGACGGCCGCGAAGACCGACGCCTCGGTATCCCCGGCGATCCGGCGCTCGCCACGGAACACGCCGTACTCGTTGAGCTTCAACCCCTGTTCCTGCGCGATCCGCCGCAGGGCGATGTTGTGCGCCTTCGAGCCGGTAAAGTAATGCAGTGCGGCGCCATAGCTCTCCGGCGGGACGACCCGCAGGTCGACCTGCAGGCCGGACTTCAGCACCACGCTCGAGCGCGTGGGGCCGCTCGCCAGCACTTCGTTTACCTCCGGGTATTTTGCGAACCGGGCAGCAACCGGGCTGTTCGCAGCAGCCGTCACCAGGATGTCGATGTCACCCACCGTTTCGCGCATGCGCCGGAGACTCCCGGCAGCGATGCAGTCGCGCACTCCGGGCGTCTCGCGCAGGTAGCCGACGAGAGCATCGGCGTACTGGTGGGCGACGGCAAGCTTGAACCGCGAAGCCCTCGCAAGATGTGCTTCGGTTGCCTGCAGGAGGTTCGTCTCGGTCTTCTCGCCGAATCCGGGCAGCGCACGGATGCGTCCTTCGCGTGCCGCCTTGTAGAGCTGCGGCAGCGTCTGCACGTCGAGCTCGTGGTAGAGCGTCCGCACGCGCTTCGGGCCGACCCCCGGTACCCGCAGCAAATCGGTGATCGCGGGCGGCAGCAACCGGCGCAACCGGTCGAGTGCGGCGCAACGCCCCGTCGCGGCAATCTCGTGAATCCGCGCGTCGAGATCGGCGCCGATGCCCGGCAGCTTGGGCAGCGTCCCGCCCTTCGCCAGCGTGGCAGCTATGTCGAGCTGCAGTTCGCCGACGAGGCGCGCGGCATTGCGATAGGCACGCACGCGAAACGGATTCGCGTCGCCGATCTCCAGGAGGTCGGCCATCTCCGCGAAGATTCTGGCGATGTCGGCGTTGTGGATCGGCATGACCCGAGGTCCAAGGATCGGCGCGCCGCGGAATTGGCCTCGGCTCCCCCGCGCCGTTTCCCATTCTGCGCGCAATCGCGGCATTTTTCCCGCAGGCGGGCCCATGGCCGGCGCGTGAATAGTTCGTCTTGTCGCGGCAGTCCCGCACGAGGTCCGCAGACTGCCTTCGCCAAGTCACCCCGGATGCGACAAGGTGCCGCATCTGGTGGAGAGCGTCTGTTTACGCAATCTTTACACCGCAAAGCCGAAATTGGTCGGCCTCTTTATCTGCAGCCCGCGTAGATTGGCGACAGTTGAAGTCGCAAGAAGGGAGTCGATATGGATTTCGTTTTCGTCGCCGTGATCGTGGGTTTCTTCGCCTTGTCCGTGGGGTTGATCCGGTTTTGCGCCAGGCTCATGCGCGACGGGAGGCAGGTCATGAACTGGGTCTACTGGTTGAGCGGGATTGCTGCCCTGCTGATCTTCGTCTACCTCGTCATCGCGCTGTTCAAGCCGGAGCTCTTCTCATGACCACCTTCGGATGGCTGCAACTGGGACTGTACGTCGCGGTCCTGCTGCTGCTCGCCAAGCCGCTCGGCGCCTACATGGCCGCGGTGTACGAAGGGCGGGCGACGCGGGCCCAACGCATCGGCGGCCCGCTGGAGCGCCTGATCTACCGTGGCGCCGGCGTGGACCCGACGCGCGACATGGGCTGGATCGAGTACGCACTGGCGATGCTCTGGTTCAACCTGGTGGGCGCGCTGGCCGTCTACGGCCTGCAGCGGCTGCAGCAATGGCTCCCGCTCAATCCGCAGGACATGGCAGCCGTGAGCCCGGACTCGGCGTTCAACACTGCGGTGAGCTTCGCCACGAACACCAATTGGCAGGGCTACGGCGGCGAAGCGACGATGAGCTATCTCACGCAGATGCTCGCGCTCGCGGTGCAGAACTTCGTCTCGGCGGCGACGGGGATGGCGGTGTTGGTCGCGCTGATCCGCGGTTTCGTGCGCAAGGAAGCGAGCGGTATCGGCAATTTCTGGACGGATCTCGTTCGCTCTACCGTCTACATCCTGCTGCCGCTGTCGATCGTGCTTGCGCTGGTGCTGGTGTCCCAGGGCACCCCGCAGACGTTCGACAAGTATGCGACGGTGACGCTTCTGCAGCCGGTGACCTACGACGCGCCCAAGGCGGGCCCCGATGGCCAACCGCTGAAGGACGAAAAGGGCGCCGCCATCACCGAGAAAGTGACGGCGACCGAGCAGACCATTCCGCTCGGACCGGCGGCTTCCCAGATCGCGATCAAGCAGCTCGGGACCAACGGTGGCGGCTTCTTCAACGTCAATTCGGCGCACCCGTTCGAGAATCCGACACCGCTTTCGAACTTTCTCGAGATGCTCTCGATCCTGCTGATCGGCGCGGCGCTCTGCTACACGTTCGGGGAGATGGTCGGCGACACGCGCCAGGGCTGGGCCCTGCTCGCGGCGATGACGATCGTATTCGTCGCGCTGCTCGCATCCGCCTATGTGGGCGAAGGCTCCGGCAACCCGGTTCTCACCAAGGCGGGCGCCGACCAGGTCGCGACCGCGACGAACCCCGGCGGCAATATGGAAGGCAAGGAAGTCCGCTTCGGCATGGCCAACTCGGCATTGTGGGCGGTCGCGACGACGTCCGCGTCGAACGGATCGGTCAATTCGATGCACGACTCGTTCATGCCGCTTTCCGGGATGATTCCGATGTGGCTGATGCAGCTCGGCGAAGTGATCTACGGCGGCGTGGGCTCCGGGCTGTACGGGATGATCATGTTCGCGATCGTCGCCGTGTTCATCGCCGGCCTGATGATCGGGCGCACGCCCGAGTATCTGGGCAAGAAGATCGGCGCCTTCGAGATCAAGATGGCGTCGATCGCGATCCTGATTCCGCCGCTGCTCGTGCTCGGCGGAACGGCGATCGCCGTCCTGGTGGACGCCGGCAAGGCCGGTGTCGCCAACCCGGCCGAGCACGGGTTCTCGGAAATCCTGTACGCGTTCTCGTCGGCCGGCAACAACAACGGCAGCGCGTTCGCGGGGCTTTCCGCGAACACGCCGTTCTACAACACGGCGCTCGGCATCTGCATGCTGTTCGCGCGCTACTGGCTCGCCATCCCGGTGCTGGCGCTGGCCGGCGCGTTTGCCGCCGCGAAGCGCGTGCCGGCGTCGGCAGGGACGCTGCCCACGCATACGCCGCTGTTCGTGTTCGTGCTGATCGGCACCGTGATCACCGTCGGGGCCCTGACGTTCGTTCCGGCGTTGGCGCTCGGCCCGGTGGTCGAGCATCTGCTCATCTACGCCGGCAACTGACCGGTCGCCACTCCTCGAGGAATCGACATGGCCACTCTGGCCGCCAAACAGACCGCGCTGTCGTGGTTCGTCGGTCCCGACGCGATGAAGACGGCGCTCGTCGACAGCTTCCGCCGGCTGACGCCGCGTTACCAGTGGCGCAATCCGGTGATGTTCGTCGTCTACGTCGGCGGCCTCCTGACGACGATCCTGTGGCTGCAGGCGCTTTTCGGCCAGGGTGAGGCGCCGGCCGGTTTCATCCTCGCCGTCACGCTTTGGCTCTGGGTGACGCTGCTGTTCGCCAACTTCGCCGAGGCGATCGCCGAAGGTCGCAGCAAGGCGCAGGCGGCCTCGCTCAAGAGCGCGCGCAAGGACACCTCCGCCAAGAAGCTGATGCGGCCCGAACGCGGCGCGCCGGCGACGTTGACGCCCTCCAGCGCGCTGCGCAAGGGTGACATCGTCTACGTCGAGCAAGGCGATCTCGTCCCCGGTGACGGCGAAGTCATCGAAGGCGTGGCCGTCGATCAACGAGAGCGCCATCACCGGCGAGAGCGCGCCGGTGATCCGCGCCGCGGGCAGCGATTTCAACACGGTCACGGGCGGCACGCTCGTGCTCTCGGACTGGATCATCGTGCGCATCAACGTCAATCCGGGCGAAGCGTTCCTCGACCGGATGATCGGCATGGTGGAAGGCGCCAAGCGGCAAAAGACGCCGAACGAGATCGCGCTCACCATCCTGCTGGTCGCGATGACGCTCGTGTTCCTGCTGGCCACGGTGACGCTCCTCCCCTATTCGCTGTACAGCGTCGAGGTCGCCAAGGCGGGCACGCCGGTGACGATCACCGTGCTGGTCGCGCTGCTCGTCTGCCTCATTCCGACGACGATCGGCGGGCTGCTGTCGGCGATCGGCGTGGCGGGAATGGGCCGCATGATGCGGGCCAACGTGATCGCCACGTCCGGACGCGCTGTCGAGGCGGCCGGCGACTGCGACGTGCTGCTGCTCGACAAGACCGGAACGATCACGCACGGCAACCGGCAGGCGTCGGCGCTGCACCCGGTGGCCGGGGTCACGCCCCAGCATCTGGCCGAGGCCGCCATGCTCGCGTCGCTCGGCGACGAAACGCCCGAAGGCAAGAGCATCGTCGCGCTGGTCAAGCGCTCGTTCGGCATCGCTCGCGCCGCGCGCTCGAGCCGGGGAAGTTCACGATCATCCCGTTCTCGGCGCAGACGCGGATGAGCGGTGTCACCCACCACGGGCGCGAGCTGCGCAAGGGTGCGCTCGACGCGATCCGCGACTGGATCGTGCCCCAGGGCGGGACGCTGGATCCGGAGATCATCGCGCGCGTCGACGAAGTGGCGCGGCGTGGCGCGACGCCGCTCGTCGTCGCCGAGGGCCGGCACGTGCTCGGCGTCGTCGAGCTGAAGGACATCGTCAAGACGCACATCAAGGAGCGCTTCGCGGAACTGCGACGGATGGGCATCCGCACGGTGATGATCACCGGCGACAACCGGCTGACCGCGGCATCGATCGCGGCGGAAGCCGGGGTGGACGACTTTCTCGCCGAGGTGACGCCCGAATCGAAGCTCAAGCTGATCCGCGACATCGCAGGCGCAGGGCAAGCTGGTCGCGATGACCGGCGACGGCACCAACGACGCGCCCGCGCTCGCGCAGGCCGACGTCGCGGTCGTGATGAACTCCGGCACGCAGGCGGCGAAGGAAGCCGGCAACATGGTCGACCTCGACTCGAATCCGACCAAGCTGATCGAGATCGTCGAGATCGGGAAGCAGTTGCTGATGACGCGCGGTGCGCTGACGACCTTCTCGATCGCCAACGACGTCGCCAAGTACTTCGCGATCATTCCGGCGGCGTTTGCCAGCACCTATCCGGTGCTCGGCGCGCTCAACGTCATGGAGCTCGCGACGCCGGAGAGCGCGATCCTGGCGGCGGTGATCTTCAACGCGTTGATCATTCCGGCGCTGATTCCGCTGGCGTTGAAGGGCGTCAAGTACCGGCCGGTCGGCGCCGCGTCGATCCTGCGCCGGAACATGCTGGTCTACGGTGTCGGCGGCATCATCCTGCCGTTCGTCGGCATCAAGCTCATCGACCTGATCCTGGTCGCGACGAACCTCGCCTGATCCACGGAGAACGATCATGTTTCACCCAATTGCTTCCCGCCTTGCGCATGCTCGCCGTGCTGACGCTGCTGACGGGCGTGCTCTATCCGCTCCTCGTGACCGGCATCGCCCAGGTCGCGTTTCCGCAGCGCGGCGAACGGCAGCCTGGTCGTCGCGGACGGAAAGGCGGTGGGATCGAGCCTCATCGGCCAGCCGTTCGACGATCCGAAATACTTCTGGAGCCGGCCGTCGGCGACTTCGCCGTATCCCTACAATGGCGCCGCGTCGTCCGGCTCGAACCAGGGCCCGCGCAACCCGGCGCTCGAGGACGCGGTCAAGAATCGCATCAAGGCCTTGCGCGATGCCGATCCGGGCAACACCGCGCCGGTACCGGTCGATCTCGTCACTGCGTCCGGCAGCGGCCTCGATCCGCACATCAGCGTCGCCGCCGCCGACTTCCAGGTCCCACGGGTTGCCAAGGCCCGCGGCCTGACCGACGGACGCGGTACGCGCGCTCGTCGCGCAAAGCACCGAGGGACGCACGCTCGGCGTCCTCGGCGAGCCGCGCGTCAACGTGCTTGCGCTCAACCGCGGACTCGACCGCGCGCAGCGCTGAGGCGGCGCGGGCGCATGGGTCGTGCCGCAACTCCGACCGTGCCGTTTGCATTCGCGCTACCGGTCGCGAAGCGCCTCGACGAACGTGAGATTGCGCGAGCGCGCTTGCTACACTGGCAATTGAAGACGTGACGACCCGGCATGCAGAACGAGCGCCCCGACCCTGACGAGCTGCTCGCGCAGGTCAAGGCGCAGGAAGCGGCGGCGCTGCGGGGCCGCCTGCGCATCTACTTCGGCGCGTCGGCCGGCGTCGGGAAGACGTATGCGATGCTTGCCGCGGCACGCCAGCTTCGCGACGAGGGCAGGGACGTCGTCGTCGGCGTCGTCGAGACGCACGGCCGCAAGGAAACCGAGTCGCTGCTGCAAGGCCTCGAGTTGCTCCCGCTCGCGTCGATCAGGCTACCAGGGGCGCACGCTGCGCGAGTTCGATCTCGACGCCGCGATCCGGCGGCGGCCGGCGTTGATTCTGGTCGACGAGCTCGCGCACACCAACGTCCAGGGATCGCGGCACCCGAAGCGCTGGCAGGACATCGACGAGCTGCTCGCGGCCGGCATCGACGTCTTCACGACGCTCAACGTTCAGCATCTCGAGAGCCTGAACGACGTCGTCGGCGGCATCACCGGAATCCAGGTCTGGGAAACGGTGCCCGACACGTTCTTCGACAACGCCGACGAGGTGATGCTGGTCGACATCCCGGCGGACGACCTGCTGGCGCGGCTCAAGGCCGGCAAGGTCTACGTCCCCGAGCAGATCGAGCGCGCGGCACGCAACTTCTTCCGCAAAGGCAACCTGATGGCGCTGCGGGAGCTCGCGCTGCGCCGCACCGCCGATCGCGTCGAGGACGACGTGCAGGCCTATCGCTCGGACCAGGCGATCGCGCCTGTCTGGAAGACCGAAGCGTCGCTGCTGTGCTGCGTCGGTCCGCGCCCGGGCGCCGAGCACCTGGTGCGCAGCGCGGCCCGGCTCGCGAGTCAACTGGGCGTCGAATGGACGGCCGTCTATGTCGAGACGCCGAGCCTGCTGCGACTCCCGGTCGCCGAACGCGAGCGGATCCTGCGCACGGTCAAGCTCGCGCAGGAGCTCGGCGGCCAGACGGCGATCCTGTCGGGAAGCGACGTGGCGATGTCCATCGTCGAATACGCGCGATCCCGCAACTGTTCCAAACTGATCGTGGGGCGACCATCGCGCGCCCCGTCGGTGGCCTTTCGGCCAATCCGTTGCCAAGCGCGCTGCCGACCTTGCGCCGGAGATCGATCTGATCGAGATCGGACGCGGCGAAGCCGCGCCGACGGAAGCCCCGAGTGCGAATCCGCCGGCGTTGGCCGGCGACGATCCGCTACGTGTCGGCCAAGAGGCTACGCTACGTGTGGGCGTTCGCGGCCTGCGCTGCCACCACATTCGTGGCGGTGGCGTTGTTGCCCTACTTCGACCTCGCCAATATCGTCATGCTTTTTCTGCTGACGGTGGTGCTCGTCGCCATGCGCTTCGGCCGCGGCCCCGCGGTGCTGGCCGCCTTCGTCAGCGTCGCCGCGTTCGACTTCTTCTGCGTCCCGCCGCGCCTCTCGTTCGCGGTGAGCGACGTGCAGTACCTGCGTCACCTTCGCGGTGATGTTGGCGGTCGCCCTCATCACCGGGCAGATGACCGCGGGATTGCGCTACCAGGCGCGCGTCGCGACCTATCGCGAGGAACGCTCGCGCGCCCTCTACGAATTCGCCCGCGACCTGTCGAGCCTGCTGCAGACCGGGGAGGTCGTCGACACTGCGACCGAATCCATTGCCCGCACGTTTCGCGCCCAGGTGGCGATCCTGGTCCTCGACGACCAGGACCGTCTGCAGCTCCGTGCCGATCGCACCCATCCGCCGGGCGTGGACGTCGCCACCGCGCAATGGGCCTACGACAATACCCAACCCGCCGGGTCTCGGCACCGACACGCTGGCCGGCAGCGAATTCCAGTACCTGCCGCTGCGGGCGCCGATGCGCACGCGGGGCGTGCTCGCGATCAAGCCGGAGAGTCGCCGCGTGCTGCTCGTGCCCGAACAGAAGCGGCAGCTCGACACCTTCGCGGCGCTCGCGGCGATTGCGCTCGAGCGCGTCCACTACGTCGAAGTCGCCCAGAAGGCGCTCATCCACATGGAATCCGAGCGACTGCGCAACTCGCTGCTGTCCGCGCTGTCGCACGACCTTCGTACCCCGCTCGCCGCGCTGATCGGACTGGCCGAATCGCTGGCGATGACCAAGCCGGCGCTTTCCGGGGCGCAGCTCGGAATCGGCGCACGCCATCGCCGACGAGGCGCGTCGCATGAGTGCCTGGTCAACAATCTGCTCGAAATGGCGCGGATCCAGAGCGGCGAGGTGAAGCTCAACCGGCAATGGCTCCCGTTCGAAGAAGTGGTCGGCAGCGCCCTCAAGTCGGCGCAGGCGGCGCTCGCGCGGCATCGCGTGGAAGTCGTCGTTCCACCCGACCTGCCGCTGGTCGAGTTCGACGCGACGCTGATCGAGCGCGTGCTGTACAACCTGCTCGAGAACGCCAGCAAGTACACGCCGGACGGGACCACGGTGAGCGTCGCGGCCGAGGTTTCGGGCAATGATCTGCGAGTTACCGTGAGCGACAACGGCCCGGGAATACCGCGCGGTCAGGAAGAGCTGATCTTCGAGAAGTTCACGCGCGGCTCGCGCGAATCGGCGACTCCCGGCGTCGGACTCGGACTCGCGATCAGCCGGGCGATCGTCGACGCGCATCGAGGCGAGATCCGGGCGGCCAACAATCTGGACGGCGGCGCGCGATTCACGTTCACGCTTCCGCTCGGAAAGCCGCCCGTCGGTTCCCGAGGAAACACCCGTCGCGCGAACGGCCTGAACCTCCGGAGGACGCTGCGATCGGGATGGCCGTGCGGCCCGGTTCCTGAGGTTTCCGGGATAATGGAGGCGCACCGCCGGCGTGACCACGCAAGCACAACGCGACCAGACGCGACGTCCAGACGCGCAGCGATCCGGCGTCCGCGCAGCAGATCCTCGATGACCGAAATCCGCCCCGACCGCCCTGCTGGTAGAAGACGAGCGCCAGATCCGGCGCTTCGTCCGCACGGCAATGGAGTCCGAAGGCTGGCACGTCGTCGAGGCCGAGACGCTGCAGCAGGGGCTGATCGATGCCGGAACCCGCAAGCCCGACCTTGTCATCCTCGACCTGGGCTTGCCCGACGGCAACGGCATCGACTTCATTCGCGGCGTTCGCGGCTGGTCGTCGATGCCCGTGATCGTCCTGTCGGCGCGGGTCGACGAAGCCGACAAGATCGCCGCTCTGGACGCCGGCGCCGACGATTACCTCACCAAGCCGTTCGGCGTGGGCGAGCTGCTCGCCCGGGTGCGGGCGACGCGTCGCAGGCAGGTCGTGGCCGCGCACGGAGGCGAGGCCGTCTTTCGTTTCGGCGACGTGGAAATCGATCAGGCGAAGCGGGTCGTCCGCAAGGCCGGCGAGGTCGTTCATCTCACGCCGATCGAATACCGGCTCCTCACGGTCATGATCGCGAATGCGGGCAAGGTCCTCACGCATCGCCATCTGCTGCGCGAGGTCTGGGGGCCGAGCTACGTCGAGAGCAATCATTACGTGCGCGTCTACGTGGGCCACTTGCGCCAGAAGCTCGAATCGGACCCGGCGCGGCCGCAGCACATCGTCACCGAAACCGGCGTCGGGTATCGATTCCAGAGCTAGCGCCCGGTCGAGGCCCCCAACGCAGGGGGGCCGGTCGCTGCTGACGACGCCGTGCTGCCTGAGAGGCGGGACGAACTCGTCATCAACGTCGGCCCGCACGGCCGCCAATGGCTCCGGTTGTCGCTCAGGCCTCGGGCTGATCCGTCACGGTGGGTCCGGCTCCCGATGAGGGCAACGGTGGCCTGTCCTGCAATGCGTATTCGCCGTATTGCTGGATCAGCTTCGCCACGACCCCCGTCCAGCCCGTCTGGTGGCTCGCGCCAAGGCCGGCGCCCGTTTCGGCATGGAAGTACTCGTGGAAAAGGATCAGGTCGCGCCAGTGCGGGTCGGTCTGGAATTTCGCCCGCGCCCCGTTCACCGGTCGCCGTCCGGCCTCGTCCCTGAGGAAGATCGATATCAACCGGTAGGTGAGCTCCGTTGTGACGTCCCACAGCGTCACCTCGTCGGCCGAACCGCTCGGGCATCGCACCCTGAATTCGTCGCCGTGAAAGTAGTGGTGCTTCTGCAGCGCCTCGATGAGCAGGAAATTCAGCGGGAACCACACCGGCCCGCGCCAGTTCGAGTTGCCGCCGAACAACGAGGTCGTCGATTCGGCAGGCTCGTAGTCGAGAACGAAGCGCCGCCCGTCGAGGTTCAGCACGTACGGATCGGCGGCATGGCGCCTGGACACCGAACGCACGCCGTAGGGGCTCAGCAGCCCATCCTCGTCCAGCATGTGCTCCAGGATGCGGCGAAGCTTGTTGGAGTCGACGAGCGCCAGGCGAATCCGGTCCTCGATCCCGCGGTGCGTGATGTCGGCGAGCCCGGCGAGCAATTCGGGCCGGTACTTGACGAACCAGCGAAAGCGCTCGCCGAAATCGTGAAACGCCCGCAGGCTCTCGCGCTCGCCGACCGCAATCGCCAGAATCGGAACCAGCCCGGCGATCGTGTGGGCCTTGATCGGGAAGCAGCGACCGTCCGGAAGCTTCAGGGCATCGAAAAAGTATCCTTCGGCTTCGTGCCACAAGCCGCCCTCGCGACCGCCGACGCGGTTGACCGCCGCGCCGATGTAGACGAAATGCTCGAAGAACTTGGTTGCCAGGTCTTCGTAGACCGCGTCCTCTTTCGCCAACTCGAGCGATAGCCCGAGCAGGTTGAGGCAATACATCGCCATCCAGCTCGTTCCGTCCGCCTGCTCCAGGCGCCCTCCCGTCGGCAATCCGGCGGACCGGTCGAACGCTCCGATGTTGTCGAGGCCGAGGAAGCCGCCTTCGAAAATGTTCCGGCCCTGGGTGTCCTTGCGATTGACCCACCAGGTGAAGTTGAGCAGGAGCTTGTGGAATATTCGCTCGAGAAATGCACGGTCCCTGCGGCCGTAGACCTTTTCCTCGATCTGATAGACGCGGATCGCCGCCCAGGCGTGAACCGGCGGATTGACATCTCCGAACGCCCACTCGTACGCGGGGATCTGGCCGTTGGGATGCATGTACCACTCGCGCGTGAGGAGCAGCAGCTGGCCCTTCGCGAACTCGGGATCGATCATCGCGAACGCGATCATGTGGAAAGCCGTGTCCCACGCCGCGAACCAGGGGTATTCCCACTTGTCCGGCATCGACAGCACGTCGCCGGCGGCAAGGTGCGGCCATTCGCGATTGCGCCCGCGCTTGCGCTCCTCCGGCGGGGGCGGCCCCGCGGGATCGCCGGTGAGCCAGCGATTGACGAAGTAGCGGTAATACTGTTTGCTCCACAGCATGCCGGCCAACGCCTGCCGCTGCACGTTGCGCATATCGTCGGGCAGCGGGAATGGCGTCAGGCGCCGGTAGAACGCGTCGGCTTCCTCTTGTCGCAATCGAAACGTCGCGTCGAATTCGCTGCCGAGCGCGGCAGGCAGGTTGCCGCGGGTGGTGAGCCGAAGCCGGATGTCCGTCGTCGCACCGGGAGCGATCTCGCGCAGGTAGTGCGGTGCAGCCTTGGTGCCCACGCGCTCCGGATTCACGGCGTCCTGCCGTCCCGCGACCACGCATTCGTTGATCCCGTCCTTCACGAAGCGTGAAGCGTTCGGCACCCCGTAAAGCCGTTCGAGGTTGGATTCGTTCTCGGTGAACAGCACCTCCCCCGGGGCCTCGCAGTACAGAAAGTACGGCTCGAGGCTGCGGTGCGTCGCCTCGAGGACGAGCTCGCTTGCGCGTGAGGCTGCGACGGCGATGCGCGGCTTGGCGTTGGCCGGAAACCACGACCAGTCGTTCTTGAACCAGAGCGTCGGCAGCAGATGCAGCATCGCCGTTTCGCCCGAGCGATTCACGGCGCTCACCCGGATCAGGATATCGTCGGGGCGTTCCTTCGCGTACTCCACGATCACGTCGAAATAACGATCGTCATCGAAGATCCGGGTGTCCAGCAGTTCGTACTCGGGATCGTCGCGCCCGCGACGCTGGTTCTCGGCGACCAGTTCCGCGTACGGGAAAGCCTGCTGCGGGTACTTGTACAGGCATTTCATGTACGCATGGCTCGGAACGTTGTCGAGGTAGAAGTAGTACTCCTTGACGTCCTCGCCGTGATTGCCCTCCTTGCTGGTCAGGCCGAACATCCTCTCCTTCAGGATCGGGTCGGCGCCATTCCACAGCGCGAGCGCAAAGCACAATTGCTGCCGATCGTCGCAGATGCCGGCGATGCCGTCCTCGCCCCAGCGATACGCTCGCGAGCGGGCATGGTCGTGCGGGAAGTACTCCCACGCGGACGCCGTCGGCGCTGTAGTCCTCGCGCACCGTTCCCCACTGGCGCTCGGCGAGATAGGGGCCCCAGCGACGCCACGGCTCCTTGCCGGAGCGGGCCGCTTCGAGGCGCCCTTCCTCCGCGGTCAACGGCGGCATGTCATGGCATCCGAGTGTTCGCTGCCGTGGAATTTTCGTGCGTGCGCGCGGCGTCCGACCTGCGCCGCAAGGCGCCGGATCGCAGAAGGCAAGCTCCGGTCGATTCTACTCAATTCTTCGTGGCGCTCCCGAACGGAACATTGACCGGACCATCGCTGATGATCCGTCATGGCCGATGCATGGAGTAGCCCGCGCGATCGCCGTATACTCGCCTCGGACATGAACCGTGACGCCCCGTCGCGCGCACTCGCGCGCTGACCACCGACCAGCACGACGAACACGAGGCACCCCGTGGCGCTTTCCCCCCTCGCCGGCAGACCTGCCCCGAAGGAGCTCCTGATCGATGTGCCCGCGCTCGAGCGCGCCTTCTTCGAGCGCGTGCCCGACGTCGCCGATCCCGCGCAGAAGGTCAGCTTCGGCACGAGCGGCCACCGCGGCTCGTCGCTGGCCGGAGCATTCACCGAGGCGCACATCCTCGCGATCACGCAGGCTATCTGCGACTACCGGAAGATGAAGCACATCGACGGTCCGCTTGTTCATGGGCAAGGACACGCACGCGCTGTCGGGCCCGGCGCAGGACACGGCGCTCGAAGTGCTTGCCGCCAACGGCGTGGAAACCATCATCCAGCGCGATGGCGGCTTCACCCCTACGCCGGTCGTCTCCCGTGCGATCGTCGTCCACAATCGCGGCCGGGGTGAACGCATGGCGGACGGTGTCGTGGTCACGCCGTCGCACAATCCGCCGGAGGACGGCGGCTTCAAATACAACCCGCCCAACGGCGGACCGGCGGACGCCGACGTCACGAAATGGATCGAGGACCGCGCGAATGCGCTCTTGAAGGAGCGCAATGCCGGCGTGAAGCGGGTGCCGCTCGTCGAGGCGAAGCAGGCGCGCACGACGCACGAGCAGGATCTCGTCCTGCCCTATGTCGAGGACCTGCGCAACGTCGTGGACATGGACGCGATCCGTTCGGCGGGCTTGAAACTCGCCGTCGATCCGCTCGGCGGCGCCGCGGTGAACTACTGGCAGCCGATCAACGAAGTCTACGGGCTCGACATCGCCGTCGTGAATCCCGCCATCGACCCGACTTTCTCGTTCATGACGGTCGATCACGACGGCAGGATCCGCATGGACTGCTCGAGCCCGTACGCAATGGCGCGGCTGGTCGGGCTAAAGGACCGCTACCGACTTGCGTTCGCCAACGACCCGGATGCCGATCGCCACGGCATCGTCACGCCATCGGCAGGGCTGATGAACCCGAACCACTACCTCGCGGTGGCGATCCGATATCTGCTCACGCATCGTCCCCAATGGCCTGTCGCGGCCGCAATCGGCAAGACGCTGGTGTCGAGCGCGATGATCGACCGTGTCGTCACGTCGCTCGGGCGCAAGCTGTGCGAGGTGCCGGTCGGGTTCAAGTGGTTCACGCCCGGGCTCCTCGACGGCTCGTTCTGCTTCGGCGGCGAGGAAAGCGCCGGGGCGAGCTTCCTGCGGCGCGACGGCACCGTGTGGACCACCGACAAGGACGGCCCGATCATGAACCTGCTCGCCGCGGAGATCACCGCGCGCACCGGCAAGGATCCGGGCGAGCACTATCGCGAACTCGACGGCCGAATTCGGCGCGCCGCGATACACGCGGATCGACGCGGCGGCCACCCCGGAGCAGAAGGCGCGCCTCGGCAGACTTTCGCCGGAGTCGGTCACCGCATCGACGCTCGCTGGTGATGCGATCACCGCGAAGCTGACCCGGGCGCCGGGAAACGAGGCGGCCATCGGCGGCCTGAAGGTCATCACGGCACGCGGCTGGTTCGCCGCACGCCCGTCGGGCACGGAGAACGTCTACAAGATCTACGCCGAAAGTTTCGACGACGAGCGCCATCTGCGCTCGATTGTCGACGAAGCGCAGCAGATCGTGAACACCGCGCTCGCTGCCCGGGCGTAGGCAATTGCGGAACAGGAGTCTGGACATGGCGGCTACCGGGAAACTCCACGATCTGGGTCAGAGCCTCTGGCTCGACAACATCACGCGTGATCTGCTCGCCACCGGCACGCTGGCGCGGTACATCGACGAGCTGTCGGTCACGGGCCTCACGTCGAATCCGACGATCTTCGACCACGCCATCAAGAATAGCGCGTGCGTACGATCCCGCCATTCGCAGGAAGCTCAAAGAGGGCAAGTCCGGCGAGAGGCTCTTCTTCGAGCTCGCGCTCGAGGACCTCACCGAGGCGGCCGACCTTTTCCGACCGATCCACCAACGAACCTGCGGCGTCGACGGCTGGGTCTCGCTCGAGGTCTCCCCGCTGCTCGCGTACGACACCAAGACCACGCTCGCGCAGGCGAAGGACCTGCATGCACGGGCCGGGCGGCCGAATCTCTTCATCAAGATTCCGGGAACCGAGCAGGGGCTACCGGCGATCGAAGAGGCGATTTTTGCCGGTGTGCCCATCAACGTGACGCTCCTCTTCGCGCGCGAGCACTACCTGGCGGCCGCCGATGCCTACCTGCGCGGTATCGAGCGGCGCATTGCCGCCGGCTTGAGTCCGGATGTCGGCTCGGTCGCCTCGCTGTTCGTCAGCCGCTGGGATGTGGCGGTGGCCGGCAACGCCCCCGCGGCGCTCACCAACCGGCTCGGAATCGCGATCGGCCACCGCACCTATCAGGCCTATTGGGACCTGATCGCATCGCCGCGCTATCAGCGAGTCCTCAATGCGGGCGCGCGTCCGCAGCGCCTGTTGCTGGCAAGCACCGGAACCAAGGACCCGAAGGCGTCGGACATCCTGTACGTGAAGGCGCTCGCCGCCCCGCTCACCGTGAACACCGTTCCCGAAGCCACCTTGAAGGCATTCGCCGAGCACGGAGAAGTCGGCGCTCCGATGCCGCACACCGGCGGTGAGTGCGAAGCGGTGCTCGCCGAATTCGCCAAGGCGGGCATCGACGTCAAGGCACTGGCGGCGCGCCTGCAGGAAGAAGGTGCGGCGGCGTTCGTCAAGTCGTGGCACGATCTCATGGCCGTGATCCAATCCAAGAGCGCCGCCCTCGCAACCGCCGGTTGAGCGTCACGAGCAGGTACACGCCGTGGTGAAAAAGGATGGTGCCGGATGAAGGTACTGGCGGTCGACGTTGGTGGCACGCACGTGAAAATCCTCGCATCCGGGCGGAAGGAACCGCGCCAATTCGACTCGGGGCCGACGCTCACCGCAACGCAGATGGTCAAACGGGTGAAACGGCTTGCTGACGATTGGAAATACGACGCGGTGACGGTCGGCTATCCCGGCCCAGTCCTGCGCAATTGCCCGATTGTCGAGCCGTACAACCTCGGCCGCGGGTGGGTGGGCTTCGATTTCGACGCAGCGTTCGGCTGCCCGACCAAGGTGATGAACGACGCAGCGATGCAGGCGCTCGGCAGTTACAACGGCGGCAAGATGCTGTTCCTCGGACTCGGCACCGGGCTCGGCACGACGCTGATTGTCGACGGCATCATCGAGCCGATGGAGCTCGGCCACCTGCGCTACCGCAAGGCGACGTACGAGGATTACGTCGGCGCGCGCGGCCTCGCCCGCCACGGCAAGAAGAAGTGGCGCAAGCATGTCGCCGATGTCGTGCAGGGCCTCGTCGCCGCGCTGGAGCCGGACGATGTCGTACTCGGCGGCGGCAACGTCCGCAACCTGGAGGAACTTCCGCCAGGGTGCCGCGCCGGCGACAATGCAAATGCGTTCCTGGGAGGCTTCCGCGTATGGGAGCAAGACACGACGCGCAAGACCGCGGCTCGGGCCACGCCTCGCCGCCGCCGTTCGTGACCCCTGCACCGACGTCGACGGAATCTCGAAATGGCATCCCTCACCGAAGCATTGATCGAACGCGCCGCCTGGAAAGCGCTCGCGACTCACCACCAGCGGGTCCGAACGCTGCACCTGCGCCAGCTCTTCGCCGACGACCCCCAACGCGGCGAACGCCTCGCTGCCGAGGCAACCGGGATCTACTTCGACTACTCGAAGCATCGCCTCACCGACGAAACGCTCCGGCTGCTGACGCAGCTCGCCGACGAATCGGGTCTGCGAGCGCGCATCGACGCCATGTTCCGCGGCGAGAAGATCAACGCTTCCGAGCAGCGCGCCGTCCTGCACGTCGCCCTGCGCGCGCCCAAGGGAACGTCGATCCTCGTCGACGGCCAGAACGTGGTACCGCAGGTCCACGCGGTGCTCGACCGAATGAGCGATTTCGCGAACCGCGTGCGCAGCGGCGCATGGCAGGGCCACACCGGCAAGCGCATCCGCAACGTCGTCAACATCGGCATCGGCGGGTCCGACCTGGGGCCGGTGATGGCCTACGAGGCGCTGCGGTATTACAGCGTTCGGGACCTCGACTTCCGGTACGTCTCCAATATCGACGGGACCGATTTCGCGGAAGCGGTCCGAGACTTCGATGCCGCCGAGACGCTCTTCATCGTCTCGTCCAAGACGTTCACGACGCTGGAGACGATGACCAACGCCCGGAGCGCGCGGGATTGGCTCGTCGCGGCGCTCGGGGACGTGAAGGCCGTCGCCCGACACTTCGTGGCGGTGTCGACCAACGCGACGGAAGTGACGAAGTTCGGCATCGACACGGCGAACATGTTCGGCTTCTGGGATTGGGTCGGCGGGCGCTATTCGATGGATTCGGCGATCGGTCTCTCGACGATGCTCGCGATCGGACCGGATCATTTCCGCGCGATGCTCGGTGGTTTCCACGAGATGGACGAGCATTTCCGCACGGCACCTTTCGCCCGGAACATTCCCGTGCTGATGGGCCTCATCGCCATCTGGAACAACAACTTCCTGGGCGCCCATACGGTCGCAGTGCTGCCCTACGACCAGTACCTGAAGCGATTCCCGGCCTACCTGCAGCAGCTTGCCATGGAGAGCAACGGCAAGCGGGTCACGCTCGACGGCGCGCCGGTCCGATACGACACCGGTCCGATTTACTGGGGCGAGCCCGGCACCAATGGCCAGCACTCGTTCTACCAGCTGATCCACCAGGGGACACGGCTCGTCCCCTGCGACTTCATCGCTTTCGGCGAGTCGTTGAATCCGCTGGGCCGGCATCACGAGCTGCTGCTGGCGAACGTGTTCGCGCAAGGCGAGGCGCTGGCTTTCGGCAAGACCGCCGACGAAGTGCGCGCCGAGGGGTCGCCCGACTGGCTCGTGCCGCACCGGACGTTCGAGGGGAATCGGCCTTCCAGCACCTTGCTGCTCGACCGGCTTGCGCCGGCGGCGTTGGGCAAGCTCGTCGCGCTGTACGAGCACAGCGTCTTCACGCAGGGAGTGATCTGGGACATCGACTCGTTCGACCAGTGGGGGGTCGAGCTCGGCAAGGTGCTGGCGCAGCGGATCGTTCCGGAACTGGGCGAGACCGAGCCGCCGCAATCTGGCGCACGACAGCTCCACCAACGCGCTGATCCGCCGCTACCGCAAGCTCAAGGGACTTCCGTCCTGACGGCCGACCCGGCACCCGCGTCCGTCGCCATCGCATTCGCATTCGCAATCCGTTCAACAGAGAGGAAACACCGCATGCAACTCGGAATGATCGGTTTGGGCAGGATGGGCGCGAACATGGTGCGGCGTCTCGTGACGGGCGGGCACCGCTGCGTGGTCTACGACATGTCGCCCAGGGCCGTGGAGGGGCTCGTCAAGGAAAAGGCCGTCGGCGCAGAACTCGCTTGCCGATCTTGCGGGCAAGCTTGCAAAGCCGCGCGCCATTTGGCTGATGGTGCCCGCCGCCGCGGTCGACCGGACGATTGCGGATCTCCTGCCGCACCTCGAGCGTGACGACATCGTGATCGACGGCGGCAACTCGTACTATGTCGACGACATCCGCCGGGCCAGGGAACTGGCGCCGCAGGGCATTCATTACGTCGACGTCGGCACGAGCGGCGGCGTGTGGGGGCTCGAACGCGGCTACTGCATCATGATCGGCGGCGAGGCCGCGGCGGTGAAGCACCTGGATCCGATCTTCGCGCGGCTGTCGCCAGCCCGGGGCGACCTGCCACGCACACCGGGACGCGACAAGGTCGGCGGCACCGCCGAGCAGGGCTACCTGCATTGCGGGCCGAACGGCGCCGGGCATTTCGTCAAGATGGTTCACAACGGCATCGAGTACGGACTGATGGCGGCGTACGCCGAAGGAATGAACCTGCTGCGCGGCGCCAATGTCGGTAAGAAGACGCATGCGATCGATGCGGAGACGACCCCGCTGCGCGACCCCGAGCACTACCAATACGATTTCGACCTGCCCGACATCGCGGAGGTGTGGCGTCGCGGCAGCGTGATCGCGTCCTGGTTGCTGGATCTCACGGCGAGTGCCCTGCTCGCGGATCCGAAGCTGGACCGATTCGCCGGCCGGGTCTCCGACTCGGGCGAGGGGCGCTGGACCATCAAGGCAGGCATCGACGAGGGCGTGCCGACGCCGGTGCTCACCACGGCGCTCTACGAGCGCTTCAGCTCGCGCGGTGAAGCCGAGTTCCAGGACAAGCTGCTCTCGGCGATGCGCTATCAGTTCGGCGGCCACCACGAAAAGCCGGCGGCCAAATAGGTCGTGGGGATGGCGCAGGTCAACCGCGGCCAGGATGCCGATGACCTGCTCCCAGCCTTGCCAACCGGCTTCAGCAACGGACGGGACAGCGATGCACGATCCAAATGCGGACGCGCTGGTCTTCTTCGGCGCCACCGGCGACCTGGCCTACAAGAAGATCTTTCCGTCGCTGCAGGCGATGCTCAAACGCGGCAATCTCGACGTGCCGGTGATCGGGGTGGCGAGGGCCGGATGGACGCTCGATCAGCTGAAAGAGCGCGCCCGCGACAGCTTGCAGAAGCACGGCGGATTCGACGCGACGGCTTTCGAAAAACTGGCTGGCCTGCTGCGCTACGTCGCCGGCGATTACAACGATCCGGCGACGTTTCAGGCGATTCGCAAGGCGCTGGGGAGCGCGCAGCGGCCGGCGCATTATCTCGCCATTCCGCCGGCGCTCTTCGCCCCGGTCGTCGAAGAGCTTGCGCAATCGGGCTGTACGCAAGGCGCGCGCGTCGTCGTCGAGAAGCCGTTCGGGCACGATCTCGCCTCGGCGCAGATGCTCAACCGGATACTGCTCGGCACGTTCGACGAGGAACACATCTACCGCATCGACCATTACCTCGGCAAGCGTCCCGTGCACAACATGGTGTTCTTCCGGTTCGCGAACGCGTTTCTCGAATCGTTCTGGAACCGCAAGTTCGTCAAGAGCGTCCAGATCACGATGGCGGAGAGCTTCGGCGTGCAGGGCCGGGGCGTGTTCTACGACCAGACGGGCACGATTCGCGACGTGATCCAGAACCACCTGTTCCAGGTGTTGGCGAATCTTGCGATGGAGCCGCCGGCCCGAAACGACAGCGAATCCGTGCGGGACGAAAAGGTGAAGGTCCTGAAATCGATCCCGGTGGTCGTGGCGAAAGACCTCGTCCGCGGCCAGTTTCGCGGCTACCGCCAGGAGCCCGGCGTGGCGTCGGACTCGAAGGTGGAGACCTTCGCGGCGCTGCGATTGGAAATCGATTCCTGGCGCTGGGCCGGGGTGCCGTTCTACATCCGCGCGGGAAAATCGCTGCCGGTGACCTGCACCGAAGTGATCGTGCGCCTGCGTCGCGCGCCGAAGATCTTCGACGCGTGCCCGGGCGTGCCGAACCATCTCCGGTTCCGGATAAGCCCGGAGATGACGATCGCGCTCGGAGCAACGGTGATGGACCCGGACGAGCGGATGATCGGCCAGCAGATCGAGCTGCGTCGCGAGCCGGCGGCCCGGCGCGGAAGAAATGGATGCGTACGAGCGCGTGCTGGGCGACGCAATGGCCGGCGACCGGACGCTGTTCGCGCGCGAGGACTACGTCGAGGAAGCGTGGCGCATCGTCGATCCGGTGGTGAAAGCAGGCACGCCGGTCTACGAATACGATCCTGGCACGTGGGGCCCGAACGAGGTCGACCTCAAGGTGGCACCGCCGGGCGGCTGGCAGAATCCGACGGTAACGTCGTAAGCGGCAGCCGCCGCAACGAAGCTCGTCGCGCAGCCTGCCTTACACGGAGCGCGAATTGACCTGGGCCGACGCGCCCATCATCCGGCTGCGCAGCGCACGGACGGCGCTGGCGACGGTCGTCAGCACCGGCAACGCAACGGCGCTCGCGACCGCAGGCGCGGCGCGCGCGAGGCTGAACTGCGCGAGCGCGACCAGATCGCACCCCGTTTGGGCAACCCGCATCGCGGCCTGCACGACCAGGCGGTCGTGCGCAGCCGTGTCACCGCGGCCGAGCGCGTCGAGCGCGCCCTCCGCCAGCATCGGGACGACGGTCGACGCCGGGCGGAAACTCGGCGGGCATCGACGCGAGCGTCGGCGCAAAGGACGCGACCAGGCCGATCCTGCGGGCGCGCGACGCCGCTTCGGCGATCATCGCCTCGTTCGGCTTCAGGACCGGAATCGCCGGAAAGCGCGCCTTCACGGCGTCGATGCACGGCCCGAACGCGGAGCAGGTGAAAAGGATGCCTTGCGCGCCCGTGTCGATCACGTAGTCGGCCAGCGCGAGAAAGCGCTGCGTCATGCGCTCATCGAGCCCGCCGCCCCGCGCGAGGTCGCCGGAGAGACTGTCGTCGAGCAGGTTCATCCGCACGCAGTCCGGCCACGCGCGATCGAATTCCGCGTTCACCGGCGCGATCGAATGCGAGCAGCGCATGGATCAGCGCGATGCGAGGCGCGGCGGCCACCCGCGCGTCACGCGCCACCGGTGCCCGCACGATGCTCATGGGCGTTGCCTCGCGCTGCGCGCTGTCCCTCCGAGCGGAGCCTTGCTTTCCCTGGCGTGGCCCGGCGGACGGCTCGCCCGCCGTCCCTGCGCCCACCAGACGAGCGCGATCAGCGCCAGCGCGGGCAGGTAGAACCAGTGCGGCGTCGCCCGGCCGGACGGCACCTCGATCCGCGCCACGTCCCAGCCCTGCTCGAAGCCCGATTTCTTCGCCCGCGAGCCGAACTTGACGCCCGAGATCTGCGTCGACGTCGCCGAGCGACGCGAGCGTGAGCCCGGCCTCGGCGAGCCGCTTGCGGCCGTCGTCGCCGGCGGCGCCCAGCCGCACCGCCACCGTCTTCGTGACGTCGTCGCCCTCGATCGTCGTGCCCTTGATCACCATCACCAGGCGCCCGCCGTCGGGCAGGTCCTTCGCGACGTCGACCACCTTCGCCGCCGGCAGGTGCGTGTACTCGGGCGCGAGATAGTCCATGAAGAAGTCCGGGCCGGAACAGCAGCACGCACGCGACCGCCAGCAGCAGCGTCTCCCACAGCCGGCACTGCGATCCGGAACCAGTTCATCGTCACCGCGGCGAAGATGAGCATCGCCAGCGTCGACGCGACGATCACGCTGACGAGCTCGACGATGCTGTCGATGTCGATCAGCAGGAGCTGCGGGTTGAAGATCCAGATGAACGGCAGGATCACCGTGCGCAGCGCGTACACCGAGCCCTGGACGCCGGTCGCGATCGCGTTCTCGCCCGAGATCGCCGCCGCGGCGAACGTCGCGAGCCCCACCGGCGGCGTGATGTCGCCCATGATCCCGTAGTAGAAGACGAACAGGTGCACGGCGATCAGCGGGATCACGAGCCCGGCTTGCGCGCCCAGCTCGACGACCACCGGCGCCATCAGCGTGGCGACCAGCACGTAGTTCGCCGTCGTCGGCACGCCGAGGCCCAGCACGAGGCAGACGAAGGCGATGAACAGCAGCATCGCGATCACGTTGCCCTGCGAGACGAACTCGACGAACTCGGTCATCCGCAGCCCGAGGCCGGTCAGCGTGATCACGCCGACGATGACGCCGGCCGTCGCGGTGGCCACGCCGATGCCGATCATGTTGCGCGAGCCGTCGTTGAAGCCCTTGCAGGACGTCGTTGAGGCCACTCGTCCACGCGCGGTCCGTCCGGGTGCCGCGGAAGAAATCGATCAGCGGCCGCTGCGTCACCATCAGCACGATCAGCATGACGATCGCCCAGAACGCCGACAGCGACGGCGACATCTCCTCGACCATCAGGCACCAGATCAGCATGCCGATCGGCAGCACGAAGTGCAGGCCCGCCTTGACCGCCGGCCAGGTTTCCAGCGGATTCGGGTTGTCGATGTCGATGTCCGGCGGCAGGTCGGGGCTCTTCGACGCCGCCCAGACCGAGAAGAGGTAGAGCGCCACCACGATCGCGCCGACGACCCACGGCGTGGCGTCGCCCATCACGCGCTTCGCCGCTTCGAGCACCCAGTACAGCACGCCCATCACGACGATCGTGCCGGAGATGCCCAGACCGGTGCGGATCAGCGCTGCCTTCCACGAGCGCGGCTCCCGACGAATCAGCGGCTGCATGCCGAGCTTCAGCGCCTCGAGGTGCACGATGTAGAAGAGGCCGATGTACGAGAGCGTGGCCGGCAGGATCGCGTTCTTGACGATCTCCGAGTAGGGGATGCCGACGTACTCGACCATCAGGAACGCGGCCGCGCCCATCACCGGCGGCATGATCTGGCCGTTGACCGACGACATCGTCTCGATCGCGCCGGCCTTGACGCCGCCGTAGCCGGACTTCTTCATCAGCGGGATGGTGAAGATGCCGCCCGGAGACGACGTTGGACACCGACGAGCCGGAGATGAGGCCGTTCAGCGCCGACGAGACGACCGCGACCTTCGCCGGCCCGCCGCGCAGGTGCCCGAGCGCCGCGAAGCTCACCTGCATCATGTAGTTGCCGCCGCCCGCGCGGTCGAGCAGCGTGCCGAACAGCACGTAGACGAAGATCGTCCCGGTGGACACGCCCAGCGCGATGCCGAACACGCCTTCGGTGGTGAGCCACATGTGCGACATCAGGCGCGAGACCGACGCGCCCTTGTGCGACAGCACCTCGGGCAGGTAGGCGCCGCCCATGGCGTAGGCGATGAACAGCAGCGCGAGCACCGCCATCGGCCAGCCGACCGAGCGCCGCGTGGCCTCCAGCAGCAGCACGATTCCGGTCACCGCGACGGCGATGTCCATCGTCGTGGGCTGCCCCGGGCGCAGCGCGAGCTCGCGATAGAAGAGCAGCAGATAGGCGCCGGCGAAGGCACCGGCGAGCGCGAACGCCCAATCGACCATCGGCACGCGGTCGCGCGGCGAGGAGCCGAACGCGGGCCAGGCGGTGAAGGCGAGGAACAGCGCGAAGGCGAGGTGCAGCGAGCGCGCCTCGGTGTCGTTCAGGATGCCGATGCCGAAGGTGAACGGCAGCGGCGACGCGTACCAGAACTGGAACAGCGCCCAGGCGAGCGCCACGGCGAAGATCACCTTCGCGGTCGGCGCCTTCCGGCTTCCGGGCGCCGGTGTCCACCTTGGCGACCAGCTCCTGCAGCGCCTCGGGTGCTTTCTCGATGTCGGTGGCCATGCGCGGTCCTCCCGCGCTTGCGCTCCAAACAAACGGGGGCGAAGTCGCCTCCGCCCCCGCACGTTCGCCGGACGCGGGCCGCGTGGACGGGCCCGCCGGGCGTCACTTGATCCAGCCCTTCTCGCGGTAGTAGCGCGCCGCGCCTTCGTGCAGCGGCGCCGAGTTGCCGTCCTTGATCATGTTCTCCGGCTTGAGGTTGGCGAGCGCCGGGATGCAGCTTCTTGAACTCCTCGAAGTTGTCGAACACCGCCTTGACGACCTGATAGACGGTTTCCGCCGGAACCTTCGACGAGGAAACCACCGTGGCCAGCACGCCGTAGGTCTTCGTCGCCTCCGCGTTGTTCGGATAGAGCCCGGCGGGGATCGTCGCCTTCGCGTAGTACGGCTTTTCGGCGATCAGCTTGTCGATGGCTGGCCCGGTCAGCGACACGAGCTTCGCGCCGCAGGACGTGGTCGGATCCTGGATGTTCGCCGACGGGTGGCCAACGCCGTAGAAGAAACCGTCGATCTTGCCGTCGCACAGCGCGGGACCGTGCTCGTCGGCCTTCAGCTCGGACGCGAGCGAGAAGTCGCTGAGCTTCCAGCCCATCGCGGCGAGCAGCTCCTCCATCGACGCGCGCGTGCCGGAGCCGGGGTTGCCGACGTTGAAGCGCTTGCCCTTGAAGTCGGCGAAGCTCTTGATGTTGGCTTCCTTGCGCGCCAGCACCGTGAACGGCTCGGGGTGCACGGAGAACACCGCACGCTCGTCGGTCCACGGCCCGGCGTCCTTGAACTGACCGAGGCCCTTCAAGGCGTTGTACTGCACGTCGGACTGCGAGAAGCCCATGTCGAGCTCGCCGGCCTTGATGGTGTTGACGTTGAACACCGAACCGCCGGTCGATTCCACCGAGCAGCGGATGCCGTGCTTGGCGCGGTCCTTGTTGACGAGCCGGCAGATCGCGCCGCCCGCCGCATAGTAGACGCCGGTGACGCCACCGGTGCCGATGGTGATGAACTTCTGCTGGGCGGCGACGGGCTGGCTGAGCGTGCCGATTGCCAGCGCAACGGCGGCGAGCGCCGCGCCGAGCGTGCTTGTCTTGTTCATTGGGTCTCCTCCTCGTGGGATTGAACGGACGTCCTGCGCGATGCAGAGGTGGCGATCGCTGCGTCGATCGCGGCCTCGAGACGGTCTACGATGATGTCGAGATGATCCTCGTCGACGATGAAGGGCGGCGCGAGCAGGATATGGTCGCCCAGGCGCCCGTCGATGGTCCCGCCCATCGGGTAGACCATCAGGCCGCGTGCCATTGCCTGGCGCTTGACCTCGGCGTGAAGCGCATGGGCCGGATCGAACGGCACCTTGGTCGCACGGTCGGCGACGAGCTCGACGCCCCAGAAGAGCCCCCTGCCGCGGATGTCACCCACGTGCGGGTGCGCGGCGAAGCGGCTTTGCAGCCGCGCCTCAAGCGCTTGCCCACGATCGCGCACGCGCGCAATGAGACCGTCACGCTCGATCACTTTCTGGACGGCGAGCGCGGCGGCGCACGCGACCGGATGGCCAAGGTAGGTGTGGCCATGCTGGAAAAAGCCGCTGCCCTGCGACATCGCATCGACGATCCGGCGCTGGGCGAGCACCGCGCCGATCGGCTGGTACCCGCCGCCCAAGCCTTTGGCGATGGTCATCAGGTCGGGCACGACGCCTTCGTGCTCGCACGCGTGCAGCGTTCCCGTGCGTCCCATGCCGCACATGACCTCGTCGAGGATCAGCAGCACGCCGTGGCGGTCGCAGACCTCGCGCACGGCCTTGAAATATCCCGGCACCGGCGTGAGGACACCGGCGGTCGCGCCGCCGACCGTTTCGGCCACGAATGCGAGAACGCGATCGGGTCCGACCATGCGAATCGTCGCATCGAGCTCGGCCGCGAGACGCTTGCCGTAGGCTTCCGGAGTTTCGTCCGGCCGCTGGTCGCGGTACGGATAACAGGGCGAGACGTGCTCGACGTCGATCAGCAGTGGTGCGAACTGCTTGCGCCGCCACGCATTGCCGCCGACCGCCAACGCACCGAGCGTGTTGCCGTGGTAACTCTGGCGGCGCGCGATAAACACGCCGCGCTGCGGCTGCCCGATCTCGACGAAATATTGCCGGGCCATCTTCAGCGCAGCCTCGACCGCCTCCGAACCGCCGCTCACGAAGTACGCATGGCTCATGCCCGAGGGCGCCGTGCGGACCAGCTGATCGGCGAGCGCCTCGGCCGGCTCGCTCGTGAAGAAGCTCGTGTGCGCGTAGGCGAGCCGGTCGATCTGCGCGTGCATCGCCGCCACCACGTCCGGATGGCCATGGCCGAGGCAGGACACCGCCGCGCCGCCGCACGCGTCGAGGTAGGTCTTTCCCGCCGCGTCGGTCAGGTACACGCCGCGGCCGCCGGTTGCGACCGGTGGCGTGTGATGGAGATGACGGTGGAAGACGCGGCTCATCGGGGTGGAAGCTTGGGCCGAATGCGAGATTCCCATTTGGCGCCTCGCTTGTCGAGGGCACCGGGCCCCGCATTTTCCCCCTTTTTGGCGCGTGCGGGGTCGTGCGCCTTCCACCGAGGACCCTACGACATCCGTGGCTGACCGGCCTCCTCGGCCTGCGTCGTCCCCTCCAGTGCGGCATTGATGCGCTTCCACGCCGCGACGTTCGCCTTGAGCGCGTAGTCGTACAGCGCGAACCGTTCCGTCATGAATTCCCCGGTGATCGATGTCGGGCTTGCCGGCGGCAGTTCGAGGTGGGCATCGGCGTCGCCGGCCTCGGTGACAATCTGCATGCCGAATCGCTGCGCGATGTGCATGATCGCCGCATTCTCCTTGAGACAATGCATGAAGAGCCTCGGTATGAAGCGGTTGCGGACATGCTCCGCGGCCCGCTCGAACAGCGCGCTACCGACGCCGCGGCCGCGGTGCGCCGGAAGCACCGAGAGCCCGAGCTCGGCATGGTCGTCCCCGAAGGCCACATGCGCCGCGCCGATGAGTGCAAGGCGATCGTCGTGGACAACGAACACCGCGTCGCGGTCGAAATCGATGCCGTCGACGTAGGCAGTGATGCCCTCGGGAGAAAGCGACGAACCGAATCGAAGTCGCCGGTCCTCGGCGGGCAACTCGAGAAAATGCGTCTCGAGCGCAGCGCGCGCGCTTTCGTTGAGGCGTTGGACAGTGACTGTCATCATTTGGTCTCCGGTCGGGTGACGGGGAACATCTGGCAGGCGATGGTCATCGCGCCAATCCCGGCTTGCATCGAGGCGGACGGCGCCCGCGTCGGGTTCGTGCTCCGCGATAACTTGTGCAATGCAGCATACAATGGCCGAAAATCTTCCTCAACGAGTCCCCGGCAAGTACCCGGGCTTGGTCGGACCGCGTCTCGGCGGTCTGATTGCAACTCCGGCCGACTGCCAAGCAGGATCCATTGGTTTGTATTAACATATTCATTCATATACATTTTATATCAGAAACCTTGCTCCGTACATCACTCCGGCGACACGTGCGCTTGTCGGCGAGTGCGCGTATGATGGATTGAAAAGTTCAGTCGGCAACCCTATGCTGCGATGCAGTATTACTAACTCGACCTGACCGATCGTAAACCGCGAGCGGAACGCATTTGGATCTCAATCAGTTACGCTCCTTTGTGACCGTGGCCCACTACGGCCACCTGACGCGGGCGGCCGAGACGCTGCATTTGAGCCAGCCCGCACTCTCCGGTCACATCAAGGCGCTGGAGGAGCAGTTCGGCGTCACGCTGTTCGAGCGCTCCTCCTCCGGGATGACGCTCACGCCTTCCGGCCGCCGACTGCTCGCCGAGGCCACGCAGATCATCGAGGCCGTGCAGCACTTGAAGCACTCCGCGCAGGAGCTCCGTGGCGAACCGACGGGGAGTCTCAGGCTCGGCACGGTCCTCGAGCCGGGAATCCTGCGTGTCGGCGAGCTGCTCGTGCTGATGCGCAAGAACTATCCGCAGATCGAGATCGAGCTCAACCAGGTCATGTCGAGCGACGCCCTGGTGCGGGTCCGCGCCGGCACGCTGGACGCGAGCTTCTATTTCGGGACCGAGCCGGACGCCGATCTCAAGAGCATTCCGTTGCGCGACATCGTCTACCGCGTGGCGATCCCCGTTGCCTGGGCCGGCGAACTTCTCGAGGCTCCATGGGAGGCGGTCGCCCAGCGCCCCTGGATCGTCGCCCCGGAACCGAGCACCCATCGGCAACTCGTGCTGGGACTGTTCCGCGACCGGGCGCCCCAGCCCGAACGGATCATCGAAGCGGACAATGAGTCCGTCATCAACAACCTCGTCGAATCGGGTGTCGGCATCAGCCTGCTGCGTGACGAACTCGCCACGCAATCCGTCGACGGCGGCCGCTGCGTGGTCTGGCCGGGCTCGCAGGTCACGACCAAGCTCTGGCTCGTCTCGCCCTCGGACCGGGAGACCGACCCGGTGCTTGCGGCGCTGGTCGACGTCTTGCGGCAAATCTGGAGCCTCGCGAGCACCTGAGCCTCCCCGGCCAATCATCGCCCGGGGAAGGCGCCCCGTACTCGGCGCGATTCCTCACGCGCTCGCCACTGCCCCGGCGTCGGCCGGCGATCGCACGTCGGCCGCCACTGCCTCCGCCCGGTCGAGATTGTCCAGAATGGCATGGGCGCGCCACCAGCTGAAGGCCGCCAGCGCACCCCCGCCCAGAGCCAGAGCCAGCGCCGTCGGGGGTGGCAACATGCCGGCGAATAGTTGGAGCAGCCCGGCCGCCACGCCGCTCGCACCGACGAACCCGACGCGCAGCCAAAGGCCGCATGCCAAGTGTGCACGTCCGGTTTTTCGACGCGATTCAGGCGTGTAGGGGTTGGTTACGATTCGGTTTTCCACGGTTTCACCTTTCAGCTCGGTTTCGATCGGCATTGCGTGTGACTAGGCTGCAACGCCGGATCAGTAGTAGGGGTAGGGAACGTTCCGCTGGAGCGCGCGCATCCGGGCCTCGAGGTCGAACACGTCCGCCGACTGCGCCAGATACGCCTCCACACCGCGCTGCTGCTGGCGCCAGAACCAGTGGTCGAGGCGCTCGAGCAAGCCGCGCCGGCGTGTCGGAGCGTCGATCGGCGCCGGGTCGGTGTCGCTGCCCGGGCGCTCGCGTGGTTCGGCTTGCGGTGGCGCAAGGGTCAGCGCCTTGGCCATCAAGGCGAAAATGCCCAGGCCATCCAGGTTATTTGCCGAAAGCTGATTGCTTCGCATTGCAGGCTCCTATCGTCCAGTTAGCCGTTCCTTGAATCCAAGGCCGCATTTGTTGTGCGGGGCATGGGGACAAGATAGGGATGCACCAAATGCCAGTCAAATCAGTGTTTTGGATCAACGATATCGGGGCGGCCAATGACCTTGCTAACTCATTGGTGCAATGCAGCAATTCGAACTGGCGTCAGCTTCAGATTTTCGATTTTGTCTTGGACAAAATGAGCGAGCCAAGCAACGGCATGCGTCGAAATCCGGCAAGGCACCCATCGAAGTGTGCGCTTACAAGCAAATGACTCGAAAGTCAGCGACGAGGGCGTGGACCCCGGCGATCCGGCCCGCCTGCGGTCTTGTCGTCCGCCCCGCCAAGCGCGGGAGGTGGTTACCGGATCGTGGCCGAGTTGCGTCGATCGGGTGGATGGGGGCGAGCGAAGCCGCGCGGTGGTGGTCGCAGGATCACGCGGCCAGTGCGCGAAGGCGCTGCGGCCGCCCGCGCCGAAGCAGGAAGAGCGCGATCGACAGGTTGACGAGATTGAACGCGATGCCATTGACGAATGCGGCATCGTACGACCCCGTGAGGTCGAAAATCTTGCCGGACATCCAACCGCCGAGCGCCATTCCGAGCAGCGTGAACATGAGCACGGTTCCCACGCGGGCGCCGGCCTCGGCGGGCGGAAAGTGCTCGCGCACGATGATCGCGTAGGCCGGCACGATGCCGCCCTGGAACAGGCCGAAAAGCGCGGACACGACGTAGAGCGACCACAGGCCATCCGAAGGCAGGAACAGCAGCAACGCGATGCCCTGCAGCGCCGAGCCGAGCAGGAGCGTGCGCAAGCCGCCGATGTGGTCGCAGATCCAGCCCGACACCAGCCGGCTCACGATCCCGAATGCCAGCATCAGCGACAGCATCTGCGCGCCGCGTGCGGCCCCAAATCCCAGATCGCCACAAAGGGCGACGATGTGCACCTGGGGCATCGACATCGCCACGCAGCAGGCGAGCCCGGCCACGCACAGCAACGCTTGCGCGGTGCTGAGCGAGAGCCCGAACGGTCGGTTCGACGCGAGCGGTGGGTCCGAATTCCGCGTCACGCCCGCGACCATGGCCGCGTCATGCATCGGCGGACGACGTTTCATCAGCAGCGCCAGCGCGGTCATCGTCACAACGCAAAACACACCAAAGCCGAAGTAGGTGTCGCGCCAGCCGATGCTTTCGACGAAGTGCTGCACGATCGGCGGCCAGATCGCGCCGGCCACGTAGTTGCCGCTCGCGCACACCGCCACCGCGATCCCGCGCCGGCGCACGAACCAAAGCGACGTGTCGGCGATCAGCGGCGCGAACGTCGTCGCGCTGCCGAGCAACCCGATGAACACGCCATGCGCGATCGCGAACGTCCAGATGCTCTCGGCTTTCGCGGCCAGCGTGAAGCCGAGCCCCAGGCTCACGGCGCCGATCAGTAACGGGACCATGACGCCCCTGCGGTCCGCGAGGCGGCCCATCACGATTCCGCCGAGGCCAAAGCCGATCATCAGCAACGTGTAGGGAAACGAGGCGTCCGCCCGCGCCACGCCGAACTCGGCCTGCACCGTCGGCAACACGACAACGACGACGTACATGCCGGCGTTGCCGATGGTCATCAGCGCCAGCGCGACGACGAGGCGCATCGCCGCGTAGGGCGAGTCGGTTTGCGGAGGGGTCATGCGCGACGGGAGGAACCGAAGCAAGGCGTGCTATGCCATGTCCCGAAAGTATGCCACGGGAATCCGGCAACCCGCGCCGATCGGCCAGATCGCTTACCGACTCGGTTATTCGTCGCCGGCAAGCTTCGTTACGGCGTTCCGCAAAAGCGCAGGACTCGGCCCACGTGAGTTCCGGGCACAAGCCTCCGCTCGACGAGCCACAAGGGCAATCACTGGGATACCGCGCCGACGGGGAGCTTCCTGAATACGGCTGCTATCTGCCCGCATCGATGCCCGACGCACCATTGGCAGCTAGTCGACGGTGCGGCGGCGGTGAAGACCCGCTAATGCGCCAAGCCCGATAGCGAGCAGCACAATGGATCCGGGTTCCGGGATTGCATTCGGCGAACTCTGCAGCAGACGCGACTCTTCCGGGAATGTCATCTCGGGCTCTGTCATGTCGGGGATCATCGATTCGGTTTGGGGCAGATCGAGGAAGGAAGGATCCAACGGGGACGAGTTGGGGTCGTTCAAGCCGGGCGCATACGAATCGGGGAGGTACGAGTCAGGGAGGTGGGGCTCTGCCACGTCGAGGATCATTGATTCGGCTGGGGACAGATCGAGGACGAAAGGATCCGACGGGGGCGAATCGGACGCATCCAAGCCGGGAGGATACGAATCGGCCAGATATGAGTCAGGTAGCGTGTCGTCGGATGGCGTGGGGCACGGCGGCGTTGCGTTTGAGGGCGTCTCGGCTTCGATGATCGGGTAGGCGCCAAACCCAGTTTTCCTCCACTTCCCACCGAGTTTGCGGGTACCGATACTCGAACCCGCGGCGTTCACCAGCACATTGGCGAAATGGCTGGCTGCATGGCTGTTCGCGGGACGAAGAACGGAAATGGCTTCGGAGTTCGTCGGCGAGTGGCTGGAATCGGTTGTGGCGGCGTCGGCCCAATCCGAGTACCAGTTGCCGAAACGGAAACCTCTGAGCGCAGCCGAAAAATCGTGGCCCCTGCCTACCGCTCTGGCAGGCGGGACTGTGCTATTCGCAACGGGACCAAATGGCGCCCCTCCGGGGTTGAGCGCTGCGCGTGCGAGATCGCTCTCGCCAACGCCGTAACAGTTGATTGTGCTGACCCCGCCGATGGGCGCGTTAACGATGGACGGTCCGGCTCCGCTTCCCGCATTCGAGCGCACTCGGTGCATATGCGCAAAGCTGGTAGCTTCCGAGTGGTGGAACTTCGTCAGTGGAACGTGAGCGGCGTTTGCCGCGCCCGTTGTCGCGGAAATTGCCACAATTACAAGTCCGGAAAACAAGCGGGAGTTCATCGAGCGCAACTCCATTGGTTGATGCGAAGGGGAGTGTCGGCTCTGCCGACCACGGTCGCTCCTTCTGGACACTACTGCTTGTGCAACATCGGTCTGCAACCTCCAGCACTGGCACAGTCCCCGTACTCTTGCCAGTCGACATCCGTAGATGCAACCGCCGTGCCACTGCCTTAAGTCCTTGCAGCAACGCAACGTTCCTGTGCACCACCTCCTGTGCCGGCGAGGAGTGTAAGAACGTACGACGTTTCCTTCAGCGATGGCGACTCGGCGCTGGAGCTATGGCATGTCGAACACAATTTGACGGGTGTCCTGCACCGAGCGTAGATGCAGGCAAATGCTCGGCGTCACCCAATTCCCCAACGCATTCGCTTGGTCAGGCGCGAATCGAGCTTCCTCATTCGCACGAATGGATGCGCGCATCGGACGAACGCTTCTCGCTGCGGCCGCTTCGGATCGATAGCGCCAACGAACGGTCGATCGTGGCGACTTCGCTGTGCGGGCGCTGCTGGCCGACTCCTGCGTTTGGCGATACAAGATTGTTGGCCGTGACGTGTTGCCCTAACAGCGCGCCGCGACATCCATCCACAGGGCGGGAACGAACCGCCGGCCCAACACGCCGATGCCCTGATCGGCAAGGATCTTGCCGAGGCAACGGGCGATCTCTCGACAGCCTCGCGATGCCTCGGTCATCCGGCGGCACGCTTCTGCGCGTTAAGTCACTCCCTGCTGCAGACGCAACCTGCGGGCAGCGTCCTCGAAGCGCGCGTCATCGATTTCCTGCAGCACGCTGTCGAGATCGACCGCCTTCTCGACGCGCTCGTGGTGGCCGGTGAGCGGTGTGTCCGGCTGCAGTACCCCGGCCTCGAACAGCGCCCAGATCTCCTTGCCGTAGTCGGGTGGTCAGCAGTTCCGGTGCGAAGCGGCCGAAGTAGCTGCGCAGGTTGGCCACGTCGCGCTCGAGGATCTTCGGCGCGTGATTGTTGCCGGCCGCATCCACCGCCTGCGGCAAATCGATGATCACCGGCCCGTCGCTGCCGATCAGGATGTTGTATTCGCTGAGGTCGCCGTGCACGACGCCCGCGCACAGCATCCGCACGACTTCCCGGATCAGTCGCTGGTGGTGGGTGCGCGCCACCGCGGGAGTGAACTCGACGTCGTTCAGGCGCTGCGCCGCCTCGCCGTGTTCATCGGTGACGAGCTCCATCAGCAACACGCCTTCGTGGAAGTTGTAGGGCTTGGGCACGCGCACGCCGGCCGCGGCCAGGCGGTACAGCGCATCGACCTCGGCGGTCTGCCACGCGTCTTCCCGAGCCTTGCGCCCGAAGCGGGTGCCCTTGGCCATCGCGCGCGCCTGCCGGGTGTTTTTCGTCTTGCGGTTTTCGGTGTAGTCGACCGCTTGCCGAAAGCCGCGCTTGTCAGCCTCCTTGTAGACCTTCGCGCAGCGCTTCTCGCTTCCGCACCATACGACGAAGACCATCGCTTCCTTGCCGCTCATCAATTGCCGCACGACGCCATCGATCAGGCCGTCTTCGAGCAGTGGTTGGAGTCGCTTGGGAATTTTCATGGCAATGCAGGTCTGCGAGCCAGTAACACCGGCTCGCAGAAACCCTGGGGCCCGGTACCGGTCGCTTGCGGCAACACCGGAACCAGGATTGGTATCCGCTATCGCGGAAACCGGGAAGGAATGGGTGGCTGATGGGATTCGAACCCACGACAACCGGAATCACAATCGAAAAAGGGGGGTTGTGGCGTTCCGTAAGCGCTTGAATCAAAAGAAAGCCGGTTAATGCGAGCTCGGCAAATACCGGCACAAACGGGCACAAAACCGGACACACCGAGCATAGCACTGGATCAATTGTGGCACTGTGACCGGGACTACGCCCAGAGAATCGGGCGGACGCAGCGCCGCTATTGCCTATGCGGCGTGGCGCAGCGCGTATCGCTGTACCAGCACGTCGGCTGGCAGCCCGAGTCCCTCGGAAAGCCGGCGAATCATCTCTAACGTAAGCGCGCGGTTGCGGTTCAGCACCTCCGCGACCCTCGCACGCGATCCCAGGTACGGCTCGAGATCTTTGCGCGTCAGCCCACGTGATTCCATGACGTACTCGAGGAACTGGATCGGGTCAGGATCGGCAATCGGGAAATGCCTTGTCTCGTAATCGGCAATAAGCAGAGTCAGGACATCAAGCGCGTCGGCCTCAGTACTGCGCGCGGCAGCGTGCCAGAGTTGCTCCGCGCGCTTCAACGCCGACTGGTAGTCGCGCTTGGTCTTGATTGGCTTCAGATCCATCGCTACACCCTCGTCGCGTCGATCCGGTCATATTCGGCGTGTGTGCCGACGAATCGGATGAACATGATCTGCTTGTCGTATCGCATCGCGACCACCAGCCTGTAGTCGTTTCCCTTGATGTTGAAGACCACGCGGTTGTTCGCGAGGATGCTAACGTTGCGTCGATTCGCCTTAACGTCCGCGGGCCGCTCCCAGCGCGCTCGACTCGCCTCGGCGTACCACGCCCTCAAGGGAATCTCCGCCATCGGGTGCTTCTGCCAGAACCCACGCAGCGTCGATATCGCGATGACCCGCATTGCATGCGAGTATGCTCCCATAGTGGGAGCAAGTCAACCCGTCCATCCCCGGAGAACCTCCGCCCCGGATCCACCGATGCCGGATGCCAGCGGCCAGGCGGGTTGCCGGCAATCAGCACGGAGGTGATTGCATCCGATGGAGACGCCCACCCCCAGGTGGGCTTTGGCCAACGGTGGAGCACGCCCCGTTATATGCACCGAGCGCGCAATCGAACCTGCGTCGGGTCGATGCTGTGTGGCGGCGACGCGCCTTCGAACTCTTCGTCGCATCTCATCGCGAGTTCACCATCGTCCGTGAAAGCATGCCACCTGAAAGAGTGCGGGCCTTGAATCCATTCTGGAGCAGGATACGCGTCGCGTAGTAGGCTCGCTGCGCAGAGCGGCAGATGACGAGGATCTCGCGGTCGCGCGGCAGCTCGCCCAATCGCGCGCGGAGCTCCCCCAGCGGGATGTTCGTCGCGCCCGGCACGCTTTCCACGACCAGCTCCAGCGGCTGGCGCACATCGAGCAGGAGCGCGCCCTTGGCGCCATCCCAGTGGGCGAGCGGCATGTCGCCGTCGAGAACGTCGGCGGCGACCATCCCCGCGAAGTTGACGGCGTCCTTGGCGCTTCCGAACTGCGGCGCGTAGCAGAGCTCCGCTTCCTCGAGGTCGTAGATGGTCGCGCCCATCTGGATCGCGACGGCTAGCGCGCTGATGCGCTTGTCCACCGCCGGCGCATCTTCGCCAAGCGCCTGCGCGCCGAGTACGCGTCCGTCCGACTTGCGGAAGATGAACTTGAGCGCAATGTGCTTCGCGCCAGGGTAATAGCCGGCGTGCGAATTCGGGAAGAGATAGACCTTCTCGTAATCCTCGTCGCAGAGTTTCTTCAGCGTCTTTTCGCTGGCGCCCGTCCACGCGGCAGCGGCGCCGAACAAGCCGATGACCGAGGTTCCCTGTGCGCCACGGAACCGTGAATTCCGTCCGGCGATCACGTCGGCCGCGATGCGTCCCTGCCGGTTCGCCGGTCCCGCCAGCGCGACGAGGCTCCAGTCCCCCGTGACGAAATCCTTGACCTCGATCGCATCGCCGACGGCGAAGATGTCCGGGTCGCTCGTGCGCATGTGCTCGTCGACCCGAATGCCGCCGCGTTCGCCGATCTTCAGACCTGCGGTTTTGGCGAGCGCCGTGTCCGGACGCACGCCGAGCGCGAGGATGACGATGTCCGCCGGGTACGACCTTGCCCGATTTCGTCTGCACCTCGAGCGCGCCGCTTTCGCAGTTGCTTGAAGCCGGCCACGCCGTCGTCGAGTGCCAGCCGCAGGCCATGCCTCTTCACGTGCTCCTCGACGAGGAGGGCGAGCTCGCGATCGAGCGGAGCGAGCAGCTGATCGAGCATCTCGACCAGCGTCACCTCGAATCCGGCGTGGATCAGGTTCTCCGCGGTCTCGAGGCCGATGAAGCCGCCGCCGATGACCACGGCACGGCGCGCGGGCTTGACGAACTGCATGCCGGAGTAGCTGTACATGCCCGCTCAGGAATTCGGTGCCGCGGGCTCGATCCACTCGCGGATCGCTGCGCACGTCCGGCACCGTTCGCACCTGGAAGATTCCGGGCAAGTCGATGCCCGGGAGCGGCGGGCGCACCGAAGGCGCGCCAGGCGACAGCACCAGCTTGTCGTAGGACTCCTTCGTCACCTCGCCGGTCGTGACGTTGCGCAGGTCCACGGTCTTCTTCTTCGGCGAGATCGCGACCGCCTCGCAGTTCGTCCGCACGTCGATCGCTGAACATGCTCGCGAAACATCTGCTCGCTCGCGACGAGCAGGTCCGATTCGTCCTCGATGACGCCCGAGATGTGATACGGCAGACCGCAGTTCGCGTACGACACGTAGGGGCCGCGGTCCACCATCAGGATCTCGGCCTTCTCGTCCAGCCTCCGCAGCCGCGCCGCGCACGACGCGCCACCGGCGACGCCGCCAATGATGATGACCTTCATGGTTGTCCTCTTTCCTTGTGGTCTCGTCGAGACCGATCCCAAGACGTACTCCTTCACTCCACGCTCAGTGCCACTGTGTATAGGCTGTACCAAAGGCTATAACCACTCTGTACATTTCAAGACAATGGCTTCGCATTTTTCGCCATGTGACTCGTCAATCGGCGCGGCGTTTGTGCGAGGTCAAGATTCACCGACGCTCCTATTGCTCGGTGAAGATCGATCCCTGCCGACCTGCTGCTGCCTACATTACGGCGCGGGCGACCCGCCCCATTCGCGCAGCAGCTCCTGGTAGTCCGGTGACTCGCGCAGCAGTTGCCCGCCAGCCTCGCGCAGGGCGATCGACGTCCTCGGCAGGCAGCACGAACGTCGTCGGCATGTTCATGAAGCGATCGCGCTCTTTCGGATCCTTGATCGCGTCGAAGCTCACGTCCATCGTGTGCAAGGTGAGCTTCGGGAGCGGGACGCTCGCTTCGGCCTCCGCCTCGGTCTTGCCCGCCAGTCGCGCGCGCAGAATCAGGATCTCGCGCCGCCAGCCATAGATCTCCTCGCGGTCCTTCATGATCTCGATGGTTTCGAACGAGTAGCGGTCGATCGGCACGCCGGCCGACTGCGTCAGCTGGGCAAATAGGCCGGGCGGGTCCTCCGCGCGGTCCCAGTCGGTCTTGGGCGCGGAGCGCGAGTTCACGACGATGAGCGACGATCCTGCGGATGGCCGCCGAAACCGACGTCGCCGCGAAACGCGTTGCTCGCGTCAACGCCTCGAGCGCCTCCAGCACGCTGCGCATGCCGATGTTGTCCGCGACGCCGCCGTCGACCAGGTGGATGTACGGGCGATCCTTGCTGTCCTGGAATTGCTGCATCTCGCCGTAGCGCTGCAACGCGCGCGCCGACGGCCGGACGCGTCCCTCGCGCCTTCGCGACGTCCCGCGACCCAGGCCGGATACTCGTAGCCGCAGGTTCCGCCGTAGTTGTCGAACGTCACCGCCGACAGCACGACCGGCACGGCAGACGATGTGGCCGCCGCGCGCGACAGGCGCACCTTGGTGAGGTCCGAGCACAGCAGGTCGAAGTCGTTCTGGTAGAAGGACAACCGCGAACCGGTGGAGATGTCGGTGCCGTTGGCGACCGCGACCGGCGCCTGCTTGGTGAGGAGGTCGCGCGAACGTCGCGCCTTCGAACAGGATCTCGTCGTAGTAGTCCGCGGCGAGCTCCGAGCGCCCGGCGCGTGCCGCCGATGTACTTCCACCAGTTGAACGGGTTGAGCGCGCGCGCGACGAGATCGCCCTGAACGTCGCGCTTCAGGAAGCGCTGCTCGTACTCGGAGAACAGCCGCTCGCCGTGGAGCGCGTACGCGAGTGCCGTGAAGCTGCCGCCCGAGACGCCGGTGATGATGTCGACCTCGTCGATCAGCCGGCGCCGCTGGCCGTCGACGGCGATCTCGGTGCCGCCGAAGCTCTTCCAGCACGCCGTAGGAGAGCGCCGCGGCGCGCGTGCCGCCGCCGGAGAACGCGAGGATGAACAGCGTGCTGCGGATCGTTGTTCACGCGCTTCGGGATCAGGAGATACGGACGGTAGCCGGCATTCGGGTCGAACCGGGTCAGCCGCTCGTTGACCGGTCGGCTGGCGCATCCCGCAAGCGCCATGAGGGCCAACAAGAGCAATGCTACGAGGCAGCGATTCGTTCCCATGATGTTCACCTTTGGCAAGTGCTGCCGGAAGCCTCGCGCATACGGCTCTCGGCCCACTTTGCGCATTGTCAAGAAATGTGAAGATTCGCCTTCACAACTCTGGACAGACACTTCACTATTCTCGACACACTCGGGTATTGTTTTGGTGAGGTTAACGAGAATGCGAAAAGCAGCCGCGCGTCACCCTCTGAATCCGACTGTCCGCATCGCCAGTGTCCTGGCCATTCCCGAAGTTCTCCGAAGCCTGGGCGAGAATCCCGAGGACGTGCTGGGCGAGCTGGGTTACAACCTGAAGCTGTTCGATGATGCGGAGAAACGCATCCCCTACGCAGCTCGAAACCAAATCCTGAGTCATTGC